>NZ_CP054925.1:4247500-4854285 GCF_013364075.1 Amycolatopsis sp. Hca4
CGGCCCGAGCACCGGCGCGCGCAGCAGGCTCTCCTTGAAGAGGAACCGCGGAACCCGCTTCTGCCGGTGCACGAAGACGGCGTCGACGACGGGATCGAGGTGCGAGATGTGGTTCATGACGAGCAGAGCGGGCCCCTGCCGCGGAATCTTTTCGGCGCCGACGTAGACCCGCCGCCCGATACCGGTGAGCGGGTAGAACAGTGCGGCGGCCAAGCCCACCCAGAAGCCGCCCTTCTCACGCCGGGCCACGATCTCCTCCTCCACACGACGGGTCGGGCCTTGATCCTGCCGCGCCGGGCTCGGGCGGGTCCAGGGAGGGTCCGGTTGGGTGGGGTGGGCGGGTGGGTTGACCAGGCCGGGGGTGCTTCGGCTGTCCGGTCGGGTCGGCGTTTGCGGGGTCGCGGGTCGGCCGCGGGGCCAAGTCGCGGCTGCTCGCGGGCGGGATCGGGCCGGGTCTTCGGTCGGGGCCCACGACCTGGTCGACCTCGTTACCCCGGGTCCGGCCCCGGCAACGGCGGCCCGAACCCACCACCGAGCACCTCGCTCCGCTGATCGAGCCCCTATAGCCCGCACACCCCGGCCCTTTCCAGAGGAAGCAGCCCGCTAGTCGACTACCGGACCACAAACGCCGGCAGACCAGGCCGCGGCACTTCCGTCGGCGCCGGCGGAGGTGCGGTCGCGGTTGCCGATCTCCCGGAAGGAGGTCTTGATCGCCTGGCCGAGGCCCGCGGGCCCGGGCGTCGCTGCGAGCCTTCGCGGCCGAGGCCGGCCGGCCTCGACGATCAGCCGGGAACCGGACCGCAGCCAGATGGCACGTATCGGCCCCGCGCTGCGCACGAGCCGGCCATGGCCCGGCGGCCGCGCCCTGGGGTAGGCGAGCTGATCCGGGTGTCGCAGGCGGTCGGGCTGAATGCGCGGTCGAGCGCAGCAGATCACCCGCGGGGTGCGCCACGACCATCCCGCCTGGCCGCAGTGGCATGTGAGCTGCGAACGGTCTACCGAGCCTTTCCTGCGCGCCTGGCGTGGGTTGTGACGGGCGATCGCTGGGTGGCTGTGCACCCAGGCGGATCGGCGCAGTGCGGGCCGGGCATCACCCCCACCCGACACAGAGCCCGCCCTCCCAAAGGGGGCCACCATCCCCCAACGGGGCACCCCCGATTTCGACGCTATCGCCCCCACCCGACAAACCCCCGCCCCGAACCCCCACCACCCAGAACCTGTCCACAACACCCGTCACCTGTGGACAACCCACCCCGGCCCGCCACCGGCAGCGCCGCTTTCGGGTAAAGATGGACACGTGGACGTGGATCTGATCGTGCCGATGAAACACCCCCGCGACGGCAAGTCGCGGCTTCGTGGTGCCGTCGAGGCGGATCGGCACCCCGGGCTGGTCCTCGCCCTGGCCAAGGACACCCTCGCGGCCGTCACCGCCAGCGCCGAGGTCAGGCGCGTCCTGCTCGTCGCCGCCGATCCGCGGGCCGTCGCGGAGCTGGGCGAACTCGGGGTCGAGATCGTCGAAGAACCCGCCGAGAAGACCCTCAACGCCGCCTTCCGCCACGGCGAAGCCCTGCTCAGAGCCGACGATCCGGACGCCGTCGTCGGCGCGCTCCAAGCCGACCTCCCCGCCCTCCGCGCCGGCGACCTCACCACCGCACTGGCCGAAGCCGAAGCCCTGGCCGCAGCCGCAGCTCAAAGCGCAGCCGCAGCCCCAGCCCACAACGCAGCCCAAAACGCAGCCCGCCGAGCCTTCGTAGCCGATCGCCAAGGCACCGGCACCACCCTCCTCCTGGCCGCCCCCGGCGAACCGCTCGACCCCCGCTTCGGCCCCGCCTCCGCACGCCTCCACGCCGCCTCCGGGGCGATCGCCCTCTCCGCCCCCCTCCCCACCCTCCGCAGCGACGTCGACACCCCGGATGATCTGGCCCACGTCCGCGCCCTCGGTGTCGGAAAACACACCGCAGCCTTCCTCCGGGAACCGTGTGCCCTCCCGCACTGAGCTGTTCATCCGACCTTCACCGCGGCCTGCGCAATTCCGCCCCGCGTAGTGAAGAATGGGTGCCGTGAGCACAGACGACGGCGGCACGCCCGCACCGCGGAGGCGAAGGAACCCGGCCAGTGAATCCGCCGATGCGGCGAAGAAGCCGGCCACGGCGAAAAAGGTGCCGTCGAAGTCCACCGCGCGCGACACCGCCGCCCGTGCCAACGCCGGCAAGGCGCGCACCCGCAAGACCACCGCCGCGGCCGCGACCTCGGCCACGACGCGCCGCCGCAGCGCCACGCAGGGCAACGCCCGCAACGCCGAGGAGTTCCGGGCCGTCCCGTCCGCGCCGCCCGCCGTCACCGTCGCGCCGACCGCCGTCGAGACGCTGCCCGACGACCGGTACTTCAACCGCGAGCTCTCGTGGCAGGACTTCAACGCCCGCGTGCTCGCGCTGGCCGAGGACGAGTCGCAGCCGCTGCTGGAGCGGGCGAAGTTCCTCGCCATCTTCGCGTCCAATCTGGACGAGTTCTACATGGTCCGCGTCGCCGGCCTGAAGCGCCGCGACGAGACCGGCCTGCTGGTCCGCAGCGCGGACGGGCTCACCCCGCGCGAGCAGCTCGGCTACATCGCCAAGCGCAACCAGGACCTCGTCGAGCGGCAGACCGGCGCCTTCGAGAAGCACCTGCGCCCGCAGCTGGCCGAGCAGGACATCCACATCGTCGGCTGGGCCGACCTGACCGGCGCCGACCAGCTCCGGCTGTCCAGCTACTTCTCCGAGCAGATCTTCCCGGTCCTGACGCCGCTGGCCGTGGACCCGGCGCACCCGTTCCCGTACATTTCGGGCCTTTCCCTCAACCTCGCGGTGACGGTCCGCGACCCGGAAGGCGGCACCGAGCGCTTCGCCAGGGTCAAGGTGCCGAGCAACGTGCCGCGCCTGATGCGCGTCGAGACCGAGCGCACCAGCCGGACGGCGACGTTCCTCCCCCTCGAGGAGCTGATCGCCGCCCACCTCGGCGAGCTGTTCACCGGCATGGACGTCACCGAGCACCACGTCTTCCGCGTCACCCGCAACGCCGACTTCGAGGTCGACGAAGACCGTGACGAAGACCTCCTGCAGGCCCTCGAGCGCGAGCTGGCGCAGCGCCGGTTCGGCCCGCCGGTGCGCCTCGAAGTCGCCCAGGACATGAGCGAGCACATGCTCGAGCTGCTGCTGCGCGAGCTGGACGTCGACCCGGCGGACGTGGTCGAGGTGCCCGGCCTGCTCGACCTGACCTGCCTGCACCAGCTGTCCGCTGTGGACCGCAAGGAGCTGAAGGACCGGCCGTTCGTCCCGGCGACGCACCCGGCGTTCGGCGAGCGCGAGACGCCGAAGAGCGTGTTCGCGACACTGCGCGAAGGTGACGTGCTGGTGCACCACCCGTACGACTCGTTCTCGACCAGCGTGCAGCGGTTCATCGAGCAGGCGGCGGCCGACCCGAAGGTCCTCGCGATCAAGCAGACCCTCTACCGGACCTCGGGTGACTCCCCGATCGTCGACGCCCTGATCGACGCCGCCGAGGCCGGCAAGCAGGTCGTCGCGCTGGTGGAGATCAAGGCGCGCTTCGACGAGCAGGCGAACATCACCTGGGCGCGGACGCTGGAGCGCGCGGGCGTGCACGTCGTCTACGGCCTGGTCGGGCTGAAGACGCACTGCAAGGTGTCGATGATCGTGCGCCAGGAGGGCTCGACCATCCGCCGCTACTGCCACATCGGCACCGGCAACTACAACCCGAAGACAGCCCGGCTCTACGAGGACATCGGCCTGTTCACCGCCGACCCGAGCATCGGCGCGGACGTCACCGACCTGTTCAACGTCCTCACCGGCTACTCGCGGCAGGACACCTACCGCACGATCCTGACCTCGCCGCACGGCATCCGCCGCGGCATCGTGCGCGCGATCGGCGAAGAGATCGAGCTGGCGCGGGCCGGGCAGGCCGCCGGGATCCGGATCAAGTGCAACTCACTGGTCGACGAGCAGGTCATCGACGCGCTCTACCACGCTTCCCAGGCCGGCGTGCCGGTCGAGATCGTGGTGCGCGGGATCTGCACGCTCAAGCCCGGCGTCGAGGGGCTGTCGGAGAACATCCACGTCCGGTCGATCCTCGGCCGGTTCCTGGAGCACTCGCGGATCTTCAACTTCCGCGCCGGCGGCACGCACTGGATCGGCAGCGCGGACATGATGCACCGCAACCTGGACCGCCGGATCGAGGCGCTGGTCCGCGTCAAGGACCCGAAGCTGACCGCCCAGCTCGACAACATCTTCGACTCGGCGCTCGACCCGGAGACCCGGTGCTGGGTGCTGACCGAGAGCGGCGAGTGGTCGCCGTCCCCGGCCGAAGGCTCGCGCGTGCGTGACCACCAGCTGGAACTGGCGAAGCTGCACGGGGCCGCCGGATGACCCAGGAGGTACGGGCGGCCGGCGCGGTGCTGTGGCGCGTCGCCGGGAGCACGACCGAGGTCGCGCTGGTCCACCGCCCGCGGTACGACGACTGGTCGTTGCCGAAGGGGAAGCTCGACGCGGGCGAGACGATCGCCGAGGCCGCCGTCCGGGAAGTCCGGGAGGAGACCGGGTTCACCGCGGTCCTGGGCCGCTACCTGGCCCGGTCGGCGTACCCGGTGCCGTCCCGGAACGGCTCCGGGACGGTGCCGAAGACGGTCGACTACTTCGCCGCGGAAGCGGTTTCCGGCGAGTTCGCGGCGAACGACGAGGTCGACGAGCTGCGCTGGCTGGAGCCGACGGCGGCGGAGAAGCTGCTGACGCGCCCGGAAGACGTCCGGGTGCTGCGGGCGTTCTGCGAACTCCCGGTGGGCCTGACGACGCTGGTGCTGGTGCGCCACGCGAAGGCGGGCAAGCGCGACGAGTGGTCCGGCGACGACGACCTCCGGCCGCTGTCGGAGGCGGGCTCGCGCCAGGCGGCGGCGCTGCGCCGGGTGCTGGCGCTGTTCGGCCCGGACCGGGTGCTCTCGGCGCCGCGGCTGCGGTGCGTCCAGACCGTCCACGGGGTGGCGGAGGACCTCGAGGCCGAGGTCCGGCACGAACCGCTGTTCTCGGAAGAGGGCTACTGGCCGGACCCGGTCCTCGGCGTGGCGCGGCTGCTGGCGGTGGCCGGGGACGGCGGGACACCGGTCGTGTGCAGCCAGGGCGGGGTGATCCCGGACCTGGTGAGCGCGCTCGCCGACCGCGACGGGGTCGAGCTCTCGGCGGCGCGCGGCGGGGTGGTGCCGAGCAAGAAGGGCTCGTTCTGGGTGTTGTCGTTCCGGCCGCCGACCGGCACCGAAGGCCCGGTGCTGCTGGCGGCGGACTACCACCCCAGCGCCCTACCCGCTCCTTCCCCCAGCCGGTCCTGAGCGGCCGGCGCTCCGGGTAGCGCCCCTGTCACGACGAGACAGCGCCGTGACAGTCGATCTTGGTGTACTTGCTCAGGGTCCCGCTGGGCTGCGCCGGGCTAGGGGTACGGCGCATCCCCGGGCGAGGGGGTTTCTGTCGGCACCGTGGCCAGCAGGGCCTGGACTTCCGCGGCGCGGGGGTCGCCGAGGCGCTGGCTGACGGTCAGCGCCTCGGCCCAGTGGCCGCCCGCCTCGGCCGCGCGGCCGGTGCGGTGCTTCAGCCGGCCGAGGGTGATCTGGACGTCGATCGTGCCGTAGTCGGCGTTCAGCTCCTTGAGCTCGGCGAGCGCGTCGAGCCCGGCCCGCTCCGCTTCGTCGTGGCGGCCGGCGCCTTCGAGGGCCTCGGCGACGTTCCCCAGCGCCAGCGCGGCGTGGTAGCGGTCGCCGAGTTCGGCGAAGGCTTCGTGGGCCGCCTGGGCGGCTTCGGCGGCGTGGTCGTAGTCGCGCAGGCCGATGCGGCTGGCGCTGACGTTGAGCAGCGCGTGCGGCACGAAGGTGCGCTGGCCGTGCTCGCGCGCGAGGTCGACGGCTTTGAGGGCGTAGCGCTCGGCTTCGGCGAACTCGGCACGGACGTAGTAGGCACCGGCGAGGTTGGACAGGATCGCCACCGTCAGCGTGGTGCCGTCGCCGCCCTCGGACGCGGCGCGCGCTTCCTCCAGCGCTTCGATCGCCAGGTCGGACTGCAGGGTGCGCAGGTAGGCCGAGCCGAGGTTGTTGGCGCTGTACTGCAGGCCCGTCCCGTCGCCGGCGTCGCGCGTGGCGGCGACGGCCGCGCGGGCGGTGGTGATCCAGTCGTCGCGGTCGTGGCGCTCGGCGAAGAACCCGCGCAGCAGCCAGGCGAGTTTCCAGGCGTGCGCGGTCCAGCCGTGCCCGGCGGCGATCCCGACGAGCGCGGTGAGGGCCTGGCGTTCGGTGGTGTACCAGGCGATCGTCTGCTCGTGCTGTGCGAAGCGGACGGCGGGCAGCGGCGGCGGGTCGAGCGTGATGTCCTCGGTGAGCAGGTCGGGGCGGACCAGCTTGTTCGCTTCGGCAACGCTGGCGAGGTACCAGTCGACGAGCCGGCGCAGCGCCTCCGCGCGCTCGGCCGCCGTCGTTTCGGTTTCGACGAGCTCGCCCGCGTAGACGCGCAGCAGGTCGTGGAACTGGTAGCGGTCGGTGCCGGGCTGGTTGAGCAGGTGGGCGGCGGCGAGCTGGTCGGCGAGCTCGCGCGCTTCGCGCAGGTCGGCGCCGGCGAGCGCGGCGGCCGAGGCGAGGCTGAAGCCGTGGCCGGGGTGCAGGCCGAGCAGCCGGAAGAAGCGGGCGGCGGCCGGGCGCAGGGCCTTGTAGGACCAGGAGAACGCGGCACGGAGATCGGTGCCGGCGTCCTGCGGGTCGCGCAGGGTGTCGAGCCGCAGCCGCTGGTCCCGGAGTTCTTCGACGATGCCGGCGAGCGAGACGCCGGAGAACCGGGAAGCGCGCTCCCCGGCCAGCGCCAGTGCCAGCGGCAGGCGGCCGCAGAGCTGGACGAGTTCGGCGACGGCGTCGGGTTCGGCGGCGAGGCGCTGCGGCCCGACACTGCCGGCGAGCAGCGCGGCCGCGTCGCGGTCGTCGAAGGAACGCAGGGCGATGCGCCGGGCGCCGTCGCGGGCGACGAGGCCGCGCAGCTGGTTCCGGCTGGTCACGACGACGAGGTTGCCCGGTCCGGGCAGGAGCGGACGGACCTGGTCGGCGTCGCGGGCGTTGTCGAGCAGCATCAGGGTGCGGCTGCCCGCCAGCCTGCTGCGCAGCAGCGCCGAGCGTTCCTCCACAGTGGAGGGCAGGGTCTCGGCCGGGACGCCGAGCGCGCGCAGGAAGCCGGCCAGCGCGGCGCCGGGGGTGACCGGGGTGTCGGCGGAGTGGCCGCGCAGGTCGAGGAACAGCTGGCCGCCGGGGAAGCGCTCGCGGACGCGGTGGGACCAGTGCACGGCCAGCGACGTCTTCCCGACACCGGCGGTGCCCTCGATGACGACGATGCCGGACGCGCCCCCGGGCGGCAGCCGGTCGAGTTCGGCGAGCTCGGGACCCCGGCCGGTGAAGCCGGCGACGTCGAAGGGCAGCTGCCGCGGCACGGTGTGGACGGCCGGATCGGCGTCGGCGGCGAGCAGTTCGGCGTGCAGCCGGCGGAGGTCTTCGCCCGGTTCGACGCCCAGTTCGTCGGCCAGCAACGCCCGCAGCCCGGCGTAGCGCGCGAGGGCTTCGGCCCGGCGCCCGGACCGGGCGAGGGCGCGCACCAGCCGTTCCCACAGCGATTCCCGCAGCGGGTGCTGGGCGACGAGATCGGTGAGCTCGGCGACGAGCCGCGCGTCGGGGACGAGCCCGGTGTCGAGGTCGATGCGCTGTTCGACGGCGAAGAGGTACCGCTCGGTCAGCAGCGGTCCCCACTCGGCGGACAGCGCCGGGGACCCGACGCCTTCGAGGGGAACCCCACCCCACCCGTCGAGCGCGGCGGTGAGCAGTTCCCGCCGCCGGGCGGGTTCCGTGGCGGCGGCGGCCTGGTCGAGGGTGTGCAGGAACCGCAGCGCGTCCACCCGGGACGGGTCGACGACCAGCCGGTACCCGTCCGGTTCGGTGACGACGGAGTCTTCGCCGCACAGCCGGCGCAGGCGCATGACGTAGGTCTGCAGGCTGCCCCGGATGTGCGCGGGCGGGGTTTCACCCCAGACACCCCGGGCGAGGGCATCGATGGAGACGAGCCGCCCGGCGGCGAGGGCGAGGGTGGCGAGCAGCGCGCGCTGGCGCGAACTGGTCAGCACGACCGGCGCACCGTCGACGAGCACCTGAAACGGGCCGAGCAGCCGGATGTCGATGGTGGTCGCCCCCAGGTTCGCCTCGCACCGCCGGCCCCGCCGGACGCGGGCCCGAGGAACGCAGCGTGGCACCACTCGGCCGGGCGCTCAAGCAACTTTGCGAAATTGGGCGGAACCGGTTGCGGGGGCGGGGTTGGGCCGGCCGGGTGACGCGGGTGTCCGGTCGGAAGCCAGGCGCCGGCAGTGGGTGACTTCCCACCCGCCGGCCGGCTTCCCAGCCACCACAGCCGATGGCGCGCGTAGGTGGCGAACCAACTCCCGCCCCCGGACACCCCGCCGGACTCGCGCGCCCGGCCTACCTGCAGGGTCGGCTGGCGTACCCGGACAGTCGGCCCGCGTACTCGGACGGTCGGATGAGGTGCGCAGGTAACGGGATTCGTGCACCCGAGACAGGATCGCTTGCACCGCCGGTCGATTCGCCCACGCCGCAACCCGATCCGCGACCGACCGTCCAGGCACGCGAGCCGACCGCCCAGGTACGCAGGCCGACCATCCAGCCGCATCAGCCGACCGCCCAGGTGCGCCAACCGACCATTCCCGCACACCGGCCGACCGTCCGGGTACGCGAGCCGACCGCCCAGGTACGCAAGCCGACCATTCCCACACACCGGCCGACCGTCCGGGTGCGCGAGCCGACCGTCCCGGTACATCGGCCGACCGCCCAGGTACGCGAGCCGACCGTCCAGGTGCGTCAACCGACCATTCCCGTGCGGCGGCCGACCGTCCGGGTGCGCGAGCCGACGGTCCCGGTGCGGCAGCCGACTGCCCGGGCACGCGAGCCGGTGCGCGGGGCGGCCGCCTGGATGCACCCACCGCCGCCTCGGGCGCGCGGCCTACTTCCTCGGCAGGGCCCGGACATGCGGCAGGGCCCCACGCAAGTCGCGCGGGGCCCTGCCGGAAAGCTGCTCGTCGAGCAGGGGGTCGCCCCCAGGGGGTCCCCCGGATTTCACGTTACCGCAGGGGTACGACAGTTTCGGGCGATCAGTCCTTCTTCGCCGCGGTCGAGGTGCGCCTCGCCGGGGCCTTGCGGGCCGTGGTCGTCTTGGCGGCCGGGGCCTTCGCCGCCGGGGCCTTCGCCGCCGGGGCCTTCGCCGCCGGGGCCTTCGCCGCCGGGGCCTTCGCGGCCGCGGTCGTCTTGGCGGCTGCGGTCTTCGCCGCGGTCGTCGCCTTCGCCGCCGTGGACTTCGCGGCCGTGGCCGTCTTCGCCGCCGCCGTCTTCGTCGCCGTGGCGGCCTTCGCTGCCGTCGACTTCGCCGCCGTGGTTGTGGCCGGCTTGGCCGCCGTCGTCCGCGAACGGGTTGTCGCCGGCTTGGCCGCCGTCGTCTTCGGGGCCGCCTTGGCCGCCGTTGTCCTCGTTGCCGCCGGCTTGGCCGCCGTCGTGCGGGTCCGCGTGGTCGTCGCCGGCTTCGGGGCCGCCGCCGTGCGGGAGGCCGCCGCTCGCGTGGTCGTGGTCGCCGCCGCGCGCTTGACCGGGGTGGCCTTCGGCAGCTTCTTCGCTCCGGAAATGACTTCCCTGAAGGTGGTGCCGGCGCGGAACGCGGGCACGTTCGTCTTCCTCACCCGCACCGCTTCGCCGGTGCGCGGGTTGCGCGCCGTCCGTGCCGCGCGGGCGCGCTTTTCGAACACACCGAAGCCGGTGATGTTGACCTTTTCGCCCTTGTTGACCGTCCGGATGATGATGTCGACCAGACCGTCGACCGCTTCGGCAGCGGCCTTCTTGTCGCCCAGGCGCTCGGTCAGCGCCTCGATCAGCTGGGCCTTGTTGGCCATGTCCAGTCCTCCAGGAAGGCTCCACGGCCGCATCGGCCGACTAGCGACACGGTATTACCAAGGCAGCACAAATTCCAAACGGCATGCGGAACTTTCCCTTGTCCCGGGACGGGTTCCGCCTCGCGCCGAGCCCCGGTAAAGGCTCGCGAAGGGCCGTTCGGCATCCGGAGGAAACAGCCGAAAAAGGGGCGCCTTCCCTTGTCGCACAAGGAAAGGCGCCCCTGGACCGGATCAGCCGGCGGCCACCGGCGTCGTCGTCGGCTTCCACGACGGGCGGCTCGCCTCGAAGGCGTCGATCTCACCGGCATGGCGCAACGTCAGCGCGATGTCGTCGAGGCCTTCCAGCAGCCGCCAGCGGACGTAGTCGTCGATCTGGAAGGGCGCGGTGAAGTCCTTGGCCCGCACGGTCTTGGTCTCGAGGTCGACCGTGACCTCGGTGCCGGGCTCGTTCTCCAGCAGCTTCCAGAGCAGCTCGACGTCGTGCTGCTCGCACTGCGCGGCCACCAGGCCGCCCTTGCCGGAGTTGCCGCGGAAGATGTCGGCGAACCGGGCGGAGATGACGACCCGGAAGCCGTAGTCCATCAGCGCCCAGACGGCGTGCTCGCGGGAGGAACCGGTTCCGAAGTCCGGCCCCGCGACCAGCACGCTCCCGTTCCGGAACGGCTCGGAGTTGAGGATGAAGTTCTCGTCGCCGCGCCAGGCGGCGAACAGGCCGTCCTCGAACCCGGTCCGGGTCACCCGCTTGAGGTAGACCGCCGGGATGATCTGGTCGGTGTCCACGTTGGACCGGCGCAGCGGGACGCCGACGCCGGTGTGCTGGGTGAACGGTTCCATGGGTAGCTCCTCGGGTGGGTCAGCGGGCGGCGGTCAGCAGGTCGTCCGGGGACGAGAGCGTGCCCCGGACGGCCGTGGCGGCGGCCACCAGCGGCGACACCAGGTGCGTCCGGCCGCCCTTGCCCTGCCGGCCCTCGAAGTTGCGGTTGGACGTCGACGCGCTGCGCTCGCCCGGCTTCAGCTGGTCCGGGTTCATGCCGAGGCACATCGAGCAGCCGGCCTGGCGCCACTCCGCGCCCGCCTCGGTGAAGACCTGGTCGAGCCCCTCGGCCTCGGCGGCCTTGCGGACGCGCATCGAGCCGGGAACCACCAGCATGCGGACCGAGTCCGCCACTTTCCGACCGCGCAGCACCTCGGCCGCGGCCCGCAGGTCCTCGATCCGGCCGTTGGTGCAGGAGCCGAGGAAGACGGTGTCGACGGCGATCTCGCGCAGCGGCGTGCCGGGCTTGAGGTCCATGTAGGACAGGGCTTTTTCAGCGGCGATGCGGTCGTTCTCGTCCGGGATCGCCTCCGGGTCGGGCACCTCGGCGCCCAGCGGGAGGCCCTGGCCGGGGTTGGTGCCCCAGGTCACGAACGGCGTCAGCTCGCTCGCGTCGAGGTGCACCTCGGCGTCGAACTCGGCGCCGTCGTCGGTGCGCAGCTGCCGCCAGTTCTCCAGCGCCGCGTCCCAGTCCGCGCCCTGCGGCGCGTGCGGGCGGCCCTTCAGGTAGGCGAAGGTCGTCTCGTCCGGCGCGATCATCCCGGCGCGGGCGCCGGCCTCGATCGACATGTTGCAGACGGTCATCCGGGCCTCCATCGAGAGCGCCTCGATGGCCGAACCGCGGTACTCCAGGATGTAGCCCTGGCCACCGCCGGTGCCGATCTTGGCGATCACCGCGAGGATGATGTCCTTCGCCGTGACGCCCGGGCGCAGCTCGCCGTCGACGGTGATCGCCATGGTCTTGAAAGGACGCAGCGGCAGCGTCTGGGTGGCCAGCACGTGCTCGACCTCGGACGTGCCGATGCCGAAGGCGATGGCGCCGAACGCGCCGTGCGTCGAGGTGTGGCTGTCGCCGCAGACGACGGTCATGCCGGGCTGGGTCAGGCCCAGCTGCGGGCCGATGACGTGCACGATCCCCTGCTCGGCGTCACCCATCGGGTGCAGCCGGACCCCGAACTCCTTGCAGTTGCGGCGAAGGGTGTCGACCTGGGTGCGCGAGACCGGATCGGCGATGGGGAGCTCGATGTCGACGGTCGGGACGTTGTGGTCCTCGGTCGCGATGGTCAGGTCGGGGCGGCGCACCGGCCGCCCGGCCAGGCGGAGGCCGTCGAAGGCCTGCGGGCTGGTGACTTCGTGCAGCAGGTGGAGGTCGATGTAGAGCAGGTCCGGTTCGGCGCCTTCGCCTCGGCGCACGAGGTGGCTTTCCCACACCTTCTCCGCCAGCGTGCGGGCCTTGCCGGTCGGGCTGGTCATCTCCGGCTCCTTCCACGGTTCGTCGACGAACTCGGGCGCGCACCTGCGAGATCGGGGTGCGAGCCGCGAAGGAGGGCGCAGCTCGAGTTCAGGGTTTCCCAGATACTGGACTTCCCAAAGTGCGGGACGCTAGTATCGGTTCGTGGGACAGCATAGCGGTATCGGAGTACTGGACAAAGCAGTGGCCGTCCTGCAGGCGGTCGCGGACGACCCCTGCGGCCTCGCGGAACTGTGCACGCGGACGGGCCTGCCCCGGGCCACCGCCCACCGGCTCGCGGTCGGGCTCGAGGTGCACCGGCTGCTGCGCCGCGGTCCGGACGGACGCTGGCGTCCCGGTACGGCACTGGCCGAGCTCGCGGGCGGTTCGACGGACCCCCTGCTCGACGCGGCGGGCGTGGTCCTGCCGAAGCTGCGCGACGTCACGGGCGAGAGCGTCCAGCTGTACCGGCGCGACGGCATCCAGCGCGTGTGCGTCGCGACGGCGGAGCCGCCGAGTGGCCTGCGCGACACGGTCCCGGTGGGGTCCCGCCTGCCGATGACGGCGGGCTCGGGCGCGAAGGTGCTCGCGGCCTGGGCGGACCCGCACACGCAGCGCACGATCCTGGCGGACGCGGTCTTCGGCGAGCGGACACTCCTGGAGGTCCGGCGGCGCGGGTGGGCGCAGAGCGTGGCGGAGCGCGAGCCGGGGGTGGCGAGCATCTCGGCCCCGGTGCGCGATTCGGCGGGGACGGTCGTGGCGGCGGTTTCGGTGTCCGGGCCGATCGAGCGGATCGGGCGGAAGCCGGGCGCGCGGTGGGCGGCGGACCTTCTCGCGGCGGCGGACGCCTTGCAGGAACGGCTCTGAGGTTTGCCCGGCGGGTCCTGAAGTGTGGTCGGAGTCGGTGCCTGGGCCGGGTTTCCACAGGCCGGTCCGGATGTGGGCAAACAGGCCCAGGCAGCGGCTTTCCCGCCGATCTTGTCGGCAGCCGCCGATACGCTGGAACCGGGGGGCGCCCCCGGGCGGCGGCGCTGAGGCGACTGCGCCCGACAACCGCGGCGACGTTGAGGCGACTGCGCCCGACAACCGCGGCGGCGCTGAGCCGATCGCGCACGACAGCCGCGGAGGCGCCCTGCGGGAAGAGCCTTGAAATCGCGTCGGGGTCATTGCCCGGCCGGGTTTCCACAGGCCGGTCCGGATGTGGACAAACAGGCCCAGGCAGCGGCTTTCCCGCCGATCTTGTCGGCAGCCGCCGATACGCTGGAACCGGGGGGGCGCCCCCGGGGCGACAGCAGCGCAAACGATCGCCCCGCCACCACACTTCACGGCCGCTCCCCGCCCCGCAGAGCGAGTTTTCGACCTCCGACCAGCCGCGGAAGCGACGTCTCCACCGAAGCGATTGCGCCCACCGGCCCCACCTGACACCGTGGCCCGATGCTGAATCAGGTAGCCGACGGTGTCTGGGTACGACAGAGCAAGTGGGTCTGGAGCAACACCACCGTCGTGGAAACGGACGACGGCCTCCTCCTCGTCGACCCCGGCATCCACGGCTCCGAACTCGACCAGCTCGCCGACGACCTCGAGCGGCTCGACACCCCCGTGGTCGCCGGGTTCTCCACCCACCCCCACTGGGACCACCTGCTCTGGCACCCCCGCTTCGGCGACGTCCCCCGCTACGCCACCCCCACCAACGCCCGCATCGCCGGCGAAGCCCGTGAACGCGCTCAGGCCATGGCCCGGGAAACCGCGCCGGACATCCCCCTTGAACCGATCGCCCTCCTCACCCCGCTGCCCGAAAACCACCATCCCCTCCCCGGCGAACTCCTCGAGCACGACGCGCACGCCCCGGGCCACGCCGCTCTCCTGCTCGCCGACCGGGGCGTGCTGATTGCCGGTGACCTGCTGTCCGACGTCCTGATCCCGCTCCTCGACCGCCGCCGGAACGAAGAGCCCGCCCACTACCGCGCCGCGCTCGACCGGCTGGAAGACGCCGCGGGGCGTGTTGATGTCCTCGTCCCCGGGCACGGCTCCGTGGCGCGAGGCGAAGAGATCGCCGCCCGCTTCGCCGTCGATCGGGCCTACCTCGACGCGCTCGCTCGCGGCGAAGACCCCGATGACCAACGGTGGGGAAGTAGCGCCGATCGGGTGACCCTGCCGGAACTCGCGTATTCGGTGACGGCGGTCACGTCTCCTCATTGTCAGCACCACACGAGGGGGATGACCACCATGCAGACCGAACTGAACCGCCGGGCGATGGCGATGCTGCGGGCCGTCGGGGCCGGGCGGGCCGAACTCACCTGCAGCTGCGAGCCCGACCTGCGCGTCGACGGCCTGCCCTGCTGCGACCAGGCCACCGCGCACCAGCTGGCGCGGGCCGGCCTGATCCGGCCCTCGCGGGTCGTGGCCGTCGGGCAGTGGACGCGGGCCGAACTGACCGATGAGGGCCTGCGGGCCCTCGGCGGAACTCTCGCCGCCGCGTGACGCAACCATCCGGCCCCCTCGCGCGTGTACGCGGCAAACGCGAGGGGAACCCATGAAGATCGCCACCGCCCTGCTGGGCGCCTGCCTGCTGCTGACCGCGTGCGGGAACACGCCGACCGCCGCCCCGCCTGCCCAGAACCCGAGCCCGGTCACGACCATCACCTCCCGGCCCGTCGCCGACCCGGCGGCCGTGCGCTGGATGGACGGGTTCTGCTCGGCCGTCCACGGCTACCGGCTGCGCACCAACCAGGAGGCCGAGGCCGTCCAGCCGACGCCCGACACGTTCGACGAATCGCAGAAGGCGCTCAGCGCGACGCTGGGCGGGATCGCGGCGCGCACCGGCGAGGTGGTCGACAAGCTCACCGCGCTGCCGCCCGCGCCGGTGCCGCTCGGGGACACCGTCCGGCAGGCGTTGGTCACCAAGTTCACCAAGGCCCGCGACCGCGCCACCGAGGCCAAGAACGCGCTCGACCGCGCGAAGCAGGGCAGCGTGGCGGCCCAGGACCGGGCCGTCCAGGCGATGAACCAGGCGCAGCGGGACGTCGACGGCACCTACGACCCGGTCGGCGCGGTGGCCGCGTCCCCGGAGCTGATACTCGCCTCCGCCACCGCGCCCGGCTGCAAGATCTGACGCGTCAGAGGCAGGGATCGTGACGAGCCGCCCACGGACACGGTGAACGTGCCCCGCGCCGGCCGCCACGCGTGGGTCGCCGTGTCCCAGACGGAGAACGCCCGTGCGTCCAGCCGGATCGTCACACGCCGGGCCTGTCCCGGTGCGAGCGAGACCCGCTCGAAGCCCTTGAGCTGCCGCGGCGGCTCGCCCGCGGCCGCCGGGAAGCCCAGGTACAGCTGGGCGACCTCGGCGCCCGCCCGGTGGCCGGTGTTCCGCACCGTGAACGTCGCCGTGGCGCCGTCGCCGGTGGTGCGCACCGACAGGTCCGAGTAGGCGAACGTCGTGTACGACAGGCCGTGGCCGAAGGGGAACAGCGGCTCCCGGCCCTGCGCGTCGAACCACCGGTAGCCGATCTGCAGCCCTTCCGAGTAGGTCGCGACGCCGTTGGTCCCCGGGAACTGCGCCGGGGTGTTCGCCGGCGTGTCGGCGTCCGCGGCCGGGAACGTGATCGGCAGCTTCGCCGACGGGTTGACGTCGCCGAAGAGCACGCCCGCCACCGCCGCGCCGTCCTGCTGGCCGGGGTACCACGCCTGGAGGATCGCCGGCACGCGCGAGGCCCACGGCATGAGCACCGGGCCGCCGCTCTTCACCACGACGACCGTGTGCGGGTTGGCCTCGGCGACGGCGGTCACCAGGGCGTCCTGGTTGCCGTCCAGGGCCAGGCTCGGCCGGTCCTTGCCCTCGGTCTCGTTGTCCCCGACCATCACCACGCTGACGTCGGCGGTCCGGGCCAGCGCGGCCGCGCGCGCCACGTCACTGCCGTCGTCCAGGGTCACCGCGGCCCCCGGCACCCGCTGCTGCAGCCCCGGCAGTGGGTCCACTGTGGACGTCGGGATGACGGCGGAGCTGCCCCCGCCGCCGGTCTTGGCCTTGGTCGCGAACGGCCCGATCAGGGCGATCGAGCGCACTCCGGCGTCGAGCGGCAGCTGCGCGTGCTCGTTGCGCAACAGCACCATGCCGCGTTCGGCGAACTCCTTCGCGGCGGCGTCGTGTTGCGCCGTCGGCAACGGCGAAAGCACCGGCGGGTGGTCGAACTGCCCGAAGGCGAACATCGTGCGGAACCGCGGCAGCAGCAGCTCGTCGACCCGCCGCTCGGTCACCTGCCCGGCCAGCACGGCCTGCTTCAGCTTGTCGCCGTACCAGGTGCCGTCGATCATTTCGAGGTTCATGCCCGCGTTCACCGAGCCGAGAGTGCTGTGCGCGGCACCCCAGTCGGACTGGACGAACCCCTTGAACCCCCACTCGTCACGCAGCTTGCCCTGCAGGAGCGCCGGGTTCTCGCACACGAACACGCCGTTGATCTTCGGGAAGGCGCACATCACGGAACCCGCGCGGCCCTCGGTCACCGCCCGCTCGAAGTGCGGCAGGTAGATCTCGTTGAGCGTGCGCTCGTCGATGTGCTCGTCGATGCTGAAGCGCTGGGTCTCCTGGTTGTTGGCCGCGTAGTGCTTGACCTCGGCGATGGTGCCGTTCTCCTGGATCCCGCGGATGTCGGCGGCGGCCAGCGCGCCGGCCAGGACCGGGTCCTCCCCCATGCCTTCGAACGTCCGGCCGTTGCGCGGGACGCGGGCCATGTTGATGTCGGGCGCCTCGGACACGTTGTGCGCCAGCGCCCGGGTTTCGCTGCCGATCAGCCGGCCGTACCGGCGGGCGAGACCGGTGTCGAACGTCGACGCGAGCGCCATCGTGGCCGGCAGCGCGGTCGCCGGTTTCTGCGGCTTGTCGTCGGCCGGGCCCATCCCGGCCGGGCCGTTGGCGATGCGGAAGCCCGGCACGCCCAGCCGCGGGATCGGCGGCACGAACCGCTGGTGCTCGGCGTCGGGCTGCAGGTGCAGCTGGGAGATCTTCTCGTCGAGGGTCATCGCCGCGACCAGCTCGGCGGCCCGGCGGTCGGGTGACTGGCGGGCGTCGCGCCAGGGTTGGGCCTGCGCGGCCGCCGGTGTCGTCAGCGACAACCCCAGGACCACGGCGAGAACGAGCGGGCCTTTGCGCATCCGGCCAAGCTAATCCATACGTGACACCGAACCATAGACGCGATTGACGTTCATGTACTTGAACGAAGATTGGACTCAACCATTTCCCCGGCTCAGGCGTGGGAGGAGCACCAACGGGAGGGGACGAGCCATGCTGAAGAAAACCCTGATCGGCCTAACGGCGGCGAGCGCGGCGACGCTCGCGCTGGCGGCCCCGGCGAGCGCGGCCGGCGAAGGCGGGTGGATCCTGACCTCGACGGTCGAGCCGGGCGGCCGGATCAACGCGGACGTGTACACCGGACTGGGCCACTCGGCGTGCACGCCGACCGGACCGGTCACGTCGGCGGGCTTCACCGCTCCGCTCAAGATGGTCGGCGTGGGCAACTGGGGGCACATGGGCGGGAGCACGACCGCGATCAAGCGACCCGGCAGGTACACCGCTTCCTACCCGTGCTCGGACGGCCGGTCGCCGACCCTCACGTTCACGATCCTCGGCACGCCACCGCCGGACACGACGACGAAGGCCAAGCCCAAGCCGAAGCCGGCGAAACCGCAGGTCGCGGTCAAGCCGGCCGGGGCGCCGCAGACCGGGGACGGCTCGCTGGGCTGACCCTCCACACAGGACACCCCGGGGTGGCGCATTCCCCAGTCCGCCGCCCCGGGGCCCTCAGCGGGGCGCAGCCGGGCGCAGCGCCCGGGACACGGCCGGTCGCCCAGCCGATGACGCAGAACGGCCTCCAGCCGCACCCGGGGCCCGGCTTCAGCGGGCCGCCATAGCGCCCCCGATACCCCAACTACTGGTCACCGAGCCGCGGCCAGGCGCAGCGCCCGATACCCGAACTACTGGTCACCGAGCCGGTTCAGCGAGCCGCGGCCAGGCGCAACGCCCGGTACACGAACTGCTGGTCGCCCAGCCGGTGCCGCAGGTCGCGCTCCAGGCCGGCGATCGGGTACAGGTTCTGCGGTGCGCGCGAGTCCTTGTACGCGACCGACGCGAACCGCCCCAGCACCGACTGGGTGACGTTCGCCAGCTCCGCGACCTGTTCGCGGCCGAGGTGCGGCGCCGCCTCGACCCGGACCACCCCGGACCACGGCGGGCCGCCGACCGACGGCAGCCGCAGGTACCACGAATGGCGGACCCACGTCGTGCCCATCAGGAACACCGGCGTGCGCTGGTGCGCGCCGAGCCGTCCGACCAGTGCGTTGAGCTCGCCCGGCAGGTACGTCGTCTGGTGGCTCTTGATGAACCCCACCGCCCGGTCGAGGTGCGCCCGGCCGCGCAGCGGGCCGTCGACCACGAGCAGGTCGTTGCCGACGTGCCCGGCGATCGCCGTGCGGGCGCGGATCGCCGTCTCCAGCTCGGTCTCGGCCAGTTGCTCCTGCAGCGCCGACGACAGCACCACCGGCAGCGGCTTGTCCTCCTTGGCCGCCGCGCGGTGCGCCGTGTAGATCCCGGCCGGGGTGACGATGTCGTCCGCCTGCGGGGCGACGGTGAACAGCCCGCGCCGGACGTCGGTGCCGACGACGTGCGCCTGTCCCTCGCAGCAGCACACCACGCCGGCCGCGTAGGAGGCGCAGATGCCGATGGACGCCGAGTTCGTGCCCGCCGGGTCGTCGATCCAGACGCGGGCGTCGATCCGCCGGACGCCGTCGACGAACAGCACGGCTTCGGGCGGCGACACCGGCGACGGGTCGATCGGGGCCCACTCGGCCTCGGGGACCTCGACGTCGAGCTCGACCTCGGCCTGCGAGCGGCCGAGTTCCTCGGCCTCCATCGAGCTGCCGTAGCCCGGGTCCCAGGCGTCGATGTTGAAGTGCATCCCGGCCACCGCATCGGCTTGGTGAACGGTCATGCGCCCTCCCTGGCGATGTGCGAGCCGGTGCCGTCCCGGGTGACCAGGAACCGCACCGGGACGCGCTCGGCGAGCGCCGGCACGTGCGTGATCACCCCGACCATCCGGGAGCCGGACGCGGCCAGGTTCTCCAAAGTGGACGCCACGACGTCGAGGGTCGCCTCGTCCAGCGTGCCGAAGCCCTCGTCGAGGAAGATCGACTCCAGGCGGGTCGCCCCCTCCGCCGCCATGGCCCCCAGCTGCGAAGACAGCGCGAGCGCCAGGGAGAGCGACGCCTGGAACGTCTCGCCGCCGGACAGCGTCTTGACCGGGCGGCGGGCGTCGGCCTCGTTGTGGTCCACCACCAGGAAGTCGCCCTTGTCGTGGGTCAGCTCGAACTGGCCGCCGGACAGTTCCAGCAGCGACGCCGACGCCTCGGCGACCAGCGTGTCGAGCGCGCCGGCGATCAGCCAACGCGGGAACTTGTCCGAGCGCAGCAGGTCCGCGAGCAGCCGCGCGACCTGGGCTTCGGACTCCGCCGCCGCGATGTCCTCGTGCAGGCCCGCGACGCGCGCCACTCGCCGTTTCAGCTCCGTGTGGTCGCCTTCGGCGCGCGCCCGGGCGGCCGCGACGGCCACCGGGACGCGCTCGCGCACCGGGCCCTCCGGCACGGCCACGCCGAGCGCGGTGACGTCGTCGGCGACCGCGCGTTCGGCCGCCTGCAACGCTTCGGCCGTTTCCCCTTCGGCGGACGTCGCTACGGCCAAGCGCTCGCGGTGGTCCTTCGCCTGCCCGGCGGCCCAGTCCGTGAGCGCGGTCCAGGCGTCGAGGAGGCCTTCACCGTCGATCGGCGGGGCACCGAGGCCGACCAGCGGGTCGCGCGCACGGGACAGCTTCTGCCGCTCGGCTTCCACCTGGGCGCCGATGCCCGCCTGCGCTTCCGTGGCGCGTTTCGCGGCCACCCGCGCGGTCCGCAAGCCGGCGTCCGCCGTTTTCGCCGTCTGCTCGAGTTCCGCGACACGGGCGAGCTGCTCGGTGACGACCTCGGCGGACGGTGCGCCGTCGAGGGTCGCCGCCAGCTCCGCCCGCCGTTGCCGTGCGGCCGCCAGTCCGGTGCTCGCCGCCTGCTCGGCCAGCCCCGTGTCGACCGCCCGCGCGCGCCGCTGCTCGGCGTCCCGCTCGGCGGTCCGGAAATCCTCCGCCGCCACGACGGCTTCCTTGCCGGCGGCTTCGGCGGCCGCTTCCGAAGCGGCCAGCACGGTGCGCCGCTCTTCCAGTGCGGAAGCCGCCCACGTGGTGAGGCGCTGCCACCCCGCCGGGACGTCGTCGCCATCGAGCGCCGGCGCTCCCAGCTCCACCAGGGGATCGCGGGCCGCGCGCAGGGCCTCGCGGGCCGCCGCGAACGACTTCGCCACGATTTCGGCCTCTTGCTGGGCCTTCGTGCGTTCGGCGCGCGCCGCGGCCAGTTCCGCGTCCGCGGCGCGCGCGGCGTCGGCCACGCGGGTGCGGCCGTCGATCGTCGCCGAGAGCCATTCACCCCGTTCGCGGACCGCGGCGACGAGATCCGCGTAGTCCCGCTCGGAGAAGGACGCCTCGACGGGCCGCAGCAGGGCCGCCGACTCCGGCGGCCCGTCGACCTCGGCGAGCACCGCGCGGAGTTCTTCCGCCTGCGCGGCCGCCGACGTGCGGGCGTCGGCGTCGCGGTCCACGGCCCGTTCCAGCTTGCGCACGCCCGATTCGGCCGACGCACGGCCGCGCTCGGCTTGTTCGACGCGCTCGCGGGCCTCGGCGAGGTGGGCGTGGCCGCCGGCGTCCGGCAGGGCCGTGACTTCCTGCTCGCACACCGGGCACGGGTGCCCGACGGCGAGCCCGGCCCGCAGCACCAGCGCCTGCCCGGCCTGCTCGGCTTCGGCCAGCGCGGTCTTCGCCGCGGCGAGTTCGCTGTCGGCGGCGGCGAGGGCCGCGCGCGCTGCTGCCAGCTCGGCGCGGCGAGCGGCCTGCTCCGGCGCGGCCTTCCGTTGCGCCTCGCACAACGCATACAGCGTGCGGGCATCCGAGCGGGCCGCGGCGAGCGGCGCGACATCCGGCTGGGCGGCCAGCGCCGCCCGTGCCTCGGCGTCGGCGGCCTCCGCCGCCTGCAGGCGCTCGTCGGCGGCCGCCGTGCGCTTCGCCACCCGCGCCGATTCCGCCGACAGGTCGCCGAGATCCCCCGGTGGCCGCAGGCCGGCGAGCCGATCCCGGTCCTGCCGGGCGCGGGCGGCTTCGGCGGCGGTGTCCTCCGCCGCCCGGGCCGTCCGGTCCCGGTTCTCCCGGGCCGCGTCGAGGACGGACATCGCTTCGCTCGCCGCCGTGGCGGCAGCTTCCTTCGCCTGCTTCGCCGCTTCCGCCGCTTCGGAGAGCCGCGGGAGAGCCTGCTCGAGGTCGGCGAGTTCGGTGTGCGCGGCGCGGATCCGTTCCAGTTCGCCGCGCGCGGGCGCCGCGGCGAGGGCGGCCCGGGCGGTTTCGTCCGCCGTTTCCGCCGTCTCCAACGCGGTGCGGGCCGTCGCGACGGCCTCGGCCGCTTCGCGACGCCGGGTTTCGAGGTCTTCGACACCGTCCGGGCGTTCTACAGCGTCGAGGACTTTCAGCTCCGCCGTCAGCGTGGCGACGCGTTGACGCGCTTCTTCGTGCGCGCGGGTGGCGTCGTTCAGCCCCGGCAGGGCGGCGTTCACCCGCGCGTCCAGCTCCGCCAGCGCCGTCATCCGGGCAGCTTGTTCAGCGACGGCTTCCTCGGTGGCGTCGGCGTAGCTGCCGAGCTGTTCGGCGAGGACGGCGGCACGCTGCTTCTGCTGCTCCGCCGTCACACCGGCCCGGCGGCCGATCCGCTCGTAGACCTCCAGGCCCAGCAGCTTGATGAGGATCTTCTGCCGGTCGGCGGCCTTCGCGTGCAGGAACTCGGCGAAGTCGCCCTGGGGCAGCGCCACGCAGGTGCAGAAGTGCTTGAACGTCAACCCGAGCAGGCGTTCGACCGCCGGGGTCACCTCGGAGTCCGCGGCGACCGGGTCGGCGTCGTCCTCCGGGCCGCCGAGCGCGGTCGGGTCGATCAGCCGTTCCAGGCGGACGTTCTTGACGCTGACCGTGGGTTTCTTGCCGCCGCTGCGCCGGACCTCGCGCACGACGTGGTAGCGCGCGCCGCCGGCGTCGAAGACCAGCCGCACGGTGGCGCGGTTGACCGTCGGGGCCAGCGCGGGCGCGACCAGGCCTTCGTGGTCCCAGCGGGCGACCGAGCCGTACAACGCGAAGGTGAGCGCGTCGATGACCGTGCTCTTGCCCGCGCCGGTCGGCCCGACGAGCGCGAAGTAGTCGGTGTCCTCGAAGCCGATCTCGGTCTTCTCGCGGAAGGACGCGAAGCCGGTCATCTCCAGCAGCACTGGCCGCATGTCACACCCCGCTCGTCTCTTCGTCGTGCAGCCGCGCGAAGAGCGCCTGCACGCGCTTGTCCTCGACCGTGCGTTCCGCGCAGTAGCTCGCGAACAGCTCCCCCGGTGAACGGTCCGCGACCGCGCGGTCGCCGTTCGACGTCGTCACCGGCGCGGCGAACTCCGGGTCGATGCGGATTTCCAGGGCGTTCGGCAGGGCTTCCTGGATCTCCTCGCGCAGCCCGGCCCTGGTCGCTTCGCGGATGTAGACGCGGAGGTAGTCCTCGCCGAACTCTGCGGCGCGGCCGGTCAGCTCCGCGACCGTGCCGTGGACGGTCCGCAGCTTGCGGCCCGATTTCAGCGGGATGTCGGTGATCTTCGCCGGTGTCGACGGGCTCACCTCCACCGCCAGCACGACGCTGGTGTTGTCCTGCTCGCCGAAGTCGACCGCGAACGGCGAACCGCTGTAGTGCACCGGGCACGCGGCGGGCAGCGACTGGCGCCGGTGCAGGTGGCCCAGCGCCACGTAGTGCGGGTCGGCGCCGAACGCCGTGGCGGGCACGTGGTACTCGAAGATGGACTGCGCCGCGCGTTCCCCGCCGCCCATCGTCCCGCCGGTCACCGTCAGGTGCGCCATGACGAGGTTCACCGCGCCGGGCGTGAACCCGGTCTTGAGGTGCTCCAGGATGTCGCGCACGCGCTGGTCGTACTCGCCGACGTTGTCCGCCGGCGTCCCGGCGAGCAGCTCGGCGGCGCGGACCGCGTAGCGCTGGGAAAGGAAGGGCAGCACGGCGACGTTGACGCGCTCGCCCGTCGAACGCGCGTCGAACGAACAGACACCGCCGTCGTGGACCGGGCGGGGGTCGCCGGTGAGCTGGATGCCCGCGGCCAGCAGCAGCGGGCGGTACGCCTCGAACGTCGCGGCGTGGTCGTGGTTCCCGGCGATGGCGATCACCTCGGCACCGGTTTCGCGCAGCGCCATCAGCGCCCGCACCACGAGTTCCTGCGCGGCCGCCGACGGCGCCGACGTCTCGTAGAGGTCACCCGCGACGAGGATCGCGTCGAACTGCTCCTCCCGCGCGATCCGGACGATCTCGCCGAGCACCGCCCGCTGCTCGTCGAGGCGGTTGCGCCCCTTGAGCGTCTTGCCGATGTGCCAGTCGGAGGTGTGCAGGAACTTCACACTTCGTCCTTCCGTTCGGGTTGGTGGGCGGTGGGCTCGCGGTGGGCTCAGAACGGCGGCGGGTCGTCGCCGAAGGGGTCGCTGCCGCGCGAAGGGAGGCCCGCGAAGGGATCGGACTTCTTCGATGTGGCGGTGGTCGTGGGGATCGTCCCGGCCTCGGAAAGCCGCGTGGCCCAGGCGGGGAACGGGAAGCCGACGGCGATCGGCACCGGGATCTCCGGCTGGCTCACGAACATCGTGCCCGGCGTGGCGAGCGTAGCGCGCACCCGCTGGCTGGCCGGGAGGAAGCCGTACTCGGGCCGCGAAGCCTCGGCGGCGTCGAGGCGGCCGACGATGCGCACCGAGCTGTTGCTGACGATCCGGCGTTCCACCTCGGAGGCCGTCTGCTGCGCGCCGATCAGGATGACGCCGAGGGAGCGCCCGCGTTCGGCGATGTCCAGCAGCACCTCCTTGATCGGGCTGCTGCCTTCGCGCGGCGCGTACTTGTTCAGCTCGTCCAGCATGGTGAACAACAGCCCGCCGGGTCCGGCCGCCTCCTTGCGCGCGGTCTCCGCGGCGAGCGTGACGCCGACGACGAACCGCTGCGCGCGCTCCACGAGGTTGTGGATGTCCACCACGGTCACCTGCTGGTTCTCGGTGGACAGCCGGCGGGCCGGGTGGTCGGCGAGGTCGCCGCGGATGAGGCCGGACAGGGCGCGCTGGCTCGAGCGCAGGCGGCGGATGAAGGCGTTGACCGTGCCGGCGCCGGTGACCGCACCCGCCCAGCTCGCGCGGGTTTCCTCGTCGGTGACGCGCTCGCAGATGACGTCGATGAGCTCGGCGTAGGTGCGGCACATGACGCCGTCGACGTTCGCGGCGCCGTCCTTGCCCGCCGGGGTGCTGTCGAGCCGCAGGCGGTTCGCGACCTGGTGGATGACCATCGTGTACTGGTTGCGCTCGTCCTCGGCGTCGGCGAAGACGTACGGCAGCAGGTCCTGGCCGCAGAACTCCGCGATGGTCCACCAGAACGCGCCCACGCCCGAGGTCCGCCCGGTCACGTAAGGCTTCCCCGTGGTGTCCGACGGCGTCGGCGGCGCGAAGAAGCCGACGGACGCGAAGGGCTCGGCGGGCAGGCCCAGCTTGAGGTACTCGCCGGTGAGCTTCTCGTCGAGGTGGACGTTCGGCGTGTCGAGGAACAGCAGGTCCTCGCCCTTGACCGAGAAGACGAGGGCCTTGGCGTTGTGGGCGTTCGGCAGGGCGCCGCCGCGGAAGATCGAGTGCAGCAGGAACAACGCGAACGACGTCTTCGTGGCCACGCCGGAGACGCCGCTGATGCTGACGTGCGCGCCGCGGGTGCCGTCGAGGAAGTCCATGTTGAGGTAGACGGGTTCGCCGTCCCGGCCGAGGCCGACCGCCACCTGGCGGGTCATGTTGTCGAAGTACAGCGCCTGCGCGCGATCCTCCCCCACGGCCCGCTCGACCCGGCTGCCCGGCTTGGGCGGCACGTAGCACTCGGGCTCGACGCGGGTGGTGGCGATCTCGGCGATCTCCTGCACCTGGGCGGGCAGGACCCCGTCGGAGATCAGGAAGACGTCGCTGCCGAAGCTGGCGCCTTCGTGCCGCGCGGTCACCTGCGTCACGACGCCGTACGAGGTGACTTCGCCGAGGCCGGGCAGTTCCCTGCGCGTGACGACGACGTCGTCGAGCTGCAGGTAGGCGTCCGGATCGATGGCCACGCAGAACTGCAGCGGCGTCGAGTCCTCGGTGCCTGCCACCCGTCCGACCACGGTGGTGAGCGTCTCCTGGTCCACGGTTCTCCCTGTCCGGCCGGGGTCTTCCTCCCGCGGCAGACTAGCCCGCCGGTACGACAGTCCCGCGCCCAACACGGCGTTGCTCCCGCGGTGTCCGCGCAGGCCGGGACTGCGCCGAACGAGTGAGTTCACCCTTCGGGGAGTGCCTTTCGTCCCCGTCGCAGGCATTCCGGGGCGCACCCGGTTGCGCCGCAACGCCGTGCCCCTGGGGTCGCGGCGGGCGGGTGCGGCGTTACGGGCGCCGCTTCCGCCGCCGCTTCGGCCCGCCTTCCGCCTGCCGCCACGGCGAAGCGGGCCCTCGTGGTGGGCTCGGACACACGCCGCTCCGGCGTGTCGCGGGAAAAGTTCTCCGGAAGTGCTTCCGGTCCTATATGGACGACCACTGTGGACGGCTCCGGCACCGGGTTTTGCCTGCTCAGAGGCATGACGAGGACTCGGATTGCGATCCGGGTCGCGTCCGGCGAGGGTCCTTCCGGAGGCGGAACCCGCCCCCGTACAAGGAAATATTTCGACCCCCGGTTGGATTTTGTGCGGTATTGGTAATACCGTGTGCAGTGTCGGCCGAGATGGGCCGTGACGAGTAGTTCCACTATGGAGGACTGGAATGACGAACAAGGCCCAGCTGATCGAGGCGCTGTCGGAGCGTCTGGGCGACAAGAAGGTGGCTTCGCAGGCCGTTGACGGTCTGGTCGACATCATCATCCGGACGGTCAACAAGGGCGAAAAGGTCAACATCACCGGCTTCGGGGTGTTCGAGAAGCGCGCCCGCGCCGCTCGCACCGCCCGCAACCCGCGCACCGGTGAGGCCGTCCGCGTCAAGAAGACCAACGTGCCCGCCTTCCGCGCCGGCACCACCTTCAAGGACGTCATCTCCGGCACCAAGAAGCTCCCGAAGGCGACCCCGGTCAAGCGCGCCACCGCCACCACGGCGACCCGCGCCACCGCCACCAAGACCGCGGCGGCGGCCCCGGCCAAGGCCACGACTTCGCGGGCGACCACCTCGCGCGCGGCCGCGGCCAAGCCGGCCACCACGCGTTCGACGACCACGCGGACCCGCGCCACCGCGGCGAAGCCGGCCGCCAAGGCCACGACCGCCACCAAGGCGGCCCCGAAGACCGCCGCCAAGACCACGGCGGCCAAGGCGACCACGGCCAAGGCGACGACGACGCGGGCGAAGACCGCCGCCGCCAAGCCGGCCGCGACGAAGACCGCCGCGGCGAAGAAGACCACGGCGGCCAAGGCCCCGGCCAAGCGCACGTCGGCCGCCAAGAAGAAGTAACACCCTCTGGCGACATCGGAAGGGCCCCGCACCGGGTAGGTGCGGGGCCCTTCCGGCGTTCCGGGCCGGGTGGGTGGACTCGTCGGTGACCTTGCGGGCCTGGATCGCGCGGCGGGTTCGGGCCGGGTCGGACCACGCCGGCGACATGGGACACGGGAGCGGCGAATCCCCCACCCGCACCACGGCAGTCGAGGCACGCGGCGGGTTCGAGCCGGACCGGACCACCCCGGCGACATGGGACACCGGAGCGGCGAATCCCCCACCCGCACCACGGCAGTCGAGGCACGCGGCGGGTTCGAGCCGGACCGGACCACGCCAGCGACATGGGACACCGGAGCGGCGAATCCCCCACCCGCACCACGGCAGTCGGAGCACGCGGCGGGTCCGGGCCGGACCACCCCGGCGACATGGGACACGGGAGCAGCGAATCCCCCACCCGCACCACGGCAGTCGGGGCACGCGGCGGGTTCGGCCGTGCGGTGAACCATCCCGGCGACATGGGGCACCGGAGCGGCGCCGGGGGCCTGAGCGCCCAACGCGACCCCGCGCGGAACCATGCATGCCCTCGGCCGGCCCACCGGCATCCCGGCCCCCGCCGAATTGCCGCGAGCTTCGGCGATCCCCCTTGGGCCGCCAATCCCGCGCGGCCCAGCACCGGCGTCCTCGCATCACCCGTCCGGTCGTTCCAGGCCACTGTGGGCCGATTGCGCGCAAACCGGGCTGAGATCGCCGCTCCCGCGCTCTCGGCAGGTCCGGCCACCCGGCACCCCGAACGCCGTCCACCGGCCGCGACCCCGCCACACAGGACTTCCACAGGAACCGGCCGCCTGCCCTTTCCCCGGGCATTTCGCCCGCCGCGGAACCGGTCCCGGCCACTCGCTCACCCGATCCCCCTCCGGTCGCCGAAGAATTCACCTCGCCACTCCTTGGGGTGAACGCCCCTTATCCCCCGGCGTCGATGCACCGACGGTTGCCTTCGCCCCTTCGCGGGTAGCCGTCCGTAACAGAACGCAATCCGAGCGCAAGGAGTCGCGATGACCGAGAACGAAAACCGGCCCGAAGCCGACCTCGCCCACAGCCGGCAGCTCATCAAAGAGGCCAAAGAAGCCGCCGCGGAGGCGCACCTGGCCGATCCTGCCGAAGGGGCCGCCGACGAGGCTCTCGCCACCGATCCGCCCTACCACCACGGGGAGCAGGGCACCACGCCCTCCGGGAACTAGATTCCCGGCGCATTTCCGCCGGTATTGCCGCTGCGGCCCGCCGCCCCGCCAAAGCCGGGGCGGTCCTATCGGGACCGGGGCGAGACTCCGCCGTTACGCCTAACCAGGAGGAAATTGCCGTACCTCTCCTCGGGTGGATACACTCCACCGAAGAACGCCGACCATTGTGCAACTTGTCACACGTCGCGTTCCCCGGACGCACATCCAGCTGAGGAGCATTCCCGTGGCCCAGAAAGTCCTCGTCGAGATCCTGGACGACATCGACGGCACCACCGCCGCCCAGACCGTTCAGTTCGGCCTCGACGGTGTCACCTACGAAATCGACCTTTCGGACGACAACGCCTCCGCCCTGCGCGACGAGCTGGCCCGCTACATCGCGGCCGGACGGCGCATCGGCGGGCGCAAGGTCCGCGTCGCCACCGGGCAGTCGACCACCACCAGCACCACCGACCGCGAGCGCAACCAGCAGATCCGCGCCTGGGCCAACGCGAACGGCTACGAGGTCTCCGAGCGCGGCCGCCTGTCCTCCGAGGTGATCTCGGCCTACGAGCAGGCCCAGGTCGAAGAGGCCGAGACGCCCGCCGCGCCGCCGCGCAAGCGCGCTCCGCGCAAGAAGGTCGCGGCCGCCAAGAAGTAACCCCGGTGGCCGGGAGATCACTGGGGAGAGATCACCGCAGCGGCGGTGGCGGAGGCTGAACGGGCCCCTGCCACCGCCGCCGGCTTTTGCGGCGCCGTGGGAGGCGTCACAGTTGTCAGGAATTGTCAGCGCTTTCCGCGGCCTTTCCGCAAAACCTCACCCGCGCAGCGCCGGCCCGATCCAGCGGCGCACCAGGGCGCGCAGCTCGTCGTCGGTCAGCGGCGGCGTCGACGGGTACTGCAGGAACGACAGGAACAGCCGCATCAGCACTTCGGCGAGGCCGCGCAGCTCCTCGTCGGTGCCGATCCCGGCGCCCGCCCAGTCCACCGGCAGGTTGCGGAGGATCCGCGCGCCGTACGAGAACGCCAGCGGCGAAACCACGCCGTCGGTGAAGAAGTCCGCTTCGCCCGCCTGCAGGAGCAGCCCCATGCGGGGCTCGGCGGGCAACGTGCGCACAGCGAACACCACGGACTCCACCGCGGCTTCCGCGGCGGTGCCGAAGGCGGCCAGGTGCCGCTCCATCCGCGCCGCGAACTCCTCGACACCGGCCAGCGCGACGGCCCGCAGGATGTCCTTCAGGCTCGGGAAGTACCGGTACACGGTCTGCCGGGTGACGCCCGCCTCGGCCGCGACGTCGGAGAGGCTCGTCTTGGCCAGGCCGGCCCGGTCGAGGCACGCCGTCGCCGCTTCGACGATCCGGCGGCGTGCCGCGTCTTCGGTGCCGGGCGGGTTGCCCTGCCATCCGTGGTGCCCCATACCGCCATCTTCCCCGAGCCGGGCGCTCAGGCCGGGACAGGGGCGCGCTCACGCCGGTACAGCGCCAGCACCAGCAGGCCGGCCGCGGCGAAGCAGGCCAGCACGTAGAGCCCGCTGCCGGTCGGGGTGCCTTCGGGGGTGACACCGGCGTCGGCGGCCAGGTACGCCGGCAGCGCCCCGAGCCAGCACACCGCCAGCCCGCCGAGGTAAACCGCGGGGTACACCCGGGCGAAGGGCGACCAGGGCTCGCCCGGTTCGCCGGACCGCAGGTGCGCCACGACGATCCAGGTACCCGCCACCCACAGCAGTCCCAGCTCGACACCGAGGATCCACGCCCGCGCGGTGACGTCGTCGCCCGCGAAGCCCGACGGGATCCCGGCGATCGCCATGGCCGGCGGCGTGAGCACCCCGGCGAGCAGGATCCGCGGGGTGAGCCGTCGCCGCGGCGGACCGCCCGTCAGACGCACGACGAGGTAGGTCATCGCGGCCATCGACACCGACGCGAACAGCAGCATGCTGTTGAGCGGCACCGAAGCCAGCGCCGGCCGGTTGACGATCGCGTTGCCCGGGTTCCAGGCCCACCACTTCAGCTGCGGGCCGAGCTGGTCGAAGACCTCGTAGAACACCTGGCAGACGAAGGCCACCGCCACCGAACCCCGCAGTGCCCCGCGCCGGAACAGCCCGAGCGATCGCACGACCTCGTAGGCGAGCTGGCTGAACGCCGGGTAGAACGCGATGATGTAGAGCGGCAGCCGGTCCCCCATGAACTGCACGGTGAACCGGTTGTGGGCGAAGATGAAGCCGTACAGCCGGTCGAGCCCGAACCACTCCGGGAAGTACAGCGGCGGCTCGGTGACGAAGAGGTAGACCAGCGAAGCCCACCACAGCGCCAGGTTCACCGGGTCACCCGCGCGGTACCGGCGGAGGGCGTGCACCAGCGCGAACACCGCACCGCCGACGATCAGCACCTCCAGCAGCGGCATCGTCCAGTGGGCGAGCGCCCACGGCGGCCGGACCGAAACCACCGGCGAGACGTCGTGGCAGTCGAACCCGAGACCGCGGGTGACGGCTTCGGCGTCCAGCCCGCACGCCGTGCTCATCGCGCGGTCGCCGTCGCCGTCGAGTAGTCCGTGGCCGGGGGTTCGGCCTGCGGGTCGAAGCCGAACGGGACCCGGTGCCTGCCCAGCGCCGCGCGGACGCGGTACCGCACCAGGCCCGCGAGCACGCGCGGGGTGCGCAGCATCTGCCCGAGCGACTCGTCCAGGTTGAACACCTTGGCGAAGTGCTCGTCGACCACCGCGTCCTCCCGCGCCGCACCGACGACGAGGCTGAACGCCGGCGCCGACACGGCCGCGACGAGCCGTCGCCGCCACTCCGGCAGCTGTTCGGTCCCCACGGCGCACGCGTAGCCCTGGTCCCGGGCCATCGCCAGGCGCCACGGCACACGCAGCAATCCGCGTTGCGCGGCGAAGAAGCGCGCGGAGAACCTCTCGTCGAGCCGCTCGGCGCGGGACAGGTGCTCGCGCAGCAGCAGGGCCGAAGCCGACGCGGAGCTGATGCCCTGGGCGTAGAAGGGGTTGAACGCGCAGATCGAGTCACCGACGAAGACCAGGCCACGCGGCCGGCGGCGCAACCGGTCGTAGCGCCGCCACTTGTTGCCGGTGGAGCGGGTGAGGTGGACCGGCGAGGCGGGGGCGCAGCGGTCCATGGCGTCGGCGAACAACGGCGTCCGCACCCGGCGCGCGGTCTCCACGAACGCGTCGGTGGTACTCGGCATCTCCAGTCCCCACGAGCCCATGCAGGCGATGACGCGGTTGCCTTCGATCGGGAAGAAGTTGACCAGGAACTCGTGTTCGGCGGGGTGCTCGCCCTTGTCCGGCGTCGGCATGATCACCAGGTGCCGCCACCACCAGGACGCGGGACGTTCGGCGGGCAGGTCGTACCAGCGCGAGGTGTAGGTGACCTTGGCGTCGAGGGTCTGCACTTCGGGCTCGGGCCAGCCGGCTGCCGCCAGCCAGCCGGAAACCGGGGAGCCGCGGCCCATCGCGTCCACCACGAAGTCGGCGTCGACGTGCTCGCCGTCGGCGAAGCCGACGCCGGTGACCTTCCCGTCCGCGGTGGTCAGGCCGCGCACCGCGACACCTTCGCGGAGGTCGACGTTCGCCAGCTGCCGCACCTTGTCCCGCAGCACGCGCTCGATGAGGATCCGCGAGCCGTAGACCATCGTCATGGCGCTGCGCTTGCGGGCCGACCAGCCGGGCCCGTCGAGGTAGGCGGCGTCCATGGACGGCATCAGCAGCAGCCCGCCTGCCGCGATGAGGTCGTCTTCGAAGCCCGGGAACAGGGCACCGATCGCGCGCCGCCCGGAGTTGAGCAGGAAGTGCGGGTGCTTGCTCTGCGGGACGCCGCGGCGGTGCTCGGCGCCCTCGGGCAGTTCGTCGCGTTCCAGCACCAGGACGCGGCCGAAGTGCGGGGCGAGCGCACCGGCCGCGCAGAGACCGGCGGCGCTGCCGCCCAGGACGACGGCGGTGTTGCCGAGCCGCATGCGGATCAACTCCCGTCATTCATACAAACAGACACTGAATGTATGAATGACTCACGGGCGGTGTCAAGCCCCCGCCTGCGTCCACTATGGACAGACAAGGCGGGTCCGGGGTTTCCCGGCCCGCCCGCGCGGGTAGTCACCGCCGACAGGGAGGCGCACGATGACCGACGACGAACCGGCCGCGCACCTGCAGGCCGTGGCCGCGGAGCTGGGGCTGCAGCCGGAGGACACCCGATCGCGCACCGGCGACTTCGCGGGCGGGCAGATCCGCTTCGCGGGACAGGCGGGCGAGCGCGCGGCGAACGACTACCTGCTGCGCTGGACACCCGGCGAAGGCTGGGAGCTGGCCGCCGAGGCCGGCTCGTCCGGGGCGGCGCGGGTCGTGGCCGGCCTGCCGGGCACGCCGGCACCCGCAGCGGTCGCCGACTTCGTCCTCACGGCGCTGTCCGGGCGAGGGGAACGGCCGGTGCGCCGGGCGGACGAGGGCGCGGCCGAGCCGGCTCGACGCCCTTGGTGATCACGCGGGTGCGCAGCGAAGCGCTCGTGGCGTTCTCGGCGGGTGCCGATTTCCACAGTGGACGCTTCGGGAAGCTCGGCCAGGGTGGCGGCCCGCGCGGGCAGTTCCCCGGTCGCCACGCTGCGGGACAGGTCGCTCTTGTCGCGGGAGTGCTCGGAGAGCGGCGGCCACGTCCGAGGCGATGGTCGCGGACGTCCCGCGCACCGGCCGCGAGACGATCGCCGCCCAGCGCTTCGGCTCGATCCCGGAAACGACAAAGGGCCCCCCACCAGTTCGGTGCGGGGCCCTTTGCCAGCTGGATCCGGTTACTTCTTCTTGGCCGCGGAGGTCCGCTTGGCCGGGGCCTTCGCCGCCGGGGCCTTCGCCGCGGTGGTCTTGGCCGCGGCCGGCTTGGCGGCAGCAGTCCGGGTGCGCGTCGTCGTCGCCTTCGCCGCGGTCGCCTTCGCCGGGGTGGCCTTGGCCGCCGTCGTCTTGGCCGCTGCGGTCTTCGGAGCCGCCTTGGTCGCCGTGGTCGCCTTGGCCGCCGTGGTGGCCTTGGCCGCCGGCTTCGCCGCGGTCGCGCGGGTCCGCGTGGTCGTCGCGGCCGGCTTCGCCGCCGCCGCCCGCGTGGTGCGGGTGGTGGTGGCCTTCGCCGGAGCAGCAGCCGCCGCGGTCTTGGTCGCCGTCGCGCGGGTCGAGGTCGACGCCGTGGCGCGCTTGACCGGGGTCGCCTTCGGAGCTTCTTCGTGCCGGAGATGACGTCCTTGAACGTCGTGCCGGCGCGGAACGCGGGCACGTTGGTCTTCTTCACCTTCACGGCCTCACCGGTGCGCGGGTTGCGCGCCGTGCGAGCCGCGCGAGCGCGCTTCTCGAACACCCCGAAGCCGGTGATGTTGACCTTCTCGCCCTTGTTGACCGTCCGGATGATGATGTCCACCAGACCGTCCACGGCCTGCGCAGCCACCTTCTTGTCATCGCCCAGACGCTCCGACAGCGCCTCGATCAGCTGGGCCTTGTTCGTCATTCCAGTCCTCCATAGTGGAACTACCAGTCAGGCCCATCGCGGCCGACAGCGCACAGCGTATTACCACGGCCCCGCAAAACCAAACAGCGACGGCATCTTAACTCTGTTGTGTCGCGCGGAATTCCGGTCCCACCCGGCCCGGGACGGCCGGAAAATCGAACAATTGATCGACGTCGGCCCGCAAAAGCCCTCCCCCGCAACCGATCCGCGGCCGCGGCGGAAAGCCGGTCAGGCCACGTGCCGTCCCGTCGGCCGCGGCCGGAAACGCCGTCGTTGCGGCGGTTCCGCGGCCTCCGGCGAAGAACCGCCCGCGGTGCCCGTGACGTCGTCGCCGGGCAACGGCAGCCGGCCGGCGGAACGCGGTGCGGGCCGGCGCTTGTGCTGCCGCCGCACCGCGAAGAGCAGGGCCAGCCCGGCGACGACGAGCGCGTGGGAGGCCACCCGGTCCGGCGCCACCTCCCCGGTCGTCAGGTCGACGCCGGAAGTGATGCCCAGCACCACCACGAATCCGCCCAGCGCCGGCAACAGCCCCGCGGCCGTCGCGGGCCGCAGGGCCGCCCAGAGCAGCCCGATGCCGACGGCGACGTTCCAGGCGGCGCTCTCGTTGCCGAGGTGCACCGCGGCCGCGAACCCGCCGTGGCCGGCGTGACCCACGTGCCCGACGTCCGCGCCGAGCAGCTCGGCCAGCCCGAGCCCGCTCTGCACGAGCGCGACGAGGGCGAGCGCCACGCGCACGCCCCAGCGCTGCGGCCGGGGCACCGGCGCGCCGTCCAGGATCCGCGCGGTGAGATCGGGCACCGGCGGCGCTTCCCGGACCACGGTCAGCCGGCGCAGCGCCGCCGCCCGCTCCTGCCAGGCGCGGCAGTCCGGGCAGCCGGCCAGGTGCCGGTCGAGGACGTCGTCCGGCAGCGGCGGCCGCTCGCCATCGATGCGCGCCGACAGCGATTCGCGCAGCTCCGCGCAGTCCACGTCCACCTCCCGTAGTCGCCTGCCGGGCGAACCCGGATGCCGGGCCCACTGTCCGATCGGGACGGTCCCGCCGGGTGTGCGTTCAGCCCACGAGCCGGGACGAGCGCCCCGCCAGCGCCGCGAGCAGGTCCTCCCTGGCCCGCGCGACGCGGGACCGGATGGTGCCGACCGGGCACCCGCACACCTCGGCGGCGTCCGCATAGGACAGTCCGAGGGTCTGGGTGAGCACGAAGGCTGCCCGGCGGTCCTCGTCGAGCGCGGCCACCAGCTCGTCCAGCACGACCTGCTCGTCCAGCCGTTCCGGCGGGACGACGTTTTCGGCCGCGGCCTGCCAGTCCGTCCCGGTGGTGCGGGGCCGGGCCCGTGCGGCGCGGATGTGGTCGGCCACGACCCGGCGGGCGATGGCCAGCACCCAGGTGCGGGCCGAGGAATCGCCCCGGAACCGCGGCAGGGCGCTCAGCACGCGCAGGAACGTCTCCTGGGTGAGGTCGTCGGCGGTGCGCGTGCTGTCCAGCGCGGCGACGAACCGCCAGACGTGCGGCTGGGCGGCCCGCAGGAACCGCTCGAGCGCCACCGGGTCGCCGCGCCCCGCGCGCAGGGCCCAGCCGGTCAGTTCGGGGTCTTCCGCGCGGTGTGCGGTCACACCCCCTACTACGCACCCCCGTCCCGGCCGGTTGAAAACGATCTTGGAAAACCCGCGGGAACCGATCGGCCGCCGGGACCGACCTTCTCCCCGCGAGGCCACGAACGACGCGCGGAAGGCGAGGACGGCGATGATCCGGACACAGTACGAGGTCACCGGGATGACCTGCGGGCACTGCGCCAGCTCGGTCCGCGAGGAACTCGGGGGGCTGCCGGGGGTGCGCAGCGTCGACGTCGACGTCCCGAGCGGTGCGGTCGACGTGGCGAGCGACACCGCGCTCGACCCGGCGCAGGTCGCCGAAGCCGTCCGCACCGCCGGCTACCGGCTCGTCCGGTGACCACCACCGGCCACCGCGCGACGCGGGCGCCGGGCCGGGAGGTCGAGCTGCTGATCGGCGGCATGACCTGCGGGTCGTGCGCCGCGAGGATCGAACGCAAGCTCAACCGGCTCGACGGCGTCCGCGCGGGCGTCAACTACGCGACCGCCAAGGCGCTCGTGCACGTTCCGCCCGCGCTGACGGTCGACGACATCGTGCAGGCGGTGCAGGCGAGCGGCTACACCGCGACGGTGCCCGGCGCGGCGGCGGCCAGGGCGACGCCGGACGCGCTGCGGCAACGGCTGAAGCTGTCCGCCGCGCTCGCGGTGCCCGTCGTCGCAATGGCGATGGTGCCGCCACTGCAGTTCCCGGGCTGGCAATGGCTTTCCCTGGTGCTGGCGACCCCGGTGGTCACCTGGGGCGCCTGGCCGCTGCAGCGGGCGGCGCTGGCGAACCTGAAGCACCGGACCGCGACCATGGACACGCTGGTGTCCATCGGGGTCGCCGCGGCGTACTCGTGGTCGCTCTACGCGCTGGTCTTCGGCGACGCCGGGACGATCGGGATGCGGCACGGGTTCGACCTCACCCCGTCCGGGCAGGGCGACGGGATCTACTTCGAAGTGGCCACCGGGGTGACGCTGTTCATCCTGGCCGGGCGCTTCTTCGAAGCACGGTCGCGCAGACGGGCCGGCGCGGCCCTGCGCGCGTTGCTCGACCTGGGCGCCAAGGACGTCTCGCTGCTGGTCGACGGCCGCGAGGAGCGGGTGCCGATCGACCGGTTGCGCGCGGGCGACGTGTTCGTCGTGCGGCCCGGCGAAAAGGTCGCGACCGACGGCGTGGTCGTCGACGGCGCTTCGGCGGTCGACCTGAGCCTGGTGACCGGCGAGGCGGTGCCGGTCGAGGTCGCGCCCGGCGCGGAAGTCGTCGGCGCCACGGTCAACCTCAGCGGCCGGCTGCTCGTGCGTGCCGTCCGGGTGGGCACGGAGACCCGGCTCGCGCGGATCGCCGCGATGGTCGAACGGGCGCAGAACGGGAAGGCGCGGGTGCAGCGGCTCGCCGACCGGGTGTCGGCGGTGTTCGTCCCGATCGTCCTCGTGCTTTCCCTGGCCACGCTGGCCTTCTGGCTGCTGTCCGGCGGGAGTGCCGGGCAGGCGTTCACCGCGGCGGTGGCCGTGCTGATCATCGCCTGCCCGTGCGCGCTCGGCCTGGCCACCCCGACCGCGCTGCTCGTCGGCACCGGCCGCGGGGCCCAGCTCGGCGTGCTGGTCAAGGGGCCTGAGATGCTGGAGTCCACCCGCCGCGTCGACACCGTCGTGCTCGACAAGACCGGCACCATCACCACCGGGAAGATGACGCTCACCGCGGTCCGCACCGCCGACGGCGTGCCCGCGGACGTCGCCCTGCAGCTGGCCGCGGCGCTGGAAAGCGCGTCGGAACACCCCATCGCGCTCGCCGTCACCGAAGCCGCCCGCCGCCGCTTCGGCCACGTGGGGCAGGTCGCCGAGTTCCGGACCATCGCCGGGTTCGGGGTGCTGGGCCGGGTCGGGCGGCACCGGGTCGTCGTCGGGAAGCCGGAACTGCTGGAGCGGTTCTCGATCGGCGTCCCGGCGGCGCTGGCCCGCGAGAAGACCAAGGCCGAGCAGGCCGGGAACACCGCGGTGGTGCTCGCCTGGGACGGCCTCGCGCACGCCGTGCTCGTCGTCGCCGACACCGTGAAGCCGACGTCCGCGCCTGCGGTGTTCGCCCTGCGCCGGCTGGGCCTGAACCCGGTCCTGCTCACCGGCGACAACGAAGCCGTGGCACGGGCGATCGCCGTCGAGGCGGGCATCACCGACGTGATCGCCGGGGTGTCGCCGGAGCAGAAGGTCGCGGTGCTGGCGGAGCTGCAGGCGCGCGGGCACGTGGTCGCGATGATCGGCGACGGCGTGAACGACGCCGCCGCGCTGGCCGCCGCCGACCTCGGGCTGGCCATCGGCACCGGCACCGACGCGGCCATCGAGGCCGCCGACCTGACGCTGGTGCGCGGCGACCTGCTGGCCGCCGTCGACGCGATCCGGCTCGCCCGGCGCACCCTGAGCACGATCAAGGCGAACCTGTTCTGGGCGTTGGCCTACAACGTCGCCGCGGTGCCACTGGCGGCCGCGGGCCTGCTGAACCCGATGATCGCCGGCGCGGCGATGGCGCTGTCGAGCTGCCTGGTGGTGTCCAACAGCCTGCGGTTGACCCGGTTCCAGGGCACGACCGCGCGGGCGGCGCGCTGAATGTCCACTTCAGACGCGAGGTCGGCGCCGGTGGCGATCCCGAGGCCGACGGTCGCCGGCGCCGGGCGTCGTTGATGCCGTCGCCGACCATCCCACCCGGTGGCCACTCGCCCGCAGGCGGCGCGCAGCACGTCGTCCGCGGAATGCCCGGCTCCGGCGGCCACCCCCGCCGGAGCGGGTTCCCCGGTCACCGAGGCGATATCCACAGTGGACAACCGGCGTGGCCGGCGCGACGCAAACCAGCTCCCACCACGGGAACCGCAGCGACGGCACCAGCGCCAGGGTGATCGACAGGTTCCCCGACGGCACCGGGAGCAGCATCGCGAGCCGCAGCAGGGGGATCACAGCATCGCGAGCAGCAGCACGGAGGTGCTGAGGCCCATCAGGGCGTCGGCACCCCACCCGGCCGTGCGCACCGACGGCGGCGCCACCCGCGCCCCGTCGAGGCCCCGGGCCAGGAACACCGTGCCCGCCAGGCCGAAGGCGATCGCCAGCGGCAGCGCGACGAGCACGACGTCCGCGGGCACGCCCCCGCCGGCCGGCGGGAGGGCCATGGCCATGCCTTCCATGCCCGGCATGTCCGTGGTCGTCGCCGTTCCGCCGCCGACCATGGCGCGGGGCATGGCGAACACCATCCACACCATCGCGAGCATCATCACGGCGTGGTAGCCGGGGTGCCACCGGCTCCCGTGCGCGCCGCCGCGCGCGGCCGCCACGGCGAACCACGCGGCGGCGAACCCGAACAGCACCACCTGCGGGAGGCCGGCCAGACCCATCGTGGCCGGCCACACCATGGCGACCATGGCCGCGCACATCGCCGCGTGCAGCACGTCGCCGATCCGGCTCGCCGCCGTGCCGTGCCGGATGCAGCGGCAGAGGCAGAACGCCCCCGCCGCCGCGAAGACCGCCGTCAGGATCCACCGCAACCCGGTCGCCTCGATCACGACGGCACCTCCTCGCGACGCGCGCCGACGACCAGGTCGACGACCAGGAAAGCCAGCAGTGACAGGCCGAACACCGGCAGGTAGTAGCCGACGACCGCGGTCACCACGAGGAACGGCGCGAGCACCCGCCCGGGAATCCGGCGCCAGGTCCCGCGCACCGGCGGGCGACCCCACCGCTTCTCTCCGCGGGTCGGGCGGCGCAGCCACCACATCCGGTACCCCCAGAAGATGACCGCGACGAGCCCGGCGGCCAGCAGCGTGAGGACGATCTGGTTCGCGACGCCGAAGAGCAGTCCCATGTGGGCGTCGATCCCCCAGCGGGCCAGCTTGGCGGCCAGGGAGTAGTCGGCGAACCGCAGCGTGCCGGTGATCCGGCCGCCGTCGGGGTCGACGGCCATCGAGTCGGCCCGGGTCGGCCAGTCACGGCCGACCTGCTGCACGACGTAGGCCTTCCCCGGCGCGGAAGGCGGGCGGATCTCCACCGGATCGGCCAGGCCCGCCTGCAGGGTCGCGGCGCGCACGGCATCGACCCCGACGTCGGCGCCCGGGGGCCTGGGCAGCGCGGTCGGCACCGAGGGCGTTGTCCAGTCCAGCTGGGCGCGCAGTTCACTGATGGTGTCGCCGGCGTGCTCGGACCAGGTGAGCCCGGTGGCCGAGAGGAACAGCAGCCCGGCCGCGATCGCCAAGCCGGTCATCCGGTGCCAGGACAGCAGCCGGCCGCGCGCACTGCGCGACCTCTTGCGCCTCCCCGCCCACAACGCGATCCCGGCGAGCACGACGACCCACAGCCAGCTGGCCGCGAGTTCGCTGTACCAGCGGCCGAAGTCCCCGAGCTGCAGGTTGGCGTGCAGGCCGTCGATCCAGGCCCGCAGCGGCAGCGCCTGCCCGGAGCCGTAGGTTTCGAGCTGTCCGCGGATCCCGCCGGTGTGCGGGTCGACGAAGACGGTGTGGTGGTAGCTGGGAGCGAGCCCGGGCCGGTCGAAGACGACCTGGGTCGCGTCGGTGGGCGCCGCCCCGGGCCGGATCCCGGTGACCGTCCCGTCGGGGACGACGGCCTTGGCGGCGGCGGCCTGCTGGGCCAGCGGAACGCTGCCGGGCCCGGCGGGGACGTGCAGCTCGTGGTCGTAGACGGCCTGTTCGATCTGCGGGGTCCAGGTGTAGGCGAGCCCGGTCAGCGCGGCGACGAGCAGGAACGGGCCGACGAAGACGCCGGCGTAGAAGTGCAGCCGCAGCAGCAGCGGCCGCACGCCGGCCCAGGTGAACCGCAGTTCTGGAGCCGGCTTGCCTGCGTCGGCTGAGTCGGCTGTGCGCTCGTCGCTCTGGTAGATCGACATCGAGCTCCCTTCACCTCCGCGACGCCGGTTCGGTCGCTCGGGCAGAAGGTCGGCTCGAAAGGGTGAACGGTTCCGAGAACTTTTCGCGACCGCCCCGGCGCGGTGATCGCCGGTGGGACTTCGCGAGCCGGTCGCGGATCTTGAAAAGATTCTTCGCCGCGGTCGGCGCAAGACACCGAAAAACCCGCCTGACCGGAGTCAGACGGGCTTGGTTGCTGCTGGTACCCCCGATGGGATTCGAACCCACGCTACCGGCGTGAGAGGCCGGCGTCCTAGGCCGCTAGACGACGGGGGCTTAGGAACTTCCCTGGTTTCCCAGGGGCTTTTCTGTTTTTCTTGCTGGAGAGAACCTACCAGAAGCGATTTCCCGCTTCGCAGGGGGGTCACTCTCCGCAGCTGGGGTACCAGGACTCGAACCTAGACTAACTGGACCAGAACCAGTCGTGCTGCCAATTACACCATACCCCAGTGAGGTGCTGCTCCGGCTTGGCCGGTTCAGCACCGCACGAGGAGAAATACTAGAGCACGCCGTTCCGGACCGTGAACGCGGGGGTGCCACTGCCGCGCTGGGCCGGGACGCCGATCGTGGCGTACTCCGAAACCAGCAGCTCAGGCAGCTCCGCGAGACCCGCCACCGTGTGGACGCCCTCCGGCGCCCGCTCGCCGATGCGGTCGCGGTCGAGCCAGACCGCGCCCAGGCCCGCGTCGCGGGCGCCGATCGCGTCGGTGTCCAGTTTGTCGCCGACGTGGACCGCCTGGGCGGGCGCGCAGCCCAGGCCGAGGCACACCGTGTGGAACATCACCGGGTCGGGCTTGGCCACGCCGAGCTCGCCGGCGATGGCGACGTGGTCGAAGAACGGCGCCAGGCCCAGGTCGGCGATCTTCTTCCGCTGGTGGCCGCCTGAGGCGTTCGTCACCGCGGCCAGCATCAGGCCCGCCGCGCGCAGCCACTCCAGGCAGTCGAGGACGTCGTCGAACAGCTGCCACGAGTGGTCGAGCAGTTCTCTTCGACGGCGTTCGAAGGAGCTCACCTGCTCGGCGTCGGCGAGGATGCCGATTTCGGCGAGGAAGCAGTCGGTGCGCCGCTGGTGCATCGTCGCGTAGTCGAGTTCGCCCGCCACGACGAGGGCGACGTGCTCTTCGGTGATCAGGTCCCACAGCGGCCACAGGTCACCCCGGCCGGTGAGGATGTGGAGGCTCCGGCGGATCGCGGCGGTGCAGTCGATGAGCGTGTCGTCGATGTCCAGGCACACCAGCCGGAGCTCGGGCGGAGTCCAGGGCTCGGGCACCGCCGCGGCGGGCGAGGCGGTTCGCGACGGGGTCCGGGGTGCCAGGGCGAAATCCACCCAGTGAGGCTAGGGCAACCGCCGCGTTCGCGACGCTGCCAAAGAGGTGATTGCGGCTCCCCTGTTCCGGCGCACCCGCTCTACTCCCAGTTGGCGAACCGTCCCCGTTCGGTTACCCGGCGGCCCGCGCCGACGGCGACGGCAGCCGGGGAACGGAAATCGATTCCCTAGCCGAAACCCTTGTGCTGCTTGGGAATCCGCACCGTCCACAAGGGCACCTCCGCTTCCCGCAGCCGAAGCGGGGCACGACCGGAACACCGTCGACCAACTGTCGCGTTTGGACGGTTTCCGGCAACCGCGGCGCGGGCGCACGGCCGTCGCCCGATCAGCGTATCTCCGGTCACACCCCTTGACGCCGGTGCCGGGCGGGTGCATCCTCGACTTATTCAACAAGCGATGAATAAGGGAGATGGTCGAGATGACCGAGCGCACGACCTGCGTCGTCATCGGTGGCGGGCCGGCCGGGATGGTCACGGGGTTGCTGCTGGCCCGGGCCGGCGTCGAGGTGACGGTGCTGGAGAAGCACGCCGACTTCCTGCGGGACTTCCGCGGGGACACGGTCCACCCGTCGACGCTGACGCTGCTCGACGAACTGGGGCTCGGCGAGAAGTTCCACGCGCTGCCGCACAGCGAGCTGCGCTCGGCCGGCTTCCCCCAGGAGAACGGCGACCTGATGAAGCTCGCTGACTTCACCCGGCTGAAGGTCGCGCACCCGTACATCGCGATGGTCCCGCAGTGGGACTTCCTCGACCTGCTCGCCGAAAGCGCGCGCAAGGAGCCGACGTTCGTCCAGCGGATGGAGACCGAGTGCACCGGCCTGGTCCGCGAGCACGGCCGCGTCGACGGCATCACCTACCGCACGAGCGCCGGTGAGACCGGCGAAATCCGCGCCGACCTGGTGATCGCCGCCGACGGCCGCTGGTCGCTGGCCCGCCGCGAGGCCGGCTTGGTGCCGCGGGAGTACGACTGCCCGTTCGACGTCTGGTGGTTCCGGCTCTCGCGCGGCGAAGCCGAGGAAGGCGGCATGCTGCTGCCCAAGATGCGCGACCGCCGCTTCGCGGTGCCGCTCCCCCGGCCGGACTTCTACCAGGTCGCCTACCTGGCGCCGAAGGGCGAGGACCTGCGCGCCAAGGGCATCGAAGCGTTCCGCGAGAACGTGACGCAGATCTGCCCCGAGTTCGCCGACCGGGTGCACGAGCTGGCGGCGATGGACGACGTCAAGTTCCTCGACGTGCGGCTCAACCTGCTGCGCAGGTGGCACGTCGACGGGCTGCTGTGCCTCGGCGACGCGGCGCACGCGATGTCGCCGATCGGCGGTGTCGGCATCAACCTGGCGGTGCAGGACGCGGTCGCGGCGGCGACGCTGCTGGCCGAGCCGCTGCGGCGGGGCCGTCCGACGGAGGCCGAGCTGGCGAAGGTGCGTGCGCGGCGGCTGGCGCCGACGCTGCTGGTGCAGGGGCTGCAGCGCCTGATGCACCGGACCGTGGTGCGCGGGGTGATGAACGGCAAGCGCAACGGCCCGCCGGAGCCGATGATCAAGGCGTTCGCGCGGTTCCCGGGACTGTCGTACGTCCCGGCCCGGCTCCTCGGCCTCGGGCTGCGGCCGGAGCACGCTCCGGCGTTCGCCCGGCGGCCGATGGAGCCGGTGAGCCGGGCTTAGACGTTCTCGACCGGGTTGGTCAGGGTGCCGATGCCTTCGATGGTGATCGAGACGCTCTGGCCACCCTCGATCGGGCCGACGCCCTCGGGGGTGCCGGTGAGGATGACGTCGCCGGGCAGCAGCGTCATGACGCCGGAGACGAACTCGACCAGCTCGGGGATCTTGTGGACGAGGTCCGAAGTACGGCCGTCCTGCTTGAGCTCGCCGTCGACCTCGCTCCGCAGCGCCAGGTCGGCGGCGTCGATCGACGTCTCGATCCACGGGCCGATCGGGCAGAAGGTGTCGAAGCCCTTGGCGCGGCCCCACTGGCCGTCGGACTTCTGCAGGTCGCGGGCGCTGACGTCGTTGGCGACCGTGTAGCCGAGGATGACGCTCGCGGCGCGGGCGGCCGGCACGTTCTTCACCGGCTGGCCGATGACGATGGCCAGCTCGCCTTCGAAGTCGACGCGGCCGATGCCGGACGGGCGGCGGATGGCCGCGTTGGGCCCGATGACCGTGGTCGACGGCTTGAGGAACAGCATCGGGTCGCTGGGCACCTCGTTGCCGAACTCGGCCGCGTGCTTGGCGTAGTTGCGGCCGACCGCGATCACCTTCGAGGGCAGGATCGGCGCGAGCAGCCGGACGTCGGCCAGCGGCCAGCGCTTGCCGGTGAAGTTCGGCTGGCCGAAGGGGTGTTCGGCGATTTCGAGGACCTGGGCGTCGTCGCCGTCGCCTTCGATCGAGGCGAACGCGACACCACCGGGATGAGCAATACGGGCTAGGCGCACGTCGTCATTCTACGTGCGCCCAGCCCGTGACCTAGGCCACGGTGGTGCTCTTGTGCACGAGCGCGTCGCACAGGGCCAGCCAGCTGGCCTCGACGATGTTGCCGTGCACCCCGACCGTGGTCCACTCGCGTTCGCCGTCGGTGCTCTCGACCAGCACGCGCGTCACCGCGTCGGTGCCGGGGTGGCCCTGCAGGATGCGCACCTTGTAGTCGGACAGCTCCACACTGTCCAACCAGGACAGGTGCGGGGAGAGCGCCTTCCGCAGGGCGGCGTCGAGGGCGTGCACGGGCCCGATGCCCTCGGCGGTGGCGATCACGCGCTCGCCGCCGACGTGCACCTTGACCGTGGCCTCGGCCATCACCTCGCCGCCCGCGCGGTGGTCGAGCACCACCCGGTAGGACTCCAGCGCGAACGGCGCTTCGGCGGGGACGCCGGTTTCCTGACGCAGCAGGAGTTCCAGGGAGGCGTCGGCGGCCTCGAACGACCAGCCCTCCGCCTCCAGTCGCTTGACCTTCGTGATGGCGCTCGTCAGCGCCTCGGGCCGGCCGGCAAGGTCGACCCCGAGCTCACGTCCCTTGAGCTCGAGGCTGGCCCTGCCGGCCATCTCGGTGACCAGTACCCGCATGTCGTTGCCGACGGAAGACGGATCGATGTGGTTGTACAGCAACGGATCCACCTTGATCGCGCTCGCGTGCAGTCCCGCCTTGTGGGCGAAGGCCGACGCCCCTACGTAGGCCTGGTGGGTGTAGGGGGCGATGTTCGCGATTTCGGCAAGGGCATGGGAGACCCGGGTGAGCTCGGCGGCGCCTCCGGTCGGGAGGACGTCGAGGCCGAGCTTGGTCACCAGGTTTCCCGTCACGGCGAACAGGTCGGCGTTGCCGGCCCGCTCCCCGTAACCGTTGGCGGTGCACTGGACGTGCGTCGCGCCGGCCTGCACCGCGGCGACGGAGTTCGCCACGGCGCAGGAAGTGTCGTCCTGACAGTGGATCCCGAGCCGGAATCCGGTCTTTTCCTTGATGGTGCGGACGGTTTCGGCCAGGCCGAGCGGCAGCTGCCCGCCGTTGGTGTCGCAGAGCACGAGGACGTCGGCCCCCGCGTGCGCGGCGGCGTCGAGCACCCGGAGCGAGGTTTCGGGCGAAAACGCGTAGCCGTCGAAGAAGTGTTCGGCGTCAAGGAAGACCCGGCGGCCTTCCCCGGTGAGGAATGCGACGGTGTCCCTGACCATGGCGCAGGCCTCGTCGACGTCGACGCGGAGAGCGCGCTCGATGTGCCGCAGGTCGGACTTGGCGACGAGGGTGATGACCGGGGCTTCGCTGTCGAGCAGGGCCCGCACCTGCGGATCGGCTTCGGCGGTGGTGCCGGCCTTGCGGGTCGCGCCGAACGCGACGAGCGCGGCGTGCTTGAGCTTCAGCTCGCCCTTGGCGGCGCGGGCGAAGAACTCGGTGTCCTTGGGGAGCGCCCCGGGCCAGCCGCCTTCGACGAACCCGACGCCGAGCTCGTCCAGCAGCCGGGCGACCGCCAGCTTGTCCTGCACCGAGTAGGTGATGCCCTCCCGCTGCGCGCCGTCGCGCAGGGTCGTGTCGTAGAGGTGGAAGGCATCGCCCAGCGGCGTATCGGCGGGCTCCTGGCGGGTCACGGTCTTCTCCTAGCGTGTTCCTGGCGTTTCGAGGCAACAAAAAAAACCTCCCGCAGGGTGCGAGAGGTTGCGCGCCGGGGGCTCTTGTGGAGCTATCGTCCGGCGCGCTCGTCGATAATGATCGCGAAGCTGGTCACGGTCGCATCATGCCACACGGTTCGCGGACGAGTCCAGGAACTGGGCCAGGCTCCCACCATCCGGGAACACCCCGGGGACGAAAAAAGCCCCGCACCCGGCGAGGGTGCGGGGCTTTTCCCGGGAAAACTCAGCCGGCCGTCCGCACGTTGGAAGACACGAGCGCCGCCAGCCGGTCGCCGATCGCCTGCGTGGCCCCCGGCGAGGACTGGTCGCGGGTGGCCAGGTCGAACGCCACCGACGCCTCGATCCGCCGCGCGGCCTCCTTCTGCCCCAGGTGGTCCAGCAGCAGCGCCACCGACAGCACCGCGGCCGTCGGGTCGGCCAGCCCCTGGCCCGCGATGTCCGGCGCCGAGCCGTGCACCGGCTCGAACATGCTCGGGTTGCGGCGGGTCATGTCCAGGTTGCCACTGGCCGCCAGCCCGATGCCGCCGGTGACCGCGGCCGCGAGGTCGGTGATGATGTCGCCGAACAGGTTGTCGGTGACGATCACGTCGAACCGCGACGGGTCCGTGACCAGGTGGATGGTCGCCGCGTCCACATGGGAGTACGCGACCGTCACCTCCGGGTGCTCCAGCGAGACCTCTTCGACGATCCGCGACCACAGCGAACCCGCGAACGAGAGCACGTTGGTCTTGTGCACCAGCGTCAGGTGCTTGCGCGGGCGGGCCTCGGCGCGGTTGAACGCGTCGGCGACCACGCGCCGGACACCGAACGCGGTGTTGACGCTGACCTCGGTCGCGATCTCGTGCTCGGTGTCCTTGCGGATCAGGCCGCCGGTACCCGCGTACGGGCCTTCGGTGCCTTCGCGCACGACGACCATGTCGACGTCGCCCGCGTCGGCCAGCGGGCCTCGCACGCCCGGGTAGAGCCGCGCCGGGCGCAGGTTGACGTGGTGGTCCATCTCGAACCGCAGGCGCAGCAGCAGGCCGCGCTCCAGGATGCCGCTCGGCACCGTCGGGTCGCCGACCGCGCCCAGCAGGATCGCGTCGTGCTGGCGGAGCTCGCCGAGGACCGACTCCGGGAGCAGCTCGCCGGTCGAGTGCCATCGGGCGGCGCCGAGGTCGTAGTTCGTGATCTCCGCCGTCGGTACTACCTCGCCGAGCACCTTCAGCGCCTCGGAGACCACCTCGGGCCCGATCCCGTCTCCTGGGATCACCGCGAGCCGCATCCACACACCTCCGTCGACCGGACCACCGGCCGCACCGATGGTCCATCGCAACAAAACGCCAGCAGCCGGAAGGTTACCGGCCGTAGACAAACCGCCGTAGCCGCACCACCCTTATGCCGCATCCTCCCACGGGGTGAGACACCCAATCGGGTGAATGCGAGCGGGGCGCCCCCGGCGGAAACCGCCGGAGACGCCCCTGGTGCTGCACAAATCGATCTTGCGCCCGCCTAGCGGCGACCAGCCCCGATCGGCTGACGCTCGTTCCCCGGCCGGGCGCCCTGCGCCGCGTCCACCTTGACCACGTTCGCCCGGTTGCCCGCGGCGTTGTGGTGCTCGATGGCCAGCAGCCCGAGGGCGCTGTCGGCCGCGGCCGACGCCGCGTTGCGGGTCACGACCAGCGCCGTGCCCGGCTTCGCGACGTAGCCCAGCGCGGCGTCGCCGCCGCCCTGCACCGCGTAGCCCGGCGCGAGCGCGTCGAACGAAAGCGGCGTGCCGACGTAGTCGATCAGCCCGTTCGTGGTGCCCGGCGCGACGTAGAAACCGCTGACGCCCACCGTGTAGGAGATGCGGTGGCTGTCGGCGCTCGCGTCGATGCCCAGCGCGGCCAGCGAAACCGGCAGCGTGATCACGTTCGTGTCGAACACGTTGGTGTCGACGTCGCCGAGCTGGCCGTTGACCGCCTGGACGTCGACGGTCGGGAAGCCCGGGGTCAGCGCGACCGTGGTGGCCAGCAGGACGTCGGTGGACGTCGCCTTGGTCACGTAGGTCTCGAAGTCCGGCTGCCCGTCCCCGGTCGTGTCGATGTCGACGAACGGCGAGGTGTTGCTGCCGATGTTCGCCCAGTCACCCCAGGTGGACAGGCCGAACGCGAGGATCGCGTTCTCCGGTTCGCCCTGGGCCTTCGCCAGCGGCGCGGTCGACGCCGCACCGATGTAGCGGAGGTCGCCGCCCTTGGCCGTCTTGTTCAGCGTGCAGTCGGTGACCACGTCCGCGTCGCACTCGGGCAGCTGCGGGGACTCCGCCTGCAGCTCGAACACGCTGATCAGCGAGCGGTACCGCTGCGCGCCGGCACCCTGGTCGACGCCCTTGCCGGTCAGGTTGAGCACGGCCTGGGTGGCGTCCGGCGCGAACTTCACCGACGGCGGCGTCGAAATCGTCGACACCGGCTTCGGCGCGGAGTAGACCGACACCCGCAGCGGCACCTTGGCCCCGCTGACCGGTGTGAAGGCGACGCGCCCGGAGGCGTCCGCGACGAACTGGCGGGCCAGGCCGGCCTGGGTGGCCGACATGGTCGGGTCCATCACCTTGCGCAGCGCCTTGGGGTCGGTGATCTTCAGCGTCACCTTCACCTTGGCGGTGCCGCGCGCGGTCAGCTTCACCGACTGCTTGTCCACTGTGTACTCGACACCCGGCAGGGCGTTGACCGCCTGGTAGGCGACGGTGTACTCGGCGGGCGTGACACCCTTGTTGACCAGCTTGATCGTCTTCGACAGCGTCACCGGGCCGGAGGCCTCGACCGTGCCGAAGCTGACGCTGACCGCGCCCGGGTCGTCGACGACGTAGGCGAGCACCTGGTTGTCCAGCGCCGCCTTGGCGTCGATCCGGCCGCTGCCGACGCGCTGCGGCGCGTAGGTGTGGCCCGCGCCGTCGGAGACGTCGTGGCCGGCGGTGTCGATGACCGACGCCTTGACCTCCTCGACCGACCAGTCGGGGTGCGACTGGCGGACCAGGGCGGTGATGCCCGCCGTGTGCGGGGCGGCCATCGACGTGCCGCTCAGCACGGTGCGGCCGTTGCCGCTGCCGCGGAAGGCCGAGGTGATCGTGTCACCGGGGGCGGCGACGTCCGGCTTGACGGCCGGGCCGCGGGTGCCGCGCGAGGTGAACGAGCTCGGGGTGTCCACGATCGTCTTGTCGTAGGTCTGGATCGAGGCGCGGCCGGTGCCGTAGAGCCGGACCTGCAGCGTGCCCGCGGTCAGCGCCGGGCGCACCGTCTTCGTGGCCGAGCCGGTGAACTGGAACACCGGGATCCCGGCGTTGCCCGCGATGCCGGCGGTGAAGTGCTCCAAAGTGGACGACAGCAGCGCGCCCTTGGCCCCAGCGGCCTGCGCGTTGTTGGAACGGCCCGCCGAACCGCAGGCGCGGGTCGCGTCGTTGTCGTCCCACTCGAGGAAGACGAACTTGCCGGCGGCCTTCGCCTTGTCCTCGGCCGAGTACGGCGCGCAGCCTGCCGCGTTCGCCGCCGACAGGGCCACCACCGGCGCGGTCAGGTCCAGGGTGTCGTAGCCGGTGTAGTTCTGGCTGTACTGGCCGGTCTTCTGGCCCGCGGCCGTCGAAGGCGCCTTGACCTCGGCGGCGTCGCGCAGGATGCCCGCGTCGCGCGTGCTGGCGACGGTGAGCGCCTCGGGGGTGTTGCCCGGGGAGCCGGCGATGTCGTTGATGTCGCCGCCGTTGCCCGCGGAGATCACCGGGAGGACGTTGTTCGCGGCGAGCTTGCGCACGAACAGCGAGTCCGGGTCGTCCGGGGCGCCGAAGTCGGAGCCGAGGGAGAGGTTGACGATGTCGAGGTGGTCGGTGAAGTCGCCGTCGCCGTCCGGGTCGAGCGCCCAGTCCAGGGCCTGCGAGGTGACGTTCGTCGAGCCCGTGCAGCCGAACACCTTGATCGCGTAGAGCAGCGACTTCGGCGCGGTGCCCGGGCCGATCTGCATCGCGTCGACCTTCTTGGCGTCCAGCTTCTTGTAGTCGCCCTTGAAGGTCTTGCCGTCCGCGGTGACGCCGAAGCCGCCGATGGTGCCGGCGACGTGCGTGCCGTGTTCACCGCAGGCGAGCGGGTTCGGGTCCGGCTTGGGGGTGGTCTTGCCGGCCGTGGCGGCGTCGTAGTCGTCGCCGACGAGGTCGGTGCCGCCGACGACCTTGGCGCTCGGGAAGAGCGGGGTCGGCTTGGTGGCATCGACGCTCTTGTAGGCGGCCTGCGTGCCGGGGCCGCCGAAGTCGGCGTGGGTGTAGTCGATGCCGTCGTCGATGACGCCGACGCGGACGTTGTCCCCGAACTTGCCGGTCTGCTGCCAGGCGGCGAGGGTGTTGGTCAGCTGCTCGGCGCTGGCGTTGGTGCGCGTCTTCGGCACGACCGTCCGCACCGCGACGACGTCGGCCCGCTTCGCGACCTCACGCAGCTTCGCGGCGTCGGCGGTGACGACCAAACCGGGAACGGCGTTGGCGGTCTGGGTGACGACCTGCGGCTTGGCGTCGGCCGCGCGCAGCTGCCCGACAACCGCGTCCACGGCGGCGGCGGTGTCGGCCTTCGCGGCCTTGGCGGCCCGCTTGGCCTGCTCCTTGCCCTGCGGCTCCGCGGCGGTGAACGCGTCGACGGCCGGCTTCTTCGCCAGCTCGACGAACGCGGTGACCCGGCCCTGCGCGGCCCCCAGACGCGGCGAAAGCTTGCCCTGCAGCTTCGCGTCGTCGATCTTGGCCGGTGCGACGCCGTCGGCGAGCGGCGCATCGGCTGCGCTCGCGACCGGCGCCCCGAGCGCGGCCGCCAGAACGACGGCGAAGGCCGCCGTCGTGGCGCGCGCGGGGAGGCGGGATCTGCTCATGAGTCGGCCCCTTACCCGAGGTCTGGACCCGAACCTGCCTGCCGCTCCTGACACCCCCGACGGTGAAGCGCGGCACAGCGCCGTGCCCTCGACGACGCGTGGTTCAACCTCGCGGGGAGAACTTAATGCCCCAAAACACCTACTTACGTAGGCAAAGGACTCCGTTATGTGAATGTGATTGCGCACGAAGGCCCCCTGCCGGGTGACAGGGGGCCTTCGAAAGTGAGGCTTGTTCTGGCTAGCCCGCCGCACCCCGCGCACGAAGCCGCGAGCGACTCGGATGCCATGCGGCGGGCGACGGCTGAACAAGCCTCACTGTTACGTCAGTTGAAGTCGACGGCACGGATCGTGTGCGCCCCGACCGCAGCGCCGATCGGCTCCAGCAGGTGCGCGTCGATGTGGCGGTCCACGCGCAGCAGCATCACCGCGTCCGAACCGTCCGTGGTCTGGCTGATCTGCGCGGCCTCGATGTTGATGCCCGCCTCGCCGAGCAGCGTGCCGACGCGGCCCATCACGCCCGGGCGGTCCGGGTACTCGACCAGCAGCACCGTGCCCTCCGCGCGCAGGTCGAAGCCGCGGCCGTTGACCTCGACCAGCTTCTCGACCTCGTCCAGGCCGGTCACCGACCCCGACACGGTCAGCACCGCGCCGTCCGCGTGCACCGCGCGCACCGTCACCAGGCTGCGGAACTTCGGGCTCTCCGGCTCGGTCTCCAGCTCGACCTGCACGCCCAGCTTCTCCGCCAGCTGCGGCGCGTTGACGAACGTGACCTGGTCCTCGACCACGCCGGTGAACACCCCGCGCAGCGCGGCCAGCTGCAGCACGCTGGTGTCCTCGTTCGAGATCTCGCCCTTGACCTGCACGGTGACCGACGTCGGCGACGTCGGGTTCAGCGCCGTGAGCAGCTGGCCGAGCTTCTGGACCAGCGACAGGTACGGGCGGACGTGCTCGCCGACCGCGCCGCCGCCGGTGACGTTCACCGCGTCCGGCACGAAGTCGCCGCGCAGGGCCAGCAGCACCGACTTCGCGACGTCGGTGCCCGCGCGGTCCTGCGCCTCGGCCGTCGAAGCACCCAGGTGCGGCGTCACGACGACGTTCTCCAGCTCGAACAGCGGGCTCGAGGTGGTCGGCTCCGACTCGAACACGTCGATGCCGGCACCGCCGACGTGGCCCGAGCGCAGCGCGTCGGCCAAGTCCTGCTCGACGATCAGCCCGCCGCGGGCGGCGTTGACGATGATGACGCCCGGCTTGGTCTTCTTCAGCGCTTCGGCGTCGATGAGGCCCTTGGTCTCCGGCGTCTTCGGCAGGTGGATGGAGATCGCGTCGGCGCGGGTCAGCAGCTCGTCGAGGGTGACGAGCTCGATGCCGAGCTGCGCGGCGCGGGCGGCCGAGACGTAGGGGTCGTAGGCGATGAGCTTCGTGTCGAACGCGGCCAGGCGCTGCGAGAACAGCTGCCCGATCTTGCCGAGGCCGACCACGCCGATGGTCTTGCCCTGCAGCTCGACGCCGGAGAACGAGCTGCGCTTCCACTCGCCGCCGCGGAGGCTCTGGTCGGCGGCCGGGACGCGGCGCGCGACCGACAGCAGCAGGGCGACGGCGTGCTCGGCGGCGGAGACGATGTTCGACGTCGGCGCGTTGACGACCAGGACGCCGCGCTCGGTCGCGGCGGGCACCTCGACGTTGTCCAGGCCGACACCCGCGCGGGCGACGACCTTGAGCTGCGTGGTGGCCGCGAAGACCTCGGCGTTCACCTGGGTGGCGGAGCGGACCAGGAGCGCGTCGGCGCTCTTCACCGCCTCGAGCAGCGCGGACCGGTCCGTGCCGTCGACGTGCCGGACCTCCACCTCGTCACCGAAGACGCTCAGCACGGAGGGGGCGAGCTTCTCCGCGATGAGAACGACGGGTTTATCGGGCTTGCTCACGATGCGGCTCCCACTATCTGGTCACTTCCAGGACGCTCTGTGTCGACAAACGGTCAAAGCACGTCGTTGTGCCCCGGTCGAGCGGAGTTTAACGCGCTGGCCGGGCCTGTGGCGTCGTCTGGTGTTAACTCGCCCGCAATCCCTCGAAAACAAGAGCCAGCAGCCGCTGCATGCCCCCTTCGCCGGGCAGGTGACCCCCCGCCCAGGATGCCGCGTGCAGCAACAAAAGCAGCTCGTGCGCCGTGACGTCCTCGCGCAGCTCCCCCGCGCGCTTCGCGCGTTCCACCAGCTGGGAACCGAGCTCGCGCATCGCGTGGCACGACTCGTACAACCGGGATGTTTCGTCGTTCAGGGCGTCGGCGGTGAGCTCGACCAGGCCGCGGAAGGTGCCGGTGGCGTCGCCGAGCCCGGTCAGCCAGGTGTGCAGGGCGTTCAGCGGCTCGGGGTGGGTGAGCAGCTCGCGGGCCCGCTCGGCGTGGGCGTCGAACCGGGCGCGCAGCAGCGTCTCGAGCAGCGCGTCCCGGGTCGGGAAGTGCCGGTACAGCGTGCCGATGCCGACGCCGGCGCGGCGCGCGATGTCTTCCAGGGACGCCTCGACGCCGTGTTCGGCGAAGGCGCGCTGTGCCTCCTCGAGGAGGCGCTCGTAGTTGCGGCGGGCGTCCGCGCGCATCGGTTTGACGTCGGTCATCGCGCTCCCGACCATACCCGCTAGCCAATCGGAGGCTGCCTCCGTATATTAACCGGAGGCAGCCTCAGCTTACTGGAGGGAACGAGGATGACCCTGATCGAAGACACCCGCGCCCGGCTCGGCGCGATCGGCGCCTGGTTGCCGAGCGCACCGCTGCAACCACCGCCGGACGTCGAACGCGCAGGGACGCGGCGGCTCGCCGAGGCCGGCTACCGCTCGGTCTGGAGCGGCGAAGGCCCCGGCACCCGGGAGGTGTTCGCCCACTTCGGCGACCTCCTGGCCACGGTGCCGGACGTCGTGCTCGGCACCGGCATCGCGAACACCTGGCTGCGGGCCGGGACGACCGCGTACAAGGGCGGGGCGACGCTGGCCCGGCTTCACCCCGGCCGGTTCGTGCTCGGCGTCGGCGTCGGGCACGCGTTCCAGGCGACGAAACTCGGCGAGGACTACCGGCCGATCGACCGGATGCGCGCCTATCTGTCCGAAATGGACGAAGCCGCGGCCGAAACCCCCGCACCCGTCGCGTTCCCGCGGGTGCTGGCCGCCGTCGGGCCGAAGATGCTGGAACTCGCCCGCGACCACGCCGACGGTGCACACCCGTTCGCCCAGCCGGTCTCGCACACGCCGTACGCCCGCGAAATCCTCGGGCCGGACAAGCTGCTGATCCCGCAGCAGACCGTCCTGCTCGGCACCCGCGAAGACGCCCGCGAGAGCGTCCGGCGCCGGGTGGCGCAGTCGCGGGAGTACTCCGTCACCGTCTACCTCGCGGGCTGGAAACGGCTCGGCTACACCGAGGCCGACATCGCCGGGCCGAGCGACGCGTTCGTCGACGACCTCGTGCTCTGGGGCGACGCGGCCACGATCGGCAAGCGCGTCGCCGAAGTGCTCGACGCGGGCGCCGACCACGTGCTGCTCACGCCGTCCGCGCCGGCGTTCGAGGCCACCTTGGACGCACTGGTCGAGCTGGCCCCGGCGGTGACGGGATGAGCGTCGGGATCTGGCGGTTCTTCGACGGCGCCCCGATCGGCGAGCTGCGCGAAACGGCCGCCGAAGTGGAGGAACTCGGCTTCGACGCCATCTGGTTCGGCGAGTTCGCCGGCCGGGAGGCGTTCACGCAGGCGGCACTGCTGCTGGCGGCGACGTCGAAACTCACCGTCGCCACCGGGGTCGCGCGGTTCGACCAGCGCTCCCCGCTCGCCGCCGAAGGCGCCATCCGCGCCCTCGGCGAGGCCTACCCGGGGCGGTTCGTCGCCGGCCTGGGCGGGCACCGGCCGGGCGCGCGGCCGCTGACGGCGTTGCGCGAATTCCTCGACGGGATGGACGCGGCCGAGCTGTCCGGCCTCCCCCAGCCGTCGCCCCGGCCGCGCCGGGTGCTCGCGGCACTGGGCCCGAAGCTGCTGGACCTGGCGGCCGAACGCGCCGACGGCGCCCACCCGTACTTCGTCCCGCCGGAGCACACCGCGATGGCGCGCGAACGGCTCGGGCCGGGCAAGTACCTCGCCGTCGAGCAGGCGGTCGTCCTGGACGCGGCCCCGGACGTCGCCCGCGAGCACGTCGGCATGTACGTCCGGCTGGCCCGGCACCACCAGGAGAACCTGCGCCGGCTCGGGTTCACCGACGACGACCTGGCCGACGGCGGCAGCGACCGCCTGGTCGACGCCATCGTCGCGACCGGCGAACAGGCGATCGCGGACCGGGTCCGTGCCCACCTCGACGCGGGCGCCGACCACGTCTGCGTCCAGGTGCTGGCCCGCACGGAGAAGTCCTACCGCAGGCTGGCCGACGTCCTGACCTGACCGCGGTACGCTGGCGGGGCGCGGCGGGGGCCGCGTCCCGTCCGCGGAAAGGGCCGAGCCCACCCCGCTTCACCGCACCACCAGCTCCGCACCTTCTTTCCTGCCCGGTGCCGGCGGACCACGGGCGAAGAGGAAAGGAGGCACGACGGTGCCCGGTGGACTCAACCTCGAACAGCTCCGCAAGCGCGCGAAGGACCTCGCGCGGGCCGAAGGCGTGAAGCTGTCCGAAGCCCAGTTCCGGATCGCGCGGGAGCACGGTTTCCCGAGCTGGCCGAAACTGCAGGCGTACCTCAGGCGCGTCACCGAGCACGGGGAGACCCTGCAGCACCCGTACCACGAGGACGTCGGGTACTACGCCGAACGCGCGCTCGGGCTGCTCGCCTCGGCCGAGGACGACACGCCTGGAGCGACGGAACCGTTCGAGCGGTGGCACCAGCCGCGCACCCGGGACGGCGCCCGCGTGGTCGTCGCCCGGGAGCACGGTTTCGTTTCCTGGAAGGCACTCCGTGACCACGTGAAGTCTCTTGTGGACAGTGGCGAGCCGTTCGCCCGCGCGTACCGGGCGATCGAGGCCCGCGATCCCGGGCGGCTCGAGACGCTGCTCGACGAGTTCCCCGGGCTCGTCGACGCCCGCGGCACCAACGGCAACGACCTGCTCGGCATGGCGGGCGCTACGCACGACGAGCGGCTCAGCCGGATCCTCCTCGACCACGGCGCCGACCCGGCCCGCGGCAACGTCCACGGCTGGACACCCCTGCACCAGGCCGCCTACAGCAACCTGCCGCACCTGCTCGACCTCCTGCTGGAGCGCGGTGCACCCGTCGACGTATCGGCTCGCGGTGACGGCGGCACTCCCTTGGTCGTCGCGCTGTTCTGGGGTCACCGCGAAGCCGCGGAGAAACTGACCGTCCACAGCCGGGCACCGGGCAACCTGCGCGTCGCGGCCGGGCTCGGCGATCTCGACGCCCTCGACGAACTCCTGACGTCGGGCCGCGGCGGCGACCACCGCGGCTTCTACCGCCCCCACAGCGGTTTCCCGCGCCGGCAGCCGACGGACGACCCGGCGGAGATCATCAACGAAGCCCTCTCCTGGGCGGCCCGCAACAACCGCGTCGACGCGATGAGGACGCTCGTCGCGCGGGGCGCTGCCGTGGACGCCGACGTCTACCGCGGCACGGCACTGGCCTGGGCGGCGGCGTCGGGCAAGCTCGACGCCGTCCGGGCGCTGCTCGAGCTCGGCGCCGACGTGAACTTCCGCGGCACGTTCGGCGGCCCGAACCACGGCGAAGGCGTCACGGCCCTGCACCTGGCCGCGCAGTCCGGGCACCTCGACGTCATCCGCGCCCTGGTCGAAAACGGCGCGGACCCCGGCGCCCGCGACGCGATCTTCGACGGCACCCCGGAGAAGTGGGCGGAGGTGTGCGGGCAGCCGGCCGCACGGGACCTGCTCCGGTAGACAACCGGAGTCTGTAGTCCGTATCGTCAGAGACGGACTACAGACTCCGGTTTGCCCACTGGGAGGACCCATGAACGCACCCCGCGACGTCTTCGCGGCGCTGTCCGACGGCATCGGCGAAGGCCGCTTCAGCGAGCTTTCCGCCCTGTACGCCGAGGACACCGTCGTCGAAAACCCGCAAGCGGTCCCGCGGCCGACACGCCTTCACGGCCGCGACGCCGTCCACGAACGGTTCACCGGCGTCCTCGCCGGGGCGCTGCGGCTCACGCGCAAGAACGTCGTCGTCCACGAGACGACCGACCCCGAGGTGATCGTCGCCGAATACGACTACGACGCCGAGTCGGTCGAGACCGGGCGGACGATCGAGGCGGCCAACATCCAGGTCCTGCGCATCCGCGACGGCCTGATCGTCCACTCCCGCGACTACCACGACTACCTGCGGCTCGCGGCCGTCCGCGACGGCGTCGACCAGCTGATCCGGGCCTACGAGCAGGCGCCGCCGCGCGAGTTGTCGCCGATTCGACCACGGACGTCGAGCGACCCGGCCAGCCGGCGCGGGGTCTTCGAGCAGCTCGTCTACGGCGTGTCCGACAAACGCGGCGAAGAGCTGGCGGAGCTGTACGCCGAGGAGACCCACGTGACGCACCCGTTCCAGCCGGGCTCGGCCGTCGTCCGGACGCGCGACGAGCTGCGCGCGCACTTCAAGCAGGCCGCGACCATGGGTGTCGACTTCGAGGCGACCGACCTGGTCACCCACGAGGGCACCGACCCGGAGATCCTGATCGCCGAGTTCGCCTACCAAGGCAGCTACGGCGGGCGGCCGGTCCGCATCGCCAACATCTTCGCCATGCGCATCCGCGACGGCCTGGTCGTCGAATCCCGCGACTACGGCGACCACCTCGGCATCGCCGGCGAGCTCGGCCGGATCCCGGAGCTGGCGGCGGAGCTTTAGGCCTCGGCCAGGTCCTCGGGCAGGTCGAACTCGCCATCGCGGACGCCCTTCACGAAGGCGTCCCACTCCCCCGGCGTGAAGACGAGGATCACGCCGTCCGGCTTCGCCGACTGCCGCATCGCTGTGTAGGTGACGCCGTCGGTGTGCTCGATGAAGGCGTACTCGACGCAGTCGTCGAGGGTCTCGCCCTCCGGCTCGGCCCGGATCCACTCGGCCTTCGTGAAGTCGAGGTGGTGCCGGATGTGCGCCTTGTCGTCGACCGGCTGCTCACTCATGTCGCCAGCGTAGCGAAACGGCCACCGAACGCACCGAAGGGGACGCCCGGCACCGGGCGTCCCCTTCGGCGTCTGGCCGGGAGAGATCAGGCGGTTTCGGTGATCGGCCGGTCCACCCACGACATCAGGCCGCGGAGCTTCTTGCCGGTCTCCTCGATCGGGTGCTGGTTGCCCTGCTCCTCGAGCTTGGTGAAGTTCGGCCGGCCGGCCTCGTCCTCGGCGACCCACTCACGCGCGAACGTGCCGTCCTGGATCTCGCCGAGGATCTTCTTCATCTCCTCCTTGACCGCCGGCGAGATGACGCGCGGGCCGCGGGTCAGGTCGCCGTACTCGGCGGTGTCGGAGATCGAGTAGCGCTGGCGCGCGATGCCGCCCTCGTACATGAGGTCGACGATCAGCTTGAGCTCGTGCAGCACCTCGAAGTAGGCGATCTCCGGGGCGTAGCCGGCCTCGGTGAGCACCTCGAACCCGGTCTGCACCAGCGCGGACGCGCCACCGCAGAGCACGGCCTGCTCGCCGAAGAGGTCGGTCTCGGTCTCCTCGGTGAACGTCGTCTTGATGACGCCGGCGCGGGCGCCACCGATGGCGGCCGCGTAGGACAGCGCGAGCGCCTGGGCGTTGCCGGTGGCGTCCTGCTCGACCGCGATGAGCGCCGGGACGCCCTTGCCGTCGACGAACTGGCGGCGGACCAGGTGGCCCGGACCCTTGGGGGCGACCATCGCGACGTCGACGTTCGACGGCGGCTTGATCAGGTCGTAGCGGATGTTGAAGCCGTGCCCGAAGAAGAGGGCGTCGCCGTCCTTGAGGTTCGGGGCGATGTCCTGCTCGTAGATGAAGCGCTGCTTGGTGTCCGGCGCCAGGATCATGATCAGGTCGGCCTCGGCCGACGCCTCGGCCGGGGTGAGCACGCGCAGGCCCTGTTCCTCGGCCTTCGCCCGCGACTTGGACCCCTCGGGCAGGCCGATGCGGACGTCGACGCCGGAGTCGCGCAGGCTCAGCGAGTGGGCGTGGCCCTGGCTGCCGTAGCCGATGACAGCGACCTTGCGCCCCTGGATGATCGAGAGGTCGGCGTCGTCGTCGTAGAAGATTTCCACTGCCATGGGGGTACTGCTTCCTTTCCTGACTTACTTGCTTCAGCGCGGTGATGTGGCGGTGATCGAACGGGCGCCGCGACCCACCGCGACCATGCCGGACTGCACGAGTTCGCGGATGCCATACGGCTCCAGCATCCGCAGCAACGCACCGATCTTGTCGGACGTCCCGGTGGCCTCGACGGTGAGTGCCTCCGGAGAGACGTCCACCACCTTGGCCCGGAAGAGCTGGACGGTTTCGAGGACCTGGCTGCGCACGGTGTTGTCGGCGCGCACCTTCACCAGCAGCAGTTCACGCTGCACGGCGGTCGACTGCTCCAGCTCGACGATCTTGATCACGTTGACCAGCTTGTTGAGCTGCTTCGTCACCTGTTCGAGCGGTAGCTCTTCCACGGCGACCACGATCGTCATGCGGGACACCTCGGGGTTTTCCGTGGGCCCGACGGCGAGGGACTCGATGTTGAACCCGCGGCGGGAGAACAGGCCCGAGACGCGCGCGAGCACACCCGGCTTGTTCTCGACCAGGACACTCAGCGTGTGGACGCTCATCTCTAGCGCTCACCCTCTCCGGCGGCTTCCGCGGCGGCCTCGGTCGTCTCGACCGAGACCTCGTCGTCGTCGAACAGCGGCCGGATGCCCCGGACCGCCATGATCTCGTCGTTGCCGGTGCCGGCCGCGACCATCGGCCACACCTGGGCATCCTTCCCCACGACGAAGTCGATCACGACGGGGCGGTCGTTGATTTCCATCGCGCGGCGGATGGTGGCGTCGACGTCTTCCTTCGTCTCGCACCGCAGGCCGGCGCAGCCCAGCGCCTCGGCCAGCAGCACGAAGTCCGGGATGCGGTGCTTGTGCGTGCCGAGGTCGGTGTTGGAGTACCGCTCCGAGTAGAAGAGGTTCTGCCACTGCCGGACCATGCCCAGGTTGCCGTTGTTGATGACGGCGACCTTGATCGGCGCGCCCTCGATGGCGCAGGTGGCCAGCTCCTGGTTGGTCATCTGGAAGCAGCCGTCGCCGTCGATCGCCCACACCTGCGTGTCCGGGACGCCGAACTGCGCGCCCATCGCGGCCGGCACGGCGTAGCCCATGGTGCCGAGGCCGCCGGAGTTGATCCAGGTGCGCGGGTTCTCGTACTTGACGAACTGCGCGGCCCACATCTGGTGCTGGCCGACACCGGCGGCGTAGACGGCGTCCGGGCCGACGATCTCGCCGATGCGCTCGATGACGTACTGCGGCGACAGCGAACCGTCGTCCGGCCACTCGTAGCCGGCCGGGTAGGTCTTGCGCCAGTCGTCGGCCTGGGTCCACCAGTCGGCCAGGTCCGGCTTGCCGCTGTGGTCGAACTCCGTCGTGACCGCGGTGATCAGCTCGCCGATGATCTCCTTGCAGTCGCCCACGATCGGCACGTCGGCCTTGCGGTTCTTGGAGATCTCGGCCGGGTCGATGTCGGCGTGCACGACCGCGGCGTCCGGCGCGAAGGAGGACAGCTGGCCGGTGACCCGGTCGTCGAACCGGGCGCCGAGCGCGATCAGCAGGTCGGCGCGCTGCATGGCGGCGACCGCGGCGACCGAGCCGTGCATGCCCGGCATGCCCAGGTGCTGCGGGTGCGAGTCGGGGAACGCGCCGCGCGCCATCAGCGTGGTGACGACCGGGATGTTGGTCAGCTCGGCGAGCTGCTTCAGCTGCTCGTGCGCCTCGGCCTTGATGACGCCGCCGCCGACGTAGAGCACCGGGCGCCGCGACTTCGCGATCAGCTTCGCGGCTTCGCGGACCTGCTTGCCGTGCGGGCGCAGCGTGGGGCGGTAGCCCGGCAGCCGCAGCTCCGTCGGCCAGGAGAACGAGGTCATCTCCTGCAGCACGTCCTTGGGGATGTCCACCAGGACCGGGCCGGGTCGGCCCGTCGCGGCCAGGTGGAACGCCTCGGCGATGGTCCGCGGGATGTCCGCGGGGTCGGTGACGAGGAAGTTGTGCTTGGTGATCGGCATCGTGATGCCGCAGATGTCGGCTTCCTGGAACGCGTCGGTGCCGATCAGCGCCCGGGACTGCTGGCCGGTGATGGCCACGACCGGGACCGAGTCCATGTTCGCGTCGGCGAGCGGGGTGACCAGGTTGGTCGCGCCCGGGCCCGAGGTGGCCATGCAGACGCCGACCTTGCCGGTGGCCTGCGCGTAGCCGGTGGCCGCGTGCCCGGCGCCCTGCTCGTGGCGGACCAGGACGTGGCGGACCTTCGTCGAGTCGAGCAGCGGGTCGTAGGCGGGCAGGATGGTGCCGCCCGGAATCCCGAAGACCACCTCGGCGCCGACGGCCTCGAGCGAGCGCACGAGGGACTGCGCGCCGGTGACGCGCACCGGCGTTCCCGCCGGTGGGGCCGGCTTCGGACGTGCTCCGGGCGTTCCGGGCGTCGGCCCGGGCTTCGCGTCGCTGCGCGACGTCGCACTGGTCATCGGATCTGCCTCGTGGGTCTCGGGTGTCACTCGTTCGGGTCGGTTCTGTGCGGTGGGGCCGGGAATTGCTTCCCTAGGGCAACAAAAAACCCTCGCCGACCGTAAGGTCGCACGAGGGTTCGCGCGTCGACGCAGCGGAAAGTCTTCCCTAAGCGTCGACGCGCTTGGGAAGTACGAGGCCGGTCAGCGGTGTCACGGCGACGACGCTAGACCGAACGCCGTGCGGGTGTCAACTCTGCGGGATGACGTGTCCGCATGGTGGACGTGGGTCACACCGGCGCGACCCGGGTTCGAGCCGCGCGTGCGCGCGGTGCACCATTTCCGCGTGGCCGAAAAACAGCAGGACGAAGGCCGGAAGGCCGTCTTCCGGATCCCGCGCACGTCCTTCATGGCGATCGCTCTCCTGACGATCTGCGTGACGCCGATCGCGCTCGGGGAGATCCCGTACCTGCAGTGGCTCTACATCTTCCCGATCGCGCTGGCGGTGTTCGTTATCCGCCACCGCACGGTCGCCACGCGGTCCGGACTGGCCGTCCGCACGGTGTTCGGCCACCGCGACATCCCGTGGTCGGCGCTCAAGGGGCTGGCGATCACGAAGAAGTCCCGCGTGCAGGCGGTGCTGCAGGACGACACGAAGGTGCCGCTGCCGACCGTGCGGACCCGGCACCTGCCGGTGCTGTCGCTGGTGAGCGAGGGTCTGGTCGCGGACCCGAGCGGGCAGCTGGCCCCCGAGGACATCAAGCCCGGCACGTCGACCGGCGAGTGACCCCGCGGCGGCCGACGGCGCAACCCGGTCCCCCACCCTCGACGGACGGGCTTGGCCCGACAGCGTAAATTGGTTCTACCAGTTTCGCCGGCCACCCTTTGACCTGGGAGTTCCCGTGCCGCCTCTCCGTTCCCGGACCACCACCCACGGCCGCAACGCGGCGGGCGCGCGCTCGCTCTGGCGCGCCACGGGCATGACCGACAGCGACTTCGGCAAGCCGATCGTCGCGATCGCCAACTCCTACACCCAGTTCGTGCCGGGCCACGTGCACCTGAAGGACCTCGGCGAGATCGTCGCCGAGGCGGTCAAGGAAGCCGGCGGCGTCGCCCGCGAGTTCCACACGATCGCCGTCGACGACGGCATCGCCATGGGGCACTCCGGGATGCTCTACTCGCTGCCCTCGCGCGAGATCATCGCCGACTCGGTGGAGTACATGGTCAACGCGCACCAGGCCGACGCGCTGGTGTGCATCTCCAACTGCGACAAGATCACCCCGGGCATGCTGAACGCGGCGATGCGCCTGAACATCCCGGTGGTGTTCGTCTCCGGCGGCCCGATGGAGGCAGGCAAGGCGGTCGTCGTGGGCGGCGTCGCGCAGGCCCCGACCGACCTGATCACGGCGATCGCGGCGTCGGCGAGCCCCGAGGTCGACGAGGACGGGCTGGCCGTCGTCGAGCGTTCGGCCTGCCCGACGTGCGGTTCGTGCTCCGGCATGTTCACCGCGAACTCGATGAACTGCCTCACCGAGGCCCTCGGTTTGTCGCTTCCCGGCAACGGCTCCACGCTGGCGACGCACGCCGCGCGCCGAGCGCTGTTCGAGGAGGCCGGCCGCACGGTCGTCGAGCTGTGCCGCCGCTGGTACGAAAACGACGACGAGTCGGTGCTGCCGCGTTCGATCGCGTCGAAGGCGGCGTTCGAGAACGCGATGGCCCTCGACATGGCGATGGGCGGCTCGACGAACACGGTGCTGCACATCCTCGCGGCCGCCCAGGAGGGCGAGGTCGACTTCACGATCGCCGACATCGACGCGATCGGCCGCCGCGTGCCGTGCCTGTCGAAGGTGGCGCCGAACTCGGACTACCACATGGAGGACGTCCACCGCGCGGGCGGAATCCCGGCGATCCTGGGCGAGTTGTACCGCGGCGGCCTGCTGAACACGGACGTGTGGTCGGTCCACTCGCCGGATCTGTCGTCGTGGCTTGCCGCCTGGGACATCCGGGCATCGTCGCCTTCTCCGGAGGCTGTGGAGCTCTTCCACGCGGCGCCGGGCGGGGTCCGCACGACGCAGGCGTTCTCGACGTCGAACCGCTGGTCGTCCCTGGACACGGATGCGGCGGAGGGCTGCATCAGGGACGTCGAGCACGCGTACACGAAGGACGGCGGCCTGGCGATCCTCCGCGGCAACCTGGCGGAGAACGGCGCGGTGATCAAGTCCGCGGGCATCGACGAGGACCTGTGGCACTTCGAGGGCCCGGCGCGGGTCCTGGAGAGCCAGGAGGAGGCGGTGTCGGCGATCCTGAAGAAGGAGATCCAGCCGGGCGAGGTCCTGGTGATCCGCTACGAAGGCCCGGCGGGCGGCCCGGGCATGCAGGAGATGCTCCACCCGACGGCGTTCCTGAAGGGCTCGGGCCTGGGCAAGAAGTGCGCGTTGATCACGGACGGCCGTTTTTCGGGCGGATCATCGGGCATTTCGGTGGGCCACATCAGCCCGGAGGCCGCGGCGGGCGGCTTGATCGGCCTGGTGGAGAACGGCGACCGAATCCTGCTGGACGTCCACGAGAGGCGCCTGGAGCTGCTGGTCGCCCCGGAGGTGCTGGCCGAGCGCCGCGCGAAGATGGAGGCGTCGGAGAGGCCGTGGCAGCCGAAGGAGCGCCAGCGCCCGGTGACGGCGGCGCTGCGCGCGTACGCCCGGATGGCGACCTCGGCGGACACGGGTGCGGTGCGGGACGTGAACAAGTAGGTCGGCTGTTTTCGAAGGCCGCCCCGGCTCGCCCGGGGCGGCCTTTTCCATGCCACAACAGGCCCCGCCGCTTGGGGGACCCCCGGATTCAACGTTACCGGCGCCCACCGACAAATCCGGGCCCGCGCGCCGCAGTTGTCCACAGCCCGGCACGAGCCGCCGAGTTGTCCACAGCCGCCGGGGGACCCCCGATTTCAACGTTACCGGCGCCCACCGACAGTTTCCGCCGCCACGGAAGCCGAAGCCACCCGATCGAGCCGCCCCAGCCCTACCGCGTCAAAACGATGACCACCACCGCCGCCGCGGCCGCCAGCAGCAGCGAAACCAGCCCCAGCGGCAACGGCCGTTTCCGCCAAGGCGTGTTCCGCTCCAGCGAAACCGGCCCCGCCCCGGTGAACAGCAGGCTCAACGCCGAAGCCGCCAGCAGCAGCTCGAACTCGAACCCCTGCCCGGAGCCCTCGAAGAACCCGCCGTGGAACTTCGCGTACACCGCGTTCGCCGCCACCCCCAGCAGACCCGCCGCGGCCAGCGGTGTGAACAGCCCGACGATCACCAGCACCCCGCCGCCCACCTCGGTGATGCCGGTGATCCACGCCAGCAGCGTCGTCTGCTTGTGGTACCCGAAGGTCTCCAGCACCCGCGCGAACCCGCCGATGCCCGGCCCGCCGAACAGGCCGAACAGGTGCTGCAGCCCGTGCGCGCCCATGGTCACGCCGAGCGCCAGCCGCAGGATCAGCAGGCCGAAGCCCAGCCCGCCCTGGCGCGGCGTGTCGTCCGACCGGTCGTCCTCGACGCCCGACAGGACGCTGGTGGGCTGCTGCGAAAAGTCGTCTCCACTGCTCACCCGCGCAGGTTAGGGGATCGCCGCGGGCCTGGCGAGCTCAGTATTCGCCGTGGACGAGGTTGTCGGGCAGCTCCCCGCCGGCGTACCGGGCGATCTCGGCCGCGGCGACGGCGTACGAACGGCCCCGGACCCCGCGCACGGCCCCGCCGACGTGCGGCGTCAGCAGCAGCCCCGGCGCCGTCCACAGCGGGTGCCCGGCGGGCGGCGGCTCGGGATCGGTCACGTCGAGGGCGGCCCGCAACCGGCCCGTGGTCAATTCGGCGACCAGGGCATCGGTGTCCACGACGGCGCCGCGCGCGACGTTGACCAGCACCGCTCCGTCGCGCATCCGGGCCAGGAACTCCGCGTCGACCATCCCGCGCGTCCGCGACGTCAGCGGCACCATCAGCACCACGACGTCGTGCAGTTCCAGGAGCCCTGGCAGCTCGCGCACGCCGTGCACGCCCTGCCGCGCGGTCATCCCGACCATCGTGCAGCGCGCGTCGAACGGCTCGAGCCGCCGCCGCAGGTGCTGCCCGAGGTCGCCGGCGCCGATGATGAGCACGCGCTTGCCCTGCAGCGTGTCCGCCGTCTGCCGCTCCCACCGGCCTTCGCGCTGCGCCGCGGCGAAGACGTCCAGCTTCCGGTACATCGACAGCAGCGCGGCGACGACCCACTCGGCCGAACTCCCGCCGTGCGCGCCGCGGCAGGTGGAGAGCAGGACGCCGTCGGGCACCTTGCCCACCCAGTCCTCGGCGCCGGCGGACAGCAGCTGGATCAGCTTCAGGTTCGGCACCGTGCGCCACAGCTGCTCGCCGGGCGGGTGCTTGCCGGGGATGAGCACCTCGGCCTTCCCGGCTTCGGGCGGCACCGGCTCGCCCCACTGGTAGCGCACGGGCAGGACCCGCGGGACCTCGGCGAGCACGGTCATGCCCTCGTCGTCGGGCACCAGCACGGTCAGCGTCATGATCTCCAACGTAATCGAGGAGTACTCACCCATGGTTCACGCACCGGCACCTAGGCTGGGGGATCATGCGCACCCGCTACCGCTCGGCCCTGCTCGCGATCGTGGCCTGCGGCGTCCTGCTGCCCGCCGGGTGCGCGCGGTTCGACGACACCGCGGCGGGCCAGACGTTCAGCCCCGCGCCCGTCCCCAGCCCCGAGTCGCCGCCCGAGGTCCAGGGCCCCGGCGCGGACTCCGGCAGCGACGGCAAGCAGGTCCGCCCCGGTGGGACGGCCGCGCCGGTGCCGCCACCGCAGGGCTGCAAGGACTTCGATCCGTCGGTGATCGCGACGTGTCAGGACACGGTCGCCGCGGTGGCTGGCCTGCCGGGTGACGGCTCCACGCCGAGCGCGCTCGCCGGCGAGCGCAAGAGCGGTCGCGTGCTGCTCGCGACCGGCGGCAAGGACGCGACGGACTTCGCGAAGCTCGACGTCGAGGCGGCGGGTGACGGCGGCCTGACCGGCCTGGCGCTGTCGCCGTCGTACGTCGAGGACCAGCTGGTCTTCGCCTACATCACGACCGCGACCGACAACCGCGTGGTGCGCTTCGCCCAGGGCCAGGCGCCGAAGCCGGTGCTCACCGGCATCCCGAAGGGCGCGTCCGGCAACCGCGGCACGATCGGCACCGACAACCGGGGCGCCCTGCTCGTGGCGACCGGCGACGCGGGCGACCCGGGGGCCGCGGCCAACCCGAGCTCCCTCGCCGGGAAGCTGCTGCGGATCGACACCTCCGGCAAGGCCGCGGCGAGCAACCCGAACGGGGCGCTCGTGGTGGCGGCCGGCCTGCACGCCCCGGGCGGGGTCTGCGCGTCGGCCGACGGCGGCCGCGTGTGGGTCACCGATCGCCTGGCCGACAAGGACGCCCTCTACCGGGTCCAGGCCGGGAAGCCGCTGTCGACGCCGGCGTGGACGTGGCCGGACAAGCCGGGTGTCGCGGGCTGCGCCGACTTCGTCGACGCCAACGGCTCGCTCTCGGTCGGCACGTCGCTGGCCGGCAACCTCCAGAACCTGCCGGTCACCCCCGACGGCGCGATCAGCGGCAAGCCGACGGTGAGCCTCGACGGCAAGACCGGCAAGCCGCCGGTGACGTACGGGCGGCTCGCCGGCATGAGCATGATCAACCCGCAGCTGGCGGTGGCGGGCACGGTCAACAAGGACGGCGGCCACCCGGTCTCCAGCGACGACCGCGTCGTGCTGATCACCCCGGCCACGTCCGGCGGCGGCAACGGCCGGGACTAGGCGAGGGGCTTCAGCTCCACCCGCCGTCCCTCGGCCGACGACGTCAGCCCGGCCTCGGCCACCTGCAGCCCGCGGGCGGCGGAGAAGAAGTCGTAGCGGTGCTGCCGCCCGGCGACGACGTCCCGGACGAACTCCTCCCACTGCGCCTTGAAGCCGTTGTCGAACTCGGCGTTGTCCGGGACCTCCTGCCACTGGTCGCGGAAGGGTTCGGTGGCCGGCAGGTCCGGGTTCCACACCGGCTTGGGCGTCGCCGAGCGGTGCTGGACGCGGCAGCGCCGCAGCCCGGCGACCGCGCTGCCCTCGGTGCCGTCGACCTGGAATTCGACCAGCTCGTCGCGGAAGACGCGCGTCGACCACGACGAGTTGATCTGCGCGATGACCCCCGACTCGAGCTCGAAGATCCCGTACGCGGCGTCGTCCGCCGTCGCGGCGTACGCCTGGCCCTGCTCGTCCCAGCGGCGCGGGATGTGCGTCACCGCCTTCGCCGTCACCGCCGAGACGTGGCCGAAGAGGTTCTCGAGCACGTAGTTCCAGTGGCAGAACATGTCGAGCACGATCCCGCCGCCGTCCTCGGCGCGGTAGTTCCAGCTCGGGCGCTGCGCGTCCTGCCAGTCGCCCTCGAACACCCAGTAGCCGAACTCGCCGCGCACCGACAGAACCCGCCCGAAGAACCCGCCGTCGACCAGCCGGCGCAGCTTCAGCAGGCCCGGCAGGAACAGCTTGTCGTGGACGACGCCGTGGCAGATCCCGGCGTCCCGGGCGAGCCCGGCCAGCTCCAGCGCCGATGTCAGTTTTTCGGCAAGGGGCTTCTCGGCGTAGACGTGCTTGCCCGCGGCGATCGCCGCCCGCACCGACGGCTCGCGCGCCGACGTCAGCTGCGCGTCGAAGTAGACGTCGACGTCCTGCAGCGCGGAATCGGCGTCGGTGGTCCAGGCGGTCAGGCCGTGCCGGTCGGCGAGGTCCTTGAGCTTCGCGGCGTTGCGCCCGGCGAGGACCGGCTCGAGCTGCACGCGGCTGCCGTCCGGCAGGGCGACGCCGCCCTGTTCGCGGATCGACAGGACCGACCGGAGCAGGTGCTGCCGGTAGCCCATCCGGCCCGTGACCCCGTTGAGCAGCACTCCGATGCTGGACTGGTTCATCACTGCACGCCTTCCTGGTCGAGCGGGATGTCGTATTCGGCGCGGCGGCCGCACATGCCGTAGCCGTCCGGGTTCGACGGCGTCGCGACCCGCAGGCCGGACCCCTCGAGGTGGCTCCCGTCACCGTCGGCGAGGGCCTTCAGCTGCGCACCGGTCAGTTCGGCGGCCCGCAACGCCCCGGCCCGCCAGCGCGGTACCCACTCTGCGACCTTCGGCGCGACGAGCGCGACGGCCGCCCGGTGGAACGCGCGCAGCGGTCCGGAGTCGCCGTCCCCCATCGCCTCACGCAGCGGCAAATACCCACCGACGGCGAGCTCCCGACGACGGCCACCCGTAAGCGCTTTCCCTGAGCCACCCCGGGTCTCCCTCCACGGTTCCGGCGCACCAGCAGCACCGACCCACACGGCCCGCCAACCCACGGGCAACGAGAACGTCCGCGGCCGGGCTGCGCGCCTCCCCGACCGTCTCAGAAAGCGCTTTCTCACGCAACGGGCGACCACGATGTCAACGTTGTCAGCGACCGCGATCCACCGGTCGGACGACTGCTCAACCCAGCCGCAGTTTGCCCGCGGTGAGCTCCTCATGAAAGCGCCGCTTGATCACTTCGTGGCGAGGTCCGCGGAGATGCCCCCTACACGGCCGGGAGATCAGCCGCTCTTGTTGCGAGCCTTCCGCGGCTGCCGGCTTTCGGCCCGCATCGCCCGCATGTCCTGAAAAGCGGCAACCCCCGAAACCAGCGCCGCGAGCAGCCCCAGGTACCGGCCGAGGCCGGGCCGGATGGCAACTCCGGCGGCCTCGAAGATCCCGCGTTGGTCGGCGTCGAACTCCCAGTCCAGGGTGACCCACCCGAGCACCATCAGCAGCAGCGACGCGGCGGCGACCACCAGCCACAGCTGCGGCAGGCCGCTGACCCGCAGGGTCCGGATTCGCCCGAAAACGACCACGACCAGCCCGGCCAGCAGCAACGGCAGCGGCGGGCACCAGGCGAAGAAGCTCGAGTGCCACGCGTCGCGGACGACGTCACCCCGGGGCAGCTGCGCGAAGATGTCTTCGATGTCCGACCTGGTCGCGGTCAGCGTGGTCCACGGCAGGAACGTCGAGCCCAGCGCGAGCAGCCCGGCCGCCAGGCCGAGCCACTCGCGCCAGGTGACGCTTTTGACGAATCCCGGCTTTGTCATGAAAACGGTCAGGAACCGACCCGCTCGATGATCAGCTCGCGGACCCGCTTGGCATCGGCCTGTCCCTTGGTCGCCTTCATGACCGCGCCGACGATGGCACCCGCCGCGGCGACCTTGCCGCCGCGGATCTTGTCCGCGACGTCCGGCTGTGCCGCGAGGGCCTCGTCGATCGCCGCGAGCAGCGCCGAGTCGTCCGAGACGACCTTCAGCCCACGCTTCTCCACGACGTCCCGCGGCTCGCCCTCGCCGGCGAGCACGCCCTGGACGACCTCCTTGGCGAGCTTGTTCGTCAGCTCGCCGGACGACACGAGCCCGATCACCTCGGCGACCTGCTTCGGCGTGATCGCCAGGTCGGTCAGCTCGACCTCGCGCGCGTTCGCCTCCTGGGCGAGGGTGTTGACCCACCAGCCGCGCGCCTCGTCCGGGGTCGCGCCGGCCTCGACGGTAGCCGCGACGAGGTCGACGGCACCGACGTTCAGCAGGTCACGCAGGGCCTCGTCGGAAAGCGACCATTCCTGCTGGATCCGCTTCCGCCGTTCCGAGGGCATCTCCGGCAGCGTCCCGCGGAGTTCCTCGACCCACTCGCGCGACGGCGCGATCGGGACCAGGTCGGGCTCCGGGAAGTACCGGTAGTCCTCGGCGGTCTCCTTCGTCCGGCCCGGCGACGTGGTGCCGTCGGCCTCCTGGAAGTGCCGCGTCTCCTGCTTGATCGAACCGCCCTCGGCGAGGATCGCCGCCTGCCGCGTCATCTCGTAGCGGACGGCGCGCTCGACGCTGCGCAGCGAGTTGACGTTCTTCGTCTCGGTGCGCGTCCCGAACTCGGTCGCGTCCTTCGCCATCAGCGAGACGTTCGCGTCGCACCGCAGCGAGCCCTGGTCCATCCGGACGTCGGAGACGTCGAGCGCGCGAAGCAGGTCGCGCAACGCGCTCACGTAGGCCCGCGCGACCTCGGGCGCCCGCTCACCCGTGCCTTCGATCGGCTTCGTCACGATTTCGATCAGAGGTACGCCGGCCCGGTTGTAGTCGAGCAGCGAGTGCTCGGCACCGTGGATCCGCCCGGTGGCGCCGCCGACGTGCAGCGACTTGCCGGTGTCCTCCTCCATGTGCGCGCGCTCGATCTCCACGCGCACGACCTCGCCGTCGTCGAGGGTGACGTCGAGGTAGCCGTTGAAGGCGATCGGCTCGTCGTACTGCGAGGTCTGGAAGTTCTTCGGCATGTCCGGGTAGAAGTAGTTCTTCCGCGCGAACCGGCACCACTCGGCGATCTCGCAGTTCAGCGCCAGGCCGATCCGGATCGCGCCCTCGACGGCCTTGCCGTTGACGACCGGCAGCGCCCCGGGAAGGCCGAGACAGGTCGGGCAGACCTTTGTGTTCGGCTCGCCGCCGAACTCGTTCGGGCAGCCGCAGAACATCTTCGTGTTCGTGTTCAGCTCGACGTGGACCTCGAGCCCGAGCACCGGGTCGAACCGCTCGACGACGTCGGCGTAGTCCATCAACTCGGCCACGGCAGTCACTTCGTTCCTCCCAGCTCCGGGACCTTGTGGATGAGCGCCCCGCCGGCGGCGGCGTCGCGGGCGGCCTCGTAGGCGGCGCCGACCCGGTAGAGCCGGTCGTCGGCGAGCGCCGGGGCCATGATCTGCAGCCCGACCGGCAGCCCGTCCTCGTCCGACAGTCCGCTCGGCACGCTCATCGCGGCGTTGCCGGCCAGGTTCGACGGGATCGTGCACAGGTCTGCGAGGTACATCGCCATCGGGTCGTCGACGCGCTCGCCGATCTTGAACGCCGTGGTCGGCGTCGTGGGCGAAACGAGGACATCGACCTGCTCGAAGGCGGCGTCGAAGTCACGCGTGATGAGCGTGCGCACCTTCTGCGCCGAGCCGTAGTAGGCGTCGTAGTAGCCGGACGACAACGCGTAGGTGCCCAGCATGATCCGCCGCTTGACCTCGGCGCCGAAGCCCTTTTCACGGGTGAGCGACATGACCTCTTCGGCGCTGTGCGTGCCGTCGTCGGCGACGCGCAGGCCGTAGCGCATGGCGTCGAACCGCGCGAGGTTCGACGAGCACTCGCTCGGCGCGATCAGGTAGTAGGCGGGCAGCGCGTAGACGAAATTCGGACAAGACACCTCGACGACGTCGGCGCCGAGCGCACGCAGCTGCTCCACCGCGGCCTGGAACGACCGCAGCACGCCGGCCTGGTAGCCGTCGCCGCCGAACTCCTTCACCACGCCGACCTTGACGCCCTTCAAGTCACCGGTCGCGCCCTGACGCGCCGCGGCGACGACGGGCGGCACCGGCGCGTCGATCGACGTCGAGTCCCGCGGGTCGTACCCGGCGATGACCTCGTGCAGCAGGGCGGCGTCGAGCACCGTCCGCGCGCACGGCCCGGCCTGGTCGAGCGAGGACGAAAATGCGACCAGCCCGTACCGCGACACCCCGCCGTAGGTCGGCTTGACCCCGACGGTCCCGGTGACGGCCCCCGGCTGCCGGATCGACCCACCGGTGTCGGTGCCGATGGCGATGGCGGCCTCGAACGCCGCGATCGACGCCGACGAGCCACCGCCCGACCCGCCCGGGATGCGGGCGTGGTCCCACGGGTTGTGCGTCGGTCCGTACGCGGAGTTCTCGGTCGACGACCCCATGGCGAACTCGTCCATGTTCGTCTTGCCGAGGATGACGACACCGGCCTCGCGCAGCTTGCGCGTCACGGTCGCGTCGTACGGCGGCAACCAGCCTTCGAGCGTTTTCGAACCACAGGTGGTCGGCACGCCCTCGGTGGTCAGCACGTCCTTGAGCGCGAGCGGCACGCCGGCCAGCGGCGACGCGGGCGCCTGGCCCTCGGCGAGGCCCTCGTCGACCTTCTTGGCCGCGGCCAGCGCGCCCTCGGTGTCGACGTGCAGGAACGCGTGGATGTGGTCGTCGACCTCGGCGATCCGGTCCAGGTGGGCCTGCGTGACCTCGACCGCGGACACCTCGCGCGAGTGAATCTTCCCCGCCAGCTCCGCGGCGGTCAGCTTGATGAGCTCGCTCACTGCTCTTCCCCCAGAATCCGCGGCACCCGGAACCGGCCGTCTTCGGCGGCCGGCGCACCGGCCAGCGCCTGCTGCTGCGTGAGCCCGGGGACGACGACGTCCTGTCGGAAAACGTTCGTCAGCGGCACGGCGTGCGATGTGGGCGGCACGTCGGCGGCGGCGACCTCGCTCACCTTGGCCACCGAGTCCAGGATATGGTCGAGCTGGCCGGCGAAGACGTCGATCTCGTCGTCGGTCACGGCCAGCCTGGCCAGCTTCGCGAGGTGCGCGACCTCGTCTCGGGAAATGTTGGGCACGCGGGTGACTCCCGGGTTGTGCTGTGCGGGTTGTCTCGGAAGCTGCAAGTCTATGGTGGCGGCGCGGGCGGACTCGACTGGGTTACGCCCGGCGCAGGCCGGCTGCCGTCCGGCGACGCTCACATCCCGCCCGGCGGACAGCAGGTCCCGCGAGCCGGTTGGGTCTGTCACAATCGGCGACCGGCATCGAGCGTCCCACGGCAAGGCTGGGACGCCAGAGGTGAGAGGGGCGCGTGGTGTCGTTCCTGATCCGGGTCCTCCTTCCGGACAGCCCGGGGACCCTCGGCGCGGTCGCCACGGCGCTCGGCACGGTAGGCGCCGACATCCTCAGCGTGGACGTCGTCGAACGCGGCAACGGGACCGCCGTCGACGACCTGGTCGTCGAGCTCCCGTCGGGCCGCCTGCCCGACGCGCTGATCACGGCAGCCGAGAGCGTCGAAGGCGTCGAAGTGGACGCGGTCCGTCCCTACGCGGGCGTCCTGGACACGCACCGGGAGCTCGAGCTCGTCGAGGAGATCGCCGCGCAGCCGAAGTCCGGCCTCGACATCCTCGCCGAGGGTGTCCCCCGCATCGTGCGCGCCGGCTGGGCGATGATCGTCGAGCATTCGGAGACCGGCGCGATCCGGCTGGCGTCGTCCAGCGCGGCCCCGGAGACGCCGATCACCGACCTGCCGTGGCTGCCGCTCGAGCGCGCGACGGTCCTCGACAGCGAAGAGGCGTGGATCCCGGAGACCTGGAAGGAGCTCGGCACCGAGCTCGCCGCGACCCCGCTCGGCAAGCCGGGCAAGGCGCTGCTCGTCGCCCGCCCCGGCGGCCCGAACTTCCGCGCCGCCGAGGTCGCCCGGCTCACCCACCTCGCCGGCATCGTCGCGGTCGTCCTGGACGGCTGACACTCACTCGTCGCCGAAAGGGACGGGCCCCTCGGGGTCCGTCCCTTTCTCGACAAAGCCCAGGTCAGACGTCGATCTGGTAGGCGATGAGCGTGATGTGCGGAAACGGCCGCCAGTCCCGCTCGGCCAGGCGCGTGAACCCGAGGCGCTCGTAGAGCCGATGCGCGCTGCGCATCCGCTCGAGGCTGCTCAGCACCACTTTCCGGAGTCCCAGCGCGCGAGCCCGCTCGAACACGGCGTTGATCAGCGCCTCGCCGATTCCGCGACCACGCGCCGACGGGGCCACCGCCAGCATCCGGAACTCCAGCTCGCCCGGGCGCGAGATCTCCGCGAACTCGGAGCCCGGGAGCACGATGGTCACGGTGCCGACCACCTTCCCCGTGCCGTCCACGGCGACGAGGACCTCAGCCTCCTCGGCCCTCCGCGCGACGTCGCGGAGCGTCGCGTCGTAGCCGACGTCGTCGGCCAAGTGACCATCGGCCTCGTACGCCAGCACCGTGACCTCCCCCGCGGGGGCGTATTCCTCGGGCCGTGGTGGGCGGATCTCGACGTCACTCATCCTCTCCCCCAGTCTCTTCTTCGGCGGTTTCGTCGCCGGCCGGCAGCGCCACCTCCCGCGCCGCGTCGGGGCCCTGCTCCAGCAGGACGCGAAAGCCGGCTTCGTCGAGCACGGGCACTTTGAGCTGGATCGCCTTGTCGTATTTCGAACCAGGCGAGTCCCCGACGACGACGAACGCGGTCTTCTTCGAGACCGACCCGGCGGCCTTGCCGCCGCGGGCCATGATGACCTCCTTGGCCTCGTCGCGCGAGAACCCGTCGAGCGAGCCCGTCACCACGATCGACAGCCCCTCGAGGTTGCGCGGGATGGAGTCGTCGCGCTCCTCCTCCATCCGCACCCCGGCGCGTCGCCACTTTTCGACGATCTCCCGGTGCCAGCCGACCTCGAACCACTCCCGAGTGGCACGGGCGATGGTCGGGCCGACGCCGTCGACGTCCGCGAGCTCCTCCTCGGTCGCCTCCTCGATGCGCTCGATCGAGCCGAACTCGCGCGCCAGCGCCTGCGCCGCGGTCGGCCCGACGTGCCGGATCGACAAAGCGACCAGCACCTTCCACAGCGGCCGGTCCTTCGCCACCTCGAGGTTGGCGAGCAGCTTCCGCGCGTTCGCCGAGAGCTCGCCGGCCTTGGTGCGGAAGAGTTCGACCTCGGCGAGGCTGTCCTCGTCGAGGTCGAAGACATCGCCTTCGTCGGCGATCACCCGCGCGTCGAGCAGCGCGGCCGCCGCCTCGTACCCGAGGACCTCGATGTCGAAGGCGCCGCGGCCGGCCAGGCTGAACAGGCGTTCCCGCAGCTGCGCCGGGCAGAAGCGGCTGTTCGGGCAGCGGATGTCCTTGTCGCCTTCCTTCTGGTAGGCGAGTTCGGTACCGCAAGCCGGGCAATGAGTAGGCATGACGAACTCGCGTTCGTCACCGGTCCGCGCGTCCACCACCGGCCCAAGGACCTCGGGGATGACGTCACCGGCCTTGCGGATGACGATCCGGTCGCCGATGAGCACGCCCTTGCGCTTGACCTCTTCCTGGTTGTGCAGAGTGGCGCGCGCGACGGTCGACCCGGCGACCTTGACCGGCTCCGTGACGGCGAACGGGGTCACCCGCCCGGTCCGCCCGACGTTTACCTGGATGTCCAGCAGCGTCGTGATGGCTTCTTCGGGCGGGTACTTGTACGCGATCGCCCACCGCGGCGCGCGCGACGTCGTGCCGAGCCGCCGTTGCAACGCCACCCTGTCGACTTTGATGACCACGCCGTCGATCTCATGCTCGGCGTCGTGCCGGTGTTCACCCCAGTAGGTGATGTGCGCGGTGAGTTCGTCGGCCGACGTCAAAACCTTGCTGTGCGGCGATACCGGCAGCCCCCACGCCGCCAGAGCGTCGTACGCCTCCGACTGACGCTGGGGCTCGAAACCTTCGCGCTTGCCGAGCCCGTGGCAGATCAACCTCAGCCGCCGCTCACGCGTGATCTTCGGATCCTTCTGCCGCAGCGAGCCGGCCGCTGTGTTGCGCGGGTTCGCGTACGGCGGCTTGCCCGCTTCGACCATCTTTGCGTTCAGCTCGAGGAAGTCCTCGACGCGGAAGTAGACCTCGCCACGCACCTCGACCAGCGCGGGCACCGGAAATTGGTCGGTGCCGGTCAGCGTCTCCGGGACCTGGTCGAGCGTGCGGACATTGAGCGTGACGTCCTCGCCGGTCCGGCCGTCACCGCGGGTGAGGGCCCGGGTCAGGTGGCCGTTTTCGTACAGGAGGTTGATCGCCAACCCGTCGATCTTCAGCTCGGCCAGGAACTCGGTCTGCCCGACCTCCTTCTCGACACGTTCCACCCAAGCCAGGAATTCGTCCTGGTCGAACACGTTGTCCAGGCTGAGCATGCGCTCGAGGTGGTCGTACGCGGTGAACTCGGTCGAGAACGTGCCTCCGACCCGCTGGCTCGGCGAATCGGGCGTGACCAGCCCGGGGTACTGGTCCTCGAGCTGCTGCAGTTCGCCCAGCAGCTCGTCGAACTGCCCGTCGGAGATGATCGGCGAATCCAGGACGTAGTAGCGGAACTGGTGGTTGCGCAGTTCCTCGGCGAGGGCGCCGTGCCGCTCACGCACGTCGGCCGGGACGTCGGTCACGTCCTCGGCGCTCTGGTCCTGGGGAAGGTCGGTGCTGCTCACGGGTGGTAACCCTAGTCGGCGGTACCGACATTTTCGTGCGGTCCGCCGCCCAGTCCACGGACCAGTTCACGGAACTCCAGAAGGGTGATCGAGCCGGCCGGCTCGGCCTCCGCGGTCTCGACGCGCCGTAACCGTTCGGCGGCCAGGCGTTCACCCAATGTCGCATCGAGCGGCAGGAAGGTCATGGTCCGCCGGGTCGCGTCGTCGAGGTCGCCGAAGCGCGGGTGGAAGACGGCGACGTCGACGACGTGCTCGTCGTCGTCCACCTGAGCGACGACCCGGACGTCGGCCAGCGCGATCCGGTGCTCGCCGAGATTCACGGTCACCTCGGTCGGATCGGGCACCGGCGGCACCGAGTCGTGGTACTCCCAGATCGCGTCGTCCGGCGGCGCGGCAGCGCGCCACGCGTCGGTGAACGGCCGCACTTCGGGATCCTCCTGGCCGGTGACGACCAGGGCGTAGATCGCCTGGCGACCACGCTCGAGCGAGAAGTGCAGCCGCGGGTGCAGCGCCTCGACCAGCTGGCAGAGCTCGTGCTCGACGCGGTGTGGCTCGCCCTCGCCGAGTGCCGCGCTGACCATCGGGAGCAGCTCGAACCAGCCGTGCCAGAACGCTTCGGCAGCGGCCGCCGGATCGTCCGGCACGGGCTGCTCGGGCCACGCGGTACGCGGGTCGGGCGGATCGGCGGCGGCGTTCTTGCGGCGGAACAGACGCATGGTTTCGGGTGGTCCTCGTTCGGTCGGCTACCTCGCCAACGCTACTTGCCCGCCGGGGCGGACGTCGGCGAGTTGCCGGATTCCGTCACCAGCCCTCGGGCGGCTCGACGAAGGCTTTGCCGAGGTCTCGGGTGAGCGACAGGGCTCGGCGCATCCATTCCGGCGTCGCGCCGGCAAGGCCGCAGGCGGGCGTCGGCACTGCTCGTTCGGCGAGGACGCTGCGGTTGAACCCGAGCCGGTCGGCCAGCCGGAACGCCGGCTCGCCGACGTCCTTCAGGCTCGGCGAAGCGCCGGACACCGTGGCCGGAACCGCGCCGAGGAACAGCGTGGCCCCGCCGTCCCACACTTCGCCGATCTCGTCGAGGAACGCGGCGGAGGCACCGTCGAGCGCGGCGAGGTCGAAGGCCAGGGCGTCGGCACCGGCCTCCCGCAGCAGGCCGAGGGGTGGTTTCGCGGCGCAGCAGTGCAGGATCACCGGACGGTCGGTGATCCGCCGGGCGCCGTCGATGACGGTCGTGAGCAGCTCACGGGCCTCGGGTGCCGGCACCGCGGGGACGCTCCCGTAGCCGGACGGCGTCGACAGGCCCCCGGCCAGCACCGCGGGCAACGACGGCTCGTCGAACTGGACGACCACCGGCGCACCGGTCCTGGCCTGCACTTCCGCGACATGTTCGGTGAGGCCGTCCAGCAGGGACGACGTGAAGTCCCGCAAGGCCCCGCGATCGGTCAGGACCCGATGCCCGCGGGGCAGTTCGATTCCCGCGCCGAGGGTCCACGGCCCGGCCAGCTGGACCTTGAAGACCGGCGGAGTGACCCCGGCCTTCTCGCGCACCTCTTGGACGGCGTCGAGGTCCCAGCGGAGCAGATCGACGGCCCGGCGATGCTCGTGCCCAGGTCGGGACGCCACCCGGTAGCCACTCGGCACGACGTCGACGGCCAGGTCGACGAGCAGCGCGGCGGTCCGGCCGAGCATGTCCGCGCCGACGCCGCGGGCCGGCAGCTCGGGCAGGTGCGGGAAGTCGGGCAACTCGCCGAACACGACCGCTGCCGCCTCGACAGGATCGGTGCCCGGCATCGAGCCGATCGCCGTCGCAGCCCCGCTGGGCCAGATTCGCTCACTCACGAACACTGATTCTGGTCGACCGCCGCGTCCCGGCACCGGCCGGGGCGCCGGGATGCGGACATTCACCGCATTTCCCTTGACTGGCACCATGAGCGCGTCCGCGACGTTAGGCTGACCGGCCATGACGAGTTCGCCACCGCAGCCGGGCTGGTACCCGGACGCGCGGGACCCCCGTCTGCACCGGTGGTGGGACGGCCAGGCTTGGACCGCCGACACCCGGCCGGCGTACCCCTCGGCACCGCCGAGCGACTCCGCGCCGATCGAGCTGGACATCGAACAAGCGCACGACCCGGCCCGGATCCAGAACCAGGTCAATCGCGCGACACGCGGCCGCGGCGGAGCACGCGCCGGCGGCGGGACCCTGTTCACCGAACCCGTCCTCGTGGTCAACCAGCGAGCCAAGCTGATCGAGATGGCCAACGAGTTCGGCGTCTTCGACCAGCACGGCAACCAGCTCGGCGGGGTCGTCGAGGTGGGGCAGAGCACGCTGAAGAAGGCGATCCGGCTGCTGACCAACTACGACCAGTTCCTGACGCACAAGTTCGAGGTCCGCGACGCCAACCACAGCACCGTCCTCAAGGTGACGCGACCGGCGAAGGTGTTCAAGTCGCGGTTCCTGGTCACCAGGGCCGACGAGACGCCGATCGGCGAGATCGTCCAGGAAAACGTCTTCGGCAAGATCCGGTTCGGTTTCCTCGTCGACGGCCGGCCGGTCGGCGGGATCTTCGCCGAGAACTGGCGTGCCTGGAACTTCTCGATTCGCGACCACGCCGGCACCGAGGTCGCCCGGGTGACCAAGACCTGGGGCGGGTTCCTCAAAGCCGCCTTCACCACGGCCGACAACTACGTCGTCGAGATTCCTCACCCGCTCCCGGATCCGCTCGCCAGCATGGTCGTCGCCGCTGCGTTGACGATTGACACCGCCCTGAAGCAGGACACCGACTGATCGAGTGACCGGCGTCTCATCTTCTCCCGGTGGACAGCGGGCCCGGCACGGCTCAGGGTGAACAAGAGGCCGGGACGCCGCAGTCTCGCCGGGACGGAGGTCACCGTGGAACCGTTGCCGGAAAGCAGCGACAGGAACTGGACCGAGCCCGGGATCTACCAGGTCTCATCCGGCGTCTACCGGATCCCGTTGCCGCTGCCCAACGACGCTCTCCGCGCGGTCAACGTCTACGCGGTCACCGACGGCGAGAAGCTGGTCCTGGTCGATTCCGGATGGGCGCTGACCGTGGCCCGGCAACAGCTCGCCAACGCTCTGAGCGGGATCGGCGCCGAGCTCGCCGACGTGAGCGAGTTCCTCGTCACCCACGTGCACCGGGACCACTATTCGCAGGCAGTGGTCCTCCGACGTGACTTCGGTTCGAAGATCGCCCTCGGCCAGGACGAAGAGCCCTCACTCAAGGCATCCGGCAATCCCGACCGCCTGCCGATGGAGGCCCAGGTCGACCTGTTGTTCCAGGCCGGAGCCGGCGAGGTCGTGGAAGCGCTGGCCAAGCAGTTTGGTACGAGCCGGCGGCACACGGAAGCCGACCTCTGGGAAGCACCCGACGAATGGCTGACCCCGGGCCCGCGGCCGATCCTGCCCGGGCGCGAGTTCGAGGTCGTCGCCACTCCGGGACACACGTCCGGCCATGTCGTATTCGTCGACGACACCGCCGACCTGCTGTTCTCCGGCGACCACGTGCTGCCGCACATCACGCCCTCCATCGGCTTCCAGCCGGTACCGGCCGAGTTGCCGCTCAACGACTTCATCGACTCCCTCCGACTGGTTCGCGCCATGCCCGACCGCCGGATGCTTCCCGCGCACGGCCCGGTGTCCGAAAGCGTGCACACCCGGGTCGACGAGCTGCTGGAACACCATCGGCAGCGGCTCGAAACGATCGCGTCGCAGATCGAGGCGGGTGCGACCTGCGCGTACGAGGCCGCGCTTCGCATCGGCTGGACCCGCCGCAACCGCAAACTGTCCGAAATGGACTCTTTCAATCAGATGCTCGCTGTCCTGGAAACCGCAGCACATCTCGATCTTCTGGCCTCGCAAGGAAAACTGAGCGCCCACGTCGTCGACGGTGTTCGTCGTTACGCACTGACCTGAACCTGCAGCCGACACTATGGGTAGCCACCTCGTAGCAGTTGGGCCGCCGACCGGCCTCCTGCATACTGGGTGAAATGGAAGTCATCCGACGCGCCCGGGCAACGGACATCGAGGCGCTCGTGCGCCTGTTCGGCGCACGAGGCGAACCGCTAGCAGCCGCACTCCGGGAACTCATGAACACGCCCAACGTCACGCTGGTTGTCGCCGAGGACGACAACGGCGTCGCCGGCACCGCGCAGCTGACCCTGCTCAGAGGTCTCGCCTGGGATGGCGCCTCCCGCGGCCTGCTCGAGGGCATTCGTGCCGCTCGGCGCGGCGTGACCAGCGCGCTCCTGACCTGGGGTATCGACGAAGCGCGTCGGCGCGGCTGCACCCGCGTCCACCTCGACTCGGGACTGAACCGCGGCGACCTGCGAGACTTCTATGCGCGCTTCGGCTTCGAGTACAGCTACCAAGGATTCACCCGCGTCCTGTGATACTCAAGCCGTGGCCGACTACACCATCCGCAGGGCACGACGGGAAGACATCGATGCGATCGTGCGAATGCTGGCGGACGACCAGCTCGGCGCCACTCGCGACGACCCCGGCGACCTCGAGCCGTACCTGCGTGCTTTTGACGAGATCGACGCGGATCCGAATCAGCTTCTGGTGGTCGTCGCTTTCGAGGACAGACCTGTCGGCACCTTGCAGCTGACGATCATTCCGGGCCTCGCCAGGCGTGGCGCGCTCAGAGGTCAGATCGAGGCCGTGCGGATCCACGCCGAACACCGGGGCACCGGACTGGGCGCCGACCTCGTCCGATGGGCGATCGACGAGTCGCGGCGGCGCGGGTGCGCCCTCGTGCAACTCACGTCGGACACCTCCAGGACGGAAGCGCACCGGTTCTACGAGCGCCTCGGATTCGTGGCCAGCCATACAGGTTTCAAGCTCAAGCTCTGAGCCGCGACGGCTGCCGCACACACCAAGACCACTATTGTCTATTTTGGACATAGCTACTCCCCCCACTCGCGACGCGAGCGTCACGCCCGCGAACGATGCCCAATGAATTGCGATTCGTCAAGCCGCGAAGGGCGCGAACGGCCCGTTCGTGACGTTTTGATGACTTTCCTCGCAAGCCGTCGTACCGTCGGACTCATGACGTCTTCACAGCCGATCCGCAACATCGTCCCCACCCTCGCCCAGGGCGCCGGCGGCAACCTTCCATTTGTGCTGCAAGCGGTTCGCAACGACCCGAACACGTTGCAGCGCATGGAAGACGAGCAAATTGTCGCTCTGATCCGCGACACCGACGCGGAAGTCTCGAGGCTGCAAGCACTGCAGCTGAGAGCGATAGCAGACCTGAGCGTGCGCCGGAGACGGGCGCCCAGCGCGTCATCGGAAGTCGCGCTGGCTTTGTCCATAACGGAACACCGCGCCAGTGCGATCGTTTCCGCGGCCAACGCACTGATTGCCCGCCTTCCTCGCATGCTGAACCTGATGGACGACGGCCGGCTCGACCTGCATCGCGCCATGAAGGTCACCGACGCGACCGCATGGCTGTCGGGAGAACACGTACGAGTCGTCGACGCGACGCTCGAGCATCGGGTCCCGGGACGAAACGCCACCCAGGTCCGCCGAGCCGCGACCTACGCAGCCGCACAGGCCGATCCCGAGGGCGCTGCGCTCCGCACCGAACGAAAGCTCACTGAGCGGCGGCTCCTCTTGCGCCACCACGACACCGGGGTAGCCCATCTGTCGGTGAACAACGCGCCGGCTGAGAAGGCAAGCGCCGCTTACGCCCGCGTCGACCAGGCTGCCCGGGCGTTGAAGAAGCCGGACGAACCGCGAACGCTGGATCAGCTGCGGGCGGACGTGGCCATCGATCTGCTGCTTAGCGGCAGCGGAGGCCCGAACGAGCGCACCGAGGTCTTCCTGCACATCGACCTCGCCACCTACCTTGGCCTGAATCAGACTCCGGCAACGCTGTCCGGCCGCGGGCCGATTTCGGCCGCGCTGGCCCGCCACATCATCGGCGGGCCCGATACGACCCTGCGCCGGGTGCTCACCGACCCACGAACCGGTCACGCGGTCGAGCTGTCACCGACGCGCTACTCGCTCGAGCGGGACGAGTTCATCCGGGTTCGCGACCAAGAGTGCCGGCATCCTGGCTGCACGCGTCCCGCGCAGAACTGCGGCGTCAAGGCGACTCGCGCGAAGGGCGAGGCCGAAGGCTTTACGGACCAGGCCGTCACCTTCTGCTCTCGGCACGGCAAGCTGAAGGGACTGCCGGACTGGGACTACGAAGTCACGCCGGAAGGTGCCGTCAACGTCACGACACCGACAGGAGAGGTCCATTCGACAACGCAGCCGTCGATGCACCCCGGCCGCAAACGAGCGAACCGGCTACGCAGGAAGTCGCGGAAGTGACAAGCTCAGCGGGTACCCGAGATTTTCGCGCTGCCGAGGACGACATCCCCGCCTTCGGGATCGGGGCGGTAGAGAACGACGACCTGGCCCGGAGCCACGCCACGCAGCGGCTCGCGCAAGTGCACCGTCATGGTGTCGTTGTCCACGTCGGCGACCGCATCGACGATGCCTCCGTGAGCCCTGACCTGGACGACGCATTCGGTGGGCTCGGCCAGCGGCCGGCCGCTGGGCCAGATCGCGCGGTCGGCCTCGATCACCTTGACGCCGAGCCCGGCCGCGGAGCCGACCTTGACGGAGCCAGACACCGGTTCGAGTGAAAGGACGTACCGAGGACGGCCGTCGGGCGCCGGAGCGTCGATTCCCAGGCCCTTGCGCTGGCCGACCGTGAATCCGTGCACCCCGGTGTGCCGGCCGAGCACCGCACCTGTTTCCGCGTCCACGAGCTCGCCGGGACGCTGCCCCAGCCGGTTCTCCAGGAACTTCTTGGTGTCGCCGTCCGGGATGAAGCAGATGTCGTGGCTGTCCGGCTTGTTGGCGACGGACAGTCCCCGGCGCTCCGCTTCGGCACGCACGTCGGTCTTCCAGGAGTCACCCAACGGGAACATGGCGTGGCTGAGCTGCTCGGGCGTCAGCGAGGCAAGCACGTACGACTGGTCCTTGCCGCTGTCCGCGCTACGACGCAACTCGGGCACACCGTCGACCATGGAGAGGCGCGCGTAGTGGCCCGTCGCGACCGCGTCGAATCCCAACGCCATCGCCTTCTCGAGAAGCGCTTCGAACTTGATCTTCTCGTTGCAGGTGACGCAGGGATTCGGGGTGCGTCCGGCGGCGTATTCACCGACGAAGGTTTCGACGACCTCTTCGGTGAAGCGCTCCGCGAAGTCCCAGATATAGAACGGGATGCCGAGGATGTCGGCGGCCCGCCGGGCGTCGTGCGAGTCCTCGATCGTGCAGCACCCGCGCGAGCCGGTCCGCAGAGTTCCCGGTTTGGCGGACAGGGCCAGGTGCACGCCGACGACGTCGTGCCCGGCGTCGACCGCGCGCGCCGCGGCGACCGCCGAGTCCACTCCTCCGCTCATCGCGGCCAAAACCCGCATTGCCTTACACCTCTTGCTTCTGGGTCTGCTTGCGCATTCCGGCGAGGCCAGCCTGCCGGGCGCGCATGACGACGCCACCGATCTCCGCGGCCACAGCCTCGACGTCCGCGGCGGTGGATGTGTGGCCGAGAGAGAAACGGAGCGAACCGCGGGCCGCCGCCGGGTCGGCCCCCATGGCGAGCAGCACGTGACTCGGCTGGGCGACACCTGCTGTGCACGCGGATCCCGTCGAGCACTCGATGCCCTTGGCGTCGAGCAGCATCAAAAGGCTGTCGCCGGCGCACCCGGGAAAGGTGAAGTGAGCATGGCTGGGCAGCCTTTCGCCTTCTCCACCGTTGAGGACTGCGTCGGGCACCTCGCGTTGGACGGCCTCGACGAGCCCGTCTCGAAGCTCCTCGACGCGCTTCGCGTACTCGGCTCGGGTGACGACGCTGAGTCGGACAGCAGCCGCGAATCCCAGGATCGCCGGGACGTCCAGGGTGCCGGAGCGGACATTGCGCTCCTGACCTCCGCCGTGCAGCAGGGGCGAGCACGGTACGTCACGGCCGAGCAGAAGCGCTCCTACGCCGATCGGGCCGCCGAGCTTGTGACCGGTCAGCGTGAGCGCAGCGGCGCCGCTGGCGGCGAAGTCGACCGAAACCGCGCCGACGGCCTGGACCGCGTCGGTGTGGAAGGGGATGTCGAACTCGGCGCACACTGCTGCCAGCTCGGCGATCGGGTTGATCGTGCCGACCTCGTTGTTCGCCCACATCACGGTGGTCAACGCCACGTTCTCGGGCTCCGCGGCGATGGCTGCCCGGAGGACGTCAGGCGACACTCGCCCCTGGCTGTCCACCTCGAGGAGCGTCACCTCGGCGCCGCAGTGGGCCTCGAGCCACTCCACGGTGTCGAGCACGGCGTGGTGCTCCGCGGCACCGCACAGGATGCGACGCCGCTGCTCCTGTTCGCCACGGCGAGCCCAGTAGATGCCCTTGATCGCGAGGTTGTCGCTCTCGGTGCCTCCGCCGGTGAAGATCACCTCGGAGGGACGGGCGCCCAGCGCCTCGGCGATCGTCTCCCGGGCTTCTTCGACCATCCGGCGGGCCCGGCGGCCCGAAGAGTGCAGCGCCGAGGCGTTGCCCACGGTGGACAGCGCCTCGGTCATCGCCGCTATGGCTTCGGGCAACATCGGCGTGGTTGCCGCGTGGTCGAGATAGGTCATCGCTGTTCCAGGGTAGTCCGCTCCAGCGCGTGACCAAGTCCACCCTGGCTCTCGAAGTGGGCTGTCACACCTTTGACGGCCACCGCCCGGTCAGCCTGACCCCCACCATCGCCAGCCCGACCAAGGCCACGGTGAGCAGGGCCATCGCCGGCGACGGATCGAGCACCGAGCCCACCACACCGAGCAGAACCCCGCCCAGACCGATGAGCAGCGCGGAACCGACCCAGTCCGCGAGCTGGACCGCCGAGGTGTTGAACCCGCGCTCGCCTTCGGGTGAGTAGCGGAGCAGGAGGACGGAAATCGCGGGCATCGCGATCCCCATGCCTGCGCCACCGACCGCGCACGCCACGAATGCGACCCAGCCGGGGCACCACGGCTGCGAAACCAGACCGAAGCAGACCAGCCCCGCCGCCACCAGCAGGAATCCGGTGCGTAGCGACGCCTCCCGCGACCAGCCGAGGTACCGGCCCTGGGCCGCCGACGCCGCGGACCAGCCCAAAGCCGTGATCGTCAGCGGCAGGCCGGCGAGAGCGGGGCCGTAACCGTGGACCGCCGTCATCGTCAGCGGGAGATACGCCTCCATGCCCGCGTAGGCCCCGGCGATCAGGGCGCGGGAGGCGACAACCGTCGGCAGACCTGGGCGCGATGTCAACGTACCGGCCGGCAGCAGCGTCCGGAGCGCGTAGCCCAGGGCGATCAGCCCCACCGTGCCGTAGCCGAGCGCGACCAGTGACTGGTGCTGAGCGGCCCAGGTCAACGCCGCGACGCCGAGCGCGGCGATGATCGCCTGCGGGACGCTCGCCCGCCGCCCGCCCGTGGCAGGTTCGTGCGCCGGCAGGCGTCGGACGACCACCACCAGCATGAGGACGCCGATCGCCACGAGCGGGACCAAGCCGAGGAAGACCCAGCGCCAGCCGACGCTGACCGTCACGACTCCGGCCACCGACGGTCCGATGACCGCCGGCAGGACCCAGGCCGCGGCATTCGCCGCGTAGATGACCGGGCGTTCGTGGTCGGTGAAGGTCAGGGCGATCAGCAGGGAGACCGAAACCAGGAGCAATCCCGAGCCGAAGCCCTGCAAGGCGCGGCCGAGCAGGAGCATCGGCATGCCGCTCGCCGTCCCCGCGACCACCAGGCCGGCCGCGAACAGCAAGGGACCGGCGAGCAGCGCCGGCGCCGGTCCGAGGCGGTCGCCCAGCCGGCCCGACAGCACGGTGGCGACCACGCTGGAGATCAGGAAGATCGTGAACGGCCACGAATAGAGGGACAGCCCGTGGAGGTCGGCGACCAGCGTGGGCATCGCCGTCGCCACGCCCATGCTCTCGAACGCGACCAAGGTGACGACCAGCAGCAGCGCGATCGTGGTCAGCCGGTGTTCCGCGCTCCAGAGCACACTGCGGCGGCGAGGTGCGGAGTCGATCGTCGAGGCCATGATCAGCAGCGTGCAACCTCCAGCTCGCTGGAGGTCAAGGCGGTCAGGCGGAGCGGTGCACGACCGGTTCCAGCGGCAGGTCACGGGCCAGGGCGGCAGCCTCGCCGCGGGAACTCACGTCCAGCTTGTCCAGGATGTTGCGGACGTGGAACTTCACCGTGTGCTCGCTGAGCTGCAGCTGTCCGGCGATCTGCCGGTTGCGCAGCCCCTGGGAGATGCCCGACAGGACCTCCAGCTCGCGCGGGTTGAGCCGATCGAGCGGACGCAGTTCCGGCGGCTCGGCCACGCCGAGCGGGAGGGACGCGGTGACCGTCGTCCCCCAGTTCGGTACGGCGTCGATCTCCCAGTGGCCGCCGAGGGCCGTGAGCCGCTCGGTCAGGCCTCGGGGTGGGATCGCGTCGGCGACTTGGGGGCAGTCGTCGCGAACGGTGATCCGCAGCACCGGGCCGTCCACGCGCCAGGACGCCCGCAGCCGGGTGGTCGCGGGGCGGTCCAGGGCGGCGAGCACCAGGCCACGGGTCAGGGTGCGCGCCGTGTGGGCGATGTCCTGCGGGAGGGCGGCGTCGCCGATCGGGTCGGCGAGGTCGACGTCGACCTCCGTGTGCCGGACCAGGTCGGCCAGCTGGGTCTTGAGGGTCACAAAGGCCGCGTCCACCTGCTCCGCGGACATGGCCTGGTCGCGGTCGATGACGCCTTTGAGCTCCAGCAGCGCGTCGGCGGCGAGGTCGACCGCGGTGCGGCGGGCGACGGTGTCGGAGAGCCGGCCGGAGCGGAGGACCGACAGGAGCGTCATCAGGGTGGCCGCGTGTGTCTGGCCGAGGTCGGTGATCACCTGGGCGCGTGCCGAGGTCGCGGCGAGGCTGCTGGCCAGGACGTCCGGTCCCGGGTCCGTCGCCCGCTGGCCGGCGTCGGTGCTCACGATGTGCCACAGCCGGGCCGCCAGCTCCAGCTCCGCGGTCGGCGGGTCCGCTTCCTCCGGCACGACGGCGAGCACCGCGCCCCGGCCGACTGCCGGAGTCGATGCGAGCAGGATCAGGCGGCGCTCGATGCCGCCGAGCACGCCATCGATCACCAACGCCTTGCCCGGCTCGCTGCGCTCGACCAGCCGCTGCAGCTCGACGCTCGTCACGGTCTGCGTGATCGCTTCGTCGCCGATGGCCTTGAGCGGGCTCCGGGGGCAGTCGGCGGTCTGCATCGCCGCCGCGCGGTGGGGGATCAGCCGGGCCAGCTCGGCGGTGAACCGGCTGAGCAGGTGGGGCCGCGGGGCCGACAGGAGCCGCTCGACGACGTCCAGCACGTGCCGCGGATCCGACCAGGATGCGTCCATGGCTCCCAAGGTAGGCCCGTCCGGGATCCGGCGACCTGCTCGTCCGGCTAGTGAACACTGCTCGTCCGGGCGGTTCGGCGACTCCGCCGCGCGAGTTGACTTCCAGGAGAGGACATTCGAACCGAAGGTCACGGACCAAGGAGCGAGACACCACCATGAGAGCGATCACCTTCTCCGCATACGGCGGACCGGAAGTCCTGCAGCTGTCCGACGTCCCGGTGCCGGAGCCGGGTCCCGGGCAGGTGCGGCTGGCCGTGCGGGTCGCCGGGGTCAACCCGATCGACTGGAAGATCCGCAACGGCGCCATGCAGCAGAACTTCCCGATCGCGTTTCCGCACATCCCGGGTGCCGAGGTCGCCGGGGTCGTCGACGCCGTCGGGGAGGGCGCGGACTTCGCCGTGGGTGACGAGGTCTTCGGCTGGTCGGAGACCGGCGCCTACGCCGAGTACGCGCTCGCGAAGGCGATCGCGCCGAAGCCCGCGAGCATTTCGTGGGCGGATGCCGCCACGTTGCCGGTCGCCGGCGAGACCGCGCTCCGCGTCCTCGGGCAGCTCGGGGTCCGCGAGGGTGAGACGCTCGTGCTCCTCGGCGCCAGCGGGACGGTCGGGCGGTTTGCCGCCCAGGTGGCCGTTGCGCAAGGGGTGACCGTCGTCGGGACCGGGGGCAGCCGGAGTCTCGACGACCTCAAGTCGCTGGGTGTGGTGCCCGTCCTTTATGGCGACGGGTGGGTCGAGCGGGTGCGGGAGGCCACGTCAGGGAAGGTGGACGCCGTGTTCGACGCTGCCGGGCACGGGGTGCTGCCGGGGTCCGTCGAGCTGCGGGGCGGCAAGGACCGGATCATCACCATCGCGGACCCGGCCGCGTTCGAACTGGGGATCCCGTTCTCCAGCGGAGGCGAGCAGAGCCGTGAGGTCCTCACCGGGATCGCCGGCTGGGTGACCGACCGCGGGGTCGGCATCGCGCAGGGCAAGAGCTATCCGCTGGCCGAGGCGGCCGCGGCGCAGGTCGAAAGCGAGGACGGGCACCCTGGCGGAAAACTGACCATCACCGTCGGCTGACCGAAGACCGAGCCCAATCCGGGCCTGTCGCCGGATCGCGGCGACAGGGCCCGGATCACTTCGCGAGAGGCGAAGCCAGTGGGGCCGCCTGACGGCGCGAGGCCCGGCGGCGCTGCTGGGCCGGGATCTGCACCGTGCCCAACGCGGAATGGACCGCCGCCTCGGCGAGGTCGGCCAGCTCGCGACGGGTCTCCGCACGGCCGGGGGCGATCTCGGGGCAGACGTGGATTTCGAGCACCAGACCGCGCAGGGCCGCGACCCGGCGCAGAGACGCGATCAGCGACTCCGGCCCGATGAACGCCGGGCGGCTGGTCTCACGGCCGTCGGCGAGGCGGTAGCGCAACGCGATCGGGCGCACCGGGACGCCGCCGTCGATGGCCGCCTGGAACGTCGCCGTCGTGAAGCGGCCCGAGGCCAGGCCGCACCACGTCGTGCCCTCCGGGGTCACGCTCACCAGGGAGCCCGTCCGGAGCGCGTCGGCCAGCGACGCCATCGTGGCCGGCAACGTCGTCAGCCGCTCGCGGTCGAGGAAGATGCTGCCGCCGCGGCGGACCAGGCCGCCCAGCACCGGCCAGTCCGCGATCTCCTTCTTGGCCAGCGCGCGCATCGGCCGCAGCGCGTTGATCGCGACGATGTCCAGCCACGAGATGTGGTTGTTGACCACCAGCGCGCCCCGGCCGGCGGGCGCGGTCAGGAAGTCGGCGCCGCCCCGGATGTCGAGGCGGACGCCGAACGCCCGCAGCACGCCGCGGAAGATCAGCCGGAGCAGGCGATCGCGACCCGGGGCGACCAGCAGCAGGGGCGCGGACACCAGCGCCGCGACGACCACCGAGATCGCCGCCGCGAAACGCAGGACCCGACGCGGGAGACCGACGACCGGGTCGTCGGCGGTGAGGCAGCCGTCGCCGCAGGGCGAAGCCGGCATCCAGGCGTGGCTCATCCCTGGGCCCCGAGGAAGAACTTGAGGTACCGCTCGTCGACGTTCTGCAGGTCCAGGACCACGAAGAAGTCCGCGACGCCGAAGTCGGCGTCCAGCGCGGGCGGCCCGTAGGCCTTGGCGCCGAGCCGGATGTAGCCCTTGATCAGCGGCGGCAGCGTGGGCCGCGCCGGGCGCTCGATGCCCGAGGTGTCCCACGGGATCAGCGGCGTGACGCGCGCGTCCTCGGCGGAGTAGTGCTTGGTGCGCAGGATGTCCCACACGCCGGCGGCGGAGGAGCCGCCGTCCGCCAGCGGGACGGAGGCGCAGCCGGCGAGGTACCGGTGGCCGGACAGCAGCATGTAGCGGGCGATCCCGGCCCAGACCAGGCTGACGACGGCGCCGCTGCGGTGATCCGGGTGCACGCACGACCGGCCGGTTTCGACCAGCGACGGGCGCAGGCCCTCGATCGCCGCCAGGTCGAACTCGCTGTCGGCGTAGAGCTTCCCGGCCTGGGCGGCGCGCTCCGGCGGCAGCATGCGGTAGCAGCCGACGATCTCGCCCGTGTTGTCGTCGCGGACGACGAGGTGGTCGCAGAACTCGTCGAACTCGTCGACGTCGAGACCGGGCCGCAGGGAGTGGAGGTGCGCACCCATTTCCTCGGCGAAAACCCGGTACCGGAGTTTTTGCGCAGCGACCACTTCGTCGTTGGCGTGCGCGACGAGAAGCGAGTACCTAGGGGCGTCGGCGGGGAGCTGGACACCCGCCTGATCAGTGCTGACGAGGAGCTGTGACGTCGTCATGGTCAAGGTGTACCTGCGGGTTGGCAGCCGCGGAGAGTGCCATCCGATGACCGATCAGTGCATGTTCGGTGAATGGCGGGTTCTCAGGCTCCTCTCAGGTCCCGGAAACGCGCGAAGGGCCCTCCGGGAGTTCCCGGAGGGCCCTTCGGAACGAGGCTCAGCCCTTGCGCTTGTCGACCGCTTCGGTCAGCTGCGGCGCGACGTTGAACAGGTCGCCGACGATGCCGAAGTCGGCGATCTCGAAGATCGGCGCCTCCGGGTCCTTGTTGACGGCGATGATCGTCTTCGACGTCTGCATGCCGGCGCGGTGCTGGATCGCGCCGGAGATGCCGAGCGCGATGTACAGCTGCGGCGAGACCGTCTTGCCGGTCTGGCCGACCTGGAACTGCGCCGGGTAGTAGCCGGAGTCGACGGCGGCACGCGAGGCGCCGACAGCCGCGCCGAGCGAGTCGGCCAGCTTCTCGACGACGTCGAACTTCTCCGCCGAACCGACGCCGCGGCCACCGGAGACCACGATCGAGGCCTCGGTCAGCTCCGGCCGGTCGCCGCCGGTGACCGGCTCGACGCCGGTGATCTTCGTCGCCTTCGCCGCGTCGACGGCGGGCAGCTCGACGGTCTCCTCGGCCGCCGCGCCCTCGGCGGGCTCGGCCTCGACCGCACCCGGGCGGATCGAGACGACCGGCGCGCCCTTCGCGGACTTGGACTTGACCGAGAACGCGCCACCGAAGATGGACTGGTCGATGACGCCGTCGCCGTTGACGCCCACGGCGTCGTAGATCAGGCCGGAGCCCAGGCGCACGGCCAGGCGGGCGGCGACCTCCTTGCCCTCACCGCTGGCGGTGACGAGCACGGCGGCCGGGGACGCCGACTGCGCGAGCGCGGCGAGCACGTCCACCTTGGGCGTGACCAGGTAGTTCGCGGCGTCGTCGCCTTCCGCGACATACACCTTGGCGGCGCCGTGCGAGGCCAGCGCCTGCTTCGCCTTGGCGGCGGTCCCGGTCGGGCCGACGACGACGGCCGACGGCTCACCGAGCGCGCGGGCGGCGGTCAGCAGCTCGAGCGTGACCTTCTTGACCTCACCGTCGACGTGGTCGACGAGGACGAGTACTTCAGCCATGGTTCCAGTTCCTCCTCGAAGACCGTTGTCAGATGAGCTTCTGGCCGACGAGGTACTCGGCGACCTTGGTGCCGCCGTCGCCCTCGTCCTCGACCTTCTCGCCGGCGGTGCGCGGCGGCTTCGGCGCGGACTCGGTCACCTGCGACCACGCGTTGGCGAGACCGACCTCGCCCGCGTCGATGCCCAGGTCGGCGATGGTGAACGTCTCGACCGGCTTCTTCTTCGCGGCCATGATGCCCTTGAAGGACGGGTAGCGCGGCTCGTTGATCTTCTCGCCGACGCTCACGATCGCGGGCAGGCTCGCCTCGAGGTGGGTCAGGCCGTCCTCGGTCTCGCGGGTGGCCTTGATCGTCGAGCCGTCGACGGTGACCTCACGCACGTAGGTGACCTGCGGCAGGCCCAGCAGCTCGGCGAGGATCGCCGGAATGGCGCCGCCGCGGCCGTCGGAGGACTCGTTGCCGGCGATGACCAGGTCGAAGCCCTCGACCTTGCCGATCGCGGCGGCGAGCACCTTGGCGGTGGCGATCGCGTCGGAGCCGTGCAGGGCCTCGTCGGAGACGTGGATGGCCTTGTCGGCGCCCATGGACAGGGCCTTGCGGATGGCGTCGGTCGCGCGGTCCGGGCCCACCGAGATCACGGTGACCTCGCCCTCGCCGGCTTCCTTGATCTTCAGCGCTTCTTCGACGGCCTTCTCGTTGATCTCGTCGAGCACGGCGTCGGCGGATTCGCGGTCAAGGGTGTTGTCGGACCCGTTGAGCTTCCGCTCCGAGTAGGTGTCCGGTACCTGCTTGACCAGGACGACGATGTTGGTCATGGGTCTGCTTCGACCTCCCGGTTCGTGGCCCGCGGACGGACCACGGGACAGTGCTCTACTGGCCGGTAGATTAGGGCCAATCGGCGCCGAGGACCCGTCGAGGTGACGCCATTCACCTGGATGCGCAATTTAGTGGGACGATCGTCCCGGTAGTCGACCGGTTACCCCACCCGAACCACCGTTCGTCCGATCGGACCAACCACGGCCTACTGCCGGTGGGTGTCAGGCATTAACCTCCCCCACCATGCCCTCGCGCATCGCCGTCATCACCGACTCGAGCTCCTGCCTGCCCGATCTCATCGCTTCTCGCTGGGCGATCGGCGTCGTCCAGATCCAGCTGAGCCTGGGCGGCCACTACGACGACGAGAACCGCTTCGACCGCGGCGAGGTGATCGACGCCATGAGAGCCGGGCAGGTGATCACCACAGCGCCCCCGGACCCGGGGGCGTTCTTCTGGGCGTACCAGGAGGCGGCCACCGCCGGCGCGACCGCCATCGTCAGCATCCACATCTCCGGCCGCATGTCCGACACCGTCCGCGCGGCGCGCGAGGCCGCCCAGCAGGTCCGCGTCCCGGTGCACATCCTGGACAGCCGGACCACCGGCATGAGCCTCGGCTTCGCCGCCGTGTCCGCCGCGCGGGCGGCCGCGGCCGGCGCGGACGCGGCCCGGGTCATCGAAGCCGCCGAACGCCGCTGCCTCACCAGCACCGAGTTCATCTACGTCGACACCCTCGAGTACCTCCGCCGCGGGGGGCGCATCGGTGCCGCGCAGGCCATGCTCGGTAGTGCGTTTTCGATCAAACCGCTGCTCACGGTCAAGGACGGCGAGGTCGCACCCCTCGCCAGGGTGCCGGGCACCCGGCGCGCGCTGGCCAAGATGGTGGACCTCGCGGTGAAGAAGTCCGGCGGCTTCCGCGCCGACATCGCCGTCACCCGGTTCGGCGCCAGCGACCACGAGCTGGAGATCGGCAGGCAGATCGAACGCCGGGTGCCGGCGATGGTCGAGAGCATGGTCGTCGAGGCGAGCACGGTCATCGGCGCCCACCTCGGCCCCGGCGCGCTCGGCATCACGGTGTCGCCGGTCGGCTGACCCGCCGCGCCGGAATCAGCAGGACCACGAGCGGCAGGAGCACGCCGAACCCGGTCGTCCCGACGATCAGCACCTGGTCGATTCGCGGGAAGTGCGCGATGTGGCCGAGGTGGTAGAGGAAGTGCGGGACGCCGAACAGCAACGCCGCGACGGCCGCGAGCCGCGCGACCGCTGTGGTGCCGATCACGGCGGCTCCGATCAGCAGGGCCGCGAGCGCCAGGTTGAGGCCGCCGAAGTCGCGCAGGAGGTGCTCGTTGAACGCGCCGTCCATCGCCACCCAGCCTGCGCGGAAGCCGGGAAAGTCCTGGTAGAAGCCGGTCGGCGAGACCAGTGGCCAGATTCCGACCACGGCTTCGACCAGGCCGAAGACGACGAGCAGTGCGCGGGTGATGGTCCGTTGCATGACCACGGAACGAGACGGCCGGGCCGGACGTGACACCCGCTATGGTCGCGAAGGTGACCACCCCAGCCACCCGGGCCGAGGCGCTGCACCTCACCGGCGAACGGACCGTCCCCGGCATCGCCGAGGAAAATTACTGGTTCCGGCGCCACGAAGCCGCGTACGCCGCCCTGCTCCCCCACTGCGCGGACGCGACGGTGCTCGAGGCCGGCTGCGGCGAAGGTTACGGCGCGAGCCTCCTCGCGACCACGGCCCGCCGGGTGCTCGCCCTGGACTACGACGTCCCGACGACCGAACACGTCGCCCGCCGCTACCCCGAGGTCGCCGTGGCGCGGGCGAACCTGGCGTTCCTCCCGGTCCGGGACGGCGCGGTCGACGTCGTCGCCAACTTCCAGGTCATCGAGCACCTGTGGGATCAGGCCGGCTTCCTCGCCGAGTGCCGTCGGGTGTTGCCGGAAAACGGCAAACTGCTGGTCACGACGCCGAACCGGCTGACCTTCACCCCGGACAGCGACACACCGCTGAACCCGTTCCACACCCGCGAGCTGGCGCCGTCCGAGCTGGCCGGGCTGCTCACCGACGCCGGCTTCGAGGTCGAGACCCTGCACGGGCTGCACCACGGTGAGGCCGTGCAGGCCCTCGACGAGCGGTACGGCGGCTCGATCATCGACGCCCAGCTGGACGTGGTCATGGGCAAGCTGCCGGGCCAGGCCGAGTGGCCGGACGCCCTGCTCGCCGACGTCGCCGCGATCGAGGCCACCGGGTTCGACATCCACGGCGAGGACCTCGACGCGAGCTTCGACCTGATCGCCGTGGCGGTGCGCCGATGAGCGAGGGCACCTTCTGCCTCGTCGTGCACAGCCACCTGCCGTGGCTGCCGCACCACGGGAGCTGGCCGGTCGGCGAAGAGTGGCTCTACCAGGCGTGGGCGCACTCCTACCTGCCGATGGTCGAGCTCCTGGAACGCTTCGCCGCCGAAGGCCGCCGGGACGTGCTGACGCTCGGCGTGACGCCGGTGCTCGCCGCCCAGCTCGACGACCCGTACAGCATCCGGGCGTTCCACGACTGGCTCGGCCACTGGCAGCTGCGCGCCCAGCACGCGGCGACGCTGTGGCGCGGCGATCCGCTGCTGCGCGAGCTCGCCGCGGCCGAGTACCTGACCGCCGTCCGCGCGGCCGAAGAACTCGGGAGCCGGTGGCGGCACGGGTTCTCCCCCCTCCTTCGTCCATTGGTCGACAATTCGACGATCGAGCTGCTCGGCGGGCCCCTCGCGCACCCGTTCCAGCCGCTGCTGGACCCGCGGGTCCGGGAGTTCGCCCTCAACGGCGGGCTCGCCGACACGGCCCTGCGGCTGGGGACGCGACCCGAGGGAATCTGGGCCCCCGAGTGCGGCTACGCGCCTGGTATGGAAAACGACTACGCGGCCGCGGGCGTCCGGCGGTTCCTGGTCGACGGCCCGTCGCTGCGCGGCGAGACCTGGGCGGCGAGGCCCGTCGGCGACACCGACGTCCTCGCCTTCGGCCGGGATCTCGAAGTCACCTACCGCGTCTGGTCGCCGAAGGCCGGCTACCCCGGCCACGCCGCCTACCGCGACTTCCACACCTGGCAGCACGAGGTCGGGCTCAAGGCCGCGCGCGTCACCGGGAAGACGGTCGAGCCGCAGGACAAGGCGCCGTACGACCCGTCGCTCGCTGCCGATGTGCTGGGGACGCACGTCAAGGACTTCGTCGACACCGTCGTGACGCGGCTGCGGTCGCTGAAGCGGCAACACGGCCGTGAAGCGCTCGTGGTTGCCGCGTACGACACGGAGCTGTTCGGGCACTGGTGGCACGAGGGACCGGCCTGGCTGGAGGGCGTGCTGCGCGCGCTGCCGGAGGCCGGCGTGCGGGTGACGACGCTGAAGGGCGCGATGGAAGCCGGCCACGTCGGCGCGCCCATCGACCTGCCCGCGTCCTCGTGGGGGTCGGGCAAGGACTGGCGCGTCTGGGACGGCGAGCAGGTCAAGGACATGGTCGCCGCCAACAGCGCGCTGCAGGAGCGGCTGCTCGACCTGGCCCGGGGGCTGGACCGGACGGCGCGGGACGTCGTCGCCGACCAGGCCGTCGCCGAGGCGATGCTGGCGCTGGAGAGCGACTGGGCGTTCATGGTCACCAAGGACTCGGCCGCGGACTACGCCCGTCGTCGCGCGGTGGTCCACACCGAGCGCTTCGACACGCTGGCCGGGCTGCTGCGCCGCGGCGACCGCGCGCGGGCGGAGGAGCTCGCCGCGGCCTACCGGGCCGACGACGGACCGTTCGGGCACCTCGACGCCCGGGCGCTGAAGCACGACTGAAAGGGACGCACCTCCATGGGGATCCACGAAATTCCGCTCAAGACCCTCGACGGGCGGGACAGCTCGCTGGGCGAGTACGCCGGCAAGGCGCTGCTCGTGGTCAACGTCGCGTCGAAGTGCGGCCTGACCCCGCAGTACTCGGGTCTCGAGCGGCTGCAGGAACGCTTCGGCGGGCAGGGCTTCTCCGTTGTCGGTTTTCCGTGCAACCAGTTCGCCGGCCAGGAACCGGGCAGCGCGGAGGAGATCCAGACGTTCTGCTCGACGACCTACGGCGTCACGTTCCCGCTGTTCGAGAAGATCGACGTCAACGGCGAAGACCGGCACCCGCTCTACGCCGAGCTGACCGAGACCGCGGACGCCGAGGGCACCGCGGGCGACGTCCAGTGGAACTTCGAGAAGTTCCTGATCGGCGCCGACGGCGAGGTCCTGGCGCGGTTCCGGCCGCGCACCGAGCCGGAGGACGAGACGGTCGTCAAGGCCATCGAGGCCGCGCTGCCGGCTTGATCCCCACGGCGGGGGACGCCGGTCCCCCGCCGTGGCCGGGATCAGGACGAACCCGCCTCGATCACCGCCCGCACGCACTTCGCGACCACCGCCGGATCCACCTTGACCACGCGGCGGTCGTAGGTGAGCAGCCCGTTGACCTCGTTTTCGACATCCGTGGTCTGCGTGTAGACGGCCCCGGACAAGCCGCGTTCCACGACCACCCGCTCGAGGGCCGCGCTCACCTCGGCGTAGCGCTCGGTGAGGCGCTCCCGCGTCGGCGTCATCTCGTACGCGTTGGGCGGGCCGGGCCAGCAGTGGTCGTCCAAAACCAAGGCCGCCGTACTCGCCGTCGACGATCGCGCGGCCGTCGCGCACCGACGGCGTCCCCGGGCCCACGTACGTGTGGTCGTCGTAGACGTCACCCGCGCCGCTGTCCGGCCGCGAAAAACAGCAGTTGACGCCGCTGTTCGCGATCACCAGCCGGGTGGGGTCCAGGGCTTTGACCGATTCCGCGACACGGGCGGTGTCGAACTCGCCCCAGCCCTCGTTGAACGGGACCCAGCCGACGATCGACGGGACCGCCTGCAGCTGCGCCACCATTTCGGCGAGCTCCGCCTCGAACCGCTCGCGCGCCCGCGGGGCCGGGTCCGGCGCGATCCCGGGCGGGCCGTCGAACGACACGGTCAGCGACGGCATGTCCTGCCAGACGACCAAGCCCAGCGTGTCGGCCCAGAAGTACCAGCGGGCCGGCTCGACCTTGACGTGCTTGCGGACGAAGTTGAAGCCCAGCTCCTTCGTCTTTTCGAGGTCGAACCTCAGGGCTTCGTCGGTGGGCGCGGTCGAGATCCCGTCCGGCCAGTAGCCCTGGTCGAGCGGTCCGTGCAGAAAAGTGACACGGCCGTTGAGCGCGATCCGCGGGCGTCCCCGCTCGTCCGGGACCAGGCCGATCGTCCGCAGTCCGGCGTAGCTGCCGACCTCGTCCGAAATCGAACCACGCTCGTCGAGCAGCTGGACGCGCAGCGAGTACAGGTGCGGGTCGTCGGGAGTCCAGAGCCGCGGCGAAGGCACATCCACGCGCACCGCGGTCCCGGCCGCGCCGGACGCCCGTGCGACCTCGACGTCGTTTGCCGAAATGATGACAACGACCTCGGCGCCGCCGGTGACCTGCGGGAACACCGTCACTCCGGTCAGGTCCGGAGTGAGGTCGAGCCGGTCGATCCGGACCTCGGGGACCGGCTCCAGCCACACCGTTTGCCAGATTCCGGACGACGGCGTGTAGCAGATTCCGCCGGGCTCGTTGCGCTGCTTCCCGACCGGGAAGGTCTCGATGTCCGTGCGGTCCTCGGCGCGGACGGTCAGCTCCTGCGGTCCCTCGGTGCGCAGGACATCGGTGATGTCGGCGCTGAACGCCGTGTAGCCGCCTTCGTGAGTGGCGACGAGCTGGTTGTTGACCCAGACCTTCGCCGTCTGGTCGACCGCGCCGAAGTGCAGGAGCACCCGTGAGCCGCGCCAGCCGGCCGGGACCTCGAAGAGGCGCCGGTACCAGAGGACTTCGTCGCGTCGTCGAATTCCGGACAACGCCGATTCCGGCGGGAACGGGACCAGGATGCGCTCGGCGTAGCCGGACGGCCGTGGTTCGCCCGGCGACGACGGCCAGCCCGCGTACTCCCAGACGCCGTTGAGGTTCAGCCAGCGAGGCCGCGTCAGCTGCGGCCGCGGGTACTCGGGCAGGGCGTTGTCCGGAGCGACGTCGCCGCTCCACGGGGTCGGCAGGGGCGGCTCGAGCCGGCGCCAGCCGGGGTCCTCGGGAGAAGTCATCCCGGTCGATGGTGGCAGAGATCGTCACCCCCGCCAGTGATCGGGATCACATGTGAACACTTCGCGAGCACGGGCGCGTCGACGCCTCCTGACTCGCGAGTAACCTCTGCCCATGCGAGTGCTGATGCTGTCCTGGGAGTACCCGCCCGTGGCCATCGGGGGCCTGGCCCGGCACGTCCACGCGCTCGCGACGCACCTCGCCCGCCAGGGCCACGAGGTCGTGGTGCTCTGCCGGCACGCCGCGGGCACCGACGCCGGGACGCATCCCCGCACCGACCGCGTCGTCGAGGGCGTGCGGATCATCCGGGTCGCCGAGGACCCGATGCACGTGACCTTCGAACGGGACCTCGTCGCCTGGACGCTGGCCATGGGCCACGCCATGATCCGCGCCGCGCAGGACCTGCTGCGGACCTGGCAGCCCGACGTCGTCCACGCGCACGACTGGCTGGTCGCCCACCCGGCCATCGCGATCGCCGAGGCCGCGCGGGTGCCGCTGGTCGGCACCATCCACGCGACCGAAGCAGGGCGGCACTCCGGGTGGCTGTCGCACCCGCTGAACCAGCAGGTCCACTCGGTGGAGTGGTGGCTGGCGAACCGCGCCGACGCGCTGATCACCTGCTCGCAGGCGATGCGGCGCGAGGTCGCGTACCTCTTCGAGGTCGAGGCGGACGACGTCACGGTGATCCACAACGGGATCGAGGAGCGTGGCTGGCAGGTGCCCGCGGACGAGATCGCCCGCGCCCGCGAGGTCTACAGCCCGGCCGGTGCGCCGCTGTTGCTCTTTTTCGGACGACTCGAGTGGGAGAAGGGCGTGCAGGACCTGCTGGCCGCCCTCCCCCGCATCCGGCGCCGCCACCCGGGCACCCGCGTGGTCGTTGCCGGAAAAGGACGACACTTCGACGAGCTGGTCGAACAGGCGCGGAAACTGCGGGTGCGGCGGGCGGTCGACTTCGTCGGGCACCTCTCGGACCGCGACCTCCGCGCGGCGCTGGCCGCGGCCGACGCCGTGGTGCTGCCCAGCCGGTACGAGCCGTTCGGCATCGTCGCCCTGGAGGCCGCGGCCGCGAAGGCGCCGCTGGTCGCGTCGACGGCCGGCGGCCTCGGCGAAGTCGTCGTCCACGGTGAGACCGGCCTGGCGTTCAGCCCCGGCGACGTCGCCGCACTGGCCGACGCGGTGACGACGGTGCTCTCCGACGCCGACGCGGCGGCCGAGCGGGCGCAGGCCGCGCAGTCCCGGCTGGCCGCGGACTTCGATTGGGGCCGGATCGCCGAAGCGACGGCCGAGGTCTACCGGCGAGCGAAGCCGGGCGAACCGGTCGAGCTGCCGCGGCCCAAGATCGCGACCGGCAACGCCTTCGAGCCGGTGCCGGCCGGGATCCCGGAAGTCTAGGTAGCCGCGGCCTCAGAACCGGCAGGGCCGGAAGCAGTCCGGACGGGCCTGGACGGGCGTTGTCGTGATTCCGTCCACGGTGGACGCGAGCGACAACACGACGAAGAAAACGGCGACGGCAGCTCTCAACCTGCTGGTCATGGGGACTCCTCGGGGAACGGCGGCGCGATCGGCGCCTCGCAGCGAGCATCCGCGTCACCACCCCGCGAAACAATAAGCGGAACAGCACGGGCCGATACGTATTCGCCTTCCGTGATCGGTTCGTCCGGTTCACCGGCTTCCGGTCAGCAACCGGACCCGGACGTGTTCCCGCAGCGGCCCGTGCGGGGCGACCGCCGCCCGGATGCGCTCGGTGAACGCCGGCCGCGCATCCGGGGCGGGCAGCTGGTCGGGGCTCATTGCCGAAAAAACGCCACCGGCCAATTCGTCGACGCTGAGCGGTGCGGAGTACTCGACGACCGTCGAGCTCACGGCGTACCCGGCGGCCGCGAGGGCCTTCGCGTACCGCTCCTGGCTCGCGTCGTCGGTGCCGCAGGTCCGGTGGACCAGCGTACCGAGGTAGGCGGAGACGACGTCCCGCAGCGCCGCCGACCACGGCGTGTCCTGCAGCCACAGCGGCTCGCCGTTGGTCACCACCGCGACTCCGCCGCCCGGACGCAGCAGGGGGCGGACCGCCGCGAACAGCCGCTCGTGGTCCATCCAGTGCAACGCCTGCGCGACCGTCACCGCGGCCAGGCGCCGCGGACCGAGGACGGCCTGCAGCGCACCGACGTCGGAGTCCGCGCCCAGCAGCCAGCCGACGTTCGGCTCCGCCGTCGCCCGCCGGGCCTGGGCCAGCATCGCCGGCTCCGGGTCCATGCCCAGCACGGCGCCGACCCGGGGCGCCAGGGCCCGGGTGAGCTGGCCGGTGCCGCAGCCGAGGTCCAGGACCAGGTCGTCGCCGCTCAGCGCGAACGCCGTGGCCAGCACGTCCGCCACCTCGGATGGATAGCCGCGGCGGAAGCGCTGGTAGTACTCGCTCACTTCGCCGCCGAACGTCGACGTGGTCATTTTTCGAGCATGCCCAGGGCCAAGGCCGGCCGGGCGCCGTTCCGCCGACGGCGGACTCAGAAGACCGGCAGCAACACGCCGTGCTCGGACTCCGGTCGCGGGCCGAAGATGCGGCGGTCGGCTTCGGCGATCGGGACGTCGTTGATGCTCGCTTCGCGGCGGCGCATCAGGCCTTCGTCACTGAACTCCCAGAGCTCGTTGCCGTAGCTGCGGAACCACTGGCCCTCGGCGGTGCGGGACTCGTACTGGAACCGGACGGCGATGCGGTTGCCGCGAAAGCCCCACAGCTCCTTACGCAGGGCGTAGTCCAGCTCGCGGGCCCACTTCGCGGTCAGGAACTCGACGATCTGCGCGCGGCCGACGACGTATTGGTCGCGATTGCGCCAGACCGAGTCCTCGGTATAGGCGAGCGAGACGCGCTCCGGGTCGCGGGTGTTCCACGCGTCCTCGGCGGCCTGGACCTTCTGGCGGGCGGTGTCCTCGTCGAACGGCGGGAACGGCGGACGCGGGGTCATGGGAGCTCCTTCCGGACGTGGAGAACGTGCGTTCTCCACTGCTCCCGCTAGACTAGAGAACGATCATTCTCAGCGCCAGGGACAGGTGACATGGATTCCACGGAGGCGACCGACCGGCTGTTGGAGGCCGCCGAGGACCTCTTCTACGCCCACGGCGTGCAGGCGGTCGGGATGGACGCCGTCCGCGCACGGTCCGGCGTCTCGCTCAAGCGGCTCTACCAGTGTTTCCCGGCGAAGAACGACCTGGTCGAGGCCTACCTGCTCCGCCGCGACGAACGCTGGCGGAGGTCGTTGCGCGAATTCGTCCACGCCCGCGGCGACGACCCCCTGGCCGTCTTCGGCTGGCTGAAGAACTGGTTCGCCGAGCCGGGCTTCCGGGGCTGCGCGTTCGTCAACTCCTTCGGCGAGTTCGGCGAACCCACCCCCGGCATCGCCGCCGCGATCCGCAAGCACAAGGACGAGGTCCGGGGCTACCTGCGTGGTCTGGTTTCCGACCAGGGCACCGCGGACCAGCTGTTCGCCCTGGTCGAGGGCGCGACCGTGCTCGCCGCCATCACCGGCGACCCACGCGAAGCGGACACGGCAGGCGAAGCGGCGAAGGTGCTCCTGAAAGCCCTCGTGTGAGGGACGACTCTGCGTAACGAGCCGCCGCCGGGCGCCGACTACCGGCCACCAGCAGCGACTGCGCAGAGGAGCCGGCCCCATGAAGATCTTCGTCGCGGCGGCCGCAGATCCGGTGGTGCCCGATTGGCGCGTTTTCGGCCACGGGCTGGTCGCCGGGCTCATCGCGGCCGTCGCCGTGACCGCCGTCCTCGCGCTGCTCGCGTTCAGGCAACGCCGCGTCGAACTGCCCGGCGGCGCCCAGTGGAAGTTCACCGACAGCTGGGCCAGCAACCTCACGGCGTTGACCGCCGCCTTCGCCGCGTTGCTGGCCGCCTTCTCCGGCAAGCTCGACACGGCGATCGCGCCGGGTGCTTCGGCGGCCTTCGCGGTCGCGTCGGCGCTCTACGTCGCCATCGCCGCCTGCGCGCCGATCGCCTACACCGTCGGCCAGGTCGCGAGGCCGCAGGGCAAGTCCGCTGGGCTCGAAGGCAGCCGGGGCGGTCTCGTCGGCGCCGCGTTCCTCACGCTGTGGTCGGTTTTTTCGTCACTCGGCTCGGTCGTCTTCGTCCTGCAGTACGGCGCGATCGGCGCCATCCGGGACTACCAGGTCCTCGCCACGATCCTGCTGGCGGTGATGGCGCTGCTGGTCGCGGCCTACGCCGTCCGGACGATCCACTGGCTGCTCACCGTGCCGGCCACCGGCACCGCGCTCCCCGGCATCACCGGGTTCACCTGCTGCGAACCGCCGGCGGCCGTCGTGACGCGGCGGGTCTTCCTGCTCTGAACGAAAAATGAACCGGTCCCGGTGGTGGGGAGCCGCCGCCACCGGGACCGGTCCGGACCCACACCATCCCAACCAGTGTGGAATCCGGCCTCCCCCCGTCAGGTAGGGGAGGCCGGGGCCCCTGCTACCGGGCGTCCGTGAGGTACCGCGCGTAGGCACCCGTGGTGAGGAAGCTCGGCAGCTTCTCGCCCAGCGCGGTTTCGGTGAAGATCTCGTACGCGTCGTCGAGGCGGTTGCCCTCGCCCAGTTCGGCCCGGACCGAGGCGAGCTCGTCGTGCAGGAACTCGACCGCCAGCTCGCGGGTCAGCGCCGTGCCGTCCTCGAGCTTCGTGCCGTTGCGGATCCACTGCCACACCTGGCAGCGCGCGATCTCCGCGGTGGCCGCGTCCTCCATCAGGTTGTGGATCGCCGCCGCGCCGGTGCCGCGCAGCCACGCGTCGACGTACCGCAGCGCGACGTTGATGTTCGCGCGCACGCCCGCCTCGGTGACCTCGCCGCCGGCGCTGGCCACGTCGAGCAGGTCCTCGGCGGTGACGTGGACGTCGTCGCGGAGCTTGCCGAGCTGGTTGGGCCAGCCGCCGAGGACGCCGTCGAAGACTTCGCGGCAGATCGGGACCAGGCCGGGGTGCGCGACCCAGGAGCCGTCGAAACCGTCGCCGGCCTCCCGTTCCTTGTCCGCGCGGACCTTCTCGACGGCGATCTCGTTGACCGCAGGGTCCTTGCTCGGGATGAACGCGGCCATACCGCCGATGGCGTGCGCGCCACGCTTGTGGCAGGTGCTCACCAGCAGTTCGGTGTAGGCCCGCATGAACGGCACGGTCATCGTGACCTGCGCGCGGTCCGGCAGCACGAAGTCGGCGCCGTGCGCGGCGAAGTTCTTGATGAGGCTGAAGATGTAGTCCCAGCGGCCGGCGTTGAGGCCCGCGGCGTGCTCGCGCAGCTCGTAGAGGATCTCGTCCATCTCGAACGCGGCGGTGATCGTCTCGATCAGCACGGTGGCGCGGATCGTGCCGCGCGGGATGCCGAGTTCGCGCTGGGCCAGCAGGAAAACGTCGTTCCAGAGACGCGCTTCGAGGTGGTTCTCCAGCTTCGGCAGGTAGAAGTACGGGCCGACACCGCGGGCGAGCAGCTGGCGCGCGTTGTGGAAGAAGTACAGGCCGAAGTCGACCAGGCTCGCCGACACCGGACGGCCGTCGATGCGGATGTGCTTCTCGACCAGGTGCCAGCCGCGGGGGCGCGCGACGATCGTCGCCGGGTCGTCGCCGATCGTGTAGTGCTTGCCCGCTTCGGTGGTGAAGTCGATGTTGCGGCGGATGGCGTCGTAGAGGTTGATCTGGCCGTCGATGACGTTGTGCCACGTCGGCGACGTCGCGTCCTCGAAGTCCGCCAGCCAGACCTTGGCGCCGGAGTTCAGCGCGTTGACCGTCATCTTGCGGTCGGTCGGGCCGGTGATCTCGACGCGGCGGTCCTCCAGGCCCGGCGCGGTCGGGGCCACGTGCCACGACTCGTCCTCGCGGATCCGCCGGGTCTCGGGCAGGAAGCCGAGCGGCTTCTCCCCGGACTGCAGTTCCTCGCGCCGCGTGCGGCGGGCGTCGAGCAGCTCGCGTCGGCGGCCGGCGAACGTGTTGTCCAGCTTGGCCAGGAAGTCGAGTGCCGCCGGGGTCAGGATCTCGGCGAACCGGCCCTCGACCGGGCCGGTGACCTCGATGCGGTAGTTCAGCCGATCAACCATGGGGTGCCTCCGCGAGCTGTGGGCAGGGGAAGGAAAGGAGGGGGAGGGTCGCGGCCTGACGACGGTGGGGGGTGCCGTCGTCAGGCCGCGGCCGGGATCAGTGGAACTGGGCTTCTTCGGTGGAGCCCTTGAGCGCGGTGGTCGAGCTCTCCGGGTTCAGCGCCGTCGCGACGTTGTCGAAGTAGCCGGTGCCGACCTCGCGCTGGTGCTTGGTGGCGGTGTAGCCGCGGCTCTCCGAGGCGAACTCGCGCTCCTGCAGGTCGACGTAGGCGGTCATGCCCTCGCGGGCGTAGCCGTGCGCCAGGTCGAACATCGAGTAGTTCAGCGCGTGGAAGCCGGCCAGCGTGATGAACTGGAACTTGTAGCCCATGTGGCCGAGCTCGCGCTGGAACTTCGCGATCGTGGCGTCGTCCAGGTGCTTCTTCCAGTTGAACGACGGCGAGCAGTTGTAGGCCAGCATCTGGTCCGGGAACTTCGCCTTGATCGCCTCGGCGTACTTGCGCGCCACCTCGAGGTCTGGCTCGGAGGTCTCCATCCAGAGCAGGTCGGCGTACTGGGCGTAGGCCAGGCCGCGCTCGATGCACGGCTCGATGCCGTTGCGGACCTCGTAGAAGCCCTCGGCGGTGCGGCCGCCGGTGAGGAACTGCTGGTCGCGCTCGTCGACGTCGCTGGTCAGCAGGGTCGCGGCCTGGGCGTCGGTGCGGGCGACGACCAGGGTCGGCACGTTGAGCACGTCGGACGCGAGGCGCGCGGCGTTCAGCGTGCGCTCGTGCTGCTTGGTCGGGATGAGGACCTTGCCGCCGAGGTGACCACACTTCTTCTCGGAGGCGAGCTGGTCCTCCCAGTGCACGCCCGCGGCACCGGCCGCGATCATGCCCTTCATCAGCTCGAACGCGTTGAGCGGGCCACCGAAGCCCGCCTCGGCGTCGGCGACGATCGGGGCGTACCAGTCGATGTCGGTGTTGCCCTCGGCCCAGTTGATCTGGTCCGCGCGGCCCAGCGCGTTGTTGATGCGGCGGACCACGGCCGGCACCGAGTTGGCCGGGTAGAGGCTCTGGTCCGGGTAGGTCTGGCCCGACAGGTTCGCGTCGGCCGCGACCTGCCAGCCCGACAGGTAGATGGCCTGCAGGCCCGCACGGACCTGCTGGACGGCCTGGTTACCGGTCAGGGCGCCGAGCGCGTGGACGTAGTCCTCGGTGTGCAGCAGGTCCCACAGCTTCTCCGCGCCACGGCGGGCCAGCGTGTGCTCCTCGACCACGCTGCCGCGCAGCTTGATCACGTCATCGGCCGAGTAGGAGCGCTGCACGCCCGCCCAGCGGGGGTCGTTCGCCCACTGCGCGGCCAGCTCCGCGGCCGCCTGCTTGGCCTGTTCCGTCATCGGTACTCCCGGTGTTGCGAAGTTTGCGATTGCTCGCCTTGCTTGCCATGACCCTGACACGCCAGCGAAAACGAGGTCTAGTTGGCCAATTTGCCAATTTGTGCGAAGGGTCCGTACGCTCTTTGCAAAGGTTGCGAATCGGCTGGTTCGCAAGTGATCGAAAATCCGCGTTCTTGACCGTTCACGTAACCGTTCAGGACCGGAAACCTTCCGGAAAGGAGGGCACGAATGGAGAAGACTTTCGCCGGCGCGCGGCTGCGCCACCTCCGCGAAAGCCGCTCGATGAGCCAGGCCGATCTCGCTCGTGTGCTGGAGATCTCACCCAGCTACCTCAACCAGATCGAGCACAACTCGCGCCCGCTGACCGTGCCGGTGCTGCTGCGGATCACCCAGGCGTTCGGCGTCGACACGGAGTTCTTCGCCAACAACGACACGTCCCGGCTGGTCGCCGACGTCAAGGAAGCCCTGCTCGACGAGGTCCTCGGCGTCGACGTGACCACGAGCGAGCTCAACGAGCTGGCCACGAACCTCCCGGCGATCGCCCAGGCCCTGGTCAAGCTGCACCGCAGCTACCGCAACGCCGTCGAGAACACCGCCGTGCTGACCACGGAAAACGGGCTGGGCCTGCACGGCAGCGCCGCCGCGCCGCTGCCGCACGAGGAGGTCCGCGACTTCTTCTACGAGCGCGAGAACTACGTCGCCGAGCTGGACGACCGCGCCGAGAAGATGGCCGCCGACATCCCGCTCCAGCGCGGGCAGGTCCTCGGCGCGCTGAAGGAACGCCTTTCGCAGCGCTACGGCGTCGAGGTGACCAGCGAGGGCATCGACGAAGCCGCCGGCCAGCAGCACCGCTACGAGCCGGTGACGCGCGTGCTGCGGTTGGCGCCGAGCCTGCGCGTCGGGCAGCAGGCGTTCCGGATGGCTTCGCAGATCGCGCTGCTCGAGTACGACGACCTCATCACCGAGCTGGCCGACTCGTGGGCGTTTTCCGGCCCGGCCGCCCGGTCGCTCGCCCGCGTCGGCCTGGCGAACTACTTCGCCGGGGCGCTGATCCTGCCCTACGGGCCGTTCCTGGCCACGGCCGAGCGGTTCCGCTACGACATCGAGCGGCTCTGCGACCACTACGGCGTCGGCTTCGAGACCGTGTGCCACCGGTTGTCGACCCTGCAGCGACCGAAGCAGCGGGGCGTGCCGTTCTCCTTCGTGCGGGTGGACCGGGCCGGGAACATGTCGAAGCGGCAGTCCGCGGCCGGGTTCCACTTCTCCCGGGTAGGCGGCGCCTGTCCGCTCTGGAACATCTACGAGGCGTTCACCCAGCCGGGCAAGATCCTCACCCAGATCGCCACCCTGCCCGACGGCAAGAGCTACTTCTGGATCGCGCGCACGGTGTCGCGCAACATCGGCGGCTACGGCAGCCCCGGCAAGACGTTCACCGTCGGCCTCGGCTGCGAACTGCGCCACGCCGGGCGGCTGGTCTACTCGACCGGCCTGGACCTCGACGAACCCGCCGCCGCGACGCCGATCGGGATGGGCTGCAAGGTCTGCGAACGCCCGGCCTGCTCGCAGCGGGCGTTCCCGACGATCGGCAAGCAGCTCACCGTGGACGAGAACACCAGCACCTTCGTCCCGTACCCGGCGGTGCCCAAGGGCTGAGCATCCCCGTAACGAGGTGCCGGGCCCCGGCGAGTCACCCGGCGGGAGGTGCCATGGCCGAACGGGTCAGGACGGGCTGCCACAACTGCAAGCGGTGCACCAACTCGGCGGTCGCCGAATTCGGGCGCCGGCAGGGCAAGCTCTGGGCCAACGTCGCGACGGCGGGCGGGGTCGCGGTCGTGCAGGCCTTCACCCCGAACTGCCGGGCGTGCGGGCACAAGCTGAGCCTCCACGACCGCGGCGGCGAAAGCCACGGCAACGCCTACCCCGCGCCGGTGACGGCCCGGCCGTCGGCGGGCCAGGGGCCGCCGCCCGGCTGGTACGCCCAGCCGGGCGCCCCCGGCGTCCTGCGCTGGTGGGACGGGACCCGCTGGACCGAGCACACGCAGGCGCCGCCGCGCTGATCACCCGATCACGTGCGTGGTCCACTTCGCCTCGTCCGGGCCGAGCACGGTGATCCGGCTCAGGAGTTCCTTCGCGGTGATGCCGCCGATCTTCGGCTGGTTGAACGAGACGCAGGCCTTCAGCCCGTTCTTCGTCACGCACTGCGGTTCGCCGAGGCCGTCGGGGACGCCGCCGGGCGGTGAGACGTTGATCGTCACCAGCCCGCCGTCCGACTTGTACTGCAGCACCAGGTGCCACGGGACGCCGTCCCGGTCGCCGCGGCGCCGCAAGTCGCCGTCGCTGAGGCGGAACGCGTCCGGCAGGCTGGTGATGTGCAGCGGCAGCGGCACCGCCCGGGTGCCGAACCTGACGTCGCCGGCGACCCGCATCAGCACCTGCTGCAGGTCCGGGCCCGTGAGGTAGTAGGCGCCCAACCGGGCCCACCGGCCGTCCGGGGCCTGCCACTGCAGGTAGGCGTCCCCGTGGTTCAGGGGGTCGTCCGGGTCGGTCGTGAGCCAGTAGCCGTCGCGGTCGCCGATCCGGACCGGGATCCGGGTCGGCTGCTGTCCGCGCAGGTTGGGCGGGACGGGCGGATCCTGGTCGTAAACCGACAACCAGATCATCGGCGCCAGCTCACCCTGGCCGACGGCCAGCGCGGTGTCGCCGTGCTCGCCCACGGCGTACTCGATGCCCTTGATCTGTTCGGGCACCCAGCCGAAGGTTGCCTTCGCCACCATCGGGTTGTCGGTGGGCACCGGCGTGACGGACCTGGGCGTGGGTGCGGTGGCCGTCGGCGGGGTCGCCGGTGGCGGGACCGGCCGGGACAGCGAAACCGCCGTCACGCCGCCGGCCGTCACGACCGCGGCACAGCCCAGGACCAGGACTGTTGTCCGCACGCGACGACGGCGCCGCCCGATCCGGCGCGCGCGGTCGAGGTCGATGCGGGGCGGTGGGGCGGGCGTCTCGGCCAGTTCCTTCAGCTTGGTGGCCAGCTCGTGGTCGGTCACGGTCGTCCCTCCCGGATCGGTTCGCGCAACAGCTCGCGAAGCGCGTCCACGGCCTTCGCGGTCTGGCTCTTGACGGTGCCATCGGAACAGCCCAGCGCCCGCGCGGTCTCCGCGACCGGGAGGTCGCAGAAGTAGCGCAGGACGACGGTCGCGCGCTGGCGGGGCGGCAGTCGTTCCAGGGCCGCCCGCAGGTCGAGGGCCAGTTCGACGTCCGGGCCCGGCCTGGGCGGGTCGTGGTCCTTTTCGCGCAAATCCACCCGGCGCCACCACGACGTGCGCTGTTCGGCCAGGTAGGTGTTGACCAGCGTGCGGCGGGCGTAACCGTCGACGTTGTCCGCGCGGGACGCCCGCGGCCAGTTCGTGTAGAGCCGGGTAACCGCCGACTGGACCAGGTCGTCGGCCCGGTGCCAGTCGCCGCAGAGCAAGTACGCGACTTTGCGCAGCCACCCCGCCCGCGCGGTCACGTACTCGGTGAATCCGGCGTCCATCGGCGCCCCCCATCTCGGTCGACACCCCTCTGATGCGCCCGGAGGCCCGGGCGGTTGCCCCATGCGCGCGAGTCGTAGATTCACCGGGGTGCACGACATCGACACGGTGACCGCGGCGACCATCGAAAAGGCCGCCGAGCGGCTGGCCGGGGTGGTGACCCGGACGCCGCTGGAGCCGAGCGCCCGGCTGTCGTCCCGGGTGGACGCGCAGGTCTGGGTGAAGCGCGAGGACCTGCAGACCGTCCGGTCGTACAAGATCCGCGGCGCCTACAACTTCATCGTCCAGCTCGACGAGGACGTCCGCGCGCGAGGGGTCGTCTGCGCCAGCGCCGGCAACCACGCCCAGGGTGTCGCCTACGCGTGCCGCCGGCTGGGCGCCACCGGCCGCGTGTACGTCCCGGGGACGACGCCGCGGCAGAAGCGCGAGCGCATCGCGACGCTCGGCGGCGCGCACATCGAAGTCATCGTTGTCGGGGAAACGTACGAAGACGCCTTCGCCGCGGCGAACGAGGACGCCCAGCGGACCGGGGCCACGCTGGTGCCCGCGTTCGACGACGTCCGCACGGTCGCCGGCCAGGGCACGGTCGCCCTCGAGGTCGTCGAGCAGCTCGGCTTCGTCCCCGATGTCGTGGTCGTCCCCGTCGGCGGCGGCGGGCTGCTCGCCGGGGTCGGCAGCTGGCTGCGCGAGCGGCACCCGGAGGTCCGGATCGTCGGCGTCGAGCCCGCGGGCGCAGCGTGCATGGCCGCGGCCCTCGACGCCGGGCACCCGGTGCGGCTGCCGGAGCTCGACTCGTTCGTCGACGGCGCCGCCGTCCGCGAGGCCGGCGCCGTCACCTACCCCCTGATCCGCGAGAGCGGCGCCGAGCTGACCGCGGTCGCCGAGGGCGCGGTGTGCACCGAGATGCTCGCGATGTACCAGTCCGACGGGATCATCGCCGAGCCCGCGGGTGCGCTCGCCGCGGCGTCGCTCGGCACGGTCGTCGCGGTCGAGCCCGGGCAGACCGTCGTCTGCTTGGTCTCCGGCGGCAACAACGACGTCAGCCGCTACAGCGAGATCCTCGAACGCTCGCTGATGCACGAAGGGCTGAAGCACTACTTCCTCGTCGGCTTCCCGCAGGAGCCGGGCGCGCTGCGGCGGTTCCTCGAGCAGGTGCTCGGGCCGGAGGACGACATCACGCGCTTCGAGTACGTCAAGCGCACGAACCGCGAGATGGGTCCCGCGCTGGTCGGCATCGAAATCGCGCGGCCGGCCGACCTGGCCGGGCTGCTGGCGCGGATGGCCGCGAGCCCCCTGCAGGTCGAGCGGATCGAGCCGGGCAGCCCCCTGTTCCACTTCCTGCTCTGAGGACGTGGTCCACTAGGCGGATGGTGAAGGTCGACGGTGTCCGCAGTGTCGAGGCGTTGCGCGAAAAAGTCCACGAGGGTGCGGAGCCCGAGTACCTGCTGTTCTACGGGCACACGCCCTCGACGTCCGGCCGGGTGACGGCGAGCTGCCTGAGCCAGTGGTGGCTCGACCCGTTCGAGGCCGACGGCGTGCGGTACCCGACCGCCGAGCACTACATGATGGCCGGCAAGGCGCTGTTGTTCGGCGACGTCGAGAAGGCCGAGCTGATCCGCTCGACGCCCGACCCGAAGACGGCGAAGGTGCTCGGCCGCGAGGTCGAGGGCTTCGACGCCGCCACCTGGGAGCGGCACCGGTTCGACATCGTCGTCGACGGGAACCTGGCCAAGTTCCGCGCCCACCGCGACCTGCGCCGGTTCCTGCTCGGGACCGAGGACAAGGTGCTCGTCGAGGCGTCCAAGAAGGACCTCGTCTGGGGCACCGGCCTCGCGCGCGAGGAGAAGAACGCGACCAAACCGGACTACTGGCGCGGGCTGAACCTGCTCGGCTTCGCGCTGATGGAGGTCCGCGACCAGCTGCGCGCCCGCGTCTGACTCACGGCGCCGGGATCGGCGCCGCTGCCCACGACGCCGACGTCGTCGCGCCCGTGTCGAAGAAAGTGACCACGGCGACCCGGGTGATCGACATGGGCCTCAGGCTGCCGGGGCCAGGGGTGTTCGAGATCGGCCGATCAGCCGGTGATCACCGCCGAACGGCCGGGAAACGGCCGTCGGCGATTTTCGACCACCGGAGGAAACCGCAGGTCAGCCGCCCGGGCAGTCGTTGCCGCCGCCGCTGCGCTCGACGCAGTGCCGGGGCCCCGGCGGTGGCGGCGGCGCATGCCGGATGTCGTCCGCCCACTTCAGTGCCGCGACGGCCGCGGCCAGCGTGAAGCAGATCCCGAAGAACCACGTCCACCCGCGGCGCCGCGTGGTCGCCGAAACGACCAGACCCGCGAGCGGCAACCCGGCGCCGAGCCAGGCCGCCCAGGTCAGGTAGCCGTCGCCGCCGCGGGTGCTCGTGCCGAACGCCGGCATGTTCCCCAGCGCGCCCAGCAGCACCAGGTACGGGACCACGAGCAGCCACCCCACCGCCACGAGCGCGAGCAAGGTGGACACCACGACCTGGCGGTACTCCCCCATGCGACCACTATGTCGCGAAAACGACCACGCCGCCTGAGTGGTCCTACTGCTCGCCGAGGGTCTTCTGCAGGGCCTTGTTCGCCTTGCGGGCCATGTCCGCGACGGCCTCGCGACGGGCGGCGTCGGCCGCGTAGTCGTCTTCGCGGTTGCGGACCACGCGGGCCGGCGCGCCGACCGCGATCGAGTAGTCCGGGATGTCACCACGGACGACCGCGTGCGCGCCGAGCACGCTGCCGCGGCCGATGCGGGTGCCCTTCAGGACGCTGACCTTGGTGCCGAGCCAGGTGTCCGGGCCGATCCGCACCGGGGACTTCACGATGCCCTGGTCCTTGATCGGGACATGGATGTCCGAAATGACGTGATCGAAGTCACAGATGTAAACCCAGTCGGCGACCAGCGTGGCCGCGCCGAGCTCGATGTCGAGGTAGCAGTTGATCACGTTCTGGCGGCCGAACACGGACTTGTCGCCGATCCGCAGCGAACCCTCGTGGCAGCGGATGGCGTTGCCGTCGCCGATGTGGACCCAGCGGCCGATCTCCAGTCGCCCGTAGCCGGGGCGGCAGTGGATCTCGACGTCCTTCCCGAGGAAGAGCATCCCCCGCAGGATGATGTGCGGGTTGGCGAGCCGGAACTTGAGCAGCCGGTAGTACCGGACCAGGTACCACGGCGTGTACGCGCGATTGCGCAGCACCCAGCGCAGCGAGTCGGCGGTCAGGAACTTCGCCTGCCGCGGGTCGCGCCGCGCGCGGCGCCAGGCCCGCACCCGCGACAGCGCGGGCGCACCCCACATCGACGTCATGCAAGTGACCGTAACCTGTGTGCGGGACGGGTTCGCAGGCAAGGGGAGCGGGATGGGCACGAAGCTGATCATCGACACCGACCCGGGCGTCGACGACGCGCTGGCCATCGCGCTGGCGGCGCTGTCCCCGGACGTCGACCTGCTCGGGGTGACGTCGGTTTTCGGCAACGTCCCCCTCGACCGCACGACGTCGAACGCGCGCCGCCTGCTGGAGCTCTTCGGCCGCACCGACGTGCCCGTCGCCGCGGGCGCCGCGCGGCCGCTCGTCTACTCGAAGCCGCGTGACGCGAAAGAGGTCCACGGCGGCGACGGCCTGTCGGGCCACTCCTACACGCTCCCCGAGGCGAGCCGTCCCCTGGAGGAACGGGACGCCGTCCAGCTGATGCTGGACCTGCTGGAGTCCGCCGGCGAACCGGTGACGATCGCCCCGATCGGGCCGCTGACCAACATCGCCGCGCTGCTCGCGGCCCACCCGGGCGCCGCGGCGAAGATCGCGCGGCTGGTGATCATGGGCGGCGGCGTGACGTTCGGCAACAGCACGACCGCCGCCGAGTTCAACATCTGGAGCGACCCCGAGGCGGCCCGGCGGGTGCTGGTCGAGGAGGACGTCCCGGTGGTGCTGGTCCCGCTGGACCTCACCCACCGCTGCGCCGTCGACGCCGAATGGCTGGCGAAGCTCGCGTCTTCGGGGCCCGTCGGCGCCACCCTCGAAGGGCTGACGTCGACCTACCGGCAGCACTACACGCGCGTGTTCGGCGAGGACCGGATGGTCATGCACGACGCGGTCGCGGTCGCCGAGGCGATTTCGCCGGGCATCCTGCACACCGAGACCTACCGGGTCGACGTCGACTGCGGCCTCGGGCCGGCGCGCGGCCAGACCCTGGTCGACCGGCGGCGGCTCGGCGAGGACGATCCGCAGTTCTCCCCCGGCCGCCCGATCGAGGTCGCGCTGGACACCGACCTCGACGGCCTGCGCGGCTTCGTCCTCGACCGGCTCACGGGGGCCGCGCGGTGAGCGAAGAGCCCGAAGTCGTCGATGCCGAGCCGGCCGAACCAGGTCGGCCTCGCCGCCGGAAGCCGGTGGTCGTGATCGCGGCGGTGGTCGTCGTCGCGGCCGCGCTGGTGGCCGGCATCTCGCTGGCGCCGTCGCAGCAGGAGACCACGAACGCCGCGGCCACGTCGTCGACGGCCGAGCCGACGACGTCCCGGCCGCCGACGACCGCGTCGCCGGCCGCGCCCCCGCAGACGTCGACGCCGCCGAAGGTGCCCGAAGCCAGCGAGTTCGACGCCTGGGCGTCCAAGACCAGCCAGTGGCTCGACGTCCCGCTGCGCGCGATGGTCGGCTACGCGAAGGCGACGACGAAACTGAGCAAGGACGTCCCCGGCTGTCACCTTTCCTGGGTCACGCTGGCCGCGGTCGGAAAAGTGACCACGGACCACGGCCGGGTGCGCGGCGGCCAGTTCGGCACCACCGGCGTGCTGGACAAGCCGCTCGGCACGATCGAGGTGCGCGACTTCTACAACAAGATCGTCTCGACGCCGAACGCCGCCGGGCCGATGCAGCTGGCCCCGGCGATCTGGGGCAAGTACCAGGCGAGCGCGTCCGGCGGGAAACCCGATGTCCAAAACATCGACGACGCCGCTCTGACCACGGGCCGTGCGCTGTGTGCCGACGGCCACGACCTGTCCCAGGGCCAGACGTGGTGGAACTCGGTCAGCACGCTGCAGGCGGCGCCGCTGTTCCTGCACCGGACGCTGGCGACGGTGAACGTCTACGGCACGGTGGGCCAGGGCGCGGCGCCGCCGAACCCGGCGGTGCTGAGCGCGGTGAACTTCGCGATCGACAAGATCGGCCTCCCGTACATCTGGGGCGGCAACGGCACCGGCGGCAACGACCCCGGCTTCGACTGCTCGGGCCTGACGACGGCGGCGTACGCGAGCGCGGGGATCAAGCTGATGCGCACGGCCGACACGCAGTTCCGCAGCGTGCCGCACGTGACCGACCCGCAGCTGGGCGACCTCATCTTCTACGGCGAGCCGGCGACCAAGATCCACCACGTCGGGCTCTACATCGGCAACCAGCAGATGATCGACGCGCCGCAGACCGGCCAGGCGGTCCAGGTCCACTCGTACCGCCGGGACGGCGACGACTACGCGGGCGCGGGCCGTCCGACGGCCTGAGCGGGCTTGGTCGTTTCGCGACGATCCGGCTCCGAGCCGGCGAGGAACGGCGCCAGGAGGCGGAGCAGTTCCCGGGGCCGGTCCAGCGGGATGATGTGGCCGCAGTCCGGGACCGGGTGCCCGGTGAGGTCGTCGGCGACCGGGCGCAGCTGCTGTTCCAGTGCGCGGCCGACCGGGTGGGCGCCGATCGCCATGGTGGGCACGGTGAGCCGTCCGGCGGCCACCGCCTCGTCGATCTGGCGCGCGCCGGCCGGCAGGGCGCGGTAGTAGGAGAAGGCACAGCGCAGGGCGTCCGCTCCGGTGTAGGCGGCGACGAAGGCGTCGCGGATCTCCGGCGGTACGCCGCGGCCGCGGGTGCCTGCGGCGAGGAACCAGTCGAGGTACTCCGCTTCGTGCCCGGCCAGGACCGTTTCGGCCAGGCCGGGCACGGCGTGGAACCCGAACCACCACGGCGGGCCGCCGGCCAGGAAGCCCTCGGCGCCGGGCAGGGCACCCAGCAGCGACTCCATCAGGACCAGCCGCCGCACCCGGTCCGGGCGCCGCATGGCGAGCAGGAAGGCGACCGGGGTGCCGGCGTCGATGGCGACCACCGACGCGGTCGGTTCCGCGAGGGCGTCGAGGAGACCTTCGGCGTCGGCGGCCAGCGTGCCCGCGTCGTAGCCGTCCGCCGCGCGGGTGCTGGCGCCGAGCCCCCGCAGGTCCGGGGCGATGACCCGGTGGTGCTCGGCCAGCGGGCCGATGATCTCGGTCCACAGCCGCCAGGTGTGCGGGAAGCCGTGCAGCAGCAGGACCGCCGGACCCGAACCCGCGACGGCGACGTTGACCTCGATGCCGTTGGTGGTGATCCGGCGCAGCCGGGGAGAAGGGGTTGCGGGCACGACGCCTCCAAGCTGGTTACTATTGGTTACTTGGAAACGCTAGGTAACTTCCACGAGGCTGCCAAGACGGCACTTTCACGACAGGTGGTGAGCTCCAGGTGACCTCCCAGCCGGCGCCCTCGGCCCGCGGCGGGCGCGGTGACCTGTTCGATCCCCGGTGCCCGACCCGGCAGCTCCTGGACCGGATCGGCACCAAATGGACGTCCATGGCCGTGAAGGTCCTCGCGGAGGCGGCCCCGCACGAGGTGCGGTTCGCCGAGCTGCGCCGCCGGATGCCCGGGGTGTCGCAGAAAATGCTGTCGATCACCTTGCGCAGCCTGGTCCGCGACGGCCTTGCCGCCCGCCGGGTGGAGCCCACCGTGCCGCCGCGCGTGCACTACCGGCTCACCGAGCTGGGCTCGTCGCTCGAGGTCCCGCTGGCGGCGCTGCGCGCCTGGGCCGAGGAGCACATGGCCGAGGTCGACCGCGCCAACGTGCTCAGCGACGACCAGGCCGACGCCGAGTGAGGGCGTTTGTGGTCGCGCGGACGACAAAGGAGTGGACGGCGTCACGCCGGGGCTTGTACCTTGCGCGGGACCCGTGACACGCCCGAGGAGGTGAGACCCATGAACGCAGGATCGACGTGGGTGCTCCCCCTCCAGTCACGGCCGGGCGGATGACGTAGGTGCCGCCGGGAGCGCCGCCACCTCAAGGCACTCCCGAAAGGCACCACCCGATGGACTCTTCGCCCCCTCCGTTCGACGTGATCATCGCCGGCTGCGGGCCGACCGGTGCGACGCTGGCCGCCGAGCTGCGGCTGCACGACGTGCGCGTCCTCGTCCTCGAACAGGACACCGAGCCCGCGTCGTTCGTCCGCATCGTCGGGCTGCACGTCCGCAGCCTCGAGCTGATGGCCATGCGCGGCCTGCTCGACCGACTCCTCGCCCACGGACGGCAACGTCCGGCCGGCGGGTTCTTCGCCGCCATCCCCGCGCCGCCGCCCCGGGACCTCGGCTCCGCGCACGCCTTCCTGCTGGGCATTCCGCAGCCGGTCGTCGTCCGGCTCCTCGAAGAACACGCGGCCGGCCTGGGTGCGCAGATCCGGCACGGCGCGGCTCTGGTCGATTTCGAGCAAGACGACGAGGGCGTGACCGTCGAGCTGGCCGGCGGCGAGCGGCTGCGGGCGCGGTACCTCGTCGGCTGCGACGGCGGGCGCAGCGCGGTCCGGAAGCTGAGCGGCATCGGCTTCCCGGGCGAGCCGTCGCGGACGGAGACGTTGATGGGCGAGATGGAGGTCGACGCGCCGCCGGCGGAGATCGCCGCCAAGGTGCGGGAGGTCGGCGAGACCCACCGGCCGTTCTGGCTCCGGCCCTTCGGCGGAACCGTCCACAGCGTCGTCGTCCCCGCCGCGGGCGTCGGCGATCGCGCGGTGCCACCCACCCTGGACGATTTCCGGCAACAGCTCCGGAGCATCGCCGGCACCGACTTCGGGGTGCACTCCCCGCGCTGGCTGTCCCGGTTCGGGGACGCCACCCGGCTCGCCGAGCGGTACCGGACCGGGCGGGTGCTGCTGGCCGGCGACGCGGCGCACATCCACCCGCCGACCGGCGGCCAGGGCCTCAACCTGGGCGTCCAGGACGCCTTCAACCTCGGCTGGAAACTGGCCGCGCGGATCCGCGGCTGGGCGCCGGACCCGCTGCTGGACACCTACGACACCGAACGGCGGCCGGTCGCCGAGGCCGTCCTGGACAACACCCGGGCGCAGATGGCGCTGTTCTCGCCCGAACCGGGCGCGAAGGCCCTGCGGCGGCTGCTCGTCGAACTGATGGACATCGACGAGGTGAACCGCCGGCTGATCGGCAAGATCACCGCGATCGACCTCCGGTACGACTTCGGCGAGGGCCCCGACCTGCTCGGCCGCCGGCAGCGTGACATCGACGTGGCCCAGGGCCGCCTCTACGACCGGCTGCACCGCGGCCGCGGACTGGTGCTGGACCGCACCGGACACCTGACGACCGGCGGCTGGTCGGACCGGGTCGACCTCCTCGCGGACCCGGGCGCGGCCCTGGAGGTCCCCGCCGTCCTGCTGCGCCCCGACGGCCACGTCGCCTGGGCCGGCGACGACCAACGGGACCTCGACGACCACCTCGCCCGCTGGTTCGGTTCACCTCTCCGGTGATGTCGTGCGGCCGGCGTCGAGACCACGCCGGCCGCATCCGGGGATAATCCCGTGATGGACTCGGGGACCACCACGCAGCTGATCACCGTGGGCGCCACCCTCGGCGGGGTCGTGCTCACGTTGCTGACCAACACGTTCGTCGAGGGCCGCAAGCTGAAGGCGACGCAACGCGCCGAAGCGCAGAAGCGGGCGGCGGAGCACGCCAGCTGGCTGCGCGACGAGCGCGTCAAGGCCTACGCGAGCCTGTCGACGGCGAGCGAAGAGGCGTTCCAGCTGATCCGGTCGGAATTCGTCAAATTGGCGACGGACAACCGCGAGGGCATCGAGACCCGCTGGCGCGAACGGCGTGCGGAGCTGCGCAAGGCGCACAACCAGGTGGCGTTGTTCGGCACCGACGAGCCGCGGCAGCGCGGCAAGGAGCTGTGGAAGGCGGCCCGCAACGGGGTCAACGCGATCTTCGCCGAGCTGGACGCCGGGGCTGCGAAGGTGCCTCGGGAAAGCCTCGACCGGGTGCTGACCGGGATCAGCGACGCCGGGGACCGGTTCCTCGAGGCGTGCCGCGCCGATGTTCAGGGGGCACGCTGATCGTCACCGCGGAGACGGCGGACCGTGGCGCGGAGACTTTCGATCTCTTCCACCATGGCCGTGAGTTCGGCTTCGCCCGCCCACTCCGTCAGCAGCTTCGCGCGACGATTCATCGCCGCCTTCTCGCGGTCGCGGACGGCGGACGCCCGGGAGTAGCGTTCCGCATCGACGGCTTCCCGCTTCAGCTTCCGCGCCCACGCGATGTCGGTGTTCACCTTCCGGATTTCCGAGGTGAACAGCGGCTCGGGTTCCACGCCCCACTTCTCGAAGTGGTCGCGGATCTTCTCCGGCGAGACCGGCACCACACCAGCCTCGGCGAGCCCCAGGAGGAGCGACGGGGTGCAGTCCCCTTCGCCGCGGACGCGGTCGATCAGGGCTTCGACCTCCGGGGCCAGCTCCACGCGGTGCCGCTCCTCCAGCGCCTCGATGAAGGACTCGGCGGTGACGGTTTCCGTGTCGGGCGGGGTGGGCAGCCGGAAGCGGGCCGCCAGCTCGGCCGGGTCCACCCCCAGCTCCGACAGCACCCGCAGGGCGACGCTCGGTCCCGCGGTCGGCAAGCCGAAGGCCAGCTGCTCGAGGGTGATCACACCGTCCACTCCGGGCGCGTGACCCAACACCTGATCGAACGAAATGGCTTTTTCCGGCACGGTCATCCCCTTCCCGCGTCCAGGGAGCTCGCCGCCGGGACTCGCAGCGAGGGCGCGAGGAAGACGATCCCCATCGTGACCGCCACGGCCGACGACAGCGCCCAGTGCAGGCCGACGCGGGTCGCGAGCGCGCCGACCAGCACCGGCTCCACCAGGAAACCCAGATAGCCGCAGGCCGCGACGGCGGCGACCGCCCGGCCCGGCGCGTCCGCCTGCTTGCGGCTCGCCACGCTCCACGCGATCGGCACGATCCCGGCCACCCCGAGCCCGACGACGGCGAAGCCGGACACCACCGCGACCGGCCACGGCGCCGCGAGGACCACGGCGAAGCCCAGCACCGCGACCGTGGCCGCGACGCGGACGAAGCGGACTGCGCCCGTCCGCGCCACCACGCGGTCGGCGACCAGCCGGACCGCGATCATCGTCGCGGAGAAGGCGAAGTAGCCGAGCGACGCGAGCGCGGGCGTCGCGCCGGTGACGTCGGCGAGGTACACCGCGCTCCAGCTGTTGACCGCGCCCTCGGCGACGAACCCGCAGAAGGCGATCACGCCCAGCGGCACCAGCGCCCGGCTCGGCCACGCGAACGCCGCGCCGCCCTGGCCGCGGTCGGCGCCGCCGAGGAAGCAGGTGCGGGCCGCCCACAGCGCGAGCGCGAGCAGTACCGCGCCGGCGACGGGGAAGTGCACCGTCACCGGGACGTGCGCGGCTTCCATCAGCGCGTCGACGCCCGAGCCCGCGAGGCCGCCGATGTTCCAGAAGGCGTGGAAGCCGGCGAAGATCGGGCGCCCGTAGCCCTCCTCGACGCGGGCCGCGTGCGCGTTCATCGCGACGTCGAGCAGGCTGTTGCCCACGCCGAGCACGACCAGCGCGGCGAAGAACACCGGCGCCGACCACGCGAGCGCGACCAGCGGCAGCCCCGCGCACAGCACCGTCGCGCCGAGCACGACGGCCGCCCGGCTGCCGATCCGGGTGAGCAGCGCGCCCGCGCCGAGCAGGGCGAGCACCGATCCGGCGGCGAGGCCGAACAGCCCGGTCGCCAGCTCACCGGTGCTCAGCCCGAGCCGCCCCTGCACGGCGGGCACCCGGGCCAGCCAGGTCGCGAACGCGGCACCGCACACCGCGAACACGACGGAAACCCCCAGCCGAGCGCGTTTCAGCTCCCCCGTCACCACCACGATCCTGGCCCGCGGCGAACCGGCTGTCCAGGTCCACGGAGGTCGACTCCGGGGCAGGCCATCACGATCCCACGGCCGCGGTCGCCCGGCCTACGGTGGCAAGGTGAAATCCTTGAGCCACGACCGGCTGGCCGGCGCCCTCGTCACCGAAGCGGACCGGTTCGGGACGGCGATAGCGGGCGCCGACGGGGAGACGCGCGTCCCGACTTGTCCAGAGTGGACACTGCGGGACCTGACCTGTCACGTCGGGGCCGCCTACCACAAATCCGCCGCGATCATCGCGAGCCGGCCCACGGGTTACGTGCCGTTCGAAGCCGTCACGATCGACGAACCGCCCGCGTTCGAGGCCCTCGGCGGCTGGCTCCACGAGGGCGCGGAACGGCTCGTCGCCGCGGTGGCCGAGGTCGGCCCCGAGACGCCGACGTCGACGTGGACGCCCGATCGGCGCGCCGGGTTCTGGACGCGGCGGCTGACCCACGAAACGGTCGTCCACCGCGCGGACGCCGCCTTCGCGACGGGCAAGGCGTACGACGTCGACGCCGATCTGGCCGCGGACGGGATTTCCGAAGGACTGGACCTGGTGGCCGTCTTCTCGCGCCGGCCGCACCCGGCGCTGGACCGCACTTCTCTGCACGGCACCGGCGAGACGCTGGCTTTCCACGCCACTGAACCCGCAACCGGCTGGCTCGTCCGGCGGACGCCGTCGGGGGTCGAGGTGAGCGAGGAAACCGCCGGAGCCGATGTCGTGGTCGAGGGCCGCGCGGCCGATCTGCTGCTCGCCCTGAACGGACGGCTTCCCGCGGACGACCCGCGGCTCGCCGTGACCGGGGACGCGGCGCTGTTCCGGCACTGGCTGGCGAACACGCGCTTCTAGACCTTGACGGCGGTCGTATAGTCGGTTCCGACTAATAGGGAGCGACTAGTGCCGCGACGCAAGATCCGCAACACCCTCGCGCTGGCTCTGCTCGGCCTGCTGCTGGAACGGCCGATGCACCCGTACGAGATGGCCGCCACGCTGCGCGAACGCCACAAGGGCTCGACGTTCAAGATCAACCCGGGCTCGCTCTACGACACCGTGGAGTCGCTGGCGAAGCACCGCTGGATCGAGCCCGTCGAGACGGTCCGGGAGGGCAACCGGCCGGAGCGGACCGTCTACGCGCACACCGAACTCGGCCGCCAGGAGTTCGTCGCCTGGCTCGACGAGCTGGTCCGCGAACCGGTCGCCGAGTACCCGAAGTTCGTCGCGGCGGTGAGCTACCTCGGCGCGCTGGGCCCGGAGCGGGCGGCCGACGCGCTGGAGGAACGCGCCCGCCACCTCGCCGAACGCATCGACGGCGCCGAGGCGGCGCTGGCCGAAACCGTCGGCAAGGGCGCGCCGCGGCTGTTCATGATCGAGGTCGAATTCGTCCGGCACGCGTGGCGCGCGGAGCTCGACTGGGCGCGCCGCACGGCCGCCGAAATCCGGTCCGGCTCGCTGCCGTGGCCCGAGAACTTCTGAGGGGAAAACCGTGTCCGATCCCGATGTCCTGATCGCCGGCGCCGGTCCGGCCGGCCTGCTGCTCGCCGCGGAGCTCGCGCCGGCCGGCGTCCGCACCACGATCGTCGAGCGGCTGCCGGAGCGGCCGCCGTACTGCCGCGGCTTCAACCTGAACGCGCGGGCGCTGGACCTGCTGGCCCGCCGAGGCCTGGCCGACGGCCTGGTGGCGGAGGGGCACCGGGTGCCGCACGCGCCGGCGACCGGCCTGCCCGGCCCGCTCCTGCTCGACGGCGCGGCGACGGATCACCCGTTCTCGCTGGGCATCCCGCAGACGCGTGTCGAAGAGGTCCTGGAGGCCAGGGCACTCGAACTGGGCGTCGAAATCCTGCGCGGCCACGAGTTGCGCTCGTTCACCCAGTCCGCGGACGAGGTCGCCACGGTGGTCCACAATGGACGCTTCGGCCGGACCATCCGGTCCCGCTACCTGGTCGGCTGCGACGGCGGCCGCAGCACGGTGCGCAAGCAGGCGGGCATCGGTTTCCCGGGCGTGGACGCGCGCTGGTACGCGCTGCTCGGCGACGTCGAATGCGAGCTGCCGTACGGGCCTTCGGCGGGGCCGGACGGGCGGAGCTTGTTCGTGATCCCGCGGCCGGGGTACGTCCGGATCGTGGTGCGCGAGGACGACCCGCCGTCGGACAAGGACACGCCGGTCACGCTGGAGAGACTGCAGGCCCAGGTGGACGCGGTTCTCGGCAGGCCCGTCGAGCTGCGCGCACCCCGCTGGCTGAGCCGTTTCGGCGACGCGGCGCGGCTGGCGTCGACCTACCGCGAGGGCCGGGTCCTCCTGGCGGGCGACGCGGCCCACATCCACCCACCGGCGGGGGCGATCGGCGTGAACGTCGCCCTCGACGACGCGTTCAACCTGGGCTGGAAGCTGGCGGCAACGGTGCGCGGGACGGCACCGGAGGGCTTGCTGGACACCTACCACGACGAGCGCCACGCGGCGGGGGCGCGGATCCTGGCGAACACGCGAGCCCAGGTGGCGCTGGAGGAAGCGGCCGAGGAGCCGTGGGCGGACTTGCTGCGGCGCGTGGCCGCGCACCCGGCGGGGAACCGCGCGCTGGCGGAGATCATCACGGGGCTGGACGCGTGCTACGAGCCGGGCGGACACGCGTGGCTGGGACGGCTGGCGCCGGACGTGCCGCTGCGGGTTTCGGGAGCGGAGACGCACTTGGCGGCACTGCTGCACGAGGGGCAGCCGGTGCTGCTGGACCTGACGGCTTCGGGGTCGTTCGCCGCGTGGTCGGTTGGGGTGACGGTGGTCGCGGCGGATTCCCCGTCCACTTCGGACATCGAGGCGGTGCTGCTGCGGCCGGACGGGCACGTGGCCTGGGTGGGCACGTGCGGGTCGGGTGATGCCGGGCTGGCGGAGGCGGTCCGGCGGTGGGTGGGGGACGTTCCGGTGCCGGCGATTGCCTGAGGCCCCTTCAGGTTGTGGACAGCTCCCTCAACGCGGCCGTTCCAACACCGCCCGCTGCTCCACCCGCCCCTCCAGAACGAACTTGCTGTGCAAAGCGAACCCCAGCTTCTCGACCACCCGCGCCGACGGCTTGTTGACCGGCTCGTACACCGCGAGCAACCGCTCAGCCCACCCCGACTCGAAAGCCTTGTCCCGCACCGCCGTCGTTGCTTCCGTCGCATACCCGCGGCCCCAGCCCGAGGGGGCGATCCACCAGCCCATCTCCACCGCCGGGAAGCCCAGGCCAGACTCCGTGGCGTTGCGGCGCACCAACGACACCACTCCGTCGAACGAGCCCGGGGCCGCCGATACCGCGAACCAGCCGAAGCCGTGTTCTGCCCAGTGGTTCAGCGTTGCCCGGTGCTTGGCCAGCGTGTACTCGTGGCTCCACGGCTCGCCCGTGCCCACGTAACGGACCGTTTCGGGCAGCTGGGCCATGGCGAACAGGCCGTCGAAGAACTCTTCGGACCACGCGTGCAGCGTGAGCCTCTCCGTGGTGATCAGCACCGCCGCCAGTCTAGTGGTCTCCCAGCAGCACGGCGATCCCGTCGAGCTGGCGCTGCAGGCCGAACTCGAACGCTTCGTCGAGGTCGACGTCCGCCACTCCCGTCATCACCTCGGTCAGCACCGGGTAGCGGCCCGAGCCGAGGTGCTCGGCCAGCAGGGCCATGTCGGCCTCCAGACGCTGGTCTCCCGTGATTCCGGTGTCCTGCTCCGACTGGACCTCGAACGCGTTGCTCGCCGCCAGGCCGCCTACCCAGCCGTTGAGCGTCATGATCACCTGGAGCTTCACCCGCCTCTTCAGTCCGGTTCCGGCCAGGGCGCGCAGCGACCAGTCGACCAGGCGCAGGCCCGCCGCCAACACCGGCGGGCGGACCAGGGAATTGAGCAGGATCGGCGCCAGCCACGGGTGGCGGCGGTACGCCCGCCACTGCGCGCGGGCCGCGGTCTCCAGCCGGGGGCGCCACCCGGCCGGGCCCGGCTCCGGCAGCTCCGCCTCCCCGAGCGCGACGTCGGCCATCAGGCGGAGCAGCTCGTCCTTGTCCGGCACGTGCCGGTACAGCGCCATCGGGCCGACGCCCAGCCCGGCCGCCAGCCGGCGCATCGACAACGCCGCCAGGCCCTCGGCGTCGGCCAGTGCGATCGCCGCGCGCACCAGTGCGTCGCGGCCGAGCGGTGGCTTGGCCGGCGTGCGGTCGGCGACGACCGTTCCGCTGCCCGGCACCGCGCGCACCCAGCCCTGCTCGCCCAGCGCGGCCAGGGCCTTCGCCGCCGTCGCCATCGCGACGCCCCACTCGCGGACCAGTGCGCGGGTCGACGGGACACGGTCGCCCGGCCGCAGCTCGCCCGCGGTGATCCGGCGGCGCAGGTCCGCCGCGATCCGCAGGTAAGGCGCTTCCGCCAAAGGCCCTCCGTACTAGAACACTTGCCCACGGCACCTAGAACGGTTTCAGGGTACTCCCCCAATGTCGCCAGCATGGATTGTCCGCCAGAACGGTCGGCAAATACGGTGCGGATACACCGTACGAAACAGGGGGAACCGATGACGACGACCGAAATCCGCCGCCCGAAGCCGTGGGTGCGCCGCCCGTGGGTGTTCCCGCTGGGCCTGCTGGTCACGGCGTTCCTGGTCTTCTCGCTGCCGCCCTACCTCGGGCTCGACCCCGCGCGGTCGCGGATCCCGGCCCCCACCGGCTGGTACTACCCGGTGCTGGTCACGCACATCGGCTTCGCGACCGTCGCCATGGTGACGTGCGCACTGCAGATCTGGCCGTGGCTGCGGCAGAAGCACCCGGCGGTGCACCGTCGCACCGGGCGCGTCTACGTCTTCGCCGGCGCGATCCCCGCGTCGATCGCGGGGTTCGCCATCGCGCTGGCCGCGCCGTTCGGGCCGGTCGGGGCCGTGTCGAACGTCCTGCTCGCGACGCTCTGGTTCGGCTGCACCGTGCAGGGCTACCGGATGGCGCGGGCCCGCCGGTTCGGCGAACACCGCCGGTGGATGGTCCGCAGCTTCGCGCTGTGCATGTCGATCATCAGCAACCGGATCTGGGGCGTGGTCTGCGCCGTCGTGCTGACGCCGCAGCTGGATACCACCTTCGGCGGCAGCGAGATCGCGCTCGGCCAGGCAATCGCCGGGATCACGACGTGGACCGGCTGGGTGCTCCCGCTGCTGGCCGCCGAGTGGTGGCTGGGCCGGGGACGCCGTCGCGCGGCGTGACCGGGGTAGCCCGTTCGGCCGATGGTCCACACCACGGTAAATGGTCTATACCAATGGGGACAACTTTCCGCCGCCGCGCTTCCAGTCGTGGAGGTTCCCCATGCGCCTGAAGTCCCTGCTGGCCGCCCTGGCTGGCGCCGCCCTGCTGAGCAACGGGGTCGCCGCCGCGGCGGCCGGCTCGCCGATCCCGGTCGGTCCCTACGTCGACATGGGCGCCTGGCCGACACCCAGCCTGTCGGCGATGTCGGCCGCGAGCGGCGTCAAGGGGTTCACGCTCGCGTTCGTCAACTCCTACGGCTGCAAGGCGAGCTGGTTCGGCGCCTACGACCCGCGCACGGGCTGGCAGAAGGAGGAGATCGCGAAGATCCGCAACGCCGGCGGGGACGTCAAGATCTCCTTCGGCGGCGCGTCCGGCATCGAGCTGGCGCAGGCGTGCAGCACGTCCGCGCAGGTCGCGGCCGAATACGACGCGGTCGTCAAGGCGTACGGCCTCAAGTACGCCGACTTCGACATCGAAGGCGCGGCCGTCGCGGACCCGACGTCGATCGCGCGCCGCTCCCAGGCGCTCAAGACGTTGCAGGACAACAACCCCGGGCTCAAGATCTCGCTGACCCTGCCGGTGCTGCCGGACGGCCTCACCGCGGACGGGCTCAACGTCGTCAAGGCCGCGAAGAACGCCGGGGTGAACCTGGATCTCGTGAACATCATGGCGATGGACTACTACCAGGGCGCCGGCGACCAGGGCGCGAAGGCGATCTCGGCGGCCAAGGCCACGCAGGCGCAGCTCAAGTCGCTGTACGGGCTGAGCGACGCGGCGGCGTGGAAGAAGGTCGGGGTGACCCCGATGATCGGCGTCAACGACTCGCAGAACGAGATCTTCTACCAGAAGGACGCGAAGGCGCTGGTGGCCTTCGCCAAGACGGTCCACCTGGGCATGCTGTCGTTCTGGGAGCAGGGCCGCGACGCAAACGCGTGCACCGGGGCGCTCTACAAGTGCACCAACGTGCCCCAGTCGAAGTACGAGTTCGCGAAGATCTTCGCCGGCTACACCGGCTGAGTCACCACCGGGCGGCGTCCGCGAGCAGTGCGTCGCGCACGGCCGCGGGCCCCGCCCGGCACGGCTCGGTCCGGCTGACCACGAACAGCGTGTTGATCGGCGGCTCCTCCGGCTCCAGCAGCGCTTCGACGTCCCCCGAGGCCAGGTCGGCCGCGCAGAGGTAGCGCGGCAGCACGCTCACGCCGAAGCCCGCCCGCACGCACGCCAGCACCCCGCGCAGGTCCGGGACGACCACCGCCGGGCCCGTCGCCGGGCGCGCGCCGAGCACCGAGCGCCAGTAGCGGCGGATGATCGGCAGGTCTTCGGCGTAGGACACCAGCGGGGCGGTCCGGGGATCGCCGGTGAAGCCGCGGGGGCCGACGAGGACGAACTCCTCGTCGGTCAGCGGGGTGGCCGTCCAGCCGCGGCCGCGCGGCCGGATCGTCGAGACGACCAGGTCGAAGCGCCGCCGAGCGAGACCGGCCAGGATGTCTTCGGCCAGGCCGAACGTCACCCGCAGCTCGAGACCGCGGGCGACCAGGCCGGCCAGCGCGGGCAGCACCCGCGCGGTGGTCAGCTCGGCCGGTCCGGCCAGGTGCACCGGGGCGGCGAAGGGATCGGTCTCGCCTACGGTCACCGCCGCCAGTGCGTCGATGTGCGGGGCGATCCGGGCCGCCAGTTCGTCGGCGGCCGAGGTCGGGGTCACGCCGCGGGCGCGCCGGACGAACAGCTGACGGCCGAGCTGCTCCTCGAGGGCCTTGACCTGCGCGGTCACCGTCGGCTGGGACAGGCCCAGCGACGGTGCCGCGCCGGTCAGCGATCCGGCCCGGTGGACGGCCAGGAACGTGCGCAGCAGGTCGAGGTCCAGCTCAGTCCTCGACCAGCTCGATCGAGTCCACGACGTTCGGGTAGAACGCGACGTGGTCCTTGATCGGCGCCACCGCGTCGTACGGCTTCTCGTACGTCCAGACCGCGTTCTCGCCGTGCACCTCGCCCGCGTTGAGCGAGTAGTAGCTCGCGTCGCCCTTGTACGGGCAGTACGTCTCGTGGTCGGTCCGTTCCAGCACGCCGGCGTCGACGTCCGCCAGCGGGATGTACTGGACCGCCGGGTACGTGGATTCCTGCAGGGTGAGCGCGTTGCGGCTGTCCGCGACGACGCGCCCGCCCGCCTTGACCACCACGCGGGCCTTGGTCGGCTCGACGGTGATCGGGTGGTCCGGGCCCGGCTGCAGAACCTTCTTCGCCATGTCAGCTCCCTAAGAGTCCTCTGTTCAGGGAGCAGCGCGCCGGGCCCGGCCGATATTCCGCGGTCAGGGCAGGTAGTACATCGGGTTCGGCAGCTTGACCGGGTGCAGCGCGTAGCCGCCTTCGAGGTCGCTGAACTGGTCGCCGAGGTTGAGGACGATCTTCGCGCCGGTGGCCTCGATGTGCGCCCGCGTGCCGGACTTGTACTGGACGGTGTTGCAGGTCAGCCCGCACGGCAGGTAGTCCGGCGCGGTCGTCTTCGGCTTGAAGAACGCGCCCGCCGGAGCGGGGAAGCCCTCGTTGGCCAGGTTCTTCAGCGACTGCGGGCCCTGGAACTCGTTGCGGCCGGTCAGGAAGTAGACCTTGACGCCGTGCTGGGCCGCCCAGTTGGCCAGCTCCAGCACCGGCTTGTTCGCGACGAACGTGCCGTTGTCGATGGCCTGCTGCTGCTTGACCGGGTCGAAGCCGAAGTCGTTGTCGGCCTCCCAGCCGTAGGTGACCTCGGAGGTGTCGTCGACGTCGAGCACGATCGCCGGGTTCTTCACCCGGCCCAGCGACTGCTGCAGGTAACGCTTCGCGTCCGAGACGATCCGGCCGGTGTCCTTCACGAACCGGCTGGTGTCGGAGTAGTGGTGCTTGCCCGCGGCGTCGACGTAGTCGCCGTAGTACGCCTTGACGTCCAGCTTGACCTGGCCGATGTTGGCCGGTTCCTTGGCACGGGCGGCCGTCGCCTCGTCCGAGCCGGCCAGTGCGGTGGCGCCCGAAGCGACCGTGGCGCCGATGGCCGCCGCGGCGGCGAGCTTGACGAGATTTGACCATTTTCCGGACACGGCGCACCCTCCAGTGGAACTTGACGACCCGGGGAACCTACGTCACGTTCACCGGGAGTTCCACCCCTCAAAAGTTGCCGTTCACCGACCGGCGCGGCACAGGAACGCCACCGGCGACCGCCCGATCCGCGTCAGCACCACCGACGCTTCGGCGTCACCACGGGGTTTCAGCCGCTTCCGCAGGGCGTCCGGGTCGACGTCCAGGCCCCGCACCAGGATTTCCAGCCGCCCGACGTCGTGGCGCTTGAGGACGGCCTTCAGTGCCTTTTCACTGTAGGGACCCTGTTCCAGGACGCGGAAGGCCCGCACGCCGGGTGGCGGGGTGTCGCCGGTCAGGTACGCGATGCGTTCGTCCAGCTGCCACAACCCGTGCCGCGCCGCGTAGTGCCGGACCAGCCCGGCCCGGACGACGGCGCCGTCGGGGTCGACGATCCACTCCCCCGGCTCCCGGGTGGGCAGTTCGTCCGGTTCCGCGTCGGTGACCGTCCACTGTGTCCCGTCCGAACGCAGCACGGTCGCCCGGCGGGTGACGCCGGTGCCCAGGCCCCGCCAGAGGCAGGACTCGCGGACCTGGCCGTCCAGGGACACCAGCTCGACCTCCTCGGCCCACGGCGTGAGCGCGAAGTCGAGGCCGGGGGCGCATTTCACGGACAGCGCACGCCCCGGATAGGCCTCGACCAGGCCGTCCAGGGGTGGGGCGAAGTCCGCGGGCTTCCACGCCCGCCGCCCGGAGGAGTCCCGCCGGGCCGGATCGGCGACGACCACGCCCGACCGGCTCACCGGGTGCAGCGCGTCGGCCTGCGCGAGTCCGAACGCGACACCCGCGGCAGTTCCGTTGTGGCGGGCCATCTCCAGTCGCACCGGGTCCAGATCGGACCCCAGGGCACGCCGCGCCACCCGGGCGATTTCGACGAGGTCGGCGCCCACCGAGCAGGTCACGTCGTGCACGTCGAGCCCCGCCAGCCGCACCGCCCGGTGCCGCGCCACGATCGACGCGCTCGCCTGCTGGAGCGCGTCGGAGGTGAACAGCCAGTCCGAACCGGACAGCTTGCCCACGGCTTTCCGCCGCAGCAGCACCGTTTCCAGGACGGCGGCCGCGTGCTCCTCGCCCGCCAGGCGGCGCACCTGCGCCACGGACTTGATCGGATCGGTCAGCGGCAACGACGAAGCCTCGGCGAGCGCCGCCACGCCTGCGCCGGAGCGCAGGTAGGCGACGTCGCCGAGGCTGAACGAGTAACCCAACTCAGGACGGCCGCTTGGTCCCGGTGATCATCACGTTGTAGAACAGCTCCCGCGGCAGGATCTTCGACAGCACCTTCTTGTCCACGGCGGACAGCCGCAGCCACAGGTGGTAGGCGAACATCCGCCAGCGCACGGTCAGCTTCTCCGACGGCACCGCGGCCTCGAACGTCCGGATCGGCCAGCCGGCCAGTGCCGCGGCGAACTCCTCGGTGACCGCGCGGACGTCCTGGGCGCCGGCGCCGCGGGCCCACGACTCCAGCTCCGACGGGTCGAAGGTGTGGATGTCGACCACGGCCTCCAAAGCGGCCGCACGCGACGACTCGTCCAGTTCGGCCTGCGGGCGCCGCCAGCCGCTCAGCACCGGCAGCTTCGTCACGCGGGTGGTCAGGAACCAGGTGAACTGGCCGAGCTTGCGGGCGTAGAAGTCGCCGATCTTGGTCGGCTCGCCCGCGAAGACGAACCGGCCGCCCGGCTTGAGCACGCGCAGCACCTCGCGGAAGGCCGCCTGGACGTCCGGGATGTGGTGCAGCACCGCGTGCCCGACCACCAGGTCGAACGTGTTGTCGTCGTACGGGATGCGCTCGGCGTCGGCGACCCGGCCGTCGACGTCGAGGCCGAGCTTCTCGGCGTTGCGCAGCGCGACCTGGACCATGCCGGGCGAGAGGTCGGTGACCGAGCCCTTCTTGGCCACCCCGCCCTGCATCAGGTTCAGCAGGAAGAAGCCGGTGCCGCTGCCCAGCTCCATCGCGTGCTGGTAGGGCTGGCCGTCCTCGCCCGCGACCGCGTTGAACACGTCGGTGGCGTAGGAGATGCAGCGCTCGTCGTACGAGATCGACCACTTCTCGTCGTAGGTGCCGGCTTCCCAGTCGTGGTAGAGCACGTTCGCCAGCTTGGGGTCGGCGTAGGCCGCCTGGACCTCTTCGGCGGTGGCGTGCGGGTTCGGCGCCGGGTCGTTCACGTCGGTCAAGGCGTCATTTCCCTTCGAAAGTGGCCTTGCCGGGCCCGTTTTCGATGAACGACTTCATGCCGTTCTGCTGGTCTTGGGTCGCCCAGAGGGCGGCGAACAGGTGCGACTCGAGCTTGAGGGCGTTCGGGAGGTCCACGTCGAGGCCGCCGTCGATGGCCGCCTTCGCCGCGCGCAGCGCCACGGCCGGGCCGTTCGCGAACTGCGCGGCCCACTTGTGGGCGGCCGCGTAGACGTCGTCGGGGGCGACGACCTGGTCGACGATCCCCAGCTGGAGGGCCTCTTCGGCCTTGACGAACCGTCCGGTGTAGACGATGTCCTTGGTCTTGCTCGGCCCGATCAGCCGGGCCAGGCGCTGGGTGCCGCCCGCGCCGGGGATGACGCCGAGCTGGATCTCGGGCTGGCCGACCTTGACGTTGTCGCCGGCGACGCGCCAGTCCGCGGTCAGCGCCAGCTCGAGGCCGCCGCCGAGGGCGTACCCGGTGATCGCGGCGACGACCGGCTTGGGGATGTTCGCGATGGCCGCGAGGGTGCCGGTCAGGTTCGCGCCGAACTTGGCGATCTCCGGGTAGGTGCGGGTGGCCATCTCCTTGATGTCCGCGCCGCCCGCGAAAGTCTTCTCGCCGCCGTAGAGGATCACCGCGCGGACGTCGTCGCGCTCGGTGGCCTCCTTCGCCAGCTCCGCGAGCTCGGCCGTGACCTGGGCGTTCAGGGCGTTGACCGGCGGCCGGTCGAGCCGGATCGTGCCGACCCCGTCCTTCACCTCGAGGGTTACGAACTCTCCCACGCCACTCCTCCTCGTTGACGGATCGCCAGCACGCTACCGGCCGGTAAGCGCCAGCTTAGCGACGGCGGGCGAAGAAGCGATCCCCGGAGCGCTCCAGCACGAGGTCCTGGTCGAACGTCTTCGAGAGGTTTTCGCTGGTGATGACGTCGTCGACCAGGCCGGACACGACCGCGTGGCCGTCACGCAGGAGCAGCGCGTGGGTGAACCCGGGCGGGATCTCCTCGACGTGGTGGGTGACCAGCACGAGCGCCGGGGCGTCCGGGTCGAGGGCCAGTGCCGAGAGCCGCGCGACCAGGTCCTCGCGGCCGCCGAGGTCGAGCCCGGCGGCGGGCTCGTCGAGCAGCAGCATCTCCGGGTCGGTCATCAGCGACCGGGCGATCAGCGCCCGCTTGCGCTCGCCCTCGGAAAGCGTGCCGAAGGTGCGATCGGCCAGGTGCCCGATGCCCATCGCGTCGAGCAGCTCGGTGGCGCGGGCGGTGTCGAGGGTGTCGTATTCCTCACGCCAGCGGCCGAGCACCGCGTACCCGGCGCTGACCACGACGTCCTTGACCAGCTCGTCACCCGGCACGCGCTGGGCGATGGCGGCCGAGGTGAAGCCGATGCGGGGACGCAGGTCGAAGATGTTGACCCGGCCGATCCGCTCGCCGAGCAGGTCGAGCTCGCCGGTGGTCGGGTGCAGTTCGGCCGCGGCGAGGCGCAGCAAGGTGGTCTTGCCCGCGCCGTTCGGGCCGAGCACCACCCAGCGCTCGTCCAGTTCCACGGACCAGTCGAGGCCGGCGAGGAGGTCGTTGGTCCCCCGGCGGACGCCGACACCGGCCATCCGGACCACGAGGTCGTCAAGTTCGCTGGGCTGGATCGGCTCGCTCACGTGGCCCATTCTGTCTGCTCCTCGCGCGCGCGTGCGCACCCGCCCGGGTGAGTGGGCGATCCGGCAGGTCGGAGGGTGTCCACGTCGTGGAACGGCGCACCGCAGGAGAGCACCTCCAGGCCGGGTTGTGGCACCATCACAGGCATGTCAGCCGACGCGCCCGTGACCCCGGTGACCCGGGGCTCGTTCTGGCGCCGTCGCGCAATCGACCTGCTCCTCGTCGCTTCGGCCGGGTGTACGCGGGCGCGGCTCCACTGATCCTTCGCGTCTTCTGCGACGCGTGCGGTGCCGCGCTGACCCCGTGTCCGGTATCACCACAGTCGCGAGGAGCACCCACGTTGACCACGTCCCTGGTTCGCCCGCCCGTCGAAATCCACCCGCAGCTGACCGACCCGCTGCTGCCCGAACTGCTGCACCCGTCACGGCTGCTCTGGACGCCGCGGGAGCTGGCCGACCTGACCGCCACCGTCACCACCGAGCTGACCGCGGGCCTGCGCGGCATCCTGCGGTTCGACGAGGACCGCCGCTGGTGGGCGCGGCTGGCGCTGACCGACGGCGTCGAGCTGTGGCTGCTGTCGTGGCTGCCGGGCCAGCGGACGAAGCCGCACGACCACGGCGGCGCGTCCGGCTCGTTCACCGTCCTGCAGGGTGAACTCGGCGAGGAGTACCGCTACCCGGGCGGGCCGATCCGGCGCCGGACGCACGTCGCCGGCGAGGGCCTCGGTTTCGGCGCGGGCCGCGCGCACCAGGTCACCGGCCTCGGCGACCAGCCCGCGGCGAGTGTCCACGCGTATTCGCCGCCGCTGGTGCCGACGCGGGAGTACGCCACGCTGGCCGACGTTCCGGCGGAAATCCCGCCGCTGCCCGCTATCGTCCGGTCATGAGCGCTGTCGATTCGCTGCTGGCTTCCGCCCGGTCCGGACTGGCCAGGGTGACGCCCGCCCGGGCCCGCGAGCTGCAGGAGGCCGGGGCGCTGCTGGTCGACATCCGGCCGCTGGCGAACCGCGCGGCGGAGGGCGAGATCCCGGGCGCGGTGATCGTCGAGCGGATCCACCTGGAGTGGCGGCTGGCGCCGGACAGCGAATGGCGGCTGCCGGGGGTCGGCCCGGACACGACGGTGGTCGTGGTCTGCAACGAGGGGTATTCGTCCAGTTTGGCGGCCGCCGACCTGCAGCGGCTGGGCCTGCCCGGCGCGACCGACCTCGAGGGCGGGTTCCGGGCCTGGGCGGCCGCCGGCCTGCCTGTGCAGGACGGCGGCAGCCCGGCCGTGCCTTAGCAGCCCCCGTTTTCCACGCTACCGAAGGGGACTGACGGTTTCAGCCCGCGAGCGCCGGGGCGACCTGCTTGGTGAACAGGTCGATGCCGGCGCGGTCGTACGCGGCTTCCGGGAAGTTCAGGATCGCGTAGGACAACCCGCGCTTGCCCAGGGCCGCGAGGTGCTCGGCGACCTGCTCCGGCGTGCCGGCCGTCGGGCCGCTCGCGAAGGTGGCGACCGCGCGCTCGGCGGCCTCGGCCGGGACGTACTTCGCGTAGTGGGCCTTCAGCCAGGCCTGCTTCTCCTGGACCTCGCTCTCGGTCTCGCCGAGGACGACGCTGAGGTTGCCCGAGCGGACGATCGCGTCGAAGTCGGTGCCGACGTCCTTGCAGTGGGCCGCCAGGATCTCGGACTTGCGGGTGAACGCCTCCGGCTCGGGGAAGAAGTTCGTGTACTTCGCGTACTTCGCCGCGATCCGGAGGGTCTTCTTCTCGCCGCCACCGGCGATCCACAGCGGGATGCCGCCGTCCTGCAGCGGCCGCGGGCTCAGGATCGCGCCGTCGGTCCGGTAGTGCTTGCCGTCCAAAGTGGACTTGCCGGTCGTCCAGAGGTCACGCATGATCCGGACGCCCTCGTCGAGCTGGCCGAGCCGCTCGCCGGCGGTCGGGAAGCCGTAGCCGTAGGCACGCCACTCGTGCTCGTACCAGCCGGCCCCGATGCCCATCTCGACCCGGCCACCCGAGATGAGGTCGGCGGTCGCGGCAACCTTCGCCAGGTAGGCGGGGTTGCGGTAGCCCATGCAGGTGCACATCTGCCCGAGCCGGACGGTCTCCGTCGCGGCGGCGAACGCCGAGATCAGCGACCACGCTTCGTGCGTGGCTTCCTCGGTCGGCACCGGAACGGTGTGGAAGTGGTCGTAGACCCAGATGGATTCGAAGGGGCCCGCCTCCGCGTGTTTCGCGAGGCCGAGCATGGTCTGCCAGTGGTCCGCGGGGTCGATGCCGGCCAGGTCGAGCCGCCAGCCCTGCGGGACGAACATTCCGAAGCGCATGCCTACAACCTAACGCGGCCCCCGCGCCGGCGGGGCGTTATTTCGGCCTGGAGCTGCTCCAGCTCAGACCGGCCGCGCGAAGAAATCCAAGACGGCGTCGGAGAGGTCTTGCACGTACCGCGGGTCTCCGTAGCGCGGCACGAGCCCGGCTTCCGCCGCGCGTCCCGGAGCGCGGACCGCCGGCTCGACGACGATTTCGGGCAACGCCGTCCGGATCGCCTCGAACTGTTCCGTGGCCGCCCGCCACGACGCTTCGAGGGACCCGGCGGCTTCGACGCGCTGCTGCTCCAGCCGGGCCAAGGCGTCCGACGCGGTCTCGTACCGCCGCCGCCCGGACAGCTCGGCGAGGATTCCGGCGTAGGTCTCCGTCGCCCCCGCCGCCGCTTCGTAGGCATCCGCGCCGGTGCGGCACTGCCGGGCGAGCCGGTCGCGCAGCTCGCCGTAGGCGTCGGCGGCCCGGCCCGCCCAGCCCTCCGGCACCACGGACCGCAGATCCGAAGCCAGTTCTTCGAGCATGACCGCGATGTCGGCGAACCGCATCGCCTCGTCCTGCAGCAGCTTGACGGTGTCAGGGGACCACGCCTGATCCGATGCCATCTCCGCTCGCTCAGCCTGCCGCGCGGAGGTCACGAACGACGCTCATCAACCGGTCACGCGCGTCGTCCTGGCCTTCGCCGTAGCGACGGGCCGCCGAGCCCAGCCGCTCCCCCAGCTCCTCGACGTCGGCCAGCAGGACCTCGGTCGCGGCGTGCGACGCGCGTTGCAGGTCCGCCAGCGCCGCGGTGAGCAGCACGTCCCCGACCAGCTCGGGCCGCATCGAATACCGCAGGGCCGCTCGTCCGGCGGACTCCCGCGCGAGTGCGCCGACCCGGCCCGCGGCGGCGCGCAGCAGCGTGGGGTCGGCCTCGAAGCCGTTCATACGTGACAGGTCCTTGTCATCAGCGGCGGACGGTGATCAGCCCCGCGAGCACCGGAGGCGGCAGGGCGACGGATTCGGCGGTTCCCGTGCCCCGGCGGGCACTCGGGTTGACGAGGATGCCGGCGGGCTCCGGCCGGATGAGAGCCGTTCCCACCAGCTCGCGTCCTTTGCGGACGACCTCGGCCGGCCACGCCGCCCCGGTGGCCGCACGGTACCCGGCCAGCCGGGCGGGAGTGTCGAAAACGCAGACCCAGGAACCCCGCGCGCCGAGTGCGACGGTCACCGGATCGCCGTCCCGGCCGGCCGGCGTGCACCAGGAATGCGCGGTGAACGAATGCAGGAAATGGTCGACGTCGCCGAACGGGGCCGGATCGGTTCGCCGCTCGGCGGATTCCGCGATCACCGTGCGCGCCAGGAACCGGCGTTCAGCCTGCCGGACCCGTTCTGGGGCGAGCCGATCTTGCGGGCCGCCGAGACTGGCCGCCAGCAGCTTCTGGAACGGCTCGAGCCATCGGTCGCACGTCCGCGGTGAAGGACCGCCGGCCAGGCTTTTCAGCCGGTCTCCTTTGTTCCCCGCCAGTGGCTCGGTGTCCGTGTTGTACGCGGTGCGGACGATCTTCTCGAGCTTCTGCCGGTTGAGCCGGTCGAGCACCGCCTCCAGCCGCAGGAACACGATCGCCGCCACCCGGTGGGGCGGTTCGTCGTCGGCGATGTGCCAGATGCGCCGCAGTTCGGGGCCGAGATCGGACGCCGCCGCCGGCCTGCAGAAAGGGGACGGGGTCCGGCGCCTCGACCTCCGCCGCGACTGTTCTGCATTTTGCGCACCAGTGTCCGACTCCGCGGACAACCCTCGGAAATGGCTCTCACCTGCGTTTTTACCAGATTCTGGACAGTTCTCCGGCGTTGGCGGGCCGGTTCCGCCCGTGACGGGTTTTTCCGCCGCGGCAAACCGTACGTCCGTTAGCTGACTTGTTCCTGACCGAACCCGCCGAGCGTGAACCCGAAACGGCGGAACGTGCTTACGGTGATTTCGACGGCCGCATTCCCAGCGGCCACGACCTCACGGAGCACCCCATGGAAAACACGCTGATCGTTCTGCTCACCGCCTTCGCCTTTCCAGCGGGCGGTTTGGCCGCCACGATGGTGACCAGCTGGTGGTCGCGGCACCGTTACGACGAGGCGCGCCGCGAACCACCGCGGGTGGGCACGAGGTGCCGGCAGCCGAGGACCTGTTGCTGCGGCGGAGCGCATTGACGTCCGGGCCTGGTGCCGCCCCGGAGCCGGGGTGGCACTAGGCCAGGACGACTCGCGCCAGCTCCGCCGGCGTGGCCAGCAGGCCGTGCTTCGGCAGCACCCGGACCGTGTACCCGATCGCGCCCGGCCGCGGCAGCTTGACGCGGGCCGCGAACGCTCCGATGCCGTCCGCGGACATCGGGACCGTCACCGTGTCGCGCAGCTCGTCGTCGTCCGCGACCCGGCCGACCACCGCCTGGATGTCCACTTCGGACGGATCGAGGCCCGCCAGGTCGATGCGCGCCCGGATCGTCACCTCCGTGCCGACCACCAGCGGCCCGGTCGTCTCGACCAGCAGCTCCGAGTCGAAGATGCGCAGCCGCGGCCACGACACCTCGAGCTTCGTGCGGTAGTCCGCCAGCGACAGCGCGCCGCGGTAGCCGTCGCCCGTGGCCGCCGCCACCGTGCGGGCGGCCGGGAGGTAGCCGTTGTCGACGTACTCGCGGACCATCCGGGACGCCTGGACCCGCGGGCCGAGCGTCTCCAGCGTGTGCCACACCATCGACAGCCAGCCGGTCGGGACGCCGTCGGCGGACCGGTCGTAGAACAGCGGCGCGATCTGCTGGCCGAGCAGCTCGTACAGCGCCGCGGCCTCCAGGTCGTCGCGGCGCAGCGGGTCGGCGACGCCGTCCGCGGTCGGGATCGCCCAGCCGTTGCTGCCGTCGTAGCACTCGTCCCACCAGCCGTCGCGGATCGACAGGTTGAGCCCGCCGTTCAGCGCCGACTTCATCCCCGACGTCCCGCACGCTTCCAGGGGCCGCACCGGGTTGTTCAGCCAGACGTCGCAGCCGCGGTAGAGGTACCGGGCCATCGACATGTCGTAGTCGGGCAGGAAGACGATCCGGTGCCGGACGTCGGCGCCGTCGACGAACCGGACGATCTGCTGGATCAGCTGCTTGCCGTTCTCGTCGGCCGGGTGCGACTTGCCGGCCACGACGACCTGGATCGGCCGGTCTTCGTGCAGCAGCAGCGTGCGCAGCCGCTCGGGGTCGCGCAGCATCAGCGTCAGCCGCTTGTACGTCGGGACGCGGCGGGCGAAGCCGACCGTCAGCACGTCGGGGTCGAAGACCGAGTCGACCCAGCCCAGCTCCAGCGGTGACGCGCCGCGCTGCAGCCAGGCCGCGCGCACCCGGCGCCGCACCTCGTGCACCAGCTTCTCGCGCAGCTCGCGCCGCAGCTCCCACAGCTGGGCGTCGGACACGCCGTCGCGCAGCGGCCCCTCGCCGACGTCGAGGCCCCACTCGCGGCCGAGCAGCGTGCTCAGCTCGCGCGCGACCCACGTCGGGCCGTGGACGCCGTTGGTCACCGACGAGATCGGCACCTCGTCGTGGTCGAACCCGGGCCACAGCCGGGAGAACATCTTGCGCGTGACGCGGCCGTGCAGCTGCGAGACGCCGTTCGCGCGCTGCGCCAGCCGCAGGCCCATGTGCGCCATGTTGAACAGGCCGGGGTTGTCCTCGGCGCCGAGCGCGAGCACGCGGCGCGGGTCGATGTCCGGGACGAGCCTGCCGTCGGCGAAGTAGCGCTGCACCAGGTCCACCGGGAACCGGTCGATGCCCGCGCTGACCGGCGTGTGCGTGGTGAACAGCGTCCCGGCGCGGACCGCGGGCATGGCCTCGTCGAAGGCGAGGCCGTCGGCCTGGACGATCTCGCGGGCGCGCTCCAGGCCGAGGAACCCCGCGTGTCCCTCGTTCGTGTGGAACACCATCGGCTGCGGGTGGCCGGTCAGCTCGCAGTACTTGCGGACCGCGCGGAACCCGCCGATGCCGGCCAGGATCTCCTGCCGCAGCCGGTGGTCGGCGTCGCCGCCGTAGAGCCGGTCGGTGACGCCGCGCAGGTCCTCGTCGTTGGCCTCGGTGTCGGTGTCGAGCAGCAGCAGCGGCACCCGGCCGACGCGGGCCTGCCAGATCTGCGCGCACAGCTCGCGCCCGCCCGGCATGGCGACGCCGATCAGCACCGGCCTGCCCCCCGCGGTCAGCAGCTCGAGGGGGAAGGCGTTCGGGTCGATCACCGGGTAGTGCTCGACCTGCCAGCCGTCCAGCGACAGCGACTGGCGGAAGTAGCCGTTGCGGTAGAGCAGGCCGACGCCGACCATCGGCACGCCCAGGTCGGACGCGGCCTTGAGGTGGTCGCCGGCCAGCACGCCGAGGCCGCCGGAGTAGTTCGGGAGGGCCTCGGTGACGCCGAACTCCATCGAGAAGTAGGCCACCGCGGGCGGCAGCTCCGGGTCGTCGCGCTGCTGGTACCAGCGCGGCTCCGACAGGTACTTCTCCAGGTCTTCGGCCGCTTCGCGCGCCCGCGCGAGGAAGTCGTCGTCGACGGCCAGCTCGTCCAGGCGGGCCGGCGGCAGCGCGGTGAGCATCCGCAGCGGGTCGCGCACGGCGTTGAAGAGCTCGGCGTCCATCGACGCGAACAGGTCGCGCGTCGGCGGGTGCCACGTCCAGCGCAGGTTGGTGGCCAGCGCGCCCAGGCCGGACAGGGAATCCGGGAGGCTGGCGCGGACGGTGAACCGGCGGACTGCACGCATGGGAAGCGACGATATCGGGCCGCGGCGCGCCCTGCGCAGGGACGTAGTTCGGGATAACGTGCACGCTCCGCGAAAGCCCTGGGTATGGTCCTGCCCGTCGGGGTACCGGGTGGCACGAGAGCGAGTGGAACAGAATGATCCCAGGGGGAGGACGGCGGGCGCTGGTCGCGCTGCTGGCCGTCGCGGCGGTCGCCGTGAGCGGGTGCAACAGCAAGGGCGGCGCGAACGGGGACCCGGCCAAGGACACCGGCGCGGGCTCGGTCTCCGGGCTGCCGGTGACGCACTTCGAGAGCGGCCTCAAGCCGGGCGCGCCGACGCCGAGCCTGAACGTCCGCAACGCCGACGGCGGTGAGGACGACAAGCTCGCCACCGCCGCGATCGACGACGTGCAGACCTACTGGGGCGAGATGCTGCCGTCGAACTTCGGCCAGCAGTTCGAGCCGGTGAAGTCCCTGCTGTCCTACGACGCGCAGACCGACACCGAGAAGACCGGCTGCGGCAGCGTGAAGAAGCTGGTGAACGCGTTCTACTGCCCGGTCGACGACTCGGTGGCGTGGGACCGCGGCGTGCTGCTGCCGATGCTGCGCCAGCGCTTCGGCCCGATGTCGGTGGTCGTGGTGCTCGCGCACGAGTTCGGCCACGCCGTGCAGTACCGGCTCGGCGACAAGGCGGGCATCGCCAAGAACACCCCGACCGTGGTCAAGGAGCAGCAGGCCGACTGCTTCGCCGGCGGCTACTTCCGCTGGGTCGCCGAGGACAAGAGCAAGTACTACCGCGTCTCGACGTCCGAGGGCCTGAACCAGGTGATGGCGTCGATGTTCCTGATCCGCGACCAGGCGGGCACCAGCGCCGCCGACAAGGGCGCGCACGGCACGGCGTTCGACCGCACCTTCGCGTTCCAGGCCGGGTTCGAGAAGGGCCCGAAGGAGTGCGCGGGGATGACGACCGAGAACGTCAAGGCCCGGCTCACCGAGCGCCCGTTCGACAAGGGCGACAAGGGCAAGGGCGACGCGAAGTTCACCGAGCAGACCGTCTCGCTGCTGAAGAAGAGCCTGGACGAGGCGTTCAAGGGCGCCGGGGTGGCCGCGCCGGAGATCACCGACGGCGGCAGCTGCCAGACCACGCCGCCGGCGTCGTACTGCCCGGCGGACAACACGGTCAGCATCGACATGGCCAAGCTGGCCCAGCTCGCCCAGCCGATCGACCGCGACGCCGAGATGAAGGGCGAGGACCCGGGCGGCATGGGTGACTTCGCGGCGTTCGCCGAGGTCGCGGCCCGGTACGCGCTGGGCATCCAGAAGGGTGTCGGCGCGTCGATCGACAACGCGAACGCGGGCCTGCGGACGGCCTGCCTGGTGGGTGCCTGGGCGGCGTTCACCAACCGGCCGGGCGACCTGCGGCTGTCGGCGGGTGACCTCGACGAGGCCATCGCGGACCTGCTGCAGCCGGAGAGCCTGGTGTCGGCGGACGTCAACGGGAAGCGCCCGGACAGCGGTTTCGACCGGGTCGAGGCGCTGCGGCGCGGGTACCTCGAGGGTTCGTCGGTCTGCTCGAAGGCGTACGCCTGATCTTTTGCGAAAAGGGCCCCCACCGCCTGGTGGGGGCCCTTTTCGTGTCTAGAAGAGGGCGCTCGCGAGGTCGCGGCGGGCCTTCATGACGCGGTCGTCGGCCGGGTCGAAGAGGTCGAACAGGGCCACCAGGTGCTCGCGGACCTTGTTGCGGTCCTCGCCCGCGGTCCGGCGGACGGTGTCGATGAGGCGCTTGAAGCCGGCCTCGACCTCGTTCGCCGCGATCTCCAGGTCGGCCGCGTCGAGCTGGGCCGACAGGTCGGACGGGTCGGCGTCGGCCTTCGCGACGGCCTCCGGGTCGGCGTTTTCGGCGCGGGCGGTGAACTTGACCTGGGCCAGGGCGTTCTTGGCCAGCTCGTTCGCCGGTTCGACGTCGAGGATGCGCTCGTAGGCGGCCTGGGCGGCGGCGAAGTCGCCCCGCTCGAAGGCCTCCTCCGCCTCGGTGAAGCGCGGGTCTTCGGGCTCCTCGACCGGGCCGCCGGCCGCTTCGGCGTCGCGGATGCCGGGCAGCTTGTCGCGCAGGGCGTCCAGGAGCGCGTTGATCCACTTGCGGATCTCGGGCTCGGGCAGCGCGCCGGAGAAGGCGTCGACCGGCTGGCCGCCGGCGATGGCGACGATCGTCGGGATGGACTGCGCGCCGAACAGCTGCGCGATCCGCGGGTTGGCGTCGACGTCGACCTTCGCGACGACCCAGGCGCCGCCGGACTCGCCGGCCATCCGCTCCAGGACCGGGGACAGCTGCTTGCACGGGCCGCACCACTCGGCCCAGAGGTCGACGACCACGAGCTGGCGCAGGGACCGCTCCACGACCTCGGCCTGGAAGGTGGCCTCGGTGACATCGATCACGGCCGCGCCCGCGCCTTCGCCGGAGGGCCGCGGCGGGCCGTCACCGGCCGGGCGGGCGGGCGGGGCCGGCTGCCGCTGCGCCGCTTCGGCACGGGCCTTGAGCGCGGACAGGTCGACCGCGCCGGAAAGGGCGGCCGACAGGGCCGCTGACTTCGCTGCAGATCCGCGTGGTTGTGTCACGGTTCCATCCTGGCACGCGGGCCGGGGGAGTTTCACCGGGAGGCCGGGCTGTCCACGGTCTGGCACGTTCCGCGGTCGGTGCTGGGCGGGGTCGGCGGCGGGTCGCGGTGCGCGGCGGGCGCGGCGGGGCGCGGGGCGCGGCGGGCGGCGGGCGGCGGGCGGATCAGTGCCGGGCCACGGACGGCCGCAGGCCACGGACGGCGGCGGGCCACGGACGGTACCGGGGTCGCGCTCGGCGGCGGACCCCGGAGGGCGGCGGGCCGGGGTCAGCGGCGGGTGGCAGTGCCGGGTGGCGGACCGCGGTCGGTAGCGGATCGCGCTCGGCGGCGAGGCGCGAACGGCAGTTGGCCGCGCTCGGTGCCGGGCCGGGGTGGGCGGCGGGTTGCGGCCGGTGCCGAGCCGCGGTCAGCGCCAGGCCACGCGTAGCGCCGGCCTCCGCCCCCCGGTATCCAGCTTACCGGCCGGCACCGACGATTCCGGACCGTCCGCGCACCCCGGACGGCCCTCATCCACAGCCCAGGAAACTGTCGGTGGTCACCGGTAGCGTGGAAACTGGGGGCTGCTCAGCGCGCCCGCGCCGTGGGTTTGGGCACCTCCCGGCCCGTCCGCTTGGCAGGACGGGCCGCGCTGGGGCAGGCTCGCCGGGTGCACATCCGGCGTGACGTGAAGGTGGGCCTGTCGGTCGCGGCCGCCGCCGTCTGGGTTGGGGCGGTGACGCTGCTCATCGTGCACCACCCCGATCCCGGGGCCTCCTCGCCCGCCGAGCTGCGCGACAAGCTCGCCACCGCGCTCGAGGGGCACGATGCCGATGCCTTCGCCGACCTTCTCGACTACCCCGGCTCGGGCGGGGACGACTTCGCCAAGGACTACGTCTCCGTGCTCGCCGGCCGGGGTGTTCACGACGTGCGGGTCGAGCTGGGGCCGGATGCCGGTGAGCCGACGCGGGCGACCGTCTCCGGCTCGCTCGGCGACGGCAAGCCCTTCAGCTACCCGCTGACCGTGACGAGCGAAGACGGCCGCTGGACGGTGGCCTTCACCCCGCCCCTGCCCTGATCACGCCTCGCGCAACCGTGCCTCCACGCGGTCCACCTTGGCTTCGAGCTGGCCGGAGAAGCCCGGCCGGATGTCCGCTTTCAGGACAAGGCTGACCCGGGACGAGCCCTCCCCCGCCGCCTCGACCGCGCGCTTGACGACGTCCATCACCTCGTCCCAGGACTCGCCCTCGATGTTCGTGAACATCGCGTTGGTCGAGTTGGGCAGGCCGGACTCGCGGACCACCTTCACCGCGCGGGCCACGGTTTCGCTCACCCCGCCGTCGGGGTCCCCGCCGGACGGGCTCACGCTGAACGCGACGATCATGCTCGGAAGTCCCTTCTTCGGTGGCCATTTCCGCCAGTCGTGCGACACCCGCCGGTACCCGCTGGTAACTTCGCGTGTCATGAACCGTCCGCTGCCGTTCGACCCGATCGCCCGCGCGGCCCGGATCTGGGAGGACCGGATCGGGCCCTCCGGGACCATGGCCGCGGTGACCGGGGTGATGCGGGTCCAGCAGATCATCCAGTCCGCGGTGGACGGCGCGCTCAAGCCGCACGGCTTGACCTTCGCCCGGTACGAAGCACTGGTGCTGCTCACCTTCGCCCGCAGCGCCAGCCTGCCGATGCGGGTGATGGGCGAGCGGCTCCAGCTGCACCCCACCAGTGTCACCAACATAGTGGACCGGCTGGAGCGCGACGGGCTCGTGAAGCGGGTGCCGCACCCGACCGACCGCCGCACGACGCTCGTCGAGATCACCGACGAGGGCCGCAAGCGCCGCGAGGCCGCGACCGAAGCCGTCACCGCCATCGACTTCGGGCTGAGCGGGCTGACCGAACGGCAGACCGAACAGCTGACGGACCTGCTGACCAAGGTGCGCCGCGCCGCCGGGGACTTCAGCGAGTGAACAGCGGAAAGGGCCCGCACTCGTCGAGTGCGGGCCCTTTCTCACATGCCGGGATCAGGCGGCGACGGGTTCCTTCGCCTGGAACAGGCCGACACCGCCGTGGGACAGCCGCTGCGGGCCGTCGAGCTTGCCGTTGCGCAGGGCCCACTTCTCGAACAGCCACGTGAACAGCGGCGGGATGCTCGCGAGCAGGGCCAGCACCAGCGTCTTCGGGCGCCAGCCGAGCGGCTTCGCCACGGACAGGGAGACGACCACGTAGAGGACGAAGATCACGCCGTGCACCATGCCGATGACGGGCACGCCGCCCTCGCCGGAGGAGTGCACCACGTACTTGAGGAACATCCCGACCAGCAGCGCGGCCCAGGACAGGGCTTCGGCTACTGCGGCCACGCGGAACACGAGAGCGGCCTTGCTGGACACTGCTTCCTCCTGTGGGGTCTCACCACGTTGGTCTCAAAACACGAAAACGCCCGACGTACACCGTCCAAGGCGGACTTGCCTTGTACGTCAACGGCGCTGTCGGACGTGCTGATACCAGTGTGAGGCGTGACGGCCCTCACGGGAACACCGGGGCCCGTGACGATGCTCACGACCGTGGTCCACTGTGGTCTGGACCACGGTCGTGAGCGGACGTTGTCTACTCCGCGCAGGGCGAAACCGGGGCGGACACCGGTGACGTCCCCCACTTCGCCGTCGCGTCGCCGGTGAGGGTGAAGTCGAGCGTGGTGCCGCGTTCCAGCTGGTCCACGTTCACGTACACCCGGTCACTCGGCTTCGAGCCGACCTCGAGGGCGGAGATGTACTGCAGCTGCGCACCGGAAGCGCCCGGCGCCCGGATCGTGATGTCTCGCCCGTTCTCCAGGTGCAGGACGGACTTCGCGAACCGCGGCGCGTTGAGCACGAAGTTCCCAGTCCCTGGAACGGCCGGGTACAGCCCGAGCGCGCTGAAGACGTACCACGCGGACATGGTGCCGAGGTCGTCGTTCCCGGTGACGCCGTTGGGCGCGTCGGTGAACAGCGTGTGCGCCGCCCGCACGACCGTCGACGTCTTCGACGGCTGCCCGGTGAGCGCGTACATCCACGGCGAGTGCAGGTCCGGCTCGTTGTTGGGGTTGTAGCGGAACTGGTCGTAGTAGTCGTACGGGCCGACGACCCAGTTCTCGCGGACCGCCGTCGCCGGGTCCTTCACCAGTTCGTCGTAGGCGAAGAAGTCGTCGAGACGCTTCCCGGTGGCCGCCGGGCCGCCCATCCGCTGCACCAGGCCGGGGACGTCCTGCTGGACCAGCCACTGGTACTGCCAGGCCGTGCCCTCGTGGAAGCCGTCCTGGCTCTGCGGGCTGTAGGGCTTGTCCGCCGGCGAGAACCACGCGCCACCGAGCACCTTCGGCCGGAAGAAGCCGGTGAAGCCGCGGTCGGCCTGGGTGGCGTCCCACAGCGTCCGGTAGGTCCGGCCCTTCGCCGCCAGCGCCGCCGCGTCGGCCTTCTTGCCGAGCGCGCCCGCCATGAGCGACAGCGAACAGTCACCGAGCGCGTACTCCAAGGTGGCCGACGCGCCGTGGTTCGGGTCCGTGTCCTGGCCCTTCTTCGGGAAGTCCGGGTCGTACTGGACGAACCCGTCCCGCTGGTAGCTCGCGTTGCCCGAGCGGCCCTGGAACGGCGACGCGGCGGGCGGGATCTCGCGCGAGTTCTGCAGGAGCGCCTGGTAGGCGCGCGCTTCCTCGCCGGACAGCGCCCCGAACCGCCAGAGGTCGACCAGGAACGACGTGACCGGGTCGCCGGTCATCGTGTTCGTCTCCTGGCTCGCGTACGCCCAGCGAGGCAGCCAGCCGCCCTGGTCGTGGATGGCCAGGACGCTCTTGGCGATGTCGCGAGCGCGGTCCGGCCGCAGCAGCGCCAGGAGCTGGTTCTGCGTGCGGTAGGTGTCCCACAGCGAGAAGAAGTCGTAGTAGGTCCAGCCGACCGCGCGGTGGATCTTCTTGTCGAAGCCGTAGTAGCGGCCGTCGGCGTCGTTCGCCGTCAGCGGCTGCAGCAGCGCGTGGTAGAGCGAGGTGTAGAACACCGTGCGGTCGTCCGGCGTGCCGCCCTTGATGTCCACAGAGGACAGCTCACGGCGCCAGGTGCGCTGGACGCCGGCCTTCGCCGCGTCGAACGACCGGATCCGCTCCGAAGCCAGGTTCACCCGGGCGCCGGCCGCGTCGACCTGGGAGATCGCCGTGGTGGCGGTGACCTGGCCGCCACCGAAGGTCAGCCACGCTCCGCGCAACCCGGCGCCACCCGACGAGGAGCGCGAGCCGGGTGTGCCGCCCTCCGGCGACCACGTGCCGAAGGTCTTGAACGGCTTGTCGAACTTCGTCGTGAAGTAGGTCGTGTAGGCCTTGCCGCCGCAGAACGCCTGCGCCTGGACGGTTCCTTCGACGGTCCGGTCGTCGACGACGCGGATGCTGCTGCCCGTCACCGGTTCCTTGTCGTTGGCCTGGCCGACGTTGACGAAGACGTTGGCGTCACCGGACTTGGCGAAGGTGTACCGCTCGACCCCCGCCCGCGTGGCAGCCGTCGTCTCGACGTCGACACCGCCGTAGCCGGTGAGGTGCACCTTGTAGTAGCCCGGCTTGCCGACTTCGCCGTCGTGGGTGAACGGAGCGGCGTACTGCTTCTGGTCGAAGGTGGCCGGGCGAGTCGTGTCGAACGCCTTGCCGGGCCCCACTTCCCCGGTCGTCGGCAGGGTCGAGACCAGGCCGCCCTGCTCCCAGCAGCCCGCGCCGGACAGGAAGAAGTGCCCGAAGCCGCGGATCGCGGTGTCGGTGTAGCGGTAGCCGGCGTAGTGCGAGGTGATCGGGCTGACCTGGGTCATCCCGAACGGCGCCGAGGCGCCCGGGAACGTGTTGCCCTCGTCCTGCGTGCCGATGAACGTGTTGACGGTCTCCAGGGCGTCCCCGCCGGCCGCGGCCGCGGCGGGGCTGAGCCCCGTCGCGGCCGCGGTGAGCGTCAGGACGCCCGCCAGGAGCTTGCGCTTCACGCGCCGATACCGATCGCGAACACGTGCAGTGCGCCGCCGCTGACGTTGTCCGGCAGCGTCACGCTGGCCACCGTCTTGCCCGCGGCCAGGGTGATCGGGTTGGTGCCGAACACCATCGTCCGGATCTGCTGCGGATCACTGCCCGCGGCGTTGCGGTACGGCGTGGACAGCACGATCCGGTTGCCGAACGCCGGCTGGGCGCCGCCGCCACCGAGGGTCCAGTCGGAGAACCCGATGGTCGCGGTGGACGTCGTGCCGTCGGTGTAGGTCACCGTCAGCGTGCCGGACGCGTTGCCGTTGGACGCCGCGCCGAGCAGCGCCAGCCGGCCGGAACCGCTCACGTTCACGGTCTGGCCGCCGGCGACCACGTTGTCCGGGTCCCCGGCCGGGAACGACGGCCAGGTGAACTGCAGCCCGTCACTGGTGATCGTCGCGCCCGGGGTGGCGCCGGCCGCGGCGAGTGCGTCGGCCGAGTAGCTCCAGCCGCCGCCGTCGAAGTTCGCCGCCCCCGAGTTCGAGTCCGGGGAGATGCCGGCGTTGTTCACCGTGGCCAGCCAGCTGTTCGGCTGGGCCACCAGCACGGTCAGGACGGCCTGCGAGGACGCCACGCCCGGCGCGGAGAACGTCACCGGGATGCGGCGGGCGCCGTCGGCCAGCCCGGCCGGGACGGTGACCGTGAGCTCGGCCTGCGCCTTGCCCGCGGCGGGCACCGCGATGCTGCCGGTGGCCGGGGTCAGCGTGATCCCGTCGACGCTGCCCGCGCTGTAGGTCCAGGTCCGGGCGGTGCCCGAAAGGTCCTGGACTCCGACCGACGCCTTCGACGTCGACCCCGCGGGGGTCACCGCGCGGGCCGGGTCCACGAAGGACAGGCTCGGCTTCTCCTGCTCGCGGAACGACGGCGGGGCGTCGGCGGCCGCGCTGCCCCACGCGGTCGCCGTGGCGGACCGGGTGTAGTCGAGCGTGCCGCCGCTGGAGATCAGCGCCTCCGGCAGCCACGCCTTCGCGGCCGCACCGCCGTTGACCTTCAGGCTGCCCACGTAGTCGCCGGTGCCCGGCGCGTTGATCGTGATCTTCTTGCCCGCGCCGGTGGTGAGCACGGCGTGCTCGAAGCGCGGGGTGACGAGCAGCGTCTCGGCGCGGCCCGGGATCTCCGGGTAGATGCCGAGCGCGGACCACACGTACCAGGCCGACATCTGGCCGAGGTCGTCGTTGCCGATCAGGCCTTCGGGACGCGGGTTGTACAGCTCGTCCATCGAGCGGTGCACGATCGCCTGGGTCTTGGCCGGCGCACCCGCGTACGAGTAGACGTACGGCGCGTTGGAGTTCGGCTCGTTGCCCATGAAGGCGTAGGGCTCCTGCGTGCCCGCGTTCAGGTCCGTGAAGAAGGTGTCCAGCCGGGACTGCGTCGCGGTGTTGCCGCCGAACGCCGTCACGACACCGCCGAGGTCGTAGGGCACCATCCACTCGTACTGCGCGCCGTTGCCCTCGACCCAGCCCTGCGAGCTGGCGGGGTCGTAGGTGCCGGAGAACGAGCCGTCCGCGTTGCGCGGCTGCAGGTGCCCGGTACCCGGGTTGTAGAGGTTCTGCCAGTTCTGCGCGCGCTTCATGAACGTCGTGTACGTCGCGCTGTCGCCGAGCCGCTTCGCGAACTGGGCGATGGAGAAGTCGGCGCTGGTGTATTCCAGGGTGTCCGCGCCGGCACCCGGCACGTACCCGAGCTTCTGGTAGTCGTCGAGACCCGGCCGCTCGGTGTAGCCCTGCGTCGGCTGGGTGGCACCCTTGATCATGAGCAGCAACGCCTTCTGGGCGTCGAAGTCACGCGCTCCGAAGGCGTACGCGCTGGAGACGATGATGTGGTACGGGTCGCCGTTCATCACGCCGGTGTAGTCGTTGGCCACCGTCCAGCGGTCCCACGAGCCGCCCTGCTCGGCGTAGGCCATCATCGACCGGACGATGTCCGACGTCTCCTTCGGCGCGATCGTCGCCAGGAGCGGGGCCTCCGAGCGGTAGATGTCCCAGCCGGAGAAGTTCGTGTACATCGCGTGGCCCTTGTCGGCCGTGTGGACCCGGCCGTCGAAGCCGACGTACTGGCCGTTGACGTCGGAGAAGACGTTCGGCTGGATCAGCGAGTGGTACAGCGAGGTGTAGAACGTCGTCAGGTCGGCGTCCGAGCCGCCGGTGACGGCGATCTTGCCGAGCTGGGCGTTCCACGCGCTGCGCGCACCCGCCGCGACCGTGTCGAAGGACTTGCCGGTGTTCTCGGCCTTGAGGTTGGCCTTCGCACCGTCGACGGACACAAAGGACAGTCCGACCTGGACGTTCACCTGTGCGCCGTTGAGGTTGGCGAAGGTGACGTACCCGCCGCTGCCCGGGCCGGACACGGTGGTGTTCTGCGGCGCCGCCTTGGCCGGGCGCGCGATCGAGGCGTCGACGCCGTTGGGCTGGGCGACCTTCGCCCTGGCGCCACCGGTCTCGGCGGCCTTGTTCGGCGTCACGGCGCCGTTCTTCCAGGTGCCGATCGACGCGAACGGCGTGTCGAACTTGGCCGAGAAGTAGACGCGGTAGCTGTTGCGGGCACCGCAGAAGCGGCCGCTGGTGGCCCAGCCGCTGATGGTGTCCTTGCCGATGGTGATCGACGCGTCGTCGGTGCCGTTGACCGAGCCGGAGGTGTTGACCAGCAACGTCGAGGACGCGCCCGCCGGGTAGGTCAGCCGCGCCGAGCCGGTGCGCTGGGTCGCGGCCAGCTCGACCTTCGCGCCGCTGTCGAGGGTGACGTCGTAGGCGCCGGCGGTCGCGTGTTCGTTGGTGTGCGAGAACTTCGACGTGTAGTGGGCGGGGTCGGTCGCCGGGGACGTCGTCACTTCACCGACATAAGGGATGAACGGGATGTCCTGATAGGTCGAACAGCCCGCGCCGGACAGGTGCGTCAGGCTGAACCCGGTCAGGGCGTTGTCGTCGTAGAAGTAGCCGCCCGGCTGGGATTTCACCGTGTCCGGGCTCCACTGGACCATGCCGAACGGCGCCACCGCGCCCGGGAACGTGTTGCCGGCACCGCCCCCGGTGCCGTGGTCGGCCCCGCCGGGCCGGGTGCCCACGAACGGGTTGACCCACTTCGCGTAGTCCGTGCTGGTCGCGGCCGCGGCGGGCACGGCGGGAGCCACCGCCGCGAGCACCGCCAGGGTCAGGAAGGTTGAACCGGCTCTCAAGCGCAATCGCGCCATGGCCATCGCCTCTCCACCTCGTCAGCGCGACCAGAAACGGTGTCATGACAACCTTGTCGCGCAGTCGGTCGAACCCGGCCACCTTGGGTACCTGCTCACCGGACAGTCAAGGGACACGTCAAGACCTGTCCACTTCCGGACACGCCCGTCAGCCGTCTGCCCTACGACGTCGGTAGCCGAATCGGCACAATCCTCGCACCAGGCGTTGACAAGCACCGGGCGCGTGGCGTTCAATCCCGGTCACTATGACAACGTTGTCTCCTCTGGGCCGGGACCGGGACGGCAGCACGCGCACCGCGAGCAGGCGGGCCACGATGAGCGACGTGGCCCGGCTGGCGGGCGTGAGCATCAAGACCGTCTCGCGCGTGGTCAACGACGAACCGGCGGTGCACCCCGACACCGCCGAGCGGGTCATGGCCGCCATCGAGCAGCTGGGGTTCCGGCGCAACCTGGGCGCGCGGAACCTGCGCCGCGGGTCGACGACCGGCACCATCGGGCTGATCGTCGAAGACGTCGGCAACCCCTTCTACTCCGAGCTGAACCGCGCGGTCGAGCGCATCGCGACGTCGTTCGGCCGCCAGGTGCTCACCGGCTCGTCGGAGGAGAACTCCGACCGCGAGCGCGAGCTCGTCCTGGAGTTCTGCGCGCGGCGGGTGGACGGCATCCTCGTCGTCCCGGCCGGCCTGCAGCACGGCTACCTGGTGCCGGAGATGCGCGCGGGCACGCCGGTGGTGTTCATCGACCGCCCGGCGGGCGACATCGTGGCCGACACCGTGCTGGTCGACAACCTCGGCGGCACCATCGAAGCCGTCACGCACCTGGCGCGGCACGGGCACCGGCGGATCGCCTTCCTCGGCGACAGCCCGGACATCTTCACCGCGGCCGAGCGCCTGCGCGGGTTCCGCGAGGGCTGCGTGCGCAACGGGATCTCCTACGACGAGGCGCTGGTCTCGATGGGGACGCCGACGCCGGACTCGGTCGGCAACGCCGTCAAGCGGCTGCTCGACGGCCCGGACGCGGCCACCGCGGTGATCGCCGGCAACAACCGGGTCGCCGTGCACGTGCTGCGCGCCCTCGCCCACGCCGAGCGCCGCCCGGCGATGGTCGGGTTCGACGACTTCGAGCTGGCGGACCTGCTGGACCCCCCGGTCACCGTGGTCGCGCACGACGTCAGCGCACTGGGCCACGCCGCGGCCGAACTGCTCTTCGCCCGCGTCCAAGGAGACCAGTCCCCGCCCAGAAAGGTAGTCCTGCCCGTGCATCTCGTCGCCCGTGGTTCCGGTGAGGTCGCCCCGTGACCCTCGAACCGATCCGGCTCCCCGCCAACCAGCCGCCGCAGTTCTACCGCGGCGGCGACGCCATCGCACGCCTGCGGGGCGCCTCGCCGGACAAGAAGTTCGGCCCGGAGGACTGGGTCGCCTCGGCGACCACGATGTTCGGCCAGGAGACCAACGGCCTCACCCGCCTCCCGGACGGCGCCTGGCTGCGTGACGCCGTCGTGGCGAACCCGAACGGCTGGCTCGGCGCGAAGCACGTCGAGGCGCTCGGGACGTCGACCGGGCTGCTGGTGAAGCTGCTCGACGCGGGCCAGCGGCTGCCCGTGCACTTCCACCCGGACGACACCTTCGCGAAGCAGCACTTCGACTCCCACTTCGGCAAGACCGAGGCGTGGATCGTGGTCGGCACCCACGGCGACGACCCGCGCGTCTACCCCGGTTTCAAGGAGACGCTGCCGAAGGCGACGGTGGCCGAGTGGACGCGGGAGCAGGACGTCCCGTCGATGCTGGGCGCGCTGAACAGCATCCCGGTGTCCGCGGGCGACACCGTCTACATCCCGGCCGGCCTGCCGCACGCGATCGGCGAGGGCGTATTCGTCGTCGAGCTGCAGCAGCCGACCGACTTCTCGCTCACCATCGAGTGGCGCGACTTCCTCGCGTCGCCGGAGAAGGGCCACCTCGGCCTCGGTTTCGACACCGCCATCGAGGCGCTGGACACGTCGGGCTGGGACGCCGAACGGCTCGGCACGATCATCAAGCGCACCGCGGGCGACCGCGCGTCCACCGTGGAGCTGCTGGCCGGCGGCTCGGAGCGGTTCTTCCGAGCCGAACAGCTGCGCACCGACGAGTTGACAACGTTGTCACTCGATCCGTCCTTCGCGGTCCTGGTCGTTCTGGACGGCGAAGGCACTCTGCGGACCGAGCACGGCGGCGAGCACGCGCTGGCGAAGGGCGACACCTACGTCGTCCCGTTCGACGCCGGCCAGACCGAGCTGTCCGGCACGGCGACGGTGATCCGCTGCCGCCCGCCGGCGCCGGAAGAGAGGCACGGATGAGCGAAATCCTCCTGGACGCGGTCGACCTGACCAAGCACTACGGGTCCGTCGAAGCCCTGCGCGGCGCGTCGTTCCAGGCGCGCGCGGGCGAGGTGACGGCGCTGATCGGCGACAACGGCGCCGGCAAGTCGACGCTGGTCAAGTGCCTCTCCGGCGCCGAGCAGCCGACGTCGGGCCGGATCCTGCTGGACGGCCAGGAGGTCCACTTCGACTCCCCCACCACGGCCCGGCGAATGGGCATCGAGACCGTCTACCAGGACCTGGCCGTGGCGCCCGAACTCGACCCGGCGGCCAACCTGTTCCTCGGCCGCGAGATCCACCGCAAGGGCATCCTCGGCAAGCTCGGGATGCTGGACAAGAACGAGATGCGACGGCAGGCGATCGAGGAGTTCCAGCGCCTCGGCGTGACGCTGCAGAGCACCGACGTCCCGATCGGCTCGCTGTCCGGCGGGCAGCGGCAGAGCGTCGCCGTCGCCCGCTCGGTCGTGTGGGCGTCGAAGGTCGTGTTCATGGACGAACCGACCGCGGCGCTGGGCGTCGTCCAGCGCGAGCGCGTGCTCGACGTCATCAAGAAGGTGCGCGACAAGGGCATCGCCGTCGTGCTGATCAGCCACAACATGCCGGAGGTGCTGTCGGTCGCCGACCGCGTCGAGGTGCTGCGGCTCGGCAAGCGCGTCGCCCGGTTCACCGGATCGGACACCAAGCTCGAAGACCTCGTCGCCGCGATGACCGGCGCCCTCGTGCAGGAGGAAGCGGCATGAGCGTGTCCACTCCCTCGAAAGAAATCCAGGAGTCACCCGAGGCCGGCTTCGGCAAGCGGCCGCTGGGCAAGCGCCTGGTCGGCGCCAACACGTTCTGGATCGCCCTGGTCCTGGTCGCGCTGATCGTGGTGTTCAGCGCGATCGCGCCCGGCGAGTTCCCGACGCTGTTCACCTTCCAGACGCTGCTCATCGAGACGGCCGTGCTGCTGGTGCTGTCGGTCGGGATGACGTTCGTCATCATCACCTCCGGCATCGACCTGTCCGTCGGCTCGGTGCTGATCTTCGCCGGCATGGTCGCCGGCAAGGTGATGGAGGCGATGTCCGGCGGCAACGCCTCCGGTGCGGGCTGGGGCGTGATCACCGTCGGCCTGCTCGCCGCGGTCGTCGCCGGCACCGCCTGGGGCCTGGTCAACGGGTTCCTCATCGCGGTGGCGGGGATCCCGCCGCTGATCGTCACCCTCGGCACCATGGGTGCCGCCCTCGGCGCGGCCTACCTGCTCAACAACGGGTCGGACGTGCGGAGCGTGCCGGTGGTGCTCAACCAGACCCTCGGCTACGGCACCTCGTTCGGCGTCGTGCCGAACCTGGTCATCGTCGCCGTGGTGATCACCGTGATCGGCGCCTGGCTGCTGCACACGACGAAGTTCGGCCGGTACACCTTCGCGGTCGGGTCCAACGCCGAGGGCGCGCGGCGCGCCGGCATCGGCGTCACCCGGCACCTGCTGAAGGTGTACACGCTGACGGGATTCCTGGCCGGCATCGCCGGGTTCCTCTCGCTGGCGTACTACGCGTCGACCACGATCTCGGCGCACACCACCGACAACCTCAACGCCATCGCCGCGGTCGTGATGGGCGGGACGAGCCTGTTCGGCGGCGTCGGCTCGGTGCTGGGCACGGTGATCGGCGTGTTCATCCCGGCCGTGCTCAAGAAGGGCTTCAACATCACCCACGTCCAGGACTTCTGGCAGATGATCGCCGTCGGCGCGGTCCTCATCGCCGCCGTCTGGTTCGACCAGCGACGCCGCCGCCGTCGCAACTCCCGCTGAGTTCCCCACAAATACGGTTCCCCAAGTACAACGAGGTGCTTATGAAGCTGACCAAGACTCTCACCGCCATGGGTGCCGTGGTCTCCGCGGCGGCGCTGCTGACCGCGTGCGGCTCCGGCACGGTCGGGCAGACCGGGTCCGGCGACCAGGCCCAGTCCGGGAACAAGAAGCTGGCGCTCATCCCGGGCGTGCAGGCCGAGCCGTTCTACATCTCGCTGCAGTGCGGCGCGCAGGCCGAAGCGAAGAAGCTCGGCTACGAACTGACCACGCAGGCGCCGCAGAAGTTCGACGCGGCGATGCAGACCCAGCTCGTCAACGCGCTCGGCTCGAACCCGCCGGCCGCACTGCTCATCGCCCCGACCGACGACACGGCGATGCTCGCGCCGATCCAGCAGGTGAAGAACCGCGGCGCGAAGATCGTCGAGGTCGACACCTCGCTGAAGGACACCGGCGTGGCCGTGTCCTCCGTGTCCTCCGACAACGCCGCCGGCGGCAAGCTCGCCGCGCAGACGATGGCGAAGCTCGCGAACGGCAAGAGCGGCTCGGTCCTGGTGCTCGACACGATCGCCGGCACCTCGACCACGGCCGCCCGCGCCAAGGGCTTCGAGGACGAGCTGAAGAACACCCCGAACCTGAAGTCGATCGGCGTCCAGTTCACCCAGAACGAGCCCGACCAGGCGGCGTCCAAGGTGACCGCGGCCCTGTCGTCGACGCCGGACCTCATCGGCGTCTTCGCGACCAACCTCAACACCGGCGAGGGCGCGGCGACCGGCCTGCGCAACGCGGGCAAGGTCGGCGCGGTCAACCTGATCGGCTTCGACGCCAGCCCGTCCGAGGTCGAGGGCCTCAAGAACGGCCAGTACCAGGCCCTGATCGCCCAGGACCCGGCCTCGATCGGCACCCAGGGCGTCCAGCAGGCGGTCGCGGCCATCGAGGGCAAGCCGGTGACGCGGAACCTCACCGCGGAGCTGCACTCGATCACCAAGGCGGACATGGACGCCAACTCTCAGTACTTCTACAAGCAGTCCTGCTGATCTGTGTCATTCCGGGGCTTCGCCCCGGGCCGGGGGCTCCGCCACCCGGAACCCCCGAAAGCCGGGTCCGTCAGAGTCCTGCGGGTGATATACGCCATCCGCAGGGCTTTGACCAGCGGTGTTCACCGCCGGTGATCGGCCACTGCCGGTCACCGCGGTGGGGGAACCGCTCACCGCACCACCCGTTTCGCGGACGGGTGGTCCGCGTCACACTCATTTGCACATGCATTTGCACTACCAGATGCATGATCGCAGGGAGGGTGCGATGAACTACGAGCGGCCGGCCATGCACCGGACGATCTTCGCCGTGGACGTCGAGGGCTACGGCGACCAGCGCAGGACCACACCACACCGCCTGGCGTTGCGCGACGGGCTGTACCGCGCGCTCCACCGGGCGTTCGACGACGCCGGCGTCCCGTGGGGCGACTGCCGTCGCGAGGACTGCGGCGACGGGGTGTTCGTCCTCGTCCCGGCGGAGGTGCCGAAGGGGCCCTTCGTGGAGTTCCTGCCCGCCGCGCTCGCCGTGGCGCTGCACCGGCACAACCGCACGCACGACCCCGGGGCCCGGATCCGGCTCCGGATGGCGCTGCACGCGGGCGAGATCGCCTACGACGACCACGGCGTCACCGCGCCGGCGATCAACCAGACGTTCCGGCTGCTGGAGGCGCCGCCGCTGAAGGACGCGCTCAAGTCCTCGCGCGGGGTGCTGGCGCTGATCACGTCGGCGTGGTTCTTCGACGAGGTGGTCCGGCACAGCGAAGGCCTCGACCCGACGACGTTCCGGCCGGTCCCGGTGGCTGTCAAGGAAACTCGCACGACCGGGTGGATCTCGTTGCCGGACCGGCCCTACCCCGCGAACGCGAGCCTGCTGGGCGACGTCACGTCGATCGACGCCTACCGGACCTGGCGCCGCTTCCGCCGCCACGCCCAGGTGCTGGCCGACCGCGACGGGCCCGCGTAGCCGTAGGATCTACTGCCCTGGACACCGTCGCCCGAGGGGAGGGCCCGATGACCGTGCACCTGCGCCCGGCGTCCCGCGCCGACCCGCTGCCGGTGCTCGCCGCCGCCCGCCGGATCACCGACGACCTGCGCGACGGCCTGGCCGGCACGCCGGCCCGCCGCGCGGCGCACCGCCTGCGGCGGCTCTTCGGCTTCCCCGGCCTCGGCCTCACCGACCTGTCCGGGTCCCTGCTGTGGTCGGGCCGGCCGGGGCCGGACGCGGTCGTCGCGCAGGTGCTCGACGGCGTGCTGCACAGCGAAGAACCCGGCTCGGCCCCCGACGTGCTGGTGCTGCCGCTGCACGTCCGCGACGAGCTCGCCGGGGCGCTGCTGGTCGTCGGGGACGTCCGGGACGCGGCCGCGGCCCAGGCCGCCGACCTCGTCGTGCAGGCGCTCGAGCGCGGGCGGCTGGAGGCGTCGGCGGAACAGGCCGCCCAGGCCGAACTGCGGGCGCTGCGGGCGGAGATGTCACCGCACTTCGTCTACAACGCCCTCACGGTCATCGCGTCGCTGGTGCGCTCGGACCCCGACCGCGCCCGCGACCTCATGCTCGACTTCGCCGACTACACCCGCTACAGCCTGGCTCGCCACGGCGAGTACACCGTGGTCGCCGAGGAGTTCCGCGCGATCGAGACGTACCTGGCGCTGCAGAAGGCGGTGCTCGGGGAACGGCTGCGCGTCCAGGTGCGGGTCGCGCCGGAGATCCTCGCCGTCGCGGTGCCGTACCTGGTGCTGGAACCGTTGGTGGAGAACGCGATCCGGCACGGCATCGAGCCGCGGTCGGGCACCGGGCAGGTCCAGGTGCACGGCCAGGCGGAAGGGAACGACTGCGTGATCTTCGTCGAGGACGACGGCGTCGGCATGGACCCGGAACGGGCGGCGGACCTCCTCGCCGGCCGCGTCGGCGAGGACGACCCGGCCGGGCTCGGACTGGCCAATGTGGACAGACGGCTGCGGGACGTCTACGGCGCCTGGTACGGCCTCACCGTGGAAACCGAGGTCGGCGCCGGCACCCGGGTGATCGTGCGGGTGCCGCGGTTCCAGCCGGGGGTGCTGCCGTGACGGGGCTTCGCGTGCTGGCGGTCGACGACCTGCCGCCCGCGCTGGACGAGCTCTGCCGCATGCTGCGCGAAGCGCCCGAAGTCGGCGAAGTCGTCGGGGCGGCTGACGCGCTGAAGGCGTTGAAGCTGCTTCAGGCGGATCGCTTCGACGCGGTGTTCCTCGACATCTCCATGCCCGGCCTCGACGGGCTCGAACTGGCGTCCCTGCTGGCGAAGCTGAGCGAGCCGCCGGTGATCGTGTTCGTCACGGCGCACGACGGGCACGCGGTCGCGGCGTACGGCATCGGCGCCGTCGACTACCTGCTCAAGCCGGTGCGCACCGAACGGCTGGCCGCGGCGCTGGCGAAGGTGCTCAAGATGGCGACCCCGGCGTCCCGGCCGACCCCGGACGCGATGGCGGCACTGCCGGTCGAGTCGGGCGGGCGGACGCGGTACGTCCGCCGCGACGACGTCCTGTTCGTGGAGGCCCACGGCGACTACGTCCGCCTGCACACGCGCGGCGGGGTCCACCTGGTGCGGATGCCGATCTCGCGGCTCGAGGAGTACTGGGAGGGCACCGGGTTCAGCCGGGTGCACCGGGGTTTCCTGCTGGCCGTGGGTGCGGTGCTGGAGCTGCGCAGCGACACGGCGGGCGGCCTGCTGGCCCACACCGAAGCGGGGGACGTCCCGGTCAGCCGCCGCCACGCCCGTGACCTGCGCGACCGGCTGCTGGAGGCGGCGCAGCGCGGCCAGCTCGGCTCGGGTTCGCGATGAGCAGGACCCGCCGGGTCGCCGTGACCAGTCCGCAGACCCGGCTCGCCCACGCCCGCCGCCGGTCGCGCGGCCGCTGGCGCCAGCCGCGGCTGCCCGCGGCCGACACCCAGCGGGCCACCGCTCTCTACGCCGCCCAGCGCCGTCGCGGGATTCCCGCGCTGGTGCTCATGTTCGCGTTGCTGCTCGGCCTCCCCGGTGTCTTCGCGCTCTTCCCCGCCCTGGACACCGTGCGCCTGCTGGGCATCCCGCTGTCCTGGCTGCTGCTCGCCGTCTTCCCCTACCCCGCGATGGCGCTGCTGGCCCGCTGGCAGCTGCGCCGCGCCGAGCGCATCGAGGACGAGTAGTGGGCGTCGCCCTCGCCGTCGCGCCGGTCGTGCTCGTGACGCTGCTGATCGGCGTCCGCGGGGTCGCCGCGATGCGCACGACGTCGGACTTCCTCGTGGCGTCCCGCCGGATCTCGCCGCTGGTGAACTCGGCCGCCGTCTCGGGCGAATACCTCTCGGCGGCGTCGTTCCTCGGCATCGCCGGGCTCGTCGTCAAGGACGGGATCGGGGCGCTGTGGTACCCGGTCGGGTTCACCGCGGGCTACATCGCGATGCTGGTGCTCGTCGCCGCGCCGATGCGGCGCTCGGGTGCGCTGACCGTCCCCGACTTCGCCGAAGCCCGGCTCAACTCCCCCGCGCTGCGCCGCCTGGCCGCGGTCGTCGTGCTGGTGATCGGCACGATCTACGTCGTCCCCCAGTTCCGCACCGCCGGCCTGGTGCTCGCCGCGGTCGGCGGCACGCAGTACTGGGTCGGCGTGGTGCTGGCCGGCGCCGCGGTCAGCGTCACCCTGGCACTGGGCGGCATGCGCGCGGCGACGTACGTGCAGGCGTTCCAGTTCGTCCTCAAGCTGCTGCTGTTCCTCATCCCGGCGATCTGGCTGACGCTGCAGGCGGGCGCGGTCAACCGGACCGACGCGCTCAACCCCGTCGAGTTCACCCACTTCGCCCGCGAGACGCCGGTGCGGTTCGAGGTCGACGTGACCATGGAGATCCGCGAGCCGACACCGGTGCGGCGCAACGGCGTCGTCGAAACGCTCCCGCCGGGCGAGTTCACCGCACACAGCCAGGACGAGGTCGTGTTCGGCACGGGCGCGGCCGTCCCCGCGGTCCGCGGCGGCGCCGCGCTCGGCGGCCCGGACTGGCGGCGCCCGCTGCTCGACCTCGGCGACCAGGGCTACCCGCTGCTCGGCACCTGGGCCGTGCTCATCGCGACCATGCTCGGCACGATGGGCCTGCCGCACGTGCTGATGCGCTTCCACACCAGCCCGGACGGCCGCGCCGCGCGCCGCACCGCCGCGATCACGGTCGCGCTGCTCGGCGTGTTCTACCTCTTCCCCGGCATCTACGGCGTCCTGGGCCGCGTTCTCGTCCCGGGGCTGTACCTTTCCGGCGCCACCGACACCGTGGTCGTCGCCCTGCCGTACCAAGTGGACAGTGGCTGGGCGGGTGGCCTGTTCACGGCGCTGCTGACCGCGGGCGCGTTCGCCGCGTTCCTGGCGACGTCGCTCGGGCTGCTGCTGGTGATGTCCGGGGCGCTCGCGCACGACCTCGTCCCCGGCGGCCTGCGGCGGCTGCGGATCGCGGTGTTCGGCGTCGCCGGGGCGATGGTGCTGCTGGCGCTGCGCTCGGCCGAGCTCGACGCCGGCGTCCTGGTCACCTGGGGGTTCACGGTGGCCGCGTCGACGTTCTGCCCGCTGCTGGTGCTCGGCATCTGGTGGCCGCGGCTGACCGCGAACGGCGGGATCGCCGGCGTGCTGGCCGGGCTGGTGGCCTCGTCCGGCTCGATCCTGTTCGCGCTGGCCGGGCCGCCGCTGCACGGCTGGGTGGCGATCCTGGTCCAGCAACCGGCACCCTGGTCGGTACCCTTGGCGTTCGGCGTAATGGCGCTGGTCTCCCTGCGGGGCAGGCCCCCCGGCTGGTCGACGGCGGCCATGCTCCGCCTCCACCTGGACGAACCCCGTTCGACCGGACCGCGCGACCGTTCGTCAACCGTTCGTCGTCTGACCCGGCTGTTGAACCGCTGAATCTTCACGCGAGACTCACACGTCCCTACGGTGTCCCAGGTCACTTTCCGCAGCGTCGCAGGGAGCAGCGATGAGCACGACCGACACCGGCGGGCCCCCCGAAACTTCGGACACCCTCTGGGAGAAGGCGCACGAAAGCACCGAGTTCCGGGAGCTGCGCAGCCGCCTGCGCCGGTTCGTCTTCCCCATGACGGCGGTGTTCCTCCTCTGGTACCTGCTGTACGTGCTCCTCGCGGACTACGCGCACGGCTTCATGAGCACGAAGGTGTTCGGCAACATCAACGTCGGCCTGATCTTCGGCCTGCTGCAGTTCGTCTCGACGTTCGTGATCACCGGCCTCTACGTCCGGTACGCGAACCGGAAGCTGGACCCGGTGGCCGAGAAGATCCGTGAAGACATCGAAAAGGGCACTGCGAAGGAGCACGAATGAATGCCACCCTCGCCGCGAGCGTTGAGGGCAGCAACCCGCTCCTCAACATCGGCATCTTCGCTCTGTTCGTGGTCATCACCCTGGTGATCGTGTTCCGGGCCAGCCGCAACACGAAGACGGCGTCGGACTACTACGCCGCCGGCCGCGCGTTCACCGGCCCGCAGAACGGCATCGCCATCTCGGGTGACTACCTGTCGGCGGCGTCGTTCCTCGGCATCGCCGGCGCGATCGCGATCAACGGCTACGACGGCTTCCTCTACTCCATCGGCTTCCTGGTGGCGTGGCTCGTCGCGCTGCTGCTGGTCGCGGAACTGCTGCGCAACACCGGCAAGTTCACCATGGGCGACGTGCTGGCCTTCCGGATGAAGCAGCGTCCGGTGCGGGCCGCGGCCGCGACGTCGACGCTGGCCGTGTCGTTCTTCTACCTGCTGGCGCAGATGGCGGGCGCCGGTGGCCTGGTGGCGCTGCTGCTCGGCGTCGAAGGCAGCGGCGCGCAGGCGCTGGTCATCGCCGTGGTCGGCGTCATCATGATCGCCTACGTGCTGATCGGCGGCATGAAGGGCACCACCTGGGTGCAGATCATCAAGGCGGGGCTGCTCATCGTCGGCGCGCTCGTGATCACCCTGTGGGTGCTCGGCAAGTACGGCTTCAACTTCTCGCAGCTGCTGCAGGCCGCCGTCGACAAGGCGGGCAAGGCCGGGCAGACGCTGCTCGGCCCGGGCAAGCAGTACGGCGCCACCGGCACGTCGAAGCTGGACTTCCTGTCCCTCGGCATCGCGCTGGTGCTGGGCACGGCCGGCCTGCCGCACGTGCTGATGCGCTTCTACACCGTCCCGACGGCCCGCGACGCTCGTCGTTCGGTGGTCTGGGCGATCGTGCTGATCGGCGTGTTCTACCTGTTCACGCTGGTGCTGGGCTACGGCGCCGGTGCGCTGGTCGGGCCGGACGCGATCAAGAAGGCGCCGGGCGGCGTGAACTCGGCGGCCCCGCTGCTGGCGCTGGAGCTGGGCGGGCCGGTGCTGCTGGGCCTGATCTCCGCGGTCGCCTTCGCGACGATCCTCGCGGTCGTCGCGGGCCTGACGATCACGGCGTCGGCGTCCTTCGCCCACGACGTCTACGCGAACGTCGTCAAGCGCGGCAAGACGTCGCCGGACTCGGAGGTCAAGGTCGCCCGGATCACCGCGGTGGTGATCGGCGCCCTCGCCATCGGCGGCGGCATCCTGGCCAACGGGCAGAACGTGGCCTTCCTGGTGGCGCTGGCCTTCGCGGTCGCGGCGTCGGCGAACCTGCCGACGATCCTCTACTCGCTGTTCTGGAAGCGGTTCAACACCCAGGGCGCGCTGTGGTCGATCTACGGCGGCCTGGCCATCACGATCGTGCTGATCATCTTCTCGCCCGCGGTGTCGGGCAAGCCGACGTCGATGATCAAGACCGCGGACTTCGCCTGGTTCCCGCTGAGCAACCCGGGCATCGTCTCGATCCCGGCCGCGTTCATCCTCGGCTGGCTGGGCACGGTCCTGTCCAAGGAGCACGACGAGAAGAAGTACGCCGAGATGGAGGTCCGCTCCCTGACCGGTGCGGGCGCCGAGAAGGCCGTCGTCCACTAGGTTTCACCGACACCGAAGGCCGTCGCGAGGGTGTTCCCGATCCCCTCGCGGCGGCCTTCGGCCATTCTTCAGTACGGCAGCTTGCCCTCGGCAACGCTCTTGAGCGTGCTTTCCAGCTGCGTGCGGAGGTGCTGCCAGAGCCCGCCGCCCAGCGAAATCCTCGCCACCCCCAGATCGGCGAGGCTCTCCAGGCCCGGGCCGCCCGGCCAGGCGGCCGTGTTGACCGCGCCGCCGGTCTCCCGCACGAACTCCGCGATCAGCTCCGGAGTCCGCAGGTGGATCGGGTAGACGCAGTCGGCACCCGCTTCGAGGTACGCCTTGGCCCTGGCGACACCGGCCTCGAGCGCCTCCTGCGGATCCACGCCGCGGAAGGAGTCGACGCGGGCGTTGATCACCAGGCCGTCACCCGCCGCCTCGCGCAGCGCGGCGATCCGGGCCGCCTGCGCCTCGACCGGCCGCACGTCACCGGTGGCGTGGTGGGTGTCCTCGAAGTTGCAGCCGACGGCACCGGCGTCGAGCAGCCGGGCCGCCAGTTCGGCGCCGGAGAGGCCGTAGCCCGACTCGGCGTCGACGGTGACCGGGACGCCGACCGCCTTGGCGATCCGCGCGGCGGCGGCGAACATCTCGGCCGCGGGGGCCTGCTCGCCGTCGGCGAACCCGAGCGCGGCCGCCACCGCGACCGAGCTGGTCGCGACGGCGGGGAACCCGGCGGCCTCGACGAGCTTCGCGGTGTCGGCGTCCCAGACGTTCGCGAGCACCAGGGGCTTGCCGGGCACGTGCAGCGCCCGGAGCGCGGCGGCGCTCACGCGTCCCGCTTCGGCAGCGGCGTGTGGCTGGTGATGGTCATCCGGTTCCAGCTGTTGATGGCGATGACCTCCCACGCGACCGCGCGGTACTGGTCCTCGGTGAACACCTTCGCGGCCTGCTCGTAGACGTCGTCGGGCACGGTCTGCGTCGCGGAGAGCTTGGTCATCGCTTCGGTGAGGGCGAGGGCGGCCTGCTCCTGCTCGGTGAACAGGTCGGTCTCGCGCCAGCCGTCGAGCACGAACAGCCGCCGCGGCGACTCGCCCAACTCGAGCGCGTCGCGGGAGTGCATGTCGAGGCAGTACGCGCAGCCGTTGAGCTGCGACGCGCGGGTCTTCACCAGTTCCAGCAGCTTGGGGTCGAGCCCCGCGTTGGCGCCGGCCTTGTTCACCTCGGCCTGCAGGTTCGCCATCGCCTGGTAGAGCTCGGGAGCGCCCCCGAGCGCGATTCGCTTGGTCATGCCGTCCACGCTAGTGCGAACTGGTCCACGGGTATGGTCCAGTCGCATGACGGATTCGTGGTCCAGTTCCGGGCTCGACGTCCACCTCGGCTGGCAGCCCGCGTCCGGCCGCGCCGGGCTCGCGGCGGCGATCCGCGCGGCCATCCGGGACGGCCGGTGGCAGGCGGGCGCGGCCGTGCCCTCGACCCGCGCGCTGGCCCACGACCTCGGCGTCGCCCGCGGCACGGTCACCCGCGTGTACGCCGATCTGGCCGCCGAGGGGTACCTGCGCACGGCACAGGGCGCGCCGACCCGGGTGGCGACCGCGGGTTCGCTCCCCCAGTCCGCGCCGCGGCAGGCCCCGCGCGACCCGGCGCCGCGGTGGGACCTGCGGCCGGGCCGTCCGGACCTGACGGCGTTCCCGCGGCAGGCGTGGCTGACCGCGACCCGCCGGGCCCTGCTGCGGACGCCGGCGTCGGCGTTCGGGTACGAGTCGGAGCTGGGCGCGCCGGAGCTGCGGGACACCCTCGCCGGCTACCTCGCGCGGGCGCGCGGGGTGGTCGCCGACCCGGCGCGGATCGTGGTGTGCCACGGGTATTCGCACGCCATCGCGGTGGTGTCGCGGGCGCTGTTCTCGTTGGGTACGAGGGAAATGGCGTTCGAGAACCCGTCGCTGGGGATGTACCGGTCGATCGCGGCGGCGCAGGGCCCGCGGATCGTCGGGGTGGACGTCGACGGCCACGGCCTCGACGTGTCCGCTTTGGACAGTCCGGCGGTGGTCGTCACCCCGGCGCACCAGTACCCGACCGGCGTCACGCTCGCGCCGCCCCGCCGGGCGGCGCTGACCCGCTGGGCGAGCGAATCCGGCGCGTTCGTGCTGGAGGACGACTACGACGGCGAGTTCCGCTTCGACCGCCAGCAGGTCGGGGCGTTGCAGGCGTTGGCGCCGGAGCGGGTGGTGTACGCGGGCACGGCCAGCAAGACGCTCGCCCCGGCCCTCCGCCTGGCCTGGCTGGTGCTGCCGCGGTCGCTGGTGGAGCCGGTCCGCGCGGCGATGGCCGAAAGCGGCTCGCGCCCGGCGTTGCTGAACCAGCTGGCGCTGGCCGAGCTGATCGACTCGGGCGCGTACGACCGGCACGTCCGCCGCAGCCGCGCCGAGTACCGCTCCCGCCGCACCCGCCTCTTGGCCGCACTACCGGACTCGGTCCGCCCGCACGGCATCGCGGCCGGCCTGCACCTGCTCCTCATGCTGCCCCCGGACGGCCCTTCCGAGGCCACCGCCCTGGCCGCCTGCCGCCGCCGCGCAATCGGCATCGAAGGCCTGTCCGGCCACTGGATGACCCCCGACGGCCCCGGCGGCCTCATCGTCGGCTACGCGGCAACCCCATCCCACGCCTTCACCGGAGCAACCCAAAACCTGGTGGAAGCCCTAGCCGAAATAACCCCCTGACACCCCAACTCCCGCCCCCAGACACGCGAGTCCCGCCCCCAAACACGCGACTCCCGCCTCCAATCACGCCAACCGACCCTCCAGGCACGCGATCCGACCCTCCAGATGCGCGGTCCGACTCTCCCGGTACGCGAGTCGACCCTCCGATCACGCGAGTCGACCTCCCAATCACGTGTGATGCCCCTCCAATCACACGTGATGCCCCTTCAATCACGCGAGAAGCCCGCCCAATCACGCGAGATACCCCGCCAAGCACAGGTGATGCCCGCGGGCCGCTCCACCGGAGCGGCCCGCAGCCACCGTCAGAACCAGCAGTCCGGCCGGACCCGGAGCAGTTCCGTCCGCAGCACCGGCGTCCCGTCGACCGGCGCCGGGTCCTCCGCGGTCGGCTGGATCCCGCCGGCCGCGACCTTGTCCAGCGTCTTCAGCCCTTCCGCACCGACCGTGCCGAACACCGTGTAGTTCGGCCGCAGCGCGGAATCGCCGTACACGACGAAGAACTGCGAACCGTTCGTGTCCGGCCCCGCGTTGGCCATCGCGAGCAGCCCGCGCGCGTAGACCCGCCGGGCGCCGGTCGGGTCGGTCGGGGCCGGCGGCAGGTCGACCGGCAGCTCGTCCTTGTACTTGTAGCCCGGCCCGCCTTCCCCGGTCGCCGTCGGGTCACCGCACTGCAGCACCTTCAACGTCGGGTACGCGGTCAGCCGGTGGCACACCGTGTGGTCGTAGAACCGGTGCCGCGCCAGGTGCAGGAAGCTCTGCACGGTGCATGGCGCCTTCGCCCGGTCCAGCCGCAGCGGCAGCGCACCCTGGCTGGTCGGCACGGCGACGTCGACCTTGCCGCGGTCCGGCGTGTGCCGCGGGTCGGGCGGCAGCGGGACCGGCCGCGCGGGCGGCTCGTCCGGGGTTTCGGTGTACTGGCAGGGCCCGTGCGTCGTCTTCGGCGGCGGAGCGTCGGCCGCCGCGGCGACGCCGTTCCCCGCCACGAACAACGCGCCCGCCGCCAGCGCGGTGAGAAGTGTCCTCTTCATGCTGCACGCCCTCCCAGTGATCGCCCGGTTCCGGAGCGCCCCGCAGTCTAGGGCCCGGCACCGACAGCCAGAACCGGCGAAAGTCGTCCCACGTCAGCCGGTCGGGTGAACCTCGGCGCCCGCACCCCGGAAATTGTCGGACCCCCGGCGCACGATGGTCGGCACACGGCAAACCCGCCGTCCACGAGGGGAGAGCACCATGGAGATCCGGCGGAGAACCGTTGCGCTGGCACGGTTTCTGCTGACGCGGCTCGCGTCCGCACTACCCGCGCAGGTCCGCGATCAGTTCCTCGGCGGCGGCGAACGGGTCCAGTTCCCGCGCCACGACCCGCTCGGCCACCCCGGCGAGCCGCCCTCCGCCGCGCAGGTCGACGAGCTCCGCCCGAAGCCGCCGGAGCGCGATCGCCTCGACCTCGTCCCGCGCCCGCGCCACCCGGCGCCGGGCCAGCTCGTCGTGCTCGGCCAGCCAGTCGTGGTGCGCGGCCAGCGCCCGGACGACGTCGTCGACGCCCTCGCCCTTGGCCGCGACGGTCCGCACGATCGGCTGGCGCCAGCTCGGCCCCCGGATCTCCCGGCGCGCCAGGGAAATCATCTGCTTGAGGTCGTGCACGGTGGCGTCGGCGCCGTCGCGGTCCGCCTTGTTCACGACGAAGACGTCGGCGATCTCCAGCACGCCGGCCTTCGCGGCCTGGATGCCATCGCCCATGCCCGGGGCGAGCAGCACCACTGTGGTGTCGGCGAGTTTCACGACGTCCACTTCGGACTGCCCGACGCCGACGGTCTCGATCAGCACGACGTCGAACCCGGCCGCGTCCAGCACGCGCACCGCCTGCGGGGTCGCCCAGGAGAGCCCGCCGAGGTGCCCGCGGGTAGCCATCGAGCGGATGAACACCCCGGGGTCGGTGGCGTGCTCGGTCATCCGGATCCGGTCGCCGAGCAGCGCACCGCCCGAAAACGGCGAAGACGGGTCGATGGCCAGCACCCCGACTCGCTTGCCCTCCGCGCGCAACGCGGTGAGCAGCGCCGAGGTCGATGTCGACTTGCCGACTCCTGGCGGTCCGGTGAGCCCGACGACCCGGGCCCGCCCGGTGTGCGGGGTCAGCGCCCGCGCGATATCCGCGACGCGCGGGTGGGCGTCCTCGACGAGCGACAGCAGCCGCGCGACGGCACGGGGTTGGCCGTCCCGCGCGCGGCCGACGAGGTCGTCGAGATCGAGTGGTCCGGCCACTTACGCCGACGGCACCCGCAGCAGGAGGGCGTCGCCCTGGCCGCCGCCACCGCACAGCGCGGCCGCGCCGAGCCCGCCGCCGCGGCGGCGCAGCTCGTGGATCAGGTGCACCGCGAGCCGGGCGCCGGAGGCGCCGATCGGGTGGCCGAGGGCGATGGCGCCGCCGTTGACGTTGACCTTCTCCGGGTCGAGGCCGAGCTTCTCGGTGGAGACGAGCCCGACGGCGGCGAAGGCCTCGTTGATTTCGACGAGGTCGAGCGCGTCGGCGGTCAGGTTCGCCTTCGCCAGCGCGGCGAGGATGGCGTTCGACGGCTGCTCGTGCAGGCTCGCGTCGGGCCCGGCGACGACACCGTGCGCGCCGATCTCGGCCAGCGGCGTGATCCCGAGCTCCTCGGCCTTGGCCTTGCTGGCCACGACGACCGCGGCGGCGCCGTCGGAGATCTGCGAGGCCGAGCCGGCGGTGATGGTGCCGTCGGAGGCGAAGGCCGGGCGCAGCTTGGCGAGGCCTTCGGCGGTCGTGTCGGCGCGGACGCCCTCGTCGGTGTCGAAGACGACCGGGTCACCCTTGCGCTGCGGGATGGAGACCGGCGCGATCTCGTCGGCGAAGTAGCCGTTCTTGATCGCCTCGGCGGCGCGCTGGTGGGAGCGGGCGGAGAAGGCGTCCTGCTGCTCGCGGGTGACGCCGTAGCGGGCGTTGTACTTCTCCGTCGAGGCGCCCATGGCGACCTGGTCGAAGGCGCAGAAGAGGCCGTCGTAGGCCATGTGGTCGACGAGCGTGGTGTCGCCGTACTTGAAGCCGGAGCGGGACTTGGGCAGCAGGTGCGGTGCCTGGGTCATCGACTCCTGGCCGCCGGCGACGACGAGGTCGAACTCGCCGGCACGGATGAGCTGGTCGGCGAGGGCGATGGCGTCGAGGCCGGAGAGGCAGACCTTGTTGATGGTCAGCGCGGGCACGCTCATCGGGATGCCCGCGGCGACGGCGGCCTGGCGGGCCGGGATCTGGCCGGCGCCGGCGGTGAGCACCTGGCCCATGATCGTGTACTGCACCGCGTCCGGGGAGACCCCGGCGCGTTCGAGGGCCGCCTTGATCGCGACACCGCCCAGCTGGGCGCCCGTGAAGTCCTTGAGGGAGCCCAGCAGGCGCCCGATCGGCGTACGGGCGGCACCCAGGATCACGGAACCGGACACGGCGTCCTCCAAGCATCGGCGCATGGGCAGTTTTTCCGACCATACCCGGGAGCAGGGCTTCTTGATGGAGCCAGTGTGAGGCGGGGCACGCGACGAATCCGCCTCGCCGCGGCGCGCGGGCCCCCTATCCTGCCTCCATGGATGACGCCCTGCGGCCGTTCGTGACGGCCATCGACCACGTCGGCATCGCGGTCCCGGACCTGGACGCGGCCATCGAGTTCCACCGCGCGCACTTCGGACTGGAGGTCGCGCACGAGGAGGTGAACGAGGAGCAGGGAGTCCGCGAGGCGATGCTGCGCGCCCCGGGCACGGCGGGCACGGAGACGCAGATCCAGCTCCTGGCCCCGCTGCGCGAAGACTCGGCGATCGGCAAGTTCCTGGCCAAGAGCGGCCCGGGCCTGCAGCAGCTGGCGTACCGGGTGTCCGATGTGGACGCCGCGGCGGCGGCCCTGCGCGAGAAGGGCCTGCGCATGCTGTACGAGGAGGCGAAGAGGGGTACCTCTAACAGCCGGGTGAACTTCGTCCACCCGAAGGACGCGGGCGGCGTCCTCGTGGAACTGGTCGAGCCGGCCAAGGGCGCCACGGAGCACTGACTCGTTCCGGCACAACGGATCGGGGCGCCGGCCGCACGTCCGTGACGCCGAACGGGCGCACGGCCGGCACGCCGACCCAGGCAAGGCCGGCGCCGATCCGGGCAAGGCCAGCACGCCGACCCGGGCAAGGCCTGCGCGCCGACCCAGGCAAGGCCGGCGCGCCGATTCGGGCTAGGCCGGCGCGGCCTTCGACGCGAGCGCGTCCGCGATGAACGTCAGCTCGCCGTCGAACTCCGCCGGCAGGTCGTCGTCCGAGTGCCGGGCCGTCGCGTGCCGGTGGCTGACCGCGCGGGCCAGCAAGCCCGACGCCCGCTCGACGTCGGCCGTCGGCAAGCCGCCGCCTGTCGCCGCGACGATCACCGCGCGGACCTGGCGGACCAGCACCTGGAACCGCTCGTGCAGGGCGTCGCGGACCGCGTGGTGCGTGTCCGCCTCGCGCCACAGCAGGTGCGACAGGCCCAGCGACCTGCTGAACCGGTGGTCGAGCTCGCGGACCAACCGGCGCAGGCTGCCCGCCAGATCGCCCGGCACGACGACCACCGCCGGCTCGATACGCTCGTCCGGCAAGCGCTCGACCAGGGCCGTCAGCAGGTCGGACTTGTGGCGGAAGTAGTAGTGCACCAGCCCCTTCGGCACCCCGGCGCGCTCCGCGATGCGCGAAGTCGGGGTGGCGTCGAAGCCGGACTCGGCGAAGAGCGCCTCGGCGGCGCAGAGAATGCGCTCCTTCGCCGAATCCTCGGTCATGCCCGTGCCTCCTGCGTCGTCAGTGCTGCCCGGCCGTGCGGTGCGCGGCGTTCGCGACCGGCATCGCCGCCGCACCGGCGATGACCACCAGCACCCCGGCGATCCAGGACGTCCAGGACGCGCCGTTGAACTCCGTGTACCCCATCACCCACGGCGCGATGAACAACAGCACGCCGAGCGCGATCTGGATGCCTTCGCCGTAGACCATGCCCGGCATCGCCAGCGAAACCAGGCCGTCGAGTGCGATCAGCGCGCCCAGGACGACCATCGTCCACATCGCGGTCGTGTCCGTGCTCAGCCAAAGGGGTGAAAGAGCGGCGACCACCCCGATGACGACCTCGGCCCAGTCGTGGGGCCGGGTCCACGCGCGCGTAGAGACTTCACTCATTCGTGCTCACCTCCGTCGGTGAAACTGCTGGTCGGGCGGTGTACCCACCATTGATGATCCGCTTGACTGGCCAGCCGGTCAAGATTGGTGCGTCACAGTTCCGCGTGTAATCGTGCTGTCCGTCTCGTACAGTTGTGGGCGCGTGTTACCGGCGAGTAATTTCTGCCGCCAACGCCCCCCATCTCCGCGGAGGAACCGATGACGCAGCTCGGCGAGATCCAGCAGGCCATCCTGAACGGCGAGTCCGCCGCGGTCGGGTCCTTGCCCGTGCCCGAGAGCTACCGCGGGGTCACCGTGCACGCGGACGAGGTCGACATGTTCGAGGGCCTCGAGAGCCGGGACAAGGACCCGCGCAAGTCGCTGCACGTCGACGACGTGCCCGTGCCCGAGCTGGGGCCGGGCGAGGCGCTGGTCGCCGTCATGGCGAGCGCCATCAACTACAACACCGTCTGGACCTCGATCTTCGAGCCGATCCCGACGTTCAAGTTCCTGAAGAAGTACGGGAAGCTCTCGCCGCTGGCCAAGCGGCACGACCTGCCGTACCACGTCGTGGGCTCGGACCTGTCCGGTGTCGTGCTGCGGACCGGGGTCGGCGTGCACAACTGGAAGCCCGGTGACGAGGTCGTCGCGCACTGCCTGAACGTCGAGCTCGAGGGCCCGGACGGGCACAACGACACCATGCTCGACACCGAGCAGCGGATCTGGGGCTTCGAGACGAACTTCGGCGGCCTCGCCGAGATCGCGCTGGTCAAGGCCAACCAGCTGATGCCGAAGCCGGACCACCTGACCTGGGAGGAGGCCGCCTCCCCCGGCCTGGTGAACTCCACCGCCTACCGGCAGCTCGTCTCGCGCAACGGCGCGGACATGAAGCAGGGTGACGTCGTCCTGATCTGGGGCGCCTCGGGCGGCCTCGGCTCCTACGCGACGCAGTACGCGCTGAACGGCGGGGCCATCCCGGTCTGCGTCGTGTCCAGCCCCGAGAAGGCGGCGATCTGCCGGAAGCTCGGCGCCGACCTGATCATCGACCGCAGCGCCGAGGACTACCGGTTCTGGAAGAACGACACCGAGCAGGACCCGAAGGAGTGGCAGCGCTTCGGCGCGAAGATCCGCGAGCTGACCGGCGGCGACGACCCGGACATCGTGTTCGAGCACCCGGGCCGGGAGACCTTCGGCGCGTCCGTCTACGCCGCGCGCAAGGGCGGCACGATCGTCACCTGCGCGTCGACCTCGGGGTACATGCACCAGTACGACAACCGCTACCTGTGGATGAACCTGAAGCGGATCATCGGCTCCCACTTCGCGAACTACCGCGAGTCGTGGGAAGCGAACCGGCTGATCGCCAAGGGCCTCATCCACCCGACGCTGTCGAAGACCTACTCGCTCGAAGAGACCGGGCAGGCCGCGCTGGACGTGCACCGCAACGCGCACCAGGGGAAGGTCGGCGTGCTCGCCCTCGCCCCGCAGGAGGGCCTCGGCGTCCGCGACGAAGAGAAGCGCGCGAAGCACATCGAGGGCATCAACGCGTTCCGCGGCGCATGACCCGTGACCAGGCCGGGAGCCGTCCCGCTCCCGGCGTCGGGAACCGGCGAGGAACCGCCCGATCCGGGCGGTTCCTTTCGCCGCGGCAGACGGCGCGTTCGGCGCACGGCACGGGTGCTCACCCTTCCGTGACCGGACTGCGGCTACGGTAGGCGCCATGAGCCTTGGCGATGAACGGGAGCTTGTGCCGCTGGGAGCCGGCTTCGACGTGGCGAAGCGCGGGTACAGCCGAGCGCAGGTCGACGAGCACCTCGAACGGCTGGACGCCGATCTGAAGATGCTCACCGCGGATCGGGACGCCGCCATCGCGCAGGCGGGCGACCTCGCCCGTCAGCTGGAGATCGCGCGCGGCGAGATCGCGGACCTGCGCGGGCAGGTCGATCGGCTCGCCCAGCCGCCGACGAGCGTCGAAGGCCTGTCCGAACGGCTGCAGCGGATGCTGCGCCTGGCCCAGGACGAATCCGCGGACACGCGCGCCCGCGCCGAAGCCGAGGCCGGGCACATCCGGGCCAAGGCCGAGACGGACGCCAGCGCCATGCGGGCGCGCTACGAGCAGCTGCTCACCGAGCTCGACCTGCGCCGCAAGGAGATGGAGGCGGAGCACCGCAAGGTGCTCGAAGACGCCCGCGCGGAGGCGAAGAAGATCACCGACGAGGCCGAGGCCGAGCGCAAGCGGCTCGACACGGAGTCGTCGGAGCGCCGCACCAAGGTCGAAGAGGACTTCGAGATCGCGATGGCCGCGCGCCGCACCGAGGCGATGCGGGTGCTGGCGGAGCAGGAGGCGGCGAGCAAGGCCGAAGCCGCGCGGCGCGTCCAGGAGGCCACGCAGGACGCCGCCGACATCCGCGCGAAGGTCCTCGAAGAGGAGAAGGCCGCGAAGGCCGACATCGACCGCCGTCAGCGGGAGTCGGTCGCGGAGGCGAACAAGCGCCGTCAGGACTCGATCACCGAGGCCAACGCCCGGCTCGCGGAGGCCGCCGACGAGGCGCGGCGCCGCGTGACGTCGGCCACGGAGGAGTCCAACCGGCGGATCACCCAGGCGAACGAGCGGGTCGACGCACTGCGGAAGGTGCGCGGCGGGCTGGCCGAGCAGGTGCGCGCGGCGCGGGCCGTGCTGGCCGAGGCGCACACCGTGCTCGGCAACGACGTGAAGGTGCCCGCCGACGTCAAGGCCGACCTGGTCGCGGACGCCAAGACGGACCCGAAGCCGGACGCCGAGGACGAGACCGAGAAGACGGTCCGGGTCCCCGACGTCGAGGAGACGATCCGGATCCGCGCCTCCGACGTGCCGAAGCCCCCGGCGAAGCCGTCGGCCAAGCCCGCGATCAAGCCCGCGGTGAAACCGGCACCCAAACCGGCGCCGAAGCCGGCGCCGCGGGCGACCGGAGCGCAGAAACCGACTGGCGAGTAACCTTCCACCCGACACGGGCGCGGACGAGCCTGCGCGGTCGGTACCGACCGGCTATCGTCCCTGCTCACGCGGGATCACCTGGAGGTTTTGCGCATGGGTGCGGCATATCGGACCGTGGTGGTGGGCACGGACGGCTCGGAGTCTTCGTTCGCGGCGGTGGACCGCGCGGCGGCGGTCGCCGGCGACGCGGGCGCCACGCTCGTCATCGCGTGTGCGTTCTACCCGGCGAGCCAGTCCGACGTCGAGAAGGCTCAAGACGCCCTCGGCGATGAGGCGTACCAGGTCGTGGGCTCGGCCCCGGCCGAAGACACCCTGCAGTCGGCGCGGGACCGGGCGGCGCGCGCGGGTGCGGAGAAGATCGACACGGTCGCGGTCAAGGGCGACCCGGTCGACTCGCTGCGCAAGGTGGTCAAGGAGCGCGAGGCCGACCTGCTGGTGGTCGGCAACCGCGGGCTGAACACGATCGCCGGCCGGATCCTGGGCTCGGTGCCGTCCGAGGTGGCCCGCAAGTCCGGCGTGGACGTGCTGATCGTCCACACGACCTGACGTGACCGATCCGAGCGAGGAACTTCAGCAGCGGCTCGAACGCGTCCTGCTCGGCGGCCGGCGGAAGTACACCCGGCTCGAGGTGGCGGAGAAGGCCGGCGTGCCCGACGAGCGGTCACGCCGGCTCTGGCGCGCGCTGGGGTTCGCGACGGTCCGCGACGACGAGGTGGTCTTCACCGACGCCGACGTCGAGGCGATGCGGACCGCCGACCAGCTGGTCCAGTCCGGCCTGATCGACCCGAGCATCGAGGTGTCGGTGACGCGCGCGCTCGGCCAGCACCTGTCGCGGCTGGCCGAATGGCAGGTCGACATGCTGTGGCAGCTGATCCGGGACCAGCCGGAGCTCGGCCGCAGCGAGCGCCAGGTGACGCGCCTGGTCGACCGGTTGCTGCCCGAGCTGGAGCAGGTGCAGAACTTCGTCTGGCGCCGCCACCTGGCCGCGTACGCCGGCCGCGCGTTCGCGGCTTCGGACGAGCACCTGGAGGCCCGCACCGAGGTGGTCGGGTTCGTCGACATGGTGGGCTACACGCGCCTGACGCGCCAGATCGGCGAGGACGAGCTGAGCCGCGTGCTCGACGCGTTCGAGACCCTGGCCACAGAGGTGATCGCCGAGCACCACGGCCGCGTGGTGAAGATGATCGGCGACGAGGTCCTGTTCGTGGCGGACACCCCGGTCGACGCGGCGGAGATCGCCCTGACGCTGACCGAGCGCACATCGGCGGACGAGACACTGCCGGCGGTCCGCGCGGGCATGGCGTCGGGCCGCATCCTGTCGCGCTTCGGCGACGTCTACGGCTCGGTGGTCAACCTGGCGGCCCGCCTGACGTCGGTGGCCCGCCCGGGCACGATCCTGGTCGACCGCGAACTGGCGACCGAACTGGCGGAGGAGAAGGCGTACGACCTCCGCCCCCGCAGACCGGTGACGGTCCGCGGCTACAACCGCCTCCGCCCGGCGGCCCTGCGCCGCGCGAGCGCCGCCCCGACGGGCATGTTCGCCAGTTCCCAGCAGCTGGCGGCGGAGATGCTGGGCCTGACAGCCGCAGCTGCCGAAGCCGAGCCTGCCGACGAGCGCGTGGAGCACGGAGAGGGACACACCGAGGCAGGACCTCGCCGTCGGCGGCGCCGTCGTCTCCGCTGACCCGTCGGAAGCGGTGGCGGTGTCCCGGCCGACGCTCGACCCACGCCGGTAAACTCGCCTCTCGCCGGAACGAAGCGGGGAGGTGGACGCGTGGCACGGCACCAGTCCGGCGTTGGTGAGCCGACCAGGCTGCGTCCGCACGACGTCGTGAGCGGTGCGGCGTGACCCAGCCGATGCGACGCCGCAACGTGATCGCCCGGGCCGTACTTCACTGGCTGTACGTCGAGAACGATGCGTATCCGGTTGCCGAAGATTTTCTCGAGCTCCCGGAGTCTCGCATCGACGGCGAGCAGGTCGGGCGCGACGAATTCGCCCGCATCATCCGGTGGCTGGATGACCGCGGTCTTGTCGACGGCGTACGCGTCGACGAGCAGGACTATCCGGTCAGGATCATCCTCACCCCTCGGGGCAGGTTGGTCGTCGTCGAGCAGGACGGTTGGGTACAACCCGAGGCCGCACCGGCGAAGCCGCACGTCTCCACTGTCGCGGAAGCGTTTCTCGGCTGGCTGTACCAGCATGACCACGAGCAGCCGCCGCCGAAACGATTCCTCGACGACCAGCTCTCCGAAATCGAAGGTCATCAGGTCAGCGAAGCCGATCTGGTGGAGGCCGTCGAGCTGCTTCTCGCGCAGCAGCTCGTGGACGGCCCGGGGTCTTGGGGTTCACGCATCCCCCTGCGCATCCGGCTGACTTCGGCTGGTCGCGCGCGAGCTGCCGAACTCGACGGCCCGGCGAAGAGCCCGGCGCCGGCCGACGAAGACCAGCCGCGACCGCCCGTTGTGTTCATTTCGTATGCGTGGGATTCGGACGACCGTTCTCACAACGATTCGGTGCGAAGGCTGTGGGAATTGCTGCGGCTCTGTGGCATCGACGCTCAGCTCGACCTGGACGCGGAGCAGCAGCGTCAGGACTGGCCGCTGTGGATGGGGAAACAGATCCGGGAAGCCGATCACGTACTGGTGATCGCGTCACCCGCCTACCGCGAACGTGCGGAAGGCCGAGGCGAGGCGAATCGAGGGCGCGGCGTCCAGTGGGAAGCACGCCTGATCCGCGATGCCTTCTACGCCGATCCGAACGCGGTGAACCGCTTCATTCCCGTCGTGCTGCCCGGCCAGAGCGAAGCCGGTGTGCCGGACTTCTTGGCTCCGGCCAGCACGACCTACTACACGATCTCGGACTTCACCGTCGAAGGCGCGGAGGGGCTCTTGCGGCTGCTCACCGACCAGCCCGAGGTCATCCGGCCACCGTTGGGCACGGTGCCGCTGCTGCCACCACGGCCGATCCCGCAGTCCGCTCCTCCGGTGCGGGAACAGCCGCCCGCTTCCGGTGTCCGGAACGTAGTCACCGGTGACGTCAGCGGACTCGTGATCCAGGCCGGGAGCATCGGGTCCGTGGCGCCCACCGGTGCCCTCCCCTCCGCCGGCATCCAGGTCGGGGAGGGCGCCGGCCTTCGGACCAAGAGAGCTTTCGAAGACGCGTTCCGACGAGCCGGCGGCCCGGACCGCCTGGGCCGGCCGACCGACAAGGTCTTCGAAGAAGGACCGGTGTCCGTCCAGCACTTCACCGGGGACGGCGAGAGCGACGCGGTGATCTGCGCCATTGCCGATCAGGCCGCCGTGGTCGTGGATGGCCCGGTCTGGGACGACCTTTCGACGTTGCCCCGTTTTCCGGCGCAGGGCGTGCCGATCGCGCGTACCGACGCCACCGCACGCGTGGTCGACCTCGCCGGCGGAACGTGGGGCGAGGGCGTCCTGTTCCGCTCCACCGGCACGCAGGCCGCGCGGTGGCAACCCAAGCCCCGGCTGAGCATGGAGGCCCGGGAAGCCTTCCGGCTGCCCGTGGCGGAGCCGGCGGACGTCACCATCCGCGCCATCGCCACGCTCCCCTGGCCTCTGGACGACGATCTCGAGATCACCGGGCGGACCCGCCATCATCTCGAAACTCTCCTGCCCCTCACCGATTTCAATGCCCTGGCACAGACTTTGTCCATCCGGCCGGGAGACCACGGCACCCCACGACGGTGGGAGCGGGCGAGCGGGCCGAACGCCCACCAGTCGGGGCGTCACGCTCGGTACGACCAGACGTTCGCGAATCCCGCCGACGGGAGCGCGGGCGTGCGTGCGGTTGCGCGCATCATGCTCCCCGGCGTCCTGTCGTCGGCGATCACGGTGACCGTCGAGTTCCAGGTCAACTTCGCGGCGTGGCGGGCGGCTCTGGCAGCCGTCGTCGAAGGTGTGGGGGCGCCGGATCTCCGTATTACCGCGCATCGGATCGTGGACTTGTGGACGGCGCAGTGGGACGCCGCGACCCGCGTCCTGCCTCGCGCGCTCGTGGCCGATCCGGAAACCGCCGCGCTGCTGGCGCTACCGGCGGTCGAACTGCAGATCAAGCTGAACGACGAGGTCAGCGATCACCGCGGGCTCCTCGACGTGGTCGACTTGTCCGTGTTCGGGGAGCCGGATGGGCAGCCGGGTTCGCCGGGCGCGGCGACGATGACCGCTCCGATCGGACTCGACCGTGCCCAGCGGCGGGTCTGGGCAGCGAAAGCCCTGACCCGGATGGCCCGCGGCTGGGGTTTCGTGGACGCCGACGAATCGGACCTCAGGCGTCGAAGTCGATCGTGAGCGTGTCCGAGAGCGGGTACGACTGGCACGACAACACGAAGCCCGCCTCGACCTCCGCCTCCTCCAGCGCGAAGTTCCGCCGCAAGTCCACCTTGCCCTCCGTCACCTTCGCCCGGCACGTGCCGCACACCCCGCCCTTGCAGGCGAACGGCAGGTCCGGGCGGAACTTCTGCGCCCCGTCCAGCACCGATGACGTGCGCGGCAACGTCATCGGTGTCGCACGGCCGTCCAGGATCACCGATACCTCCGATGACTCGCCCGCCACCTGCGGGTCCAGGTGCTCCACCGGGGCCGGTGGGGTGTCCACGTAGAACAGCTCCTGGTGCACCTTCGAAGACGGCACGTCCAGCGACGCCAGCAGCTCCTGCGCGCCCGACACCATCTCGAACGGGCCGCACAGCCACCAGTGGTCCACCGAATCCACCGGCACCAGCGTGGAAAACAGCGTGCGCAGCTTCGGCACGTCCAAGCGTCCGGTGAACAGCTCCGCCTCGCGGGGCTCGCGGGACAGCACGTGGATCAGCTCGAGCCGCGATGGGGCGCTGTCCTTCAGGTCCGCCAGCTCGTCCGCGAACATCACCGTGTCCGTGCGGCGGTTGCCGTACAGCACCGTCACCGTGGCCGTCGACGACTGCAGGAGCGAGGACACGATCGACAGCACCGGGGTGATGCCCGAGCCCGCCGCGATCAGGACGTGGTGGCCGCCCTCGGACAGGTCCGGGGTGAACGATCCGGACGGCGGGGCCACCTCGATCGTGTCACCCGGGCGGACCTCGTTCACCAGCCACGACGAAAAGTACCCGTCCGGCACCAAGCGGACGCCGACCCGCGGGGCCGCTCCCGCCGGGGCGCAGATCGAGTACGACCGGCGCTCGTCGCGGCCGTCGACCGAGCGCCGCAGCGTCAGGGACTGGCCCGGCTTGAACGCGTACTCCGAAGCCAGCGACGAAGGCACGTCGAAGGTCACGGCAACAGCGTCGTCGCACAGCCGCTCGACCCCGGCCACCTTCAGCGAATTGAACCGCGCCACTTCAGATCTCCTTGACGTGCTCGAACGGCTCCAGGCACGCACGGCAGCGCCGCAGCGCCTTGCACGCCGTCGCGCCGAAACGGGACTGCTCTTCGGTGTCCGGCGACCCGCAGTGTGGGCACATAACGCGTGACACCGGCGCCGACAGCGTCAGCGGGATCGGCCCCGACCGGCGGGGCGCCGCGCCCGGCGGCGCGATCCCGGCCGCGGCCAGCTTCTCCCGGCCCGCGGGCGAAATCCAGTCCGACGTCCACGCCGGCGACAGCTGCGTCCGGATCTCGACGTCCGCGTAGCCCGCCGAAACCAGCGCGTGCTCCAGGTCGTCGCGCATGGTGTCCATCGCCGGGCAGCCCGTGTACGTCGGCGTGATCGCGACGACCACCCGCCCCTCGGACTCCGACACAGAGCGCAGCACGCCCAGGTCCGCCAGCGTCAGCATCGGCAGCTCGGGGTCGGTGACCGTGGCGGCCACGGCCGCGGCGGTCACCATTTCGCGTCCGGCATCGCGCGCGCCACGCTCTGCAGCTCCGCCAGCAGGTACCCGAAGGACTCGGTGTGGACGCCGTCGCGGCCCGTCCGGCCCGACACCCCGGCCAGCTCACCGGAAGCAGGCCGGGAAAGCGTCGCCGCGGCGAGCGCCTGGTCCAGCACCGCATCGAACTCGGGCCGCAGCGAAGCCGCGTCCACGAACTCCGTGGGGTGCGTGCGGAACAGCTCCCCCACGTACGGCCACACCTCGTCCAGGCCCTCCTGCATCCGCGTGTGCGACAACGGCGTCCCGTCGCCGAGGCGGACCAGCCACTGCGCCGCGTAGTCGCGGTGGTAGGTCAGCTCCTTGACGCCCTTGTCCGCGATGGCCGCCAGCACCGGGTCCACCGAGGACACCAGCCGCTGCAGCAGCGCCAGCCGCCAGGTCGAGAACACGAACAGGCGCGCGATCAGGTGCCCGAAGTGGCCGCCGCCCAGCTCCGCGAGCCGGACGTTGCGGAACTCGTTCTCCGCGCGGAGGAACGCCAGCGAGTCCTCCGTGCGCCCGGAGCCGTCGGCCTTGCCGGCGCGCGCGAGCAGCAACCGCGCCTGGCCGAGCAGGTCGAGGGCGATGTTGGCGATGGCGACCTCGTCCTCCAGCTCGGGGGCGTTGGTGCACCACTCCTGGAGCCGGTGGGAGAAGACGAGCGCGTCGTCGCCCAGCATCAGGCAGTACGCCGCCAAGGACGCGGCGTCCACACCGGACGGCACCGAGGTGTCCACTCCGGACAGCGGGTCCTCGAAGCCGGTGCCGAACGCCCAGCGCGCGTCGTTCTCCTCGGTGATGGCCTCGTACACGTTGTCGAAACTCATATGTGCGGCACATCCTCGGGAATGTCGTAGAACGTCGGGTGCCGGTAGACCTTGTCGCCGCTGGGCGCGAAGAACGGGTCCTTCTCGTCCGGCGACGACGCCGTGATGTCCGAAGCGCGCACGACCCAGATCGACACGCCCTCGTTGCGCCGCGTGTAGAGGTCGCGGGCGTGGTGCAGCGCCATCTCGTCGTCGGCGGCGTGCAGCGAGCCGACGTGGACGTGGTTCAGCCCGCGCTTGCCGCGGACGAACACCTCGTAGAGCGGCCAGTCGTGCTTGACCGGTCCCGGAGCCGCGGGGACGCCTTCGAGGGGGACGGCGCCGTGGCCGCCTTCGGCCGTCAGGTCGGTCACTTGTGCTCCTTCTTCGCGGCGTGGGCCACCGCGGCTTCCCGCACCCACGCGCCGTCTTCGTGGGCGCGACGCCGGTGCGCGATCCGCGAGGCGTTGCAGGGCCCGTTGCCCTTCAGCACGTTCTTGAACTCGTCCCAGTCGACGGCGCCGAAGTCGTAGTGGCCGCGCTCGGCGTTCCACTTCAGCTCGGGGTCCGGGAAGGTGACGCCGAGGGCTTCGGCCTGCGGCACCGACATGTCCACGAACCGCTGCCGCAGCTCGTCGTTGGTGTGGCGCTTGATCTTCCACGCCATCGACTGCGCGGTGTTCGGCGAATCGGCGTCCGGCGGCCCGAACATCATCAGCGACGGCCACCACCAGCGGTTCACGGCCTCCTGGACCATCTCCCGCTGCTGCTGGGTCCCGCGCATCATCGTCATCAGCAGCTCGTAGCCCTGCCGCTGGTGGAAGGACTCCTCCTTGCAGATCCGGATCATCGCCCGCGCGTACGGCCCGTACGACGAGCGGCACAGCGGCACCTGGTTGCAGATCGCCGCGCCGTCCACCAGCCAGCCGATCACGCCGACGTCGGCGAAGGTCAGCGTCGGGTAGTTGAAGATCGACGAGTACTTCTGCCTGCCGGTGATCAGCTTGTCGGTCAGGTCCGCGCGGTCCGCGCCGAGCGTCGCCGCCGCGGAGTACAGGTAGAGGCCGTGGCCGGCTTCGTCCTGGACCTTGGCCAGCAGGATCGCCTTGCGCCGCAGCGACGGCGCCCGCGTGATCCAGTTGCCTTCGGGCTGCATGCCGATGATCTCCGAGTGCGCGTGCTGCGCGATCTGCCGGATCATCGTCTTGCGGTAGCCCTCGGGCACCCAGTCGCGCGGCTCGATGCGCTGGTCGCGCTCGATCGTGTGCTCGAAGTGCTCCTCGAGGGAAACAGTGGCGGTCACGGCTGCTCCTTCGAAACCAGGGTCAGGACGTCGTACTTGGCCACCGACTCTCCTTCGGCGTTGGTGACGTCGGCGTCCCAGCGGACCTCGCCGTACTCCTGGTCGATCCGCGGGGTGATCTGCTTGGCGGTCAGCGTCACCGTGAGCGAGTCGCCGACCTTGACCGGGGTCAGGAAGCGCAGGTTCTCCAGGCCGTAGTTGGCCAGCACCGGGCCGGGCTCGGGCGAGACGAACAGGCCCGCGGCGAAGGAGACGACCAGGTAGCCGTGCGCGACGATCCCGCCGAACAGCGGGTTCGCGGCCGCCGCTTCCGGGTCGGTGTGGGCGTAGAACGTGTCGCCGGTGAATTCGGCGAAGTGGTCGACGTCCTCCTGCGTGACCGTGCGCGGCCCGGCGACCACCGAGTCGCCGATGCGCAGCTCGGCCAGGGACTTGCGGAACGGGTGGACGCCTTCGCTCCGCGGCGCGCCGGCGACCCAGCGGCCGGTGACCGCGGAGAGCACGGCGGGCGAGCCCTGCACGGCGGTGCGCTGCATGTGGTGCAGCACGCCGCGGATGCCGCCCATCTCCTCACCGCCGCCCGCGCGGCCGGGGCCGCCGTGGACCAGCTGCGGCATCGGCGAGCCGTGGCCGGTGGACTCCTTCGCGTCTTCGGCGTCCAGCACCAGCAGGCGGCCGTGGTACGGCGCCGCGCCGAGGACGACCTCGCGGACGAACTCCTTGTCCGCGCTGACCACGGACCCGGCCAGGCTGCCGCCGCCGCGCGCGGCGAAGTCGACGACCTGCTCGGTGGACGTGTACGGCATGAGCGTCGAGACCGGGCCGAACGCCTCGACCTCGTGCGGCTCGGAGCGCTCGGGGTCGGCCTTGAGCAGCACCGGCGAGATGAACGCGCCGCGCTCGGCGTCGGCGTCGACGACGTCGACCTTCTCCGGGTCACCGAACACGACGCTGCCGGCGTCCAGCAGCGCCTTCAGCGACCGCCGGACCTCCTCGCGCTGCTCCAGGCTGGCCAGCGCGCCCATCCGGACGCCTTCGGACGCCGGGTTGCCGACCGTCACCTTCGCCAGCCGCTCGGACGCCGCCGCGGCGACGTCGTCGAGCAGCTCGGCGGGGACGAACGCGCGCCGGATCGCGGTGCACTTCTGGCCCGCCTTGACCGTCATCTCGGTGGTCAGCTGCTTGACGAACAGGTCGAACTCGGTCGTCCCGGGCACGGCGTCCGGGCCGAGGATCGAGCAGTTCAGCGAGTCGGCCTCGGCGTTGAACCGGACGGCGTTGCGGATGATCGCCGGGTGCGCGCGCAGCTTCTGGGCGGTCGACGCCGAGCCGGTGAAGGACACCAGGTCCTGCGCGGTGACGTGGTCCAGCAGGTCGCCGACACTGCCGGCGACGAACTGCAGCGAGCCCTCGGGCAGGATGCCGGACTCGATGATCAGCTCGACCAGCCGCGCGGTCAGGTAGGCGGTGGAGCTGGCCGGCTTGACCAGGCTCGGCACCCCGGCGAGGAACGCGGGGGCGAACTTCTCCAGCGGTCCCCACACCGGGAAGTTGAACGCGTTGATCTGGACGGCGACGCCCCGCAGCGGGGTCGCGATGTGCTGGGCGACGAACGTGCCCCCGCGGCTGAGCGGCTCGACGCTGCCTTCGACGTAGACCGTGTCGTTGGGCAGCTCGCGCTTGCCCTTGGAGCCGTAGCTGAACAGGACGCCGATGCCGCCGTCGATGTCGAACTTCGAGTCGCCGAGGGTGGCACCCGTGCGCGCCGAGAGCGCGTACAGCTCCTCGCGGTGTTCGCGCAGGTGGGAGGCCAGGGCCTTCAGCAGGGCCGCGCGCTGGTGGAACGTCAGCTCGCGCAGGGCCGGGCCGCCGACCCGGCGGCCGTACTCCAGGGCGGCCGCGAAGTCGACGCCCTTCGACGAGATCCGGGCGACCTCCTCGCCCGTGGCCGCGTCGTGCAGCGGGACGCCCTCGTCCGCCGCCGTGTGCCACTCCCCGGAGACGTAGCTGCGCAGCAATGCCATCAGGTCCGACCTCTCCCGCCGAATTACCTACCGGACGTTCAGTAATTGCCATGGTAGCCGCCGTCCCCGGAGATCGGAAGGGGCGATGCTTGACAGCCGCCCCGGCCACTGCCTTTACTGAGCGGCACCGCAAGGTGACCGTCCATTCGGTCAGTCCGGGAAGGCAGTGCATGACCAACGCCGCGCACACCATGTTCGCCGCCGACGAGGCCTCGCGCGCGCTGGGCATCGAGCTCGTCGAAGCGGGTGACGGCCGGGCCGTCGCGACCATGACGATCACCCGCGCGATGGTCAACGGCCACGACATCGCCCACGGCGGGTACGTCTTCCTGCTCGCCGACACCGCGTTCGCCTGCGCGTGCAACTCGCGCGGCCCGGTGACGGTCGCCGCGGGCGCCGACATCTCCTTCGTCGCCGCCGGCCGGCTCGGCGACCACCTGGTCGCCACGGCCACCGAGCGCACCCGCTACGGCCGCAACGGCATCTACGACGTCACGGTGCACCGGGAGACCCCCGGCGGGCCCGAGGTCGTCGCCGAATTCCGCGGCCGCAGCCGCGCCCTCTCCGCGAAACGGGACTGACCATGATCGAGACGGACATCGGCGCGGACGAGCTGGCCGCCCTCCAGCTGGAACGTCTGCAGTGGACACTCCGGCACGCCTACGCGAACGTGCCCGCCTACACGCGGAAGTTCGACGAGGCCGGCGTCCACCCGGACGACTGCAAGGAACTGGCCGACCTGGCCAAGTTCCCGTTCACCACCAAGCAGGACCTGCGCGAGAACTACCCGTTCGGGATGTTCGCCGTGCCGCAGGACCAGGTGCGGCGCATCCACGCCTCGAGCGGCACGACGGGCAAGGCCACCGTCGTCGGCTACACCGAGCAGGACATCGACACGTGGGCGACGGTGATGGCCCGGTCGATCCACGCCGCGGGCGGGCGGCCGGGCCACAAGGTGCACGTCGCCTACGGTTACGGCCTGTTCACCGGCGGGCTCGGCGCGCACTACGGCGCCGAGAAGCTGGGCTGCACGGTGATCCCGGCGTCCGGGGGGATGACCGCGCGGCAGGTGCAGCTGATCACCGACTTCCGGCCCGAGATCATCATGGTGACGCCGTCGTACATGCTGACGCTGCTCGACGAGTTCGAGCGCCAGGGCGTGGACCCGCGGGCGTCTTCGCTGAAGGTGGGCATCTTCGGCGCCGAGCCGTGGACCGAGCAGATGCGCGCGGAGATCGAGGAGCGGTTCGCCCTCGACGCCGTCGACATCTACGGGCTGTCGGAGGTGATGGGCCCGGGTGTCGCGCAGGAGTGCGTCGAGACGAAGGACGGCCTGCACATCTGGGAGGACCACTTCTACCCCGAGGTGATCGACCCGTACTCCGAAGAGGTGCTGGGCGGCGGCGAGACCGGCGAGCTGGTGTTCACGTCGCTGACCAAGCAGGCGCTGCCGATCATCCGCTACCGCACCCGCGACCTGACGGCGTTGTCGCCGGGCACCGCGCGGCCGTCGTTCCGGCGGATGGCCAAGGTGACCGGGCGGACCGACGACCTGATCATCCTGCGCGGGGTCAACGTGTTCCCGACGCAGATCGAGGAGATCGTGCTGCGCACGCCCGCGCTGAGCCCGCACTTCCAGCTCGTCCGGTCCACACGCGGGCGGCTGGACCACCTGACCGTCCGGGTGGAGGCCCGGCACGACGCTTCTGCCGGTGAGCGGGAACAGGCCGCGGCTTCGCTGGTCTCGGGAGTCAAGGACGGCGTCGGCGTGACGGTGTCGGTGGACGTCGTCGACCCGGACACGCTGGAGCGGTCGATGGGCAAGATGCGGCGGATCGTCGACCAGCGGGACAAGCCGTGACGGCCCCGCGGCGCGGCCGGCCGGGCTACGACCTCGAATCGCTGCTGCAGGTGGCGGTGAAGCTGTTCAACGAGCGCGGCTACGACGGCACGAGCATGGAGGACCTCTCCCGCAAGCTCGGCATCACGAAGTCGGCGATCTACCACCACGTGCCCAGCAAGGAGGAACTGCTGCGGCTGGCGGTGGACCGCGCGCTGGACGGCCTGTTCGAGGTGGCGTCCGAAACGGCGCAGCTCGACGGGCGGGCGATCGACCGGCTGGAGCACCTGGTGCGCGGCAGCGTGCTGGTGCTGGCGGACCGGCTGCCGTTCGTGACGCTGCTGCTGCGCGTGCGCGGCAACACGAAGGTGGAGCGCGCGGCACTGGCCCGCCGCCGCGAGTTCGACCGGCTGGTGACGGACCTGGTGAAGCAGGCCGAAGCGGAGGGCGACGTCCGCCCGGACGTCGACCCGGCGGTGACGGCGAGGCTGGTGTTCGGCATGGTGAACTCGCTGATCGAGTGGTACCGGCCCCGGCGGGGCTCGGCGGCGGCCGAACTGGCGGACGCGGTGTGCAAGGTGGCCTTCGAGGGCCTGCGCACGGGGTCGTGAGCGGCCGGGCGGGTCAGTCCTCCGCGGCCTGCGGCGGCCGGCCCGCCTGCCACAGCAGGGCTTCGCGCAGTTGCTCGATCAACCGCTCGTCGTCCGCTTCGGACGGGTCCACGCCCAGGGGGATCCAGCGCTCGGAAACCTTCTCGCCCCGGTCGAAACTGGAAATCACGATTCCCGAGTACGACAGGGACGCTTCGTCCGCGCAGTCCCCGTCGGGCAGTGGCTCGTCCGCTTCGAAGCCTTCGTCGAAGCTGACGTGGCGATGCTGCAGGCGGACGCTGACCCAGCGTCCGGCCGGCCGGATCGGCGCGCCTTCTTCGTTCATCTGCTCCTACCCCCGGTCCGGGCCCCCTGCCGTCTCGTCGCATCCGGGTGCCGGGAAGTTACCGGCGGGTTGTTCCGGTTGCGTAACGACAAAGGTTGGCGCGAAACACCGCTTGCCCGCCACCGGAGTCACTCTTTTGACATCGGGTCAACTGTCTGTTGACAGGCCGCCGGTCCCCCGCGAGGCTGAGCGGATGACCACCGGTACCCGGCCGCGGCGCCGCCGGCTCGAACCGGCCGAACGGCGTGCGGAGATCCTCGCCGCCGCCCGGCGGCTGTTCGGCGCGGGCAGCTACGCCTCGGTGTCCACTTCGGACATCGCCGAGGCCGCCGGGGTGGCGCGGCCGCTGATCAACCACTACTTCGGCGGCAAGCGCGAGCTGTACCTGGAAGTGGTGCGGCAGCTGATGATCGTGCCGGCGCCGGTCACCGAAGCGCTGCCGGACACCACGATGGAGGAGCGGCTGGCGATCGGCGTCGAACGCTGGATCGAGGTCGTGGACCGCAACCGCGACGCCTGGCTGACCGTGATCGGCCCCGAGTCGGCGGGCCGCGACCCCGAGATCGAGCGGATCATGCTGGAGGCCGACGAGATCGCCGCCGACCGGGTCCTCGAAGCCGCGCTGATGACCGGCGTGACCGAGGGCCGCGAAGAGCTGCGCGCGATGATCCGCTCGTTCGGCGGGATGCTGCGCGCGGCTTCGCGCGAATGGCTGATCCGCGGCACGCTCGACCGCGCGGCGCTGCGCACCTTCCTCACCGGTTCGCTGCTCAACCTGCTGAAGCTCACCTACCCGGCGGTCCTCGCCGAGCGGCGCGGAAGCGGCGCGCGAACGCCGCCGGCGTCATCCCCGTCCAGCGCTTGAACGCGTGGATGAAGCTCGACGCTTCGGCGTACCCGAGCCGGTAGGCGACGTCTTCGACCGACAGCACACCGGTGTCGAGCAGCTCCTCGGCGAGCGTCTGGCGGACCTCGTCGACCAGCGCCCGGTAGCTCGTGCCGGCTTCGGTCAGGCGGCGGCGCAGGGTGCGGGTGCTGAGGGCGAGCTGCCCGGCGATCTCGTCCATGCCGGCGTCGACCCCGCCGAGCCGGACCAGGCGTTCGCGCACCTGCTGCGAAATCCCCGAACGTTCCCGCCGCCGGGCGACGAGCGCTTCGCACTGCGCGGCGCACAGGGCGACGGTCTGGTCGTTGGCCTGCGGCAGCGGCCGGCCCAGCAGCGCCGGGTCGAGCGTCGCCCGGCAGGCGTCGGCGCCGAAGCGCGGCAGCACGCCGAACGCGGCCCGGTATTCCTCCGGCGTCGCCGATTCGTGGCGGAACATCAGCTCGTCCAGGGCGATCTCGGGCAGCAGGTCGCGCATGACGGCGAAGATCGCGGCCAGGTCGCGCAGGACGAGGAAGCGGGCGACGTCGGCGGGCACGCGGCTGTCGTCGAGCTCGAGCGTCAGCCGGTCGGCGCCGAGGACGACGCGAGGGATGCAGAAGGCGAAGCTCAGGTCGAAGTAGCGGAGGGCGAACAGCATCGCGTCGCGCAGCGTCGGGCTGCTGATGCAGGCGAAGCCGAAGATGCCGAAGGTGGTGACGCGGTAGCGGCGGCCCAGCTCCAGTGCCGCCGCGTCGGATCCGTCCAGGTCGGCCAGCGCCCGGACCACGGCCAGCTCCTGGCGCGCGTCCACCTGGACGGCGGGGTCGGCGAGCAGCTCCGGCGTGAGCGTGGTGGCGGCCAGCAGGTTCGCCGCGGGCAGGCCGCGTTCGGCGGCGAAGCGGGTCATCAGCTCGATGCTCGCGGTGCCGCGGGGGAAGTCCCAGTCCCCGACGGCGGGCACGGCGAGCTCGGCCATGGCCGGAATTCTGGATCACCACCGGAGAAGGTGTCCAATCGAGGACCGGAACTGTCCGGGGTGATCGTTAGGGTGACGGCGTGGAGACGTTGACCCGGCGCGCCCTGAACCGCGCCACGCTGGAGCGCCAGCTGCTGCTGGGCCGGGCGGAGATGTCCGCGTTCGACGCGGTCGAACACCTGGCCGGGCTGCAGGCGCAGGCGCCGTTCCCGCCGTACTTCGGGCTCTGGTCGCGGCTGGCGGGCTTCCGGCCGTCGGAGCTGGCGGAGCTCCTGGAGAGCCGGCGCGTGGTCCGGATCGCGCTGATGCGCGGCACGGTCCACCTCGTGACGGCGGCGGACGCGCTCGCGTGGCGGCCGGTGCTGCAGGGGATCTACGACCGCGACCTGAAGCAGAACACGCTGCACGCGAGCGCACTGGCCGGGCTCGACCACGAGCTCGTCGCCGAGGCGGCGCGGAAACTGCTCCTCGGTGGCCCGATGCCGGGAACCAAGCTGGGTGCCGAGCTGGCGCGCACCTGGGACGTCCCGCCGTCCTCCCTGACCCACCTCGCCCGCGGGCGGCTGCCGCTGGTGCAGACCCCGCCCCGGGCGATCTGGGGCAAGGCCGGGCAGACGACGTACGCGTGCCTGGACGAGTGGGTGGGCGCGCCCCTGCCGCCGCCTTCGCCCGCTTCGCTGATTTCGCGGTACCTGCGCGCGTTCGGCCCGGCCACGGTCGCGGACGTCCAGACGTGGGCGGGCATCACCCGCCTGGGCGAGGTGGCGTCTTCGATGGACCTGCGGCGGTACCGGGACCCGGACGGCCGCGAGCTGCTGGACCTGCCGGAGCTGACGGTGCCGGACGAGGACGTCCCGGCCCCGCCGCGGCTGCTGGGGCCGTTCGACCAGATGATCCTGTCCTACGCGGACCGGACGCGGATCATCTCGGACGCCGACCGCAAGCGGGTGATCTCGCAGAACGGCCTGGTGAAGGGCACGCTGCTGGTCGGCGGCCGGGTGTGCGGGTTCTGGGAGATCAAGGCGGCGAAGAAGGCGGCGGTGATCGAGCTGTCGCCGTTCGAGAAGCTCACGAAGCGGGACACGGCGGCGCTGGAGAAGTCGGCGGGCGAGCTGGTGCAGTGGGCGGAGGCGGCCGCGGAGACCCACGAGGTGCGCATCCACCCGCCGGCGTGAGGCTGGCCGGAAATCTCGATTGAGTGACCGTTCGTGGCCTGTTGTCACAGGCCGCGAGTCCGTAGCTTTTCCGGCATGACTGGTTCGGCGAAGGGGCCGTCGGTGCTGATCGTGGGCACCGGGTTCGGCGGTATCGGGACGGCGATCGAGCTCAAGCGCGCCGGGTTCGGCGACTTCACGATCCTGGAAAGCGCCGCCGAGCCCGGCGGGGTCTGGCGGGACAACACCTACCCGGGCGCCGCGTGCGACATCCCGTCGCCGCTGTACTCCTACTCCTTCGAGCCCAACCCGCGGTGGCCGAAGCGGTTCTCGCACCAGCCCGACATCCTCGCCTACCTGCGGCGCGTCATCGCGAAGTACGGCCTCGAGCCGCACATCCGGTACCGCACTGAGGTCACCGGGGCCGCCTTCGACGCCGATCGCGGCCTCTGGCACGTCGAGACGAGCGCCGGCGAGACGTTCGAGGCGAACGTCTTCGTACCCGCCGTCGGGCAGCTGTCCCGCCCGGTGCTGCCGGACATCCCGAACCGCGAGAGCTTCACCGGCGACGCCTTCCACTCCGCGCGGTGGGACCACGACGTCGACCTGACCGGCAAGCGGGTCGCCGTGATCGGCACCGGGGCCAGCGCCGTGCAGTTCGTGCCCGAGCTGCGCAAACAGGCCCGGCACGTCACGGTCTTCCAGCGCACGCCGCCGTACGTCATGGCGAAGTCCGATCCGAGCTACCGGCGGTGGCAGCACTGGCTGTTCGAGCACCTGCCGCCGACCCAGCTGCTCGGCCGGCTGCGGATCTTCCTGCTCGCCGAGTACGCCACCTACGCGATGACGCGCCACCCGGTGCTGGCGAAGATGTTCGAGCTGCGGACCGCGCAGCTGCGGCGCCGCCACATCAAGGACCCGGAGCTGCGGGCCAAGCTCACGCCGGCGTACCCGCTCGGCTGCAAGCGGATCCTGTTCACCAACGACTACCTGCCCGCGCTGGCCCAGCCGGACGTCGACGTCGAGACGCGGCGGATCTCGGAGATCACCGAGAAGGGCGTGCGGGTCGAGGACGGGACGGAGATCGAGGCGGACGTCCTGATCTACGGCACCGGCTTCGCCGCGACGGAGTTCCTCGGCCGGATGGAGGTGCGCGGCCTCGGCGGCCGGTTGCTGCGGGACGAGTGGTCCGGCGGCGCGCGGGCCTACCTGGGCATGACCGTGCCCGGCTTCCCGAACCTGTTCTGCGTCTACGGCCCCAACACGAACCTCGGCGCCGGGTCGATCATCTACATGATCGAGCGGCAGGCGCGGTACATCCGGCAGGCGGTGGAACGGCTTTCGCGGCCCGGCGTGTCCTCGTTGGACGTGCGGCCCGAGGTCGAAGAGCGGTACGACCGGGAGGTGCAGCAGCGGCTGGGGCACAGCGTGTGGAGCGCCTGCCGGAGCTGGTACCGGCAGGCCGACGGCCGGGTGACGACCAACTGGCCCGGCCTGGTCACCGAGTACGACCGCCGGACGCGGCGCTTCGACGTCGCCGACTACCGGGTGGCGGGCTGATGGACTACGACGTCCTGGTGATCGGTTCGGGCTTCGGCGGCAGCGTCACGGCGCTGCGGCTGACCGAGAAGGGCTACCGCGTCGGCGTGCTGGAGACCGGCCGCCGGTTCGCCGACGACGAGTTCGCGAAGACGTCGTGGCGGGTGCGGAAGTACCTGTGGGCCCCCGCGCTGGGCTGCTTCGGCATCCAGCGCCTGACCTTGCTGAAGAACACTTTCGTGATGAGCGGCTCCGGCGTCGGCGGGGGCTCGCTGGTGTACGCGAACACGCTGTACGAGCCGCCGGACGGGTTCTACGCAGACCCGCAGTGGGCGCACATCACGGACTGGAAGGCCGAGCTGGCGCCGTACTACGACCAGGCGAAGCGGATGCTGGGCGTGGTCGAGAACCCGGCGACGACGGCCGCGGACCGGGTGCTGCGTTCGGTGGCCGAGGACATGGGTGTCGGCCACACGTACCGGCGCACGCCGGTCGGCGTCTACTTCGGACAGTCCGGGGTGGACCCGTTCTTCGGCGGCGCCGGCCCGGCGCGGTCCTCCTGCACGCTGTGCGGCGAGTGCATGACCGGCTGCCGGGTCGGGGCGAAGAACACGACGGTCAAGAACTACCTGTACCTGGCCGAGCGGGCGGGTGCGGTGGTGCACCCGCTCACCACCGCGGTGACGGTCCGGCCGATCTCCGGCGGGTACGCGGTCGACACCCGCCGGACCGGCGGTTTCTCCCGCCGGACGTTCACCGCCACGCAGGTCGTGTTCTCGGCGGCGGCGTTGGGAACGCAACGGCTGCTGCACCGGATGCGGGACACGGGAAACCTGCCGCTCGTTTCCCCGCGCCTCGGGCTCCTGGCCCGCACGAACTCCGAAGCCGTCCTGGCGGCGCGGTCGCTGCGGGCGGACACGGACTACTCCCGGGGCGTCGCGATCACGTCGTCGATCCACCCGGACGCGGTGACGCACGTGGAGCCGGTGCGGTACGGGCGCGGCAGCAACCTGATGGGCCTGCTGGCGACGGTGCTGGTGGACGCGGTGCCGGGCCGGCGGCGCTGGGTGCTCGGGCTGCGGGAGCTGTGGCGTTCGCGGCGCGACCTGCTCCGGATCCACAACCCGCGGCGCTGGTCGGAGCGGATGATCGGGCTGCTGGTGATGCAGACCCTCGACAATTCGGTGACGACGTACACCAGGCGGGGCGTGTTCGGCAGGCGCATGACGACCCGCCAGGGTTCGGGGGCGCCGTCACCGGACTGGATCCCGGCGGGTCACGAGGTGACACGCCGAGTGGCCGCGAAGATCGGCGGTCTGCCTCAAGGTGCGTGGACGGACCTGGCGAACATCCCGATCACGGGCCACTTCATCGGCGGCTGCGCGATCGGGGATTCTCCCGCTTCGGGGGTGGTCGATCCCTACCAGCGGCTGTACGGGTATCCGGGGCTGCACGTGGTGGACGGCTCGGCGATCTCGGCCAACCTCGGGGTGAACCCGTCGCTGACGATCACGGCCCAGGCGGAGCGGGCGATGGCGTTCTGGCCGAACCGCGGGGACGTGGATCCGCGGCCGCCGCTGGGCTCGCCGTACCTGCGCGTGGCGGCGGTGGCGCCTCGGCGTCCGGTGGTGCCGCCGGCGGCACCGGGAGCCCTGCGGCTCCCCCTGGCGTGAGAAGGCCCTCCCGGACCGCGCCGCCGGGAGGGCCACACTCAACGCACCTTTACGGCAGGCCCGCGAGCCCCGCCGACACCGTGTTCGCGAACGCGTACCCCTGCGACGCGTCCCAGTTGATCGACCACGTCATCGCGCCGCGGATCGACGGGTACGTCGCCGACGGCTTGAACGAGCCGCACGATGTCCCGCGGGCCAGGCAGTTCAACGCCGACACCGTGTTCGCCGGGGCCTGGTAGCCGCCTCCCGCCGCCTGGGGCGAGGCCGGCAGGCCGAGGCCGACCTGGTCCGCCCTCAGGCCGCCCTGCAGCTGGATGCAGGCCAGCGCCGTCAGGAAGTCGACCGTTCCCTGCGAATAGACGTTGCCGTTGCAGCCGTTCATCGAACCGGAGTTGTAGTACTGCATGTTGACGATCGTCAGGATGTCCTTGATGTTCAGCGCCAGCTGGAAGTAGCCGCCCGCCGTGGACTGCATGTCGATCGTCTGCGGTGCCATCGTGATGACCTTGCCGCCGCCGCTGTAGATGCTGCGCAGCGCCTGGCCCATGTAGGTCGCGTTGATGCCGTTCTCGAGGTCGATGTCGACGCCGTCGAAGCCGTAGTTCGCGATCAGCGACTTGATGCTGTTCGCGAAGTTGGTGGCCGACGTCGAGTCCGCGACGCTGATCGTGCCGTTCTGGCCGCCGACCGAGATGATCACCTTCTGGCCGCGGGCCTGCACCGTCTTGACGTCGGCCTTGAACTGGGCGTCCGTGTAGCCGCCGAGCTGCGAGGACAGGCCGGAGTCGAGCGTGAAACTCACCGCGCCGGGCGTGCCGGTGGCGTCGGCGAACGACACCGCGATGATGTTGTACTTCGTCGGGACGTCGGCGAGCTTCAGCGCCTTGGCGCCGTTGTAGAAGTTCTGCCAGTAGCCGGTCAGGACGTGCTTCGGCAGGTCACCCTGCGTGGGCGGCGTCGTGGTCGTCGTCGGCGGGGTGGTGGTGGTCGGCGGCGTCGTCGGGGTGGTGGGCGTGGTCGGCGTCGTCGGCGTGGTGGTCGGCGGGGTGCCGGGACCGTCCAGGCTGACGTCGTCGGCGTAGTAGGCCGGCTGGCCGTACCAGCCGTGCAGGTACACCGTCAGCGACGTGCTCGAGCCGGTCGCGAAGCTCAGCGACAGCTGCTGGTAGCCGCTGGTGCCGGGCGTCCACGTGCTGGCCGTCGCCGAGCCGGAGACGCCGAGGTAGACGTAGCTGCCCTGGACCCAGCCCGACAGCTTGTACGCCGTGTTCGCCGAGACGGTGAGCGTCTGCGAGCACTGCGCGTTGTCCGACGAAGACGGCGTCGCGTTCAGGGCGCGGCTGCCGCCGTGCACCGGCGAACTCACCGCGGCCGCCGTGCCGGTGCACGTCCAGCCCGTCGTGCCGGCTTCGAAGCCGGGGTTGGCCAGGATGTTCGCCGCCGAAGCGCTGCCGGCGAGCACGAAGGTCACGCCGAGACACAGCGTCACCACGGAAAGTAAGGAAAGCAGAGCGAAGCGGACCTTGGGGACCACGGGAGACCTCCGTGACACTGGTGAGGCAGGTCACCACAAAGTGGACTAGACCAATCTGATTGTCAAGGAACCCCATCCGAAAGTCGGGGCGCCCGAAACGGCAGAATGTGACGATCGGATCCAGGTCAATCGGGAGCGTGTTGCAGTGAGCGTGTCGGTCGAGCAGAAGATCGCCGAAGAACTGGGCGTGCGCGAAGGACAGGTCAAGGCCGCCGTCGAGCTCCTCGACGGCGGGTCGACCGTGCCGTTCATCGCCCGCTACCGCAAGGAAGTCACCGGCATGCTCGACGACGCGCAGCTGCGCACGCTCGAGGAGCGGCTGCGCTACCTGCGGGAACTCGACGAGCGCCGGCTCGCCGTGCTCGAGTCCATCCGCAGCCAGGGCAAGCTGGACGACGCCCTCGAGGCGTCGATCCTCGCCGCGGACACCAAGTCGCGGCTGGAGGACATCTACCTCCCCTACAAGCCGAAGCGCCGCACGAAGGCGATGATCGCGCGCGAAGCGGGTCTCGAGCCGCTGGCCGACGGCCTGCTGAACGACCCGACCACCGACCCGCAGGCGGCGGCCGCGGTGTTCGTCGACGCGGACAAGGGCGTCGCGGACACCCAGGCGGCCCTCGACGGCGCCCGCGCGATCCTCGTCGAGCGCTTCGCCGAGGACGCCGACCTCATCGGTGACCTGCGGGAGAAGATGTGGGGCCAGGGCCACCTGGTCGCCAAGGTCCGGGCCGGCAAGGAGGAGGAAGGCGCGAAGTTCTCCGACTACTTCGACTTCTCCGAGCCGTACACGAAGCTCCCCTCGCACCGGATCCTCGCGATGCTGCGCGGCGAGAAGGAGGAGGTCCTCGACCTCACCATGGCGCCGGACGAGCCCACCGACGAGCCGCAGGTCGGCCCGACGGAGTACGAGCAGCGCATCGCCGCCAAGTTCGGCATCACCCAGCAGGGCCGCCCGGCCGACAAGTGGCTCGGTGACACCGTGCGCTGGGCGTGGCGCACCAAGATCCTCCTGCACCTGGGCATCGACCTGCGGATGCGGCTGCGCCAGGCGGCCGAGGACGACGCCGTGCGCGTGTTCGCGGCCAACCTGCGCGACCTGCTGCTGGCCGCGCCGGCCGGCACCCGCGCCACGATGGGCCTCGACCCGGGCTTCCGGACCGGCGTCAAGGTGGCCGTGGTGGACGCGACCGGCAAGGTCGTCGACACCCACGTCATCTACCCGCACCAGCCGGCGAACAAGTGGGACCAGTCGATCGCCGAGCTCGCGGCGCTGTGCGCGCGGCACCAGGTGGACCTGATCTCGATCGGCAACGGGACGGCGTCGCGCGAGACGGACAAGCTCGCGCAGGAACTGATCAAGAAGCACCCGGAACTGAAGCTGACGAAGGCGGTCGTGTCCGAGGCGGGCGCTTCGGTCTACTCGGCGTCGGCGTTCGCTTCGCAGGAGCTGCCGAACATGGACGTCTCCCTGCGCGGCGCGGTCTCGATCGCGCGGCGGCTGCAAGACCCGCTGGCCGAGCTGGTGAAGATCGACCCGAAGTCGATCGGCGTCGGGCAGTACCAGCACGACCTGTCCGAGGTGTCGCTCTCGCGCTCGCTGGACGCGGTGGTCGAGGACTGCGTGAACGCGGTCGGCGTCGACGTCAACACGGCGTCGGCACCGCTGCTGACCCGGGTTTCGGGCATCACGACGGGCCTGGCGGAGAACATCGTCGCCCACCGCGACACGAACGGGCCGTTCCGCTCCCGCACGGCGCTGAAGGAGGTCGCGCGGCTCGGCCCGAAGGCGTTCGAGCAGTGCGCGGGCTTCCTCCGGATCCCGGACGGCGACGACCCGCTGGACTCCTCGGCGGTGCACCCGGAGGCGTACCCGGTGGTCCGCCGGATCCTGTCCAAGACCGGTACCGACATCCGGGCCCTGATCGGCAACACGCGGACGCTGTCGTCGCTGAAGCCTGCCGAGTTCGTCGACGAGCAGTTCGGCCTCCCGACCGTGACGGACATCCTCGCGGAGCTCGACAAGCCGGGCCGCGACCCCCGCCCGGCGTTCAAGACGGCCACGTTCGCCGACGGCGTGGACAAGATCTCCGACCTCAAGCCCGGCATGCGCCTGGAGGGCGTGGTGACGAACGTGGCGGCGTTCGGCGCGTTCATCGACGTGGGCGTGCACCAGGACGGGCTGGCGCACGTTTCGGCGCTGTCGAAGAACTTCGTGAAGGACCCGCGGGAGGTCGTGAAGCCAGGGGACATCGTGAAGGTGAAGGTCCTGGACGTGGACGTGCCCCGGAAGCGCATTTCGCTGACGCTGCGCCTGGACGACGAACCGGGTGCGGGCACCTCGCGTGGCGGCGGCGAGCGCCGGGACCGCGGCCAGGGCGGCGGCGGCCAGGGTCAGCGCCGCGGCGGCAGCGGCAACGACCGGCGCGGCGGCGGAGGCGGCCGTGACCGCGGCGGCAACGCGAGCGGCTCGATGGCCGACGCGCTCCGGCGGGCCGGGTTCGGCAAGTAGCTCTCCCCCGAAGGCGGGCCACCTGCGGGTGGCCCGCCTTCACTTTCCCCGGAGCGCGAAGAGGCCGGCCGCGAAGAGTGCCACCGGAACCACGCCTGTGGCCAGGCTGATCAGCCACGTTCCGCCGCGCCACCCCACCGGCGACGCGGCTAGGACCAGCCGCCGCACCAGGGCGGCTTCGACCACCGCCGTCAGCAGGAAACCCAGGCCCACGCTGAAGATCGCCGTCGCGCCGACGAACAGCAGGCCCGAGGCCGAGGCCGCGCCCAGCGGTACCGCCACTTCCCAGCGCACCACGCCGGCCGCCGCCGCGAGCAGGGCCAGCACGAACACGAACGCCACGACGAAGCCGATGCGCGCCGTCGCCGGGTGGGGGCCGCGGGCGAAGATCCAGAATCCCGCGTCGAGGGCTGCCACGACCACCGCGAGCGCGACGAAGCCCGCACGGAAAGTCAGCACCTGATCACTCTAGCGGTGCGAAACTCGTTTCCACACTGCCCAGCGCGCCGAAGTCCGCCACCACGTGGCCGCCCGCGTGGATCGGGCACGGCGGTGTTGCCGTTCCCGTCGTCACGATGTCGCCCGGGCGCAACGCTTGCCCGTGGCGGGGCAGCTCCATCGCCAGCCAGTGCAGTGCCAGGCGCGGGTCGCCCAAGACCAGGCTGCCGCTCCCCCGGGAGAACTCTTCGCCGTCGGCGTGGAGGACCACCTGGCTGCGGGGCAGGTCGACCTCGCGCCAGCCCGGCACCGGGCTGCCCTCCACGAAGCGGCCCGAGCAGGCCGCGTCGGCGAGCAGTTGCGGGCCGCCCGCGTGGCGGTGGTCGGTGTAGCGGCTGTCCGGCAGCTCGATCGCCAGGAACATCGTGTCGACCGCGTCGAGCACCGCGGCCAGCGACGGCGACAGCCCCGGGTCGGCCTTGAGCCGGAACGCGAACTCCGGCTCGGCCACGCCCATGGTCATGGTGTCCGCGGGGACCGGCGCGCCCTCGACGTGGTGGAACCGCGCGAACATCGCGCCCGCCAGCGGCCCGGCGACGCCGAGGTACTGGCGGGCGTACACCGTGGTCGCGCCGATCTTCCAGCCGGACACTGGCCCGGCCAGCTCGGCGAGCGCCGCCTGCACCGCCATGCCCTCGGCGTGGCCGTCCGGGCGGAGGTCGTCCGGGAGGCCGTCCAGCCGCTTGCCGGTCAGCCACGCGTCCCAGATCAGCTCCGCCGCCCGCTCTCGGTTCACGTCCGCGATCTTGCCAAGCGGAACACCGGGTGTCGATCGCCTTCCGCGACACCGCCACCGGGATCCCGCGGACGGGCGCGCAGCCCCACGAGCCGGCGTTCGCCGCCGGACTCGATCACGGCTGCATGGCGTAGACCCCGGAGAGCTCCCGCACCCGCGCCCAGACGTTCTCGAACCGCGCGGCATCGACCACCGGCTTGCGCAGCGCGGCCAGCGCGATCGCCTGCTGGGCCTCGGTCGAGCTCGCCTTGCCGTTGAGGTCCACCGCCGCGACGCTGAAGTCCTGCACGAGCACCGCGAAGATCTGGTCGACGACCTCGTCGTCCAGGCCGGTGATCCCGGCCTGCTCCAGGATGAGCTGGCCGTACACGATCAGCGTGAACAGCTCGGCCAGCGCGAGCCCGAAGTCGAGGTCGGCCTGCTGCGCCTCGTCCGGCGCCGCCTCGGTGAGCAGCTTGACCAGGTACCCGGCCTGCTCGGTGAACAGCGCGACGTTCGGGATGTGCGCGGCTTCGGCGTAGGCGGTCTTCCAGTCGTGGAACCGGACCTTCGACAGGCCGCGCGCCGGGCCCTGCCGGAAGAGGAACTCGTCGTCCGCGGCGTCGGTGCGGGTGCCGACCGGCGCGTACTCCTGCGGCGCGAACAGGTAGTTCGGCATGAACTTGGCGATCAGGGCCAGGTTGACGGCCACCGTGCCTTCCAGCTTCGGCAGGCCGTCGATGTCGTTCTTGGACATCGCCAGGTAGGTGTCGGCCTCGAAGCCCTTGGCCGCGACGACGTCGGCGACCAGGCCGATCACCTTCTGCGCCTCGGTGGTCACCTTCATCTTGGTGATCGGGTTGAACAGCAGGTAGCGGCGGTCGTCCGGGTTCGCGCTGCGGAAGTAGTCGACCGCGCGGTCGGAGAACAGCTTCATCCCGATCAGCCGCGCGTACGCCTCGACGAACTCGCGGCGGACGTGCGGGAAGTCGGTGACGGGCTTGCCGTAGAGAACGCGGTTGTGCGCGTGCGTGATGGCTTCGTACAGCGAGTGCGTCGCCATGCCGATGCCGCCGAAGCACAGGTTGAACTTGCCGATGTTGACCGTGTTCAGCGCGGCGCTGAAGGCTTCGGCGCCGACGTGCAGGATGTCCTCTTCGCGGACCGGGTAGTCCTCGAGCCGGAACTCGGCGACGTACATCTGCGACGGCACGACGTTCTTGACCACGTGGTAGGCCGGGTGCTCGGAGTCGGCGTAGAAGAAGACGTACTGGTCCGGGCCTTCGACGCCGTCGATGCGGCCGAAGACCGAAACCGTGCGCGCGCAGTTGCCGTTGCCGATGTAGTACTTGGAGCCGGTGGCGCGGTAGCCGTCGCCGTCCTCGGTCAGCACCATGTCGGAGGCGTAGATGTCGGCGCCGTGGTCCTTTTCGGACAGTCCGAAGGCGCCGACGCCACCGGCGTCGAGTGCCGCCGCCGCGCGCTCGCGTGCGGCCGCGTTGGCGCTCTGCCAGACCGGGCCGAGGCCGAGGATGGTGACCTGCCACGGGTACCAGTAGTTGAGGCCGTAGAAGCCGAGGATTTCCGACAGCGCGGCGACGCGGCTGGTGTCCCAGCGCTTGTCCGGGTTGCCGCCGGCGTTCGCCGACGGGGTCAGGAAGGTCGAGAACAGGCCTTCCTTGCCCGCGAACTCGATGAAGTCCGCGTAGAAGGTGCGGTTGTGGTAGTCCTCGGTCAGCTTCGCCTTGCCGCGCTGCTCGAACCAGTCGATGGTGGCGCGCAGCAGGCGCCGCGTCTCGGCGTCGAAGTGCGCCGGGTCGTACTCGCGCGGGTTCAGCAGCATGGTCGTCCTCCTCGATTACCGACCGGTAACTTAGCAAGCCCGTCCGAGTGCGGGCAATCTCACTGGGGGAAGGTCACCGTTGTTCGGTACACTGATCTTGCGGGCCGCTCAGTTCTGCCTCGGCCCGCTGCTGTTGTCGACTACCACGCGCCGCGGCCGTTGACCGGTCTGCGCCGGGCAGGACAACCCTTCTCAGGTTATGGAGACCAGGGCACCCCCGTGCCCGCACGCTTATGAGCACTTTTTCCGAACTGGGCCTGCCGACCCCGCTCGTGGCCGCACTGGCCACCCAGGGCGTCACCGAGCCCTTCCCCATCCAGGCGGCGACCCTGCCGCACACGCTCGCCGGGCGTGACGTCCTCGGCCGCGGCCGCACCGGCTCCGGCAAGACCTACGGCTTCGTGCTGCCGGTGCTGGCCCGCCTCGCGGCGGGCCCGACGCGGCGCAAGCCGGGCCGTCCGCGCGCGCTGATCCTGGCGCCCACGCGCGAGCTCGCGACGCAGATCGAGGCGTCGATCCTGCCACTGGCCCGCCCGCTGGGCCTCAAGGCGACCACCATCTTCGGCGGCGTGAGCGCGAACCCGCAGATCACGAAGCTGCGTGACGGCGTCGACATCGTCGTCGCCTGCCCCGGCCGGCTCGCCGACCACATGCGCTCCGGGCACGTGAAGCTCGACGCCGTCGAGATCACCGTGCTGGACGAGGCCGACCACATGGCGGACCTGGGCTTCCTGCCCGAGGTCCGGCGGATCATGGACGCCACCCCCGAGCGCGGCCAGCGGCTGCTGTTCTCGGCGACGCTGGACAACGGCGTGGACGTGCTGGTCAAGCGCTTCATGGACGACCCGGTCCTGCACAGCGTCGACTCGGCCCAGTCCCCGGTGGCGACGATGGAGCACCACGTCCTGCACCTGGAGGAGACCCACCGGCTGCCGGTGCTGGTCGACCTGACGGCGGCGCCCGGCCGCACGCTGGTGTTCACGCGGACGAAGAGCCGCGCGAAGGCGCTGACGCGGAAGCTGAACGCTTCGGGCGTCCCGGCGGTGGAACTGCACGGCAACCTGGGCCAGAACGCCCGCACGCGCAACCTCGAGGCGTTCTCGTCGGGAACGGCCCGCACGCTGGTGGCGACGGACATCGCGGCCCGCGGCATCCACGTCGACGACGTCCGGCTGGTGATCCACGCGGACCCCCCGGTGGAGCACAAGGCGTACCTGCACCGCTCGGGCCGCACCGCCCGCGCGGGCGCGTCGGGCACGGTGGTGACGCTGATGACGGACGCGCAGGTCAGGGACGTGCGCGACCTGACCCGCAAGGCGGGTATCAAGCCGACGACGACCCAGTTGGGTCCGGGCCACCCGCTGCTGGCGGAGCTGGCCCCGGGCGAGCGGACGTTCTCCAAGGCACCGGCGGTGGACAACCGGCCGAAGAAGGTCTCGGCCACTGGGTCGGCACCTGGCGGCGGGCGCGGCCGGCGGGGTGGGGCTGCTGCGCCCGCGCCGAAGGAGAACCGTGGTGGGCAGCGGGCTCGGGCAGCCGGGCAGGCTCGGCAGGAGGAGCAGCGGTCGGCTGCTTCCGGGCGGGGCCGGTCTGGCGGGAACCGGAGGTCGGGTGGCGCGGAGGGAGCGGCTGGTCGTTCGGGTGGCAACGCTCGTTCGGGTGCGGCCACGGCTGCCTCGGGCGGTTCGCGTCGCTCCGGTGCCCCGGCTGCGGGCAACCGCCGGTCGAGCGGTGGAGCGGCGGCTTTCTCGGCCGGAACCCGGGCCGGCGGTCGCCGGTCGCGCTGATCCCAGCTGACACGTCCGGGCCTCGGCGCTGTGCGCCGGGGCCCGCGTCGTAACCAGACATCCCCCGCCACTCCCAAGGGGGGCGTCCCCTGGTCCATTCTATCGCCGCTGGCCTGTAAAAACAGCCGCCCGCGAAATCTGTGGACAAGCGGACCCGATGTGGATAACCGGGCCTTCTACAGCGACGAGGTCAGCCCGCGCGCCCGCAGTACCGCGCGCTCCAGCGGGCGGAACACCAGCAGCTCGATCCCCACACCCACCAGCAGGATCAGGAAGATCGCCGCGATCACCTTCTCGATGCTGTTGAGCGACGACCCCTGGTTGAGGTACGCGCCCAGGCCGACGCCGAGCTGCGGGGACAGCGCGATCAGCTCCGCCGCCATCAGTGAGCGCCACGAGAACGCCCAGCCCTGCTTGAGCCCGGCCAGGAAGCCCGGCAGTGCGGCCGGCAGCAGGATGTGCCGGGCCGACGACAGGCGGTTCGCGCCCATCACCTGGCCGACGCGCGGGAGGATCGGCGGGATCTGGTCGATGCCGGCCACCAGCCCGTTCGCTATCGACGGCACCGAACCGAGCAGCACCACGAAATAGATGGCGCCGTCGTTGATCCCGAACCACAAGATCGCCGCAGGCACCCACGCCACCGACGGGAGGCTCTGCAGCCCGGTCAGCAGCGGGCCGATCGCCGCCCTGACGACCCGGACCTTCGCCACGATCAGGCCGAGCGGGGTGCCGATGAGCACTCCGGCGACGAAGCCGAGCGCGGCGCGGTGGACCGATGTCCAGACGAACTCGAACACGTCGCCGGTGACCACGCGCTCCCAGAACTCGTCCCACACCGACAGGGGCGCAGGCAGCTGTGTCTCGGGCCAGAAGGCCGCGGCCCAGAGGACCTGCCAGACGACGAGCAGCACCACCAGCGCGCCCACCGGGGGCAGGAAGCCCCAGGCGAAGCGCTTCCAGAAGCCGGGACGGCGTTCCCCGACCGGGGCGTCGAGCGAATCCAGTCCGGCGCCGACCGCGTCCAGGTCGGCCTCGGCGGACCGGTCAAGCTGCGGCATGGGTGCTGATCACCTCACGCAGGTGTCCGGTGATTTCCTCGGTCAGCTCCTCGGCGTCGGCCGGCGCGACGTCCGTCCACTCGCGCACCACCCGGCCGGGGCGCGACGACAGCAGCACCACACGCTGGCCGAGGCGGACTGCCTCGCGCACGTCGTGCGTCACGAACAGCACCGACGTGCCCGTGCTGCGGTAGACGCGGAGCAGCTCGCCCTGCAGGACGTCGCGGGTGATGGCGTCGAGCGCCGCGAACGGCTCGTCCATCAGCAGCAGGGCCTGCTCCGGGTCGCCGCCGACGCGCAGCGTCGCGGCCAAGGCGCGGGCCAGTGCGACGCGCTGCCGCATGCCGCCGGACAGCTCGTGCGGCCGCTTGCCGCCCGCGCCGCTCAGCCGGACCAGTTCCAGCAGCTCGGCGACCTTCTCCCGCCGCTCGGTCCGGCCGAAGCCGGCCAGGCGCAGCGGCAGCTCGACGTTGCGGGCCGCGGTCAGCCACGGCATCAGCGCGGCCTCCTGGAACATCACCGCGGGCCGCGACGTGTTCAGCGTGATCTCGCCCGCCGACGGCGCGTCCAGCCCGGCGACCAGGTTGAGCAGCGTGCTCTTGCCGCAGCCGGACGCGCCGAGCAGGCAGACGAACTCGCCGGGCGCGACCGTCAGGTCCACGCCGTCGAGCGCGACGACCGCGCGGCCTGCCGTGCCGAACGCCTTGCGCACGCCGTCGAGACGCACCGCTGCCGCGCCGGTGGGGCGGGTCCGGCCGGTCGGGAGGGTCGTGGTCATCGCTGGCTGCCTCTCTCCGGATTACTTGCTGAGTTCGGGAGCGTCGACGGCGGGGAGGTTCTTGGCCTTCAGCACCTCGTTCAGCGGGCCGAAGTCCGCGAAGCCCTTCAGCGCGACGGCCGACTTCACCACGCCCGCCGTCACCGAGTCCTGCGCGAGCTGCGGGAATTCGGCGGCGATGGGGTCGGTGGTCAGCTCGATGCCGGAGAAGGCGCGGTCCAGGACGGCTGCGCTCAGGGTACTGCCGGCCAGCTCCTTGAGCGCGCCGTTGACCACGGTCTTCGCCTCCGCCGGGTTGGCCTTCGCCCAGTCGATGGCGGCGAGCTCGCCCTTGAGGAGCGCGCGGACGGTGTCCGGGTGCTGCTGCAGGAACTCGCTGCGCACGATGACGACGGTGGTCGGGAAGCGACCGTCCGGCCACAGCGTCTTCTCGTCGACCAGCACCTTCGCGCCGGCGTCGAGGACCAGCCGGGACGCCCACGGCTCGGGCAGCCAGCCGCCGTCGACCTCGCCCTTCTTGAAGGCGTCGAGCGTCTTCGGGTTGTCCATCGTGGTGATCTTGACCTGGCCGGTCAGCTGCTTGCCGGCGAGGAACTTCTTGAGCGCGACGTCCTGGGTGTTGGCCAGCTGGGGCGTCGTGAGGTTCTTGCCTTTGAGCTGGTCGACGCTGGTGATGTCCGGCTTGACGACGAGCTGCGCGCCGCCCGAGACGGCGCCGGAGATCAGCTGGATGGCGCCTTTGGACTTGGTGAAGGCGTTGATCGCCGGGCCGGAGCCGATGAAGGCAACGTCGAGCGAGCCGCCGATCAGGGCGTTCACCTCTTCGGGGCCGGCGTTGAAGGTCTGGGTGGTGAGCTTGGTCGAGCCGAGCTCGGTCTTGAAGAAGTCCTTCTTGACGCCGATCAGGGCGGGCGCGTGCGTGACATTTGGGAAGAAGCCGACGCGGACCTCGCCGGCAGCGCCCTCGTTGGCGGCGGGGGCGGCACTGCTGTCGGCCCGCGAACAGCCGGTGAGCGCGCCCACGACGGTCAGGGCGGCCAGCGCCGAGGCCAGGATTCTTCGAGGGGTGCGCACGTCGGCATCGCCTTTCGTCGGTATGTCGGGGGCGAGGTTCGCACGGTCACCCACTCAGGCGCATAGCCATCCGCATCCCGGGAATTCCGATGAGATTTCTTGACATCGCCACCGCTCGTCGCTAGCCGCCCATTCGAAACAAAATAACTGAAAATCGTGATTGTGAGCCAAGTCATCACGACTTGGGATCCGGCTCCGTTACGGTCCACACCGAAGATCATCACCGAATTAGGGGAGGGCTTGTGAAACGCCTGGTATCGATCCTCACCACGACCGCGGCAGCGCTGCTGGTGGCCGCGCCGGGTGCGCTGGCCGAAGACAACCCGGACTGGCACGCCAAGTGCAGCACGCGGATCTCGCCGACCGAAGCCAACAACGCGGAGGGGTGGGTGAACGCACAGTCCGACGGCGGCAACTGGAAGATCGTCAACATCTACGCCAACCTGCGCAACGTCGGCGGGAAGATCACCGGGGACCACCAGGTCACGGTGAACGTGTTCAACGGCCCCGGCGGCCCGATCGTCGCATCGCACAGGTTCGACAACATCGCCAACGGCGACATCACGCTCACCGCCGACGTGTATCCGGCGGTCTCCATCCCCAAGGGCAAGGTCGCCGTCCAGGTGGCCGCCACGACCAACATCAATTCGTGGCCGAAGCTCTGCAACGGCGCCGGCATCGTCTTCTGACGTTCGGCGTCCGAGGAAGAAATCGCCCCGAACGGGCAACCGCCGGCGTCACCCGGACGTGGTAGAGGATGAACCACGCATACGGGAGGAAGTCATGACGAGCAAGGGCGCCGGCGTCCGCGTGGCGCTGGTCGTGTTGTTCATCGGGTTCGGCCAGGCGTCGTTCGAGTGGCTCCGGTCACTGGGGATGGACGCGCTGACGAGCACGGTGGTGTGGGCGATCCCGGTGGTCGCCGCGGCAGCGGTGACGCTGGTGCTGTGGGTGGCGTCGGACCGGGCGTTCCTGCTGCGCAACTGGCTGCCGGTGGCCATCTCGATCCCGGTGTACCTGGGCGGGGCGTTCGGCCTGGCGACCGCGACGGCGAGCATGGTGGCCTCGATCGTGTGCGGCGTGGGGCTGGGCGTGGCCGCGGTGGTGGTCGCCGGGCTGATCCGGTCGCGGCGGCGGGTTGAGGCGGGGCAGTAAAGGGAGTTGTCCACAGGTGAGCTTTCCTGTGGACAACTCGGGGGCCGGGCCCGCGCTCAACGGAGAGCCGCGGGATCGGCGGGGTTCGTCGCGTTGACACCCGGGCCGGGCCGTTTCGGCTACTCCCCCGGACGGCGCAGCAGCAGAGACACGTCGCCGAACTCGTGCCACAAGTACCGCTCCGCCACCGCGGCCGCGTACGCCTCCCGGACCACCTCCGCCCCCGCCACCGCTTCCAGCAGCAGCAAGTGGGACGCCTCCGGGGCGTGCAACCCCGTGACGATCCCGTCGACCACCCGGGCCGGGCGGTCCGGGCCGAGGACCAGCTCCGTCCAGCCCTCCGCCGCGCGCACTTCGCCGGCCGAGACCGCCGATTCCAGGGCACGGGCCGCCGTCGTCCCGACCGCGATCACCCGGCCTCCGCGCGCCCGGACCCACGAGACCAGCGCGGCCGTCGTCGGCGGCACCCGGTACCTCTCCGCCTGGGGTGGCTCCGCGGCCTCCGGGGACGACACCCCCGTGTGCAGCAGCAGCGGGGCGAACAACACGCCGTCCGTCACCAGCCGCGTCACCAGGTCCGCGGTGAACGGCCGGGCCGCCGACGGCATCTCCGCGCTGCCCGGCTCGCGGGCGAACACCGTCTGGTAGTCCGCCAGCGGCCACGCCCGCGGGACGTACCCGTAGCGGATCGGCCGGCCCTCCGCCTCGAGCAGCGCGGGCACCGGAACCGACACCGCGGCCCGCCACAGCCGGGCCTGCCCCGTGACCATCGGGGCCAGCAACGTCAGCGCCGCGTCGCCCGCCAGCGTCAAGCGCTCGCCCTCCCGGCCGTCGAGCAACGGCCCTCCCGGGGCGCGTAGCTCGACCACCCAGGAGCCGTCGTCGAGGGCGGTGGCGAAGTGGACCACGATCAGGTGGCCCTCGCGACGGGCGTCGACGGCCGCCGGCAGGGTGCCCGAGGTGTTGACCACCAGGAGGTCACCCGGCCTCAGGTGCTCGCCCAGGGAGGTGAACGCCGTGTGGTGGACGCCGGACGGGGACGCCACCAGCAGGCGGACCTCGTCGCGGGACAGGCCACGGGCCTCCGGCGGCGCCGATGCCGACAGTTCGTCCGGCAAGTCGAACCGGACGGTCATGCTCATGACGCCTCCGGGCGCGCAGCGCCTCCGTTGAGGGTGGCGGTGGGGGCATGGGCGGACAACAGGTCCGCCGCGCGGTAGCGGCCACTCGGCGGGCGCTCGTCGAGCAGCCGCAGGAACGCCGGGACCGCGGACGACGGCAGCGGGCGGTCCGAGATGTCCTCGCCCGGGAACGCGCGCTGGTGCATGGCCGTGCGCAGGTCGCCCGGATCCACCGCGTACACCGGCCGGTCCGGGTGCTCCACGCCCAGGACGGCGGTCAGCTGGTCGAGGGCCGCCTTCGCCGAGCCGTAACCACCCCAGCCCTCGTACGCCTCCACAGCGGCGTCGGAGCTGACGTTGATCACGACGGCGGGCCGCAGCAGCTGCGTCAGGGCCAGCGGCGCGAACACGTTGACGCGGTAGACGTCTTCGAGGTCCGCCAAGGGATAGCGGGCCAGCGGTGGCAGCGGGCTGACACCCAGGGAGCCGGCGTTGTTGACGAGCAGGTCGAGCGCGGGACAGGCGTCGGCGAGCGACGCTCGGTGGGCCGGGTCGGTGACGTCGCCGGGGATGGCCGTGAAGCCGTCCTCGCGGGCCGCCGCGGAAAGCGCGGCCGCGTCGCGGGCGTCGCCGATGACCGTCCACTTGCGACGGACCAGGGCGGCCGCGAGCGCGCGGCCCAGCCCGGCCGAGGCGCCGGTGACGAGTGCGGTGGGCATGGTGCCTCCTTCGAGGGGAACCACACCATCGTCAGACCTCTATATTACTTGAGGTCAAGGCGGCGGCGGAGCAAGAAGTACGCTGCCAGCGAAACGACGAGCCCGACGTAGTACGCGAGATCGGCGCCGTGCAGGGCCGCCGCGACCGGTCCCGTGTAGAGGGACGTGTTCATGAACGGCACCGCCGCACCGAACCCCACAACGAAGGCCACCACGGCCGCCCAGGGGCGCACGGACTCCGCCGCCAGGACGTCCACGCTCCGGCCGCCGCGGGTGCGAGCGAGCCAGTCCGGGACCACCACGCCGAGGAACGGCGGGATCCAGTACGACACGAACAGCAGCACGTTCTCGAACTTGGCCGACAGGTCGCCGCTGTGCATCCAGAGGATCAGCGCGAACGCCAGCACCGTGACGACCACCGCCGACACCGGGCGCCGCAGCCGGACGCCGACCGTCTGCAGCGCGAGCGAGCCGCTGTAGTCGTTCATCGCGTTGGACGACACCGCCGCCAGCGCGATCACCGCCAGCGCCAGCGCGCCCAGGAACCCGCCACCGAGCAGGTGGGCGACACCCGCCGCCGTCTGGTCGCCCAGCGACGACCCCAACGCGAGCCCGAGGCTTTCGCCGATCGCGTAGGAGACGACGAGGCCGAGCAGCGTGGCCCAGAAGACGGACCGCGAGGAGGAAGCCACCGGCAGGTACCGGCTGAAGTCCGACGCGTAGGGCGCCCAGGAGATCGCCAGCGACAACGTGATGGTCGTGAACAGCACGACCCCGCCCGCCAGGTCGGCACCGGAGGCGGTGTCGGCCCCGGCGATCGGGTGTCCGGAAAGGACCTTCACCGCCAGCGCGGCGAACGCCAGCACGAGCAGCACGCTCATCACCGCCTGCACGCGGTGGATCAGCGCGTAGCCGAACACGCCGAGCGCGCACTGCAGCACCAGCACGATCAGCACCGCCGCCCAGAACGGCAGCCCGGTCAGCTCGGCCAGCGCCTCGCCGCCGAACAGGCCGACCAGGGCGTCCCAAGCGATCGAGCCGAGCCACTGCACCAGGCCGGGCAGCACAACGCCGCCGCCGAACGGCAGCCGGGCGAGCGGCAGCTGGCCGGTGCCGGTGCGCGGGCCCCACGTCGAGAGGTACGCCACCGGCAGCGACCCCAGCACGGTGCCGGCGAGCATCGCGGCCAGGCCCGTCCAGAAGCCGAGGCCGAGCGATGCCGCCAGGGTGCCGGTGAACACCGCCGTCATGGTCAGGTTCGGCGCGAACCACACGCTGAACAGCCGCCACGGCCGCCCGAACCGGTTGCCCGGCGGCACCGGCGCGATGCCGTGGGTTTCGATCGCCAGGTCCCGCCCGCCGGCGGGCATCCGCCCGCCGAAGACCTCGGCGTCCAGACCGCGTCCGCTCATGTCCTGCCTCCTGTCACGATCACCCTAAAGCGCAGCCGCGTGGTGTAACGCGACGGCCCGAACGGACGAATCACGGTTAGCCGTTGCCGGACTGCTCCACACAACCGCCAGGACCCGTCGGGAGGGGCGCGCAGTGCAGCACCCGCGGACGTCGGCGATGACCGGCCTTTTGGCCGCCGGGTGCGCGCTCGGCGTGGTGGCGCTGACGCTCAAAGCCGGCGAAGGCACCCACTCGGCGCTCGACACCGCGCTCAGCACCACGACCGGGTTCCTCTTCCTGCTCGCGGGCGCGGTCGCGCACGTGCGCCGCCCGGCCAACCCGATCGGGGTGCTCATCGCCCTCGCCGGCGTCGCCCTGTTCCTCGAAGACCTGCAGTTCACGCACGACCCGGTGCTGTACACGATCGCCGTCCCGCTGCGTGCCGCGTCGAGCCCGGTGATCGCGCACCTCGTGCTCGCCTTCCCGCACGGGCGGCTCCGCTCGCGGTGGGAGCGGCTGCTGGTGGCCGCGGCCTACGTCGTGGTGCTGGGCATCGGCGTGGTCGGCCTGCTGACCGACGACGACCGGCGCGACCTGCTGGCCGTCGCGGCCGACTCGCAGGCCGGTCCCGTGGTGGGCCGCGCCCTCGGGCTCGCCGCGACGGTGATCAGCGCCGGGGTGATCGTCGTGCTGCTCTACCGGTGGCTGACCGGGCGGCTGCCGCAGCGGCGGCTGCTGTCGCCGGTGGTGGTGATCGCGCTGGCCGGGGCCGTGACGTCGGGAGCGGGCACGGCGCTCGGCGACGGGCAGCCGCTGTCCGAGCCGCTGCTGATGGCGTACCGGATCCTGTTCTGCCTGTGGCCGCTGGCGTTCCTGGCCGGCGTGATGCGGGCCAGGGTCGGCAACGCCGAGATGATCCGGCTGCTGCTGGAGCGCGACGGCACCGGGCTGGCCGCGCTGGTGCAGGACGACGAGGTGTGGAAGGACAGCCGGTCGATCGACGCGCTCAACGCGGCCGCCGGGCTGGTGCTGGACAACCAGCGGCTCACCGCCGAGCTGGAGCAGCGGCTGGCCGAGGTGCGCGCGTCGCGGGCCCGGCTGGTCGCGGCCGGCGACGAGGAGCGCCGCCGGCTCGAACGCGACCTGCACGACGGCGCCCAGCAGCGCCTGGTCAGCGTCGTGCTGCTGCTGCGGATGGCCGGCCGCCGCCCCGGCGCCGAGCTGCCGCCGGAGCTCCGGGCGCTGCTCACCGGCGCGGTCGACGAGCTGCAGACGGCGATCACCGAACTGCGGGAGCTGGCCCGCGGCATCCGCCCGGCGATCCTGACCGAAGCGGGCCTGGTCGCGGCGGTGCGGTCGCTGTCCGACCGCATCCCGATGGAGGTGGCGCTGACCGTCGGCACGGTGCCGCGCCTGGACGCGGCGGTGGAGGCGACGGCGTACTTCGTGACGTCGGAGGCGCTGACGAACGCGCTGAAGCACGCCCGGACCGACCACGCCGACGTGCGGATCGAAGTGGTGGGCGCCGAGCTGCGGGTGGAAGTGGGGGACACCGGTGTCGGTGGTGCGGACACCGACGGCGGGACCGGGCTCGCCGGGCTGCGCGACCGCGTCCAGGCCCTCGGCGGCGAACTCGACGTCGCCAGCGGGGCCGGGGGCACCACGGTGACCGCGGTGATCCCCCTCGGCGCCGAAAACGCCGGAAAGCCGTGAAGGCCCCCTCGGACGGTCCGAGGAGGCCTTCACGGGGTTTCTGACTAGACGAGCAGCAGGAACAGCAGCCCGTTGGGCGTGCCGAGCCCGGTCACGTCGTCGTAGCCGGGGGCGGTGTGGATGGTCAGGCCCTGGTAGTCCAGGTTCCGCGCCGAGCGGAGCAGGCCACCCGAGGCGTCGACCGAGTTCGCGTAGTCGACGCGGGCCACGGCCTGGCCGTCCACGTGCTTCACGTCGGTGATCGCCGGCGTGCGGGACGTCAGCTTGTAGATCACCGGGTTGATGAAGCCGTGGTGGAAGTGGTCGAAGCTGTCGGCCACCGCCATGATGCCGGCGAACACCGGCGACGCGAGGCTCGTGCCGCCGATCCGGTACTGGTCGTAGTGCGCACCCTCCGGGAAGGTCTGCGTCTGGCCGACCAGGAAGCCGGTGTTCGGGTCGCCGACCGCGGAGATGTCCGGGACGACGCGGCCCTTGGTGTTGCCGGTCTGGTTCTTCTTCGCCAGCGCGTCCGGCACGACGCCCTTCTGGTAGAAGGGCTGCGTGAACAGGCGGCTGGTGCCGCCGCCGGAACCGCTGGTGTAGTTGGCCGGGCCGTAGACGCCGTTGGTCAGCGTCGACTTGCTGGTCTCCCAGCCGGTCTCGAAGATCTTCTTGCCGTCCTTGCCGATGGCGATGGACGTGCCGCCGACCGCGGTGATCCACGGCGCCGAGGCGGAGAAGTCCGGCGACGGCGTGCCGAGGCGCGCGACCTCGTCACCGTTGTCGCCCGAGGAGAAGTAGACGCCGATGCCCTCGAGCACCGCCTGCAGCGAGATCTGGTTGAACACCTTGACCTCGTCGGCCGGGATGTCCTCGCCGGTGTCGCCGTAGGAATTCGACACGATGTCGGCCTTGTGGCCGGCGATGACGTAGTTCAGCGCCACGTCGAGGGCGTTGTCCTCGCAGGACTCGCCGCCGACGTACAGGATGTCGGCACCCGGCGCGAGACCGTGGGCGGCCTCGACGTCGAGGGTCTCCTCGCCGTACCAGCCGGCCGCGTCGCACTGGTCCGGCGGCTCGAGGACGGGGTTCGCCGGGAAGATGTGCTGCTTGAACTGGCTCTGCTTGAGCGGGTGCGCCGGGTCGTTCTTCTTGGCGTACGTGCTGGCGTCGGAGTAGATGGTCGGCGAGGCGAACGCGTCCACGATAGCGATCGTGGTGCCCTTGCCGTCGGCGCCGACCTTGTCGATGCCGTAGGCCGACCGCAGCTGGGCCGGGGTGTAGCCGCAGGGGGCGTACGGCAGCTGCTTGCCGTTGTAGGCGGGATCGGTGGTGTCGATCTTCTCGCCGTAGTACGCGCTGCACGGCGGCGCGTTGCGGAAGCCGGGGCCGGGCGGGACGTCCGACGGCGTGCCGGAGCCGGTCGCGTGGTCCGGCTTGAACAGGTTGGTGGCCTGGTCGACGCCGACGACGCCGAGCACGTCACCGGCGAGGTTCGCGGGCACCGACAGGTTCTTGTCGGCGGCGCGCAGCGTCTGGCCCTTGACCCGGTACTTGCCGAGGTCGACGGCGAACGCCTGCTCCGTCTGGGCGGCGGTGCCGGTGGCTTCGACGTAGGCGCGGTTCGACGGGATGTCGCCGATGCTGAAGCCGCTGCCGGTCAGCCACGCCTTGACGGCGTTCACCGTCGCGTCACTGGCGGCGAAACGGTCGCGCACCTGGTCGGGACTCAGGAACTGGCGGTAGGTGGCGCTGTCCGGGTCGGACACGGCCTGCGCCAGCGCTTCGGCACCGGCGTTGTCGCGCTGGTTCAGGTAGACCCGGAAGCTCAGCTTCGCGGCGGGCGCGGTGTCGGCGACCTTCGCCTGCGCGTTCGCCCACAACGGGTGCGACTGCGGAATGTCCTGACGCCCCTGCGCGGACGCCGTCGCCGGCAGGGTGCCGGTCAGGCCACCCACCACCGCGAGCGAAAGGAGCAGGGTGGAGCTTCTTCGCACAGAAATCTCCCTCTTCGAAAGCGGCCCCCAGAAACGGGCCTTGGAACACCGGGTGAGACTAGATCGGTGTTCCACCCCCGGGGAAGTGCGTGCGGAACCGTTATCTGGCCGGGAATTCGCGAACTGGTGACCGTGGTACGGAAATCCGATTTGTCGCTCGGAAAACGCGAGGAATGGTATTCGATGGGCACTAAGTCCGGTTCGTGCCGGTATCGTGGACCAGCAGAGACGGGCGTGCGCCACCTACCAAAGTAGGTTGCTCCGTCCACACCGGACAGTGCGGCGGGTGACGGCAGTTCGGCCGTCACGCCCGCGCGGTCAGCCGCCGGTCCACCTCGGCCGGGGCGAACACCGCGTCGACGACCATCGCCACCGCGCCGGCCAGCGCCGTTCCCTCGCCGCGGCCGCCGATTTCCACCCGCAGGTTCTGCGTCGCCCGCGGCAGCGCCCGGCGGTAGAGCACCTCGCGCACCCCCGCCACGAAATGCGGCTCGGCCAGGTCTCCGGCGATCACCACCACACCCGGGTTCACCACGCAGACCAGCGTCGCCAGCACCTCCCCCACCTGCCGGCCAGCCACTTCGGCGAGCCGGACCGCGGCCGGCTCGCCCGCCGTGATCCGGTCGCGCACGCCCGAACCCGACGCGGTCGGCAGGCCCAGCTCCGTCAGCCGGGCCGCCAGTGCCCCACCGCCGGCGACGGCCGCCAGGCAGCCCCGGGACCCGCAGAGGCACTGCGCCTCCGGGTGCTCCGGCAGCCGGATGTGGCCGATGTCGCCCGCGCCGCCGTCGATCCCGCGGTACACCTCGCCGCCCAGGACCAGGCCCGCGCCGATCCCGGTCGACACCTTCACCACGACCAGCGCGGCCGAATCCGGGTGCCGGGCGCGGTGCTCGCCCAGCGCCATCAGGTTCGCGTCGTTGTCGACCAGCACCGGGGCGCCGAAGCGGGCGCCGAGGTGGCCGTCGATCGGGTAGCCGTCCCAGCCCGGCATGATCGGCGGCTGGACGACCCGGGCGCGGCCGGGCTCCACCGGCCCCGGCACCGAGATCCCGACGCCGCACACCGGACGGCCCACCTCGGCCCGCAGCGTCTCGAACCACTCCGCGATCCGGTCCAGCACGGGCTCCGGCCCGTCGGCGACCCGCAGCGCGCCCGCGCGGCGGGCCAGGACGCGGCCGGCCAGGTCGGTGAGCACGGCCTCGGCGTGCGTCGTGTCGATGCTCGCGGCGAGGACGACGGCGTGCCCGTCGTCGAACCGCAGCTGTCGCGCCGGGCGGCCACCGGTGGAGTCCTCCTGGTCACCCTCGGCGAGCAGGCCGGCCGTCTGGAGCTGTTCCAGGCGCATGGTCAGGGTCGAGCGGGACAGCCCGCTGCGGAGCTGCAGGGCCTTCCGCGTGGTCGCCTGCCCGGTCCTGACCAGCTGCAACAGCTCGCCGGCGGTCGCCATCGAGCTCCCTTCGACTTTTGTCCATTGACAAGACATAAGTAGGAGATATGTTGGACACATGAACGTAACATGGGGGCGTGCTGCCGAGGTCCTCGCGGGCAACTGGCTCGGTTCGTCGACCGTGCCCTCGCGCGGGCTCTACCCGCACCAGTGGAGCTGGGACTCCGCCTTCATCGCGTTCGGGCTGCGCCACCTCTCCCCTTCGCGGGCCCGGCGCGAGCTGCTGACGCTGTTCTCCGCGCAGTGGCGCGACGGCCGCGTCCCCCACATCCTGTTCAATCCTGACACCCCGCCCGAGGCGTACTTCCCCGGCCCGGCCTTCTGGCAGGCCGGGCGGACGTCGGGGCTGATCCAGCCGCCGATCCACGCCAGGGCGGTGCTGGCGGTGCACGAAGCCGACCCCGACCCGATGTTCCTCGCCACCCTGTACCCGAAGCTGCGGGCCTGGCACGAGTACCTGCACACCGGGCGCGACGCGGGCGGCCGCGGCCTCGCGGCGATCGTGCACCCGTGGGAGTCGGGCATGGACAACAGCCCGGCGTGGGACGGCCCGCTCTCGCGCGTCACGCCGTCGACCGGGTTCGTCCGCCGCGACCTGGAGCACGGCGAAGCCGCCGACCGGCCGAGCGACGAGGACTACGGCCGGTACGTCCGGCTCGCCACCGACTACCGCGACAGCGGCTACCGCGACTTCGGTGACTTCGTCGTCGAGGACCCCGGCTTCAACGCCCTGCTGGCCGACGCCGAACTGGCGCTGGCCGAGATCGCCGAGATCCTCCGGCTGCCCGCGGCCGCGGCCACCCACCGCGAGGCCGCGGCCCGCGTCACGAAGGCACTGCAGGACACGCTGTGGGACAGCGCGGTCGGCTGGTTCTTCGCCAGGGACGTCCGCACCGGTGCGCCGGCCCCCGAGTACACCTGCGCGGGCCTGCTGCCGCTGCTGCTGCCGGACCTGGCGGTCGCCCCCGCCGTGCTGGCCACCGCGACCGGCCCGCGCTTCCGGCTCGGCCGGGTGCACGGCGTCCCGAGCTTCGACCTGACCGCACCGGGCTTCGACCCGGGCCGGTACTGGCGCGGGCCGTCGTGGTTCAACGTCGGCTGGCTGGTCCGCCAGGGCCTGCTCCGCCACGGGGAGCACGTGCTCGCCGCCCGATTGGGCGAAGACCTCGTCGAGACCGCGTGCGCGACCGGCTTCGCCGAGTACGTCGACCCGCTGACCGCAGCCGGACACGGCACCCGCTCCTTCAGCTGGACCGCGGCACTGACCGTGGACCTGCTGGCCGAGCGGCACTGAGGAACGGGCCGCCCAGCCGCTTTCGGGGGCGGCTGGGCGGTCCGGCACTCGGGCCCGCTCAGCCCGCCGCGGTCGCGTAGTCCGAGCCCACCCAGGTTTCGTCGATCCTCAGCCGCTTGTAGCGCGTGCTGTCGCTCGAGGCCGCGTACGTGCTCGTCACCTGGAGCCGGACGTACCGGGCGGTCACCGCGGAGAGGTCGACGAACTGGACGCCGCGGTGGCTCGGCAGCGTCCCGGACTTCACCGCACTGCCCCAGTCCTTGCCGTCACTCGACACGAACACCTTGTACGCCTTGATCCGCGCCGACTGCTCGGAGTCCGACCGGGCGTAGCTGACCGAGTCCTCCCGCTGGTTGATCCCGAGGTACTGGACCTTCTTCGCCGCACCGAGGTCGTAGTCCAGGTTGACCGGCAGTGTCTTGTTGTTGTCGAAGTAGGTCAGGTAACTGCCGTCGCTCGCCGCCTGTCCACTGTGGCCACTGGCCGAGGCGCTCGCTTTCAGCGTCACGGTCTTCGGGTCGTAGGTGCCGGTGCGGCCCGCCGTCTCGACCTTGAACACCGTGTCGTAGGTGTCCCAACCGGACAGTCCGGTCAGCGTCAGGCTGCCGCCCGACTGGCTGAAGGAGATCGCCGCGCCGGTGCGCAGGTTCGTGACGCGGCGGACGCGGTAGCCGTTGTCGCGGATCTTGAGCGTGCTCCCCGACGGCTTGGTCAGGACGTGCAGGTACTGGGTGTCTCCCTTGATGGTGATGACGCCGTGGGCGCCGTCGTTCCAGAAGCCCGGCTGCATGCCGCCGTACATGTACCCGCCGCCCTCGGTGCCGCCGAGGGACTCCCAGATCGCGTCGAGGTACGTCTTCGCGAAGTTGTTGAACGCCTCCTGGTTGGACGGGAACTTGCCGTTCACCATCGCCGTCTCGGCCATCAGCGACTTGATCGACGAGCCGGAGTTGGTGATGAACCGGCCGATGTTGAGCATCTTGCCGACGGCCGAGTTGGACCCGCCGTACCACCACGAGCCGCTGTCGGGGAGCTTGAAGCACGCCTCGGTGAGCCGGGGCATCGCCGTGTACGTCGCCTGCGGGTAGTCGTACGACGGCGTCATGCCGGTCTTCTGCTCGTTGCTGATCGTGTCCATGATCGGCGTGTCTTCGTTGTTGTTGCTGAGCAGGTAGTCCGGGCGCTGCTGGTAGATCTGCTGGTAGAGGTCGTGCGACTCCCAGTAGGCGTTGTCGTTGTCGATCCAGAAGCCGCCGAGGTCCGGGTAGTTCTTCATGACCTCGAAGAAGTTGTCGTAGCTGAACTGGCCGAAGCCGGACTGGCTGTCGAGGTCGACGTCCTTGCCCTTGTACTTCGAGTAGCCGGCGGAGTCGAGCCACTCGTGGCCGCCTTCGTCGTGCCACTGGGCGTCGTTGGTCATGTAGAGGATGACCTTGAGCCCGCGGGCCTTCGCCGCGGCGATCAGCTCGCCGAGGAAGTCCCGCTTGGTGCTGCAGCTGCCCGGGATCTTCGACGGCCACGCCCGCGAGTAGCCGAGGCGGCTGTGGAAGGAGGCGAGCACGAGGTAGGACGCGTGCAGCTTCTCGGCTTCGGTGACCCAGTAGCCGGGACTCCACCCGCCGTCGGTGATCGCCTTTTCCCAGGCGCTGCAACTGGTGTAGCCGGGTGAGGTGCGCATGCCCCAGTGCAGGAACAGCCCGGCCTGGCTGTCGCGCAGCCACTGCTGGGAGGGTTTCTGCAGATCGGCCGAAGCCGGCGCGGCGATGAGCCCGGACACCGCCAGTGCCGCCGCGCACGCGACGAGCAGCCTGCGGAGGAACCTGTCTGCCATTGACAACCTCCAGTGGTCTGGTCCACCCGGTGTGTACTCCTGACGACGAGGGCCGGTCAAGACTTACATCCGACCTTTCCGCGGAGTTTCGCTGGCCGGTACATCGACACTGCCGCCGATCGGGTTAAATATCTGATATATGACGCAAGAGATCTGATCTCTCTTGACGGCGGCTCCGGGAAGTGAGTAGATGTTCCCCGAGAGCGCTTTCGCTCACCAGACCATCGCTCCGGCGACACGGGCAGCACGCCGCGCCCTCCAGAGCTGGTCGGGATGCCGACGGACGGCGGATCGGCATCCCGGCCACCCTTTCACCGCGTCGCGGGGCCAGCGCATGAAAGGACGACGATGTCCGAACACCCCCTTCGCCCGACCCGGCGCGCGGTCCTGGCCGGCACCCTCGGCGCCCTGGGCTCTTTGGCTGCCGCGGGCCCCCTCGCGCGGGCCGCGGACCAGCTCCCCCCGATCGGCGGCGCGGCACCGGCGGACTGGTCCCGCGCGGTGATCGACTCGACGATGAAGCGCTACACGCCCGACAAGATCGGCGGCTGGGGCTACACGCTCGGCCTGTACCTCTACGGGCAGTACCTGTTCTACAAGCGCACCGGCGAGAAGAAGTACCTCGACTACATCGTGGCCTGGTACGACCGGTTCATCACCGACAGCGGTATCTCCAACAGCTTCAACAACCTCGACTCGATGCGCTCGTGCCAGATGCTGCCGCTGCTCCACGCGGAGACGGGCCGCAAGAAGTACAAGACGGCGGCCGACCAGCTGCGCAAGCGCTTCCCGTCCTACCCGCGCACGTCCGACGGCGGCATGTTCCACGCGACCAGCAAGGTCGGCCAGCTGTGGGGCGACGGCGTCTACATGGCCCAGCCGTTCCTCGCGTTGTACGGCGCGTCCTTCGGCGACGGGGCCTACTGCTTCGAAGAGGCGGCGAAGAACATCGTCGTGTACTTCAGCCACCTGCGTGAGCCGGCGAAGAACCTGCTGTACCACGCCTACGACGAGGACGGCTCCGAGTCGTGGGCGTCCGGGACCGGGCACCACTCGAAGTACCACTGGGCCCGCGCGATCGGCTGGTTCGGCATGGCCACCATCGACATCCTCGAGGTGCTGCCGGCCGACCACCCGCGGCGGGCCGCGCTGATCGACGTCGTCAAGTTCCTGGCGGCCGGCTACCAGCGCTACCAGGACGCGGCGACCGGCCGCTGGTACCAGGTGGTCGACCGCGGCGGCGACTCGAAGAACTGGCTGGAGACGTCGGCGTCGTCGATGTACACGTTCACGATGGCCCGCGGCGTCCAGCGCGGCTACCTGCCGGCGTCCTACCAGGCGGTGGCGGACAAGGGCTACGCCGGCGTGCTTCGCAAGGTCTCCGTCGGCTCGGACGGCCTGACGAACATCACGGACATCTGCGAAGGCACCAACGTCGGCGACCTGTCCTACTACTACGGCCGGGCCCGCAAGACCAACGACTTCCACGGCCTCGGCGCCTTCCTCATCATGAACGAGCAGTACTCCCACTGACCCTCGCGACGCCGCAGAAGGGGCCCCGGCCAACCGCCGGGGCCCCTTCCCCATGTGCGGGAAACCGGATCCGGCGTGATCCGGCCCGTATCTCGTGTGATTGAAGCCGGAACTCGCGTGATTGAAGCCGGACCGGCGCTGATCACGTGAGATTCGGCGCTGATCACGTGAGTTCCGGCTCTGGTCACGCGGGATACGGGTGAGGCCCCTTCCCGTTTTGCGGGAAGGGGCCTCCGGGGGGTGGGGTCAGCAGGTGGAGGTGGAGCTTGAGGTGTTGAGGCGGAGGGCGGAGCCCGACGTGGTCGCCGAGTCCTTGACGCAGTAGCCCGTCACCGACTGGAAGCCGATGTCGAACGGGCTCTTCGAGCCCTTCTCCGCCGTGAAGTGGTCGAACGTGATGTCCGAGCTGTTGTTGACGATGCTCGCCGGGCGGCCGTCGTCCTTGGCGAACTCGACCGAGCTGTCCACGAACTTGATGCCGTTCGCGTAGTGCAGGTACCAGCCGTAGGACGGGCGGGTGCCGATGCTCTTCGGGTTGTAGTCCGTCGCCGTGTTGCTCGGGACGCCCGTGCCCATCGTGCCGTTGCCGCCGGGCACGGTCAGCTTCACGCCGGTGAACGTGACGCCGGAGACGCGGTGGCTGCTGTCCGCGCCCCAGATCGTCGGGCTGAAGTTGCTGCCGGTGTGCGTGCCGGTGACGTTGTCCAGCGTGATGTTGCTGATCGAACCGACGCCGGGGTTGTTGCCGCAGCGCTTGCGCGTGCCGATCTTCATCATGATCGGCGAATACGTGCCGGACATCGTGATGTTGCGGTAGTGCACGTCGGAAATCTTCGCGCCGTCCATCGAGACGATCCCGATCCCCGATTTGTGCGCGCCGGTGATCGTGATGTCCGAGAACTGGTAGCCGGTGAAGTCACCGCACGTCTCGGAGCCGAACATCAGCGCGTTGCAGCACTGCGCCGAAAGTTTCGCGTTGTTCACCGTCACGTTCCCGTTCGGCAGTTTCGCCCCGAGCGCGTAGTCGCTCTTGAACACCAGTGCGTCGTCGTTCGCCGCGATGTTCGCGTTGGTGATCGTGACGTTGGTGGTGCTGATGATGTTCCAGCCGTCGCGGTCACTCGCCGTGTCGATCGTCAGGTGGTCGGAAACGACGTTCGTGCAGCCGTTGATCAGGGCCGCGAAGTGCCCGCCGCGACGCAGCTTGACGCCGGAGAGGGTCAGGCCGTCACACCGGGTGAGGGACAGGATCTTGTCGGCCTCGCCGGACTTCGGGTTGCCGGTGATGAGGTTGCCGCCGCCGTCGATCGTGCCGGCGCCGGTGAAGCCGATGTTCGTCAGCTTGTCGCCGTAGAACATCGCGTTGTGGAAGTGGCTGTGGCCGTAGTCCTGGTACTCGTCCCACTGGTTCGACTCGGGCTTGTCGTAGGTGTCCGCACCGGACCCCGTGATGGTCGCACCCGCGTCGAGCTGGATCGTGACGTTGCTCTTGAGGTGAACGGTGTTCGCCGACTTGTACGTGCCGGATCCGAACCGGACGGTGCCGCCGCCCGCCGCGTTGGCCGCGGTGATGGCCTTGTCGATGGCGGCCGAATCGTTGGCCGATCCGTTTCCCTTGGCGCCGTAGTCCTTGACGTCGTAAACGCCGCCGGGTGCGGCGGTGGAAACGCCGGCGCCGGTCACCACCAGCCCCGCCACCGCGAACGTGATCAGCAAGAGTTTTTTCACCGTGGAACCGCCTTGTCATGAAATCGCAGAATTCGGCATGACGGCGGAACACCCAGATTACGAGTGCGGCGAAGGGAATGTCAAGATCGACGGGGCTTGGGGACCCGCGCCACCCCCAGTCGGGCGCGGGTCCCCGTGATCGGGGGTCCGGTGTCCATTCAGGATTCTCGGAGTCTACCTTCGCCGGGCCCGGGTGCCCCGTGCGTTCTTCATGGTCCGGACCATGAGTGCGGCACGGACGGCGGCGGTCAGCCGAACCCTACTCCGGACGACAGCAGGGTGAACGCCCGTTCGGCCGTCACCCGAGCCTCGGGGTACTGCTCCGCCGCGGGGACGCCGGCCGCGACCGCGGCCATGTTCGCCGTGGCCAGCGTCCGCCGGACCGCGGAGATCTGCGCCGCGGCCAGGCCCGCGTCCGGCGAAGGCACCCCGGCCTCGGCGAGCGCGGCGGCCAGCGCCACCTCCCCCGCGGAGGTGAATTCCGCCAGCCGCGCCACCAGCGCCGGGGTGCCGGTGACGAGCCGGAACACCGCGACGACCTCGGGCAGGTCGCACAGCCCGGTCACCGGCTCCCGCGCTTCGAGGCCCCGCACGAACGCCTCCCGCAACGCCGCCAGTGGCCCTTGGCCCGGCGGGCGGGCGCGGACGACGTCCGCCGCGTCGGTCTCGTGGTCGGCGAACCGGTGCAGCACGAGGTCCTCCTTGGTCGGGAAGTAGGCGAACAGCGTCCGCTTGGACACCTCGGCCACCCGCGCCACCTCGGCGACCCCGACGTCGTCGAACCCGCGCTCGAGGAAGAGCCCGATCGCCGCCGCCGAGATCGCCGCCCGCGTCCGGAGCTTCTTGCGCTCCCGCAGGCCCAGTTCGTCGTTCACGTCACGCAGCGTAGCCTCAGACCTGCTGCAGGCCCGGCTTCCCGGCCTGCACCACGTAGCTGACGTCGTTCTTGATCACGACCGACGCCGGGTCGTAGACGCTGGTGTCCGAGGTGGTCATGAAGTCCGCCCGCATTTGCGCCGGAGTGGTCGTGACGCGGACGTACCCGCGCTCGCCCTTGCAGTACTTGACGTGCGGGTTGTTCGCGTACCAGGCCGCGCTGGGCGCCGAGGCGGTGTCGCTGTTGCTCGTCACCGACGTCGTGACCAGTTCCGAGCCGATGACCGGAGCACTGTGGTCGAAGTAGTCGAGCCGCAGGTCGGCGGCCCAGTGCCGGTGGACGTCGCCGGTGAGCACGACCGGGTTGGCGACCTTCCGGTCGACCCAGCCCTGCTGGATCCGGTTGCGGGAGGCCTCGTAGCCCTGCCAGGAGTCGTTGCTCTCGCAGGTGGCCTTGTTGCCGTCGGAGTCACGCGTGGCGAAGAAGACCTGCTGGCCGAGGAAGTCCCAGGTCGCCGGGTGCGACTCGAACTGCTTGAGCAGCCACGCCTCCTCCGTGGCACCGAGGATGCTGCGCGAGGTGCTGCGCATGTCGGCGCAGGCCGGGCCGGCGTCGCCGGAGGGGTCGGGCACCTGGGCGCTGCGGTACTGGCGGGTGTCGAGCATGTGGAAGCGGGCCAGGTTGCCCCAGACGAACTGCCGGTACAGCTGGATCGACGCGCCGTTGGGCTTGGCCGTCGAGCGGATCGGGGTGTTCTCGTAGAACGCCTGGAACCCGGCGGCCTTGCGCGCGGCGGTGGCGGGCGCGGTGGTGCCGTTCCAGTTGTTCATCACTTCGTGGTCGTCGAACACGACGATCCACGGCGCGATCGCGTGCGCAGCCTGCAGGTCGGCGTCGGTCTTGTGCTGGGCGTGGCGGGCGCGGTACTGCGCGAGCGTGGTGACGTCCTCGGTGAACGCGAGGCTGCGCGGGTTGCGCTCCTGCGCGGTCCGGCCCGACTTCTTCTCGTAGATGTAGTCCCCGAGGAACAGCACCAGGTCCGGGTCGTCGGCCACGATGCCCTTGTACGCGTGGTAGTAGCCCTCCTCCCAGTGCTGGCAGGAACTGAAGCAGTACTTGAGCTGGTTGACCGCGGCACCGGCGGCGGGCGCGGTGCGCGTCCGGCCGACCGGCGAGATGTAGCCGGCGGTCTTGAAGCGGTAGAAGTACTCCCGCGCGGGCTGCAGGCCCACCGGCTCGATGTGGACGCTGTGCGCGGCCGCGCGGAGCGCGCTCGCCTGGCCGCTCTGCACGATCGAGGTGAACGCCTCGTCGTTCGCGATCTCCCAGTCGACCGCGTAGGTGGCGTCCGGCATGCCGCCGAAGCCGTCCGGGTTGAGCGGGGCGGGCGCGAGCCGCGTCCACAGCACGACGCTGTCGGGCAGCGGGTCGCCGGAGGCGACGCCGAGCTGGAACGGATCGCGGATGGTGGGGGCGGCGGCCGTGGTGCGGGCGTTCGCCCACGACGGCAACGCCGCCGAAGCCGCGGTGGCGGTGACCGCGGCGAGCCCGCCGAGGAGCACCTTGCGCCGGTTGACCTGACCCATGGGAAAGCCCTTTCTCGTGGTGGACGCGCGGTCAGGCCGCGAAGTCGGTGATGCCGTCGCTGCAGGACTTCAGGTCGGGCTTGGCGGTCGTGTAGTTCGCGACGCACACCTTGTAGTAGACCCAGCCGCCGTGCGGGACCGTGACGGCCTTGTCGACCTTCGTGCCCTCGCCGCCGGAGTTCCAGACGTAGAACGGCCCGGCGCCGCCCTTGAGCCAGTACGCGACCACGGCGGAGTAGCCGTCGGAATTCGTGTCGTAGACCAGGAAGTGCGAGTCGGACGAGCGGTACTGCGCTTCGCCCGCGCAGGCGTCGGCGCACTGGCCGCTGCCCGAGCCGACGCCGCAGTCGGGTGCGACCCGCGTGTCGGAGTTGGTGAAGACGTAGGTGTCCGAGATGTACCCGCCGAGCGCGGGCACGTAGTCCCACAACGTGCCCGTCCCGTAGGGACCGGTCACGGACGAGCCGTTGACCTGGCAGTCGATGGTGACGGTGGCGCCGTTGGCGACGGTTTTGACGGCCGTGGCGGCCGTGGTGGGTGCCCGGCGGACGTTGAGCGGGTCACCCGCGGTCTTCACGGTTCCGCTCGCCGCCGCCGACGCTTCGGCCGCGCCGCCGGCCAGGAGCGCGCCGACCGCGGCCAGTACCAGCCCGGAGCCGGCGATACGCCGGAGTTTCGAACGCTTCATGGCGGCAGCGTCGCCCGCGGCCGTACACGTTCCGTACAAAGCGCGCACGTGTGTGCTCAGACACTCCGAATGGATCTATCCCGTGCGCCGGACGGGTCCTAGAGTCCGGGACATGGGGGAACTCATCGGGCAGGTTGAGACCACCTCGCTTACCATCCGCGTCCTCGGTCCGCTGGAGGTCACCGCCGCCGGGCGGGTGATCGCCCTCGGCGGGCCGAAGCCCCGGCTGCTGCTGGCCGCGCTGGCCCTGCAGCCGAACGTCGTCGTCTCGACCGACGTCCTGGTGGAAGTGCTGTGGCCGGAATCGGCGCCGCGGTCGGCCGCGGCGAACATCCGCACGTACGTGCATTCGCTGCGAAGACGCTTCGCCGAGATCGACCCCGCCCTCGGCGAGCGGATCAGCAGCCGGGCCTCCGGCTACCTGCTGACCGCGTCGCCGGAAGAACTGGACCACCTCGCCTTCGCCGCGCTGGCCGGCGAAGCGCAGGAAGCGCTCGACGGCGGTTCGGCCGAAGGCGCCCTCAAGCTCCTCGACCGGGCCGACGCGCTGTGGCGCGGTGAAATCCTCGAAGGCCTGCCGCACGACCACAGCTGGGGCGCGACCGTCGCCCGGCTCGCCGAACTGCGGCTTTCGGTGCAGGAACAACGGCTCCGCGCGCGGATCGGCCTCGGCCGCTCCGGTGAGGCCATCGCCGAGCTGCGCGGCCTGGTCACCGAGCACCCGCTGCGCGAAGAACTGTGGGCCCAGCTGATCGTCGCGCTGCGCGCCGCGGGCCGGACCGGGGACGCGATCGAGGCGTACGAGTCGGCCGAGCGGGTGCTGCGCGAGGAACTCGACGCCGAACCGGGCGTCCGGCTGCGCGAACTGCGCGCGACCCTGGTCCCGGACGACGTGCTCGTCCCGGCGCGGGCCGCCGAGGTCGCCCCGGTCTGCCAGCTGCCCCTCGACCTGCCGGACTTCACCGGCCGCGACGCGCTGATCCACGACGTCGTCACCCTGCTCCAGAAGAACGCGGACTCCGGTACGCCCGCCGTGATCGTGCTGTCGGGCGCGCCCGGCGTTGGCAAGTCGGCGGTCGCCGTCCGGGTCGCGCACGCGGTCCGCGACGAGTTCCCCGACGGGCAGCTGCACGTCGACCTGGCCGGCACGTCGTCGTCGCCGCGGGCGCCGATGAGCGTGCTCGCGGAACTGCTGCGCACGCTCGGCATCCCGGACGCCGGCCTGCCGCGCGAGCTGGCCGAGCGCTCGGCGCTGCTGCGCTCGCGCCTGGCCGGGCGGCGGATGTGCGTGGTGCTCGACGACGCCGGCAGCGAGGCCCAGGTGCGGCCGCTGCTGCCCGGGGCCGGGGCGTGCGGGGTGCTGGTGACCAGCCGGATCCGGCTGCCCGGGCTCGCCGGCGCGAAGCCGGTGGACGTCGACCTGCTGCCCGAGGCCGAGGCCGCGCGGCTGCTGCAGGGCATCGTCGGCGCCGAGCGGGTGGCGGCCGAGCCGGAGAGCGCCGCGGCGATCCTGCGCCAGTGCGGGCACCTGCCGCTGGCGATCCGGGTGGCCGGCGCGAAGCTGACGCACCGGCCGGGCTGGACGCTGCGGCTGCTGGCCGACCGGCTGGGCGACGAGCGCCGCCGGCTCGACGAGCTGCGCGTCGGCGACCTGGCCGTCCGCGCGAGCGTGACCCTGTCCTACGACCTGCTGCCGATGTCGGCGGCGACGGCGTTCCGCGGGCTGGGCCTGCTCGGGCCGGTCCAGTTCCCGGCCTGGGCGCTCGCGGCCGTGCTGGGCCGCCGTGACGCCGACGACGTCCTCGACGTGCTGGTCGACGGCCACCTCGTCGAGCTGGTCGGCTCCGATTCGGCGGGCCAGCCGCGCTACCGGCTGCACGACCTGCTGCGCGTGTACGCGGTCGAACTGGCCGAGCGCAGTGACGCGGCGAAGACCCGCGCCGGCCTGCGGCGGGTCCTGGAGGGCTACCTGGGCCTGGCGCTCGAGGCGGCGCGCCGGATGCCGCTGCACTTCTTCGGCGCGTACTGCGACGACGAGCTGCCCCGGCCCGCGGTGCCCGCCGACGTCCTGCCCGAGGACCCGGCGGCGTGGTTCGCGGCCGAGCGGCACACGACCGTCGCGGCGGTCTCGCTGGCCGCCCAGCACGGGTTCGACGACCTGGCCTGGCAGCTGGCTTCGGCGCTGACGCCGTACTTCGACCTCCGCGGCCCCCAGGACGACTGGCACAGCACGCACCTGGTCGCACTGGCCGCGGCCCGCCGGACGGGTTCGGAGCGCGCCGAGGCGATCGTCCAGCGCAACCTCGGGCAGTACCTGCTGTACCAGGACGAATACGCCGAGGCCAGGGTGGCGTTCGAGGAGTCGAAGAAGCTGTTCGACGCGGTCGGTGACGCACAGGGCGTCGCCGTCGCGCTGACCGGGCTGTCGACGATCCTGCGCATCGAAGGCGAGGACGAGCTGGCCCTCGACCACTGCCACGAGGCACTGGAGCTGTTCGCCGAAGCCGACGACCCGAACGGCGAAGCGGTGGCCCGCCTGGGCGCGGGAGCGGTCTGGATGTCGCGAGGGTGCTACGCGGTGGCGAAGCGCTGGATCACCGACGCACTGGAACTGACGGCCTCGATCGGCGACCGCCACCGAGAGGCCCACGCCCTCAAGCGCCTGGGGCTGTTGTTCCAGCACCAGGGCAACCTGGCGGCGGCCCGAGAGCACGTCGACCGGGCGATCGCGATCTTCACCGCCCTCGGCGACGACCACTGCGTGGGTTACGCCAACCAGAACCTGGGCGAGCTGTGCCTGCACAGCGGCGACTTCGCCCACGCCCAGCTGCTGCTGGTGAACTCACTGGCGGTCCACCGCCGCAACGGCGACCGCCGCTCGGAGGCCGAGGTTTCGCAGCTGCTGGGCGAACTGCACCGGGCGCTGTCACAGCCGGAGCGGTCCCGGGATTATTCGGAGCGGGCCCTGACGATCTGGCGGGAGTTGTCGACACGGCCGAAGGAGCCTGCGGTCGCAGTGGAGGACCGGGCGCACATAGCGTCAGCGTGAGGCGGTCCGCAAGACCGCGGGGCCACAAGAGAGCGGTCCGCAGGACCGCGGCCCACCAGACAACGGTCCGCAGGACCGCAGTCCACCGGACAACGGTCCGAAGGACCGCGGAGCCACCGGACAACGGTCCGAAGGACCGTCCCGGCCACACCCCCCCTGCCGACCCGATACGCAGCCGCTTCAGCGGCCGGCAGGCCTTGTCAAGGCACGCTTTCCCGCCTTGACAAGGCCTGCCGGCCGTTGAACAATCCGGCGTTCGGGCCGGCGGGGGAAGCCACGGCAGAGCAATCCGGCAAGAACAGCAAAGCCGCGGCAAACCCCGCACAATCCCGTTGTACGGATCATGTACGCCCGACAGTCACTCTTCTCCCACCTTCGAAACAACAGGTGTGAGAGGAGAACCGGGGATGATCCGGATCATGAAGGCCGGCCGCGTGACCGCGGCGGTTCTGGCCGCCGGAGCGGTGACGGCGCTGGCCGGAGCCCCCGCGCAGGCCGCGACGGCACCGTCCACGACGAACTGGACCGCCGATCTGTCCACTGTGGACCAGGACGACGTCAACGTCACCGGCCAGGGTGGCACGCTCACCCTGGCCGACGCGGCCTGGCACAGAACCTCCAGGGTGTTCGCCGGCAGCGAGGGCAGCCTGCTCACCGCCGGGCACCGGCTCGGCTCGGCCGCGAACCGCGTCAGCGCGGAACTCACCGCCGACACGCCCCGGGGCACCTCGGTCGACGTCGACGTCCGCGGGCGGACCGGGGTGAACGACTGGACCGAGTGGACCCCGGCCGGCACCGCGCTGAAGTCCGCCGTGAACGAGGTGCAGGTGCGGATCAGCCTGCACAGCACCACCGACGGCGTGCGGCCCTCGGTCAAGAGCGTCGCGCTCAGCGCCGACAGCGTCCCGCAGGCCAGCGCACTGGCCGCCGGCACCGAGCTGACCTACAAGGTCTTCGGCACCCGCGAAGGCCTGCCCGGCGGGACCACCGCCAACGGCCACGTCATCACCAGCCGGGACCACTTCGTCGCGCTGCCGTCCGGCAAGGCGCTGGCGCCCAAGGGCACCGGCAACTACTCCGTCCGCGTCTGCCGCACCGACGGCAGCAAGTGCGAGTACGCGCCGGTGTGGGACGTCGGCCCGTGGAACGAGCAGGACGACTACTGGAACCCGTCGTCGGTGCGGACCAAGTTCAAGGACCTGCCGCAGGGCCAGCCCGAGGCGTATGCCGCCTACCACAACGGGTACAACGGCGGTAAGAGCGGCCTGGGCTACAAGGTGCAGAACCCGGCGGGCATCGACCTCGCCGACGGCGTGTTCTGGGACGGCCTCGGCATGTCCGACAACGGCAACGTCAACGTCACCTACCTGTGGACCGGCTCCGGCCCGACCGGCGTGGTCAGCACGGCGGGCGACCCGATGAACGTCCGGGCGAGCGCGAGCACCTCGGCCGCCATCAAGGGCCTCGCGGCGAACTACGCCAAGGTGAACATCGAGTGCTACGTCGAGGGCGACACCGTCACCGGCAAGTTCGGCACCGGCAACATCTGGGACCGGATCGGCCCCGGGCACTACGTGTCGGACACCTACCTGCAGACGGGTTCCGACCAGCCGGTCGCCCCGCACTGCTGAAAATCGTCGCGCGGATGACTGCCCTCACCCCCGCGACCACAGCGAAGGCCCGGTGTACCCCGCCGGGCCTTCGCCCATTTTCCGGGTTATTCCGCTCACCGGGACCGCAATTCACAACCGTGAACAGACTTCCGCCGGGTGTACAACGGACTGTCCATCGTGCAAAAATTCCGGGCACTTTCCTCCCACGGATTCACGGAATGGCGGGTACCTGTGAGCGTTTCCCGGAGAACCCTGCTGACCACCGCGGCCGGTGCCGCGGTCGCGGTGGGCGCCAGCACCTCGACGGCCGCCTCCGCGGCCACCCCTGACCAGGCCTCGGCCACCCGGACGCTCCGCCAGGCGGCCGATTACGCGGTGGCCAAGCTCCGCGCCGTGGCGCCCGGCGTCACCGCGTTCCCGGTCGGCACGAAGTTCGAGAAATGGACCTATTCGCAGAACGGCGACTGGGTCGGCGGATTCTGGCCCGGTCAGTTGTGGCTGGCCTGGCTGCACAGCGGCGAGGAACAATTCAAGACCCTCGCGCTGGCCTCCGCGGAAAAGCTCGCGCCGCGCCAGAACGACACGGGCACGCACGACCTCGGTTTCCTCTTCTACCCCTCGTGGGTGACGGCCTGGCGGCTCACCGGCGACGAGAAGTGGCGGGCCGGCGCGGTGCAGGCGGCGTCCTCGCTGATCAAGCGGTACAACCCGGCCGGCCGGTTCATCCGCGCCTGGGGTGCGCTGTCCGATCCGAACAACGCCGGCCGCGTCATCATGGACACGATGATGAACCTCGACCTGCTCGCGTTCGCCAGTGCGCAGACGCAGGACCCGAAGTACCTCGAAATCGCCGTCGCGCACGCCAAGACGGTGCAGCGGAACTTCCCGCGCCCCGACGGGTCCACCCCGCACGTGTTCGACTTCGACCCGGTCACCGGCGCGCCGATCGGGCCGAACACCGTGCAGGGCTACAGCCCGGCGTCGTGCTGGTCGCGCGGGCAGGCCTGGGGCGTCTACGGGTTCACCACGATCCACCGGCGGACCGGGGACGCGGAGTTCCTGGCCACGGCCCGCCGGCTCGCGGACTTCGCGTTGTCCCGGCTGACGCCCGACCACGTCCCGGTGTGGGACTACCTGGCCCCGCAGGCCCCCGACGACGTCAAGGACGCGTCCGCGGGCGTGATCATGGCGTGCGGCCTGCTCGACCTGGCGGAACTGACGCACCGCCCGCACTACCGGGACAGCGCGCTGCGGATCCTCACCGCGATCTCGCGGACCTGCCTGACGACGAAGTCCGCCCGTGCCGAGGCGAGCGTCGCCCGCTGCACCCGCAACCGGCCCGCCGAGGACGGTGTCGAGGTGTCGCTCCCGTACGCCGACTACTACCTGCTGGAAGGCATCCTGCGGGTGCTCGACCGGCGCGGGCTCGACCGCGCGATCGACCTTTCCAGCCGGTAGCGGCGTCCGGGGAGGCCGCCACCTCCCCGGGCGCGCTCAGTGGTGGTGGTGCGCGTGCACCTTGGCGTGGCCGAGGCCGCGCCCGATCATCCACTTGTTGACCGGCACCGTGACGACGAAGGCGATCGCGAGCGAGAGCGCCAGTGACAGCCAGAACAGGGCACTGGCCAGCCCGGCGTCCATCGCCCCGGGAATCGCCACGACGACGGTGTTGTCGATCAGTTCCATCACCGCGATCGACACGGTGTCCGCGGCCAGCGCGACCTTGAACGCGGCCTGCAGGTTCATCCCCGACTTCAGCACGCCCCGCATGGTCAGGCCGTAGCCGAAGACGAAGGCCAGCGCGATCGACAGCACCACGGTCGCCGCGTTGTGCAGGCCGAACGCCGTGCCCAGCACCATGCCGAGCACCTCACCGATGGCACAGCCGGTCAGGCAGTGCAGAGTCGCCTGGATCGCCGTCGCCCACGAAGCTGCGTGCTGTTCGCTCATGCCTTGAACCATACCCCTAGGGGGTAACTGACGCACATTCCGCGCGTCACAGTCCCGCCCACCCCGGACAGACACGGATAGGCGGTTTGCTGTCACTCAAAGTAGCCACAACAGGGCGACCAGGGCATTTCCGGCGAAGCAGAACTCACTTCCGTAACCCTTTGCGCACATCCCGTTGACCACCGTTACCCGGAGCCCTACGTTCGCCCTTGGTCTCGACCATGCGCGGACCCATCGAACTGATCGAAAGTCCTGAGGAACGGGTGGGGATGCGAGGGCCGACGAAGACCTTCCGGCTGGCCGCGACGGCGACGCTGGTCGCGGCACTCGCGCTCGGGGGCTGCGCCGACCAGCTGGGCAGCGCCCCCGCGCCGGCGCCGACCCGGATCGAGTTCGTGCCCAAGGTCGCCGGCATCCCGTACTTCCAGGCGATGGACAACGGCGGCCTCGAGGCGGCGAGGCAGCTGGGCGTGGCGTGGCACTCGACCGGCCCGGCGACCGTCGACCCGGCCGCCCAGGTGACCATCCTGCGCGACCTGATCGCGAAGAAGCCCGACGTCATCGTGGTGGCCCCGAACGACCCCGCCGCGCTCGCCGGCGTGATCGCCGAGGCCAGGGCCAAGGGCATCCACGTGCTCACCTCGGACACCGACGCGCCGGGCACGCAACGCGAGGTGTTCGTCAACCAGGCCAGCGCGCAGGGTATCGGCACCGCGCTGGTCGACGCCCTGATGGCGAAGACCGGCGGCGCCGGCCAGTACGCCATCGTCTCCTGCGGCAAGGCCGCGGCGAACCTCAACTCGTGGATCGCGGTCCAGAAGGAGTACGCGGCCAAGCACTACCCGAAGGCGGAACTCGTCGAGACCGTGTACGCGGGCGAAGACGAGGACACCGCGACAGTGCTGGCCAAGCAGCTCATGACCGAGCACCCCGGCCTGACCGGGCTGATCGGCGAGTGCACGACCTCCGCGCCCGGTGTCGCAAAGGCCGTCGGCGACGAGCAGAAGATCGGCCGGGTGTTCACCGTCGGCGTCGGGACGCCGCAGGCCATCAAGCCGTTCCTGCTCGACGGCTCGTGTTCGCAGTCGGTGCTGTGGAACGTCGAGTCGCTGGGTTACCTGACCGCGTGGACGGCGAAGCAGATCGCCGACGGCAAGCCGCTCCAGGCCGTCAACAAGGTGAGCCTGGAGCTGCCGGCGGTGAAGTACGACCCGGCCACGAGGACCGTCCTGCTGGGCGATCCCCTGCTCATCACCGCCGACAACGTCGACCAGTTCAAGTACTGAGCACGCCTCACCGGTGCCGGCGCCCGTGCGCGGCCGCCGCGCCGCCGCCGAGCACGAGGATCAGCGCCGTCAGTCCCCAGCGCCGTTTCTCTTCGGTCCGCTCGCCGGTGTCCCTGACCACCGGCTCGGCCTTGTCCGTCGGCCGCGCGCGGGGCGTCGACGGCGGGGGCGGCGGAGGCAGGGCAGCCGGCGTGGGCGTCTGCACGCGCGGCGGCGGCGGGGGTGCCGGCTCGGGAGTCGGCGGCACGACGACGGGCCGTTCCACCGGCGGCGGCTGCGCCGGCGGTGGCGGCTCCGGGGCCGGGGTGACCGGCGGCTCGGTCGAGGGTGGCGGCGTCGGTGACGGCGTCGGCGACTCCTGCCCCGGTGGCGTCGTCGGCGGAGGCGAGGACGTCGTCGGCGGGGGCGGGGGCGGGGGCGTCTCGGCCAAGCACCCGGCCGCGTCGCCGCTCACCAGCGGCGGCCCGGTCGCGACCTCGGCGGCCGGGCTCGAGCCGTCGCGCAGCAGGCGGTACGTGACGCTGCGCGGCCCGTCGTGGTTGGCCGTGGCGTAGATCGTGCCGGGGGCCAGCACCACCGACCCGTACGCCCCGCCCTCGGGGAACCGGAGGCCGGGGACCACCGCGACCTGCCCGCTCGACGGGTCGAGGGTGACCACCGAGTTGTCCCCGCGCGAAGTCACCGAAACGCCGTAGAGGAGGCCGTCCGCCGGGTCGAAGGCGAAGTCGTCGACACCGACGGCAAGCGAGACCGGCCGCAACGCCGTCCGGTGCACCACGCGCAGGTAGTCCTGGCCGGCCGGATCGATGTCCACTGTGTACAGATCGCTGTTCTGCCGGACGTACCAGCGGTTGCCGTCGATCGCGCCCGCGGTGGCCCCCGTGACCAGGCTCCACACGGGACGCCGCGCGCCCGCGCGGCCGATCACGCCGAGGTCGGTGACCACCCCGGCGGCGTCGATCCGGACCGCGTGCGCGCCGTGGCCGTACCGGCCGGCGCGGGTGCCGTCGGCGACGCCGTAGACCACGTTCTGCGCGGCGGAGTAGCCCATCGCGTTGATCCAGTACCCGGCCTGGCTGATCCGCTTGGTGACCCCGCCGGGCAGGGACAGCAGCCGCAACGTCGTCGGCGCGCCGTCGCGTTCGTTCTCCGCCTGGAGAACCGTGCAGCCGCCCGGCTCCCCGGCCACAGCGAGCCGGGCCTTCGGGGGCGCGAGCCAGCCCGTCGCCGCCAGCAGCGCCGAGGCCGCGGCCGCCACGCCGAACGCCGCCACCCAGCGGGCGCGCGTGCCGGTCAAGCCAGCCTGGCCAGCGCCGAGGTGAACGCCTCGGGGGGCACGCTGACGCCGCCGCTGAACGGGTTCTGCAGCTGGTGGATCGCGAAGAGCAGCAACGTGATCGTGCCGGCCAGGGTGGACACGATGATGATGTGCGCGGCCAGCCGTGTGCCGCCGAACAGGTTGGGCAGCAGGATCGCGGTGATCAGGCTGCCGAGGATCAGGGCGAACCAGACGACCGGGCCGACCCCGCCGGCCCCGGAATGGTTCAGCCGCTGCTGGCGGGCCTGGTAGACCGACCACAGCTGGTTGCTGGCCTCGGTCTTGCGGTCCAGCAGCCAGTCGTCGTCGGACGGGGCCTCCGCGACCGCGTGGCGCATCTGGTCGAGCTCCGTCGCGCCGGTGGCCGGGACCTCGCCGCCGTCGGCCAGGCGCGGCCATTCCTGTTCCTCGACCGTGCGGGCGTAGGCGGCGGCGAGCTGGTGCACCCGGTCCTTGGTCTCGGCCGGCAGCGCGTCGGCCGCCCAGGTGGCCGCGACCAGGCTGTCGGCTTCGGTCTGCGCGTTCTGGCTGACGTTGTTCACCGAGTCGTACAGCGAGATGAGCACGAAGGCGAGCAGGACCGCGTGCAGCCCGCCGACGATGGTGAACACCTGGCCGGCGGCGTCGTTGTTGTCAGGCCTGCCTTCGTCCCAGCCGAACCGGCGGACCAGGTAGGCGACCACGCCCGCGACCAGGGCCGCGCCGGCCACCCAGAGACTGCCGGCCACGAAGATGTTCATCCGGGTCCTTTCGCCCGCGGAAGGCGGGAAGCACTGCCCGGCATTACTCGGGCCGGGTCCGCTCAAGTTAGCCACCCATTTCCGGCCGGACAACAGAGGGTCCGGAATTCATCCGGGTGGCCGCACCGGCGTCCCGAAAGTCGCCGATTCGGCGCAGCTGAAACGGGTACCCGCGGGCGCGCCGTCTCGCTGGGCGATCACGGATCGCGCTGCCGGGCAGGGATCCTCACGACCGAGTGACGTCCGCGGACAGCCGGTGACCACCGGCGCCGAAGATCGCCGGACAATGATCAAGTCCTCCGCCCGGCAATTACCCCGGTGACCCGATCGTGTCATTGTGCGCCCCGGCGCGGTTGCTATGTTGATTTCGCGCCGCCGCGAAACCGCGCGCATATCAGCAAATAGCAGGTCATGACCGGCGTGCCGGCCGGCGGGCACGTGCCGAACGCGAATGATTGGGTGGTCCTCGTTGTGACTGTCACCGACCCGGTGGGATCCGAGCAGGCGCCGTCGAGCCTGGGGCGGGCGGCGGCCCGGACCCTGGCCACGACGACCAAATCGGTCCCGCAGATGCAGGGCATCTCCTCCCGCTGGCTGCTCAAAGTACTGCCCTGGGTCGAGGTCTCCGGCGGCGCCTACCGCGTCAACCGCCGCCTCTCCTACGCGGTCGGGGACGGCCGGGTCACCTTCACCACCACCGGCGCCCAAGTCCGCGTCATCCCCCCCGAACTCGGCGAACTCGCCCCCCTGCGCGGCTACGACGACGAGACCGTCCTCACCGAACTCGCCGACCGCTTCACCCAACGCGAATACGCCCCCGGCGACGCCCTCGTCGAATTCGGCTCCCCCGCCGAAGAAGTCTTCCTCCTCGCCCACGGCAAGATCACCAAAATCGGCACCGGCGCCTACGGCGACCACGTCGTCCTCGGCACCCTCGCCGACGGCGACCACTTCGGCGACACCACCCTCACCGACCCCGACGGCATCTGGGAATACACCGCCAAAGCCGTCACCACCTGCACCGTCCTGACCCTCCCCCGCAGCGCCTTCCAGGACATCCTCGACCGCTCCGAAACACTGCAGGCCCACCTGGCCGACTACCGCGCCCGCGGCGCCACGGCCAGCAACGACCACGGCGAAGCCGAAATCTCCCTCGCCTCCGGCCACGACGGCGAACCCGTCCTCCCCGCCACCTTCGTCGACTACGAAACCCGCCCCCGCGAATACGAACTCTCCGTCGCGCAGACGGTGCTGCGGGTCCACTCCCGCGTCGCCGACCTCTACAACCAGCCCATGAACCAGATCGAACAACAACTCCGCCTCACCGTCGAAGCACTGCGCGAACGGCAAGAACACGAACTGGTCAACAACCCCGACTTCGGGCTCCTGCACAACGCCGACTTCGCCCAGCGCATCCCCACCCGCACCGGCCCACCCACCCCCGACGACCTCGACGCCCTGCTCACCCTCGTCTGGAAAGACCCCGCCTGCTTCCTCGCCCACCCCGCCACCATCGCCGCCTTCGGCCGCGAATGCACCAAAGCCGGCATCTACCCTGCCAGCGTCGACCTCGCCGGCCACCAAGTCCCCTCCTGGCGCGGCGTCCCCCTCCTGCCCTGCAACAAAATCCCCGTCACCGACACCCGCACCAGCTCCATCCTGCTGATGCGCACCGGCGAACAAGCCCAAGGCGTCGTCGGACTGCACCAAACCGGACTCCCCGACGAATACCAGCCCGGCCTCAACGTCCGCTTCATGGGCATCAACGACCAAGCCCTCATCTCCTACCTCGTCTCCGCCTACTACTCCGCCGCCGTCCTCGTCCCCGACGCCCTCGCCGTGCTGGAAGGCGCCGAACTCGGACGGGAAATCGCGTGACCGTCACCGAGGAGTCGGTGCAGCTCTCGCTCAGCGTCCGCGCCGCGCGGACGCTGAGCACCACCACCAAAACCCCGCCGCAAATGCGCGGCATCACCACCCGCTGGCTGCTCACCCAGCTGCCCTGGATCGACGTCCCCGCCGGCTCCTACCGCGTCAACCGCCGCCTCACCTACACCCTCGGCGACGGCAAACTCTCCTTCTACACCACCGGCACCCGCGTCCACGTCATCCCCGCCGAACTCACCGAACTGGCGTTACTGCGCGACTTCGGCGACGAGGCAGCGTTGGAGGCGTTGGCGGAGGCGTTCGAGCAACGCGAATACGAACCCGGCGCCACCCTGTTCACCGCCGGCACCCCACTGGACACCCTGTTCCTCATCGCCCACGGCAAAATCACCCGCCACCGCGCCGGCCCCTACGGCGACGACCTCCACCTCGGCACTGCCACCGACGGCGACCACTTCGGCGAAGAACTCCTCGGCCCCGAACCGGGTACCTGGACCTTCACCGCCCGCGCCGCCACCCGCGTCACCGCCCTCGTCCTGCCCGCCACCGCCTACGCCCGCCTCAACGGCCGCTCCGAACCCCTGCGCACCCACGTCGCCGAGGCGCTGGCCCGGCCCCGGAAACCCCAGAACCACAAAGGCGAAGCCGCCATCGACCTCGCCGCCGGACACGACGGCGAACCCCTGCTACCCGGCACCTACGTCGACTACGACCCCTCGCCCCGGGAATACGACCTGGCCGTCGCCCAGACCCTTCTGCGGGTTCACAACCGGGTGACCGATCTTTACAACCAGCCGATGAACCAGCTCGAACAACAACTCCGGCTCACCGTCGAAGCCCTCCGCGAACGACAAGAACACGAACTGATCAACAACACCGACTTCGGGCTCCTGCACAACGCCGACCTCAAACAACGGATCCCCACCCGGACCGGGCCGCCGACGCCGCTCGACCTCGACGACCTGCTCTGCCGACGCCGCAAAACCCGCTTCTTCCTCGCCCACCCCCAAGCCATCGCCGCCTTCGGCCGCGAATGCACCGCCCGCCGCATCTACCCCGACACCACCCTCCTCGACGGCAAACGCGTCACCACCTGGCGCGGAGTACCGATCCTCCCCAGCGACAAAATCCCCATCAGCCCAGCCGGCACCACCTCCATCCTCGCCATGCGCACCGGCGAAGACGACGCCGGCGTCATCGCCCTCCGACCCAAAACACTGCCCGACGAATACCAACCCGGACTCAACGTCCGACACATGGGCACCAACGACCAAGCCATCACCTCCTACCTCGTCAGCGCCTACCACTCCGCCGCCGTCCTCGTCCCCGACGCCCTCGGCATCCTCGACGACGTCCAGGTGGGCAGCTGATGACGACCATGAACACGCGGACCGCCGCTCGTCCGCTCACCGACGTCCTGGCGTGGAGCAAGGGACTCGTCGACCCGGCGCTGCGGGCGGCCGCCGAGCGGCTGCCGGAGACGATGCGGCGGATCGCCGCCTACCACTTCGGCTGGCAGGACGCCCAGGGACGGCCGGCCGTCACCGACGGCGGCAAGGCGCTGCGGCCGGCGTTGGTGCTGCTGTGCGCGGAAGCCGCGGGCGGGGAGGCGGCCGATGCGGTGCCCGCCGCCGTCGCCGTCGAGCTGGTGCACAACTTCTCGCTGCTGCACGACGACGTCATGGACGGCGACACGACCCGGCGGCACCGGGCGACGGCGTGGACGGTGTTCGGCACCGGGCCGGCGGTGCTGGCCGGGGACGCGTTGCTGAGCCTGGCGTTCGAGGTGCTCGCGCCCAGCGGCGCGGCGAACGCGAAGGTGCTGTCGGACGCGACACTCGCCCTGCTCGAAGGCCAGGCCGAGGACCTGGACTTCGAGCAGCGCGACGACGTCACCCCCGCCGAGTGCGTGCGGATGGCGGAGGGCAAGACGGCGGCCCTGCTGGGCGCGGCCTGCGCGCTCGGCGCGGGCGGTGCGGAGCGGTTCGGTGCGTTCGGCCGCGCGGTTGGCCTGGCGTTCCAGCACGTCGACGACCTGCTCGGGATCTGGGGCGACCCGGCCGTCACGGGCAAGCCGGTGTACTCGGACCTGCAGAACCGCAAGAAGTCCCTGCCGGTGGTGACGGCCCTGTGTTCCGGCACCCCGGCCGGCGCGGACCTCGCCGCGCTCTACGCCCGGCCCGAACCCCTGGCCGAGACCGAGCTGGCCCACGCGGCGACCCTGGTCGAGGCCGCGGGCGGCCGCCAGTGGAGCCAGGCCCAGGCGGACGCGTTGCTCGCCAAGGCCCTCCGCGACCTCACCGCGGCCGCCCCACCTTCCCGCGCCACCGCCGAACTCGCCACCCTGGCCCGCCTCATCACCACCCGCACCCACTGAAGCCGTAACTCGCGTGCTCAGGAACGTGACTCGCGTGATTGAAGCCGTAACTCGCGAGATCCGGCTTCAATCACGCGAGTCACGGCTCTGATCACGCGAGTTGCGGGTTACGGGCCGGGGCGGGTGAGGCCGGATTTGGCTGCGCCGAGGCTCAGGATGTTCTTGTCCGTGTCCTGGAGGGCCTTGGTGACCGGGGGCGACGAGGGAGATGTCGACAAGTCGATCAGACGGATGGGAGCCTCGAGGCGGATCAGGGTCGGGATGTACTCGGCCTTGGCGACCTTCCAGCGGTCGCCGTCGCGGACGAAGCGGAAGCGGGCCGCCGCGCCTTCCTCCGTGTCGCCCTTGGGTTCCGAGTGGCGGGCGACGCTGTTGCCGAGCCCGTAGGCCACCCACTTGCCGCCGATCTTCTCGAACGGCTGGACCACGTGGGCGTGGTGGCCGACGATCAGGTCGACGTCGTCCGAGGCCAGGATCTTCTTGGCCTGCGAGCGCTGTTCGGCCGTCGGCTCGTGCTGGTACTCGACACCCCAGTGCAGGCTCGCGATGACGACCTGCGCCCCGGCCTGCCGGGCCTTGCGGGCCGCCGCCAGCACGGCGTCGACGTCGATCTGGTTGGCCAGCCACGGTTTCCCGGCCGGCACCTTGATGCCGTTGAAGCCGAAGGCGTACGACACCTGGGCGACCTTGACGCCGTGGACGTCGAGGATCAGCGGCTTCGCGGCCTCGCCCGCCGACCGCGCCGAGCCGGTGTGCTTGACGCCGATCGCGTCGAGCTTGTCCAGGGTGCGGGTGACGCCCTCGGCGCCCTGGTCGATCGTGTGGTTGGACGCCGTCGAGCAGGTGTCGTAGCCGATGTCCTTGATCGCGTCGGCGATCTCCGGCGGCGCGCTGAACGACGGGTACCCGCTGTACGGCCCGCCCTCCGGCGCCAGCGGCGTCTCGAGGTGGCAGATCCCGAGGTCCGCGCCGGAGATCAGCGGCTTGATCCCGGCCAGCAGCGGCCGGTAGTCGATCTTGCCGCCGCCGTCGGCCTCGGCCTGCTCGGTCAGCGCCGGGTGGATCAGGACGTCACCGGTGGCGACGACGCTGAACGACCCCTCGGGCGCGGCGGCTTCCGAAGACGAGGCCGCCGTCTCGGGGAACGGCGTGGGCGCCGGCCCCTGCTGCGGCGGGCTGCTGCACCCGGCCGCCAGGACGGCGATCCCGGCGAGCGCGGCGACGCGGTGCTTCCTCATCGGGTCCCCCTAACGTGGTCCGGCCATCCTGCCAGCCGGACGAATCGGGCAGCGAGGCCCTCCGGGGCCACCGTGAAACTTCCACCACAGTCGACAACACCGATCAGAACATTCGCACAGGACAAAACCGGACAACGCGCAGGGTAGACGGGAAAAAATACGATAAATGCGGGCCACGATTGCCACGATGCAACTACGCAGAGTAGGTCTCGCTCCGCTAACTGCGCCTTGACGCTCCACGAAAGGGTGTTTTGTAATACGAGTCACTTCGCGGCGCTCCGCCGCGCCACGTGAACTTCGGCCTCCTTGGGAGCAACGATGTCCCCATACCCGCACAGGTTCCGGACCTGGAGCGTTGTTGGTTGTTGTTTGATTTCCGGCGCTCTGCTGGCGTCCTGCTCCTCCGGCAAAGACACCGCGGCGCCGCAGCAGCAGGCGCCGGCCAACGGCAAGATCACCCTGTACTACCTGCAGAAACAGGGTGACCAGCAGTACTTCGTCGAGCAGGCCCAGGGCGCGCAGGAGAAGGCGAAGGAACTCGGCGTCGAACTCAAGGTCGTCAACCTCGGCCAGGACGCCAACAAGGCGATCACCGAACTGGACGCCGCGGTCGCCCAGGGCGCCAACGGCGTCGCCATCGTCGTCCCCGACCAGGCCATCGGCCCGCAGGTGATCGACAAGGCCAAGAGCGCGGGCATCCCGCTGATCGCCTCCGACGACGTCATCAAGGACGGCACCGGCGCGAAGGCCCCATTCGTCGGCTTCAACGGCAGCCAGATGGGCGACTCGGTCGGCACCGAGGCGGGGAAGCTGTTCAAGGCCGCCGGCTGGGCCGCCGCGGACACGAAGATCATCAGCGCGTTCAAGCAGGACCTGACCGTCTGCACCGACCGCGTCAACGCCGCCAAGAGCGCGTTCGCCAAGGCCGCGGGCGCGGACGTCCCGGTGATCGACGTCGGCACCGACAACTCCCCCGTCGACGCGCAGAACAAGTCCGGCGCGGTGATCGGCTCCAACCCCGGCGTCAAGCACTGGGTCGTCTGGGGCTGCAACGACGAGAACGAGACGGGCGTCGTCACCGCGCTGGCCAACTCCGGCGTCCAGGCGAACAACATCATCGGTGTCGGCCTCGGCGCGTACCTCACCTGCAAGGACTGGGCCGCCGGCAAGGACACCGGCAACAAGTCCGCGCTCTACATCTCCGGCGCCGAGGTCGGCCGCTCGGCGATCCAGGTGCTGGTCGACAAGGTCAAGAACGGCAAGGAACTGCCCGCCGAGACGATCGCCAAGACCACGATCGTCAACAAGGACAACTACAAGCAGGCCGGCGTCAACTGCACCTGACCGACCCTCGCCCGTGGTGAGGCGGGTTCCGGCCCGCCTCACCACGCACGACCGCCGTACGGAAGGCGACCATGTCCAGCTCCCCTCCCGCGCTCGCCGTCGAGGGCATCGGCAAGCGCTTCTCCGGGGTCACCGCCCTCGACGACGTCTCGCTGGAGTTCCGCTCCGGCGAGGTGCTGGCCCTGATGGGCGAGAACGGCGCCGGGAAGTCGACGCTCCTGCGCGTGCTGTCCGGCGACCAGGGCCCGGATGACGGCCGGCTGCTCCTGGACGGCACCGAGGTCACCTTCGACACCCCGCGCGCGGCGATGGCCGCCGGGGTGCGCGTGATCTACCAGGAACCCGAGATCATCCCGCACGTCTCGGTGGCGGAGAACGTCTTCGTCGGCGAACTCCCCGCGAAGGCCCGCGTGTTCAGCCGCCGCACGCTCACCAAGGCCACGCAGGACGCGCTGGCCGAGTACGGCTTCGAAGGCGTCCTCGACCCGGCCACCCTCGGTGTCGCCCTCTCCGCCGCGCAGCGCCAGCTCGTCGAGATCCTGCGCGTGCTCACCGCGGCCACGCCGCCGAAGGTGATCGCGTTCGACGAGCCGACGTCGTCGTTGTCGGAGCACGAGGTCGAGGCGCTGTTCCGGCTGATCGGGCGGCTGCGCGACAGCGGTGTCGCGGTCGTCTACGTCTCGCACCGGATGAAGGAGATCTTCCAGCTCGCCGACCGCGTCGCCGTGCTGCGCGACGGCAAGCTCGTCGGCGTCCAGCAGGCCGCGGAGACCGACGAGGCCGGCCTGGTCCGGATGATGATCGGCCGCGACCTCTCCGCGCTCGAACGCCGCGTCACCCAGGCCACCGGGGACGTCGTGCTGAAGCTGACCGACGTCACCACCGACGACGTTTCGGGCATCTCGCTGCAGGTCCGCGCGGGCGAGGTCGTGTGCCTGGCCGGGCTGGTCGGCGCGGGCCGGTCCGAGCTGGCCCGCGCGATCGTCGGCGACCTGCCGATCCGGTCCGGGACCGCCGAGCTCGACGGCAAGCGGCTGCGCGCGCACAACCCTGGTGACGCCGTCAAAGCCGGCATCGGCTTCGCTCCCGAAGAGCGCAAGACGGACGCGCTGCTCATGCAGCGGTCCGTACGCGACAACGTCTCCATCGCCGTCCTGGACCGGCTTCGCCGCTTCCGGGTCGTGAAGCGGGCGAAGGAGCGCGCGCTCGTCGAGGAGTACGTACGCGAGCTTCGCGTGCGGACGCCGTCGATGGAGCAGGAAGTCCGCAAGCTCTCCGGCGGCAACCAGCAGAAGGCGGTGCTCGCGCGCTGGCTCGCGCGAAGGCCGAAGCTGCTGATCCTCGACGAGCCGACGCGCGGGGTCGACGTCGGCGCGAAGGCCGAGATCTACCGGATCATCGACGGCCTCGCCGCCGAAGGCATCGCGCTGCTGGTCATCTCCTCCGACCTGCCCGAAGTGCTGACGCTGGCCGACCGCATCCTCGTCATGCGCGCCGGACGTCTCGCGGGCGAGCTCGGCCGTGAGGAAGCGACCGAGGAAGCCGTGCTGACCCTCGCCATCCCCGAAACCGAACCAGCCGTGGACGACGCCCAGGAGATCGGCGCATGAGTACTCCCACCAAGGAAACGTCGGCGCCCGCTGCCGCGCCTCAGCCAAGCGCCGCGCGCCGGGTGCTGACCGGCATCGGCGTGCAGAACTCGAGCCTGATCATCACGCTGATCGCACTGGTGATCCTGCTGAGCGTGCTGAACGAGAACTTCTTCCGCACCAACAACCTGCTGCTGATCGGCAGCGCGATCACCATCATGGGCCTGCTCGCCCTGGTCCAGACGCTGGTGATCATCCTGGGCGCGCTGGACATCTCGGTCGGCTCGATGGCGGGGCTCGCGTCGGTGATCTCGGCGATGGTGTTCACCTCGACCGGCAACGCCGAGGTCGGCATTCTCGCCGCGGTCGGCGTCGGCATCCTCTGCGGCCTGGTCAACGGCATGATCATCATCTTCGGCCGGGTCAACCCGGTGGTCGCGACGCTGGCCATGCTCGCCACCTACAAGGGCATCGCGCAGGTCATCTCCGACGGCAAGGCGCAGGGCTACACCGGCGGCGACGACCTGTTCATCTTCCTGGCCAAGGGCGCGATCGCCGGGCTGCCGTCGCTGGTGTGGGTGTTCCTGATCGTCGCGGCGCTGCTGCACTTCCTGCTCAAGTACACCGACATCGGCCGCAACGTCTACGCCATCGGCGGCAACGACACCGCCGCACGGCTGGCCGGGATCAACATCAACCGGTACATCATCGGTGTGTACGCCCTCGTCGGCGTGGTCGCGGCGATCGCGGGCGTGCTGATCACCGCGCGCACCGGCTCCGGCCAGCCGACGTCCGGGTCGGAAGGCCTGGAGCTGCAGGCGGTCACCGGCGCCGCGCTCGGCGGCACGATGCTCAAGGGCGGCCGCGGCTCGATCATCTCGACCGTGCTCGCGGTGATCATCCTGGGCGTGCTCGACAACGGCATGTCCGGGCTGGGCATCAACCCGTTCTGGCAGAACGTCGCCCACGGCGCGCTGCTGGTGATCGCGGTCGTGCTGCAACAGCTGCGCAGCGGGGAACGGCGCGTCGGCCTGCCCGAGTAGCGGTGAACCTCCACGCCCGCATCGTCGACGAACTGGGCAGGCTCATCGTCGAAGGCGCCCTCGGGGACGGGCAGCCGCTCGTCCCCGAGGAGCTCGGCCGCCGGTTCTCCGCGTCCCGCACCGTGGTCCGCGAGGCGTTGCGCGTCCTCGAGTCCAAGGGCATGGTGACCGCGCGCCCGCGGGTCGGGACGTGGACGCTGCCGCCGGAGGCGTGGGACGCGATCGACCCGGACGTCATCGCCTGGCGCGTCGGCGGTCCCGGCGGCCGCGAGCACCTGCGCGAGCTGCTGGAGCTGCGGCTGGCCATCGAACCGCAGGCCGCGCGGATGGCGGCGCGGCACCGGCGTCCGGACGAGCTGTCCGCGATGGCGGCGGCCTACGGGCAGATGGCCGACGCGGTCGAGCGCGGCGACGGCGAAGCGTTCCGCGACGCCGATTCGCGGTTCCACGCGGCGCTGGTCCGGGCGTCGGGGAACACGCTGATCGCCCAGTTGCAGGTGCCCGTGGTCGCCGCGCTGAAGGCGCACCACGAGCCGATGGAGCTGGTGGCGCATTCCCGGGTCCTCACGCTGGTGCTCGCCAAGAACGCCGACGGCGCCGAGTCCGCGTCCCGCCGGCTGCTGGAAACCGTTGCGGCGTACCGGTGATCGGTACCTTGACACGGTTACCGGGACGCGCTTCACTCGCTGCGGATGACCGCCGCCATGAGTTTTGAGGAGGACGCTTCCATGCGTTTCCCGGGAATTCGCGGTTTCGGCGTGCTCGCGGCCACGGCGGTGGCGGGCGGTCTCCTGACGGCCCCGGTGGCGGCCGCCGCCGCGACCTGCGCCGTGGCGGACGAAATGGTGGCCGCGGGCAACTACTGGGTCGCCAACGGGACCAACCTCGACGCGCCGGACTGGCAGAACGCGACGTTCCACGTGGGCAACCTGGCACTGGTCCGGACCACCGGGCAGTCCAACCACAAGACGTACCCGTGGGCGCAGGCCAACTCCTACCTCCTGCCGGAGGACCCGAACCGGCCGTTCTTCCCGGACAACCAGGCCGCAGGCGAGGCGTACCTCGACCTCTACACCTACTTCCACCCGGAAATCCCGCTGGATTCGATCCGCACGCGGATCAAAGCCGAAGTGGTGTCGGTGCAGGCCGGCCACCGCGACTACTGGAACTACGCCGACGCGCTGAACATGGCGATGCCGTCGTTCGCGCGGATGAGCCTGATCGACCACGATCCGTCCTACTTGGACGCCATGGACCAGCTGTTCCGGTCGGCGGAGCACAAGCTGTTCAACGAGTTCACCGGCCTGTGGTACCGCGACGCGCGGTTCAAGGGTTCCGGGGTGTTCTGGTCCCGGGGCAACGGCTGGGCGCTGGCCGCGCTCACCAAGGTGCTCCAGGTGCTGCCGACCGACGACCCGCGGCGGCCGGAATACCTGCGCGTGTACCGGAAGATGGCGGCCACGCTGGCCCTCGCGCAGCGCCGTGACGGGTTCTGGAACTCCGACCTGCTGAACCCGCGCGACCACGGCGGCCCCGAGTCCAGCGGCACGGCGTTCTTCGCGTTCGGCCTCGGCTGGGGCGTCAACGCGGGCCTCCTCGACGCGGCCCGCTTCCGCCCGGTGGTGGACAAGGCGTGGACGGCGCTTTCGGCGAAGGCCCTGCAGGCCGACGGCAAGGTGGGTTACGTCCAGCCGGTGGGCGACCGCCCGGCGACGGCGAAGGCCACGGACACCGCGGCGTACGGCGTGGGCGCGTTCCTGCTGGCCGGCCAGGAAGTGGCGAAGCTGCAGGGCTGCTCGGCCGGGTAGCCCGTCACTTCAGGCAGTCGCCGGGGTCGCCGCGGGTCAGGGCCGGGTCCGACTGGGGGAACGTCCGCGCGACACCGGGTCCCGACGACCGGTGCTCGAAGCGGACCGTCACCCGGCCGTGGCCCGCGCCCTGGACCCAGCCCGTGCCGAACTCCTCGTGGACCACGTCGTCGCCCTGACGCCACTCCGAAGGCGCCGCGGGCGCCGGGGCCGAGACCACCGTCGACGTCGACGGCACCGAAGGCGCGGCCAGGGAGAACAGCGCGTCCTGGTGCGGGACCGACAGCCCGCTGTAGGCCACGCCGGCCAGGCGGATGCCGCCGAACTCCGCCGGGTCAATCAGCAGCCGCTCGGCCGTGGCCGACAGCTCGGCCAGGTCGTCCGTCGGCGCGGAGATCGTCTCGGACCGGGTCACCGTGTGCATGTCCGTGTGCCGCAGCTTGATCACCACGGTCCGCGCCACCCGGCCGGCCTTGAGCAGCCGCTGGTGGGCGCCCACCGCGATCCGGCGGACCTCCGCCCGCAACGTGGCCAGGTCCTTGATGTCGGTGTCGAACGTCGTCTCGGCGCTGACCTGCTTGGTCTCGGCGCGCCCGGCCACCGGGCGGTCGTCGGCGCCGGTCGCCAGGCGCCGCAGGTCGCGGCCGACGACGCCGCCGAGGGTGGCCACGGCGTCCGCTTCGGACAGTGCCGCCAGCTGCCCGAGCGTCTGGACGCCGATGAACCGCAGCTTCCCCTCGGCGACCGGGCCGATGCCCCACAGCGCGCGCACCGGCAGCGGCGCGAGGAACTCGCGTTCGGTGCCCTGCGGCACCACCAGCAGCCCGTCCGGCTTGGCCTCGTCGGAGGCGATCTTCGCGATCTGCTTGCCGTTGCCCGCGCCGATCGACGCCACCAGGCCGGTCTCGGACCGGATCCGCGCGCGCAGTGAGGCGCAGAACGCCGTGACGTCCTCGAAGGACGCGCCGACGAGCGAAGGCGGCTCGGCGAACGCCTCGTCGAGGGAGATCTTCTCCAGCACCGGCGCCACCTCGGTGACGACCGCGAAAACCTCCTGGCTGAGCCGCTCGTAGACGCGGAAGCGCGGCGGCACGATCACGCCGTTGGCCGGCAGCAGCCGCCGCGCCTGGGACATCGGCATCGCCGACCGGATGCCGAACGCCCGCGACTCGTAGCTCGCCCCGGCCACCACCCCGCGCGGACCGGTGCCGCCGACCAGCACCGGGCGCCCGGCCAGCGTCGGGCGGGTGAGCTGCTCGGCCGACGCGTAGAAGGCGTCCAGGTCGAGGTGGATGACCCAGCGGGCCACGTCAGTCCCCGCCGGTGGCGTCCAGCAGCTGGTGGAGCGCCTTGGTGTAGTCCTCGAACGCGGCCCGGCCGCGGGCGGTCAGCCGGACCAGGGTGACCGGCGTGCGGTGTTCGTAGGCCTTGGTGATCTCGACGTACTCGGCGTCCTCGAGCTTGCGCAGGTGCGTCGAGAGGTTGCCTGCGGTCATGTCCAGCAGCTGCTGCAGCCGCGGGAACGTGATCTGGTCGCCGGCGCGCAGCCCGGCGAGCGCGACGGTGACCCGCAGCCGCGCCTGGGCGTGGATGACCGGGTCGAGCTGCGGCAGGTCGCTCATCGGGCCGGCTTCTCGCGGACGAAGTAGACGATCGCGCCGAGCAGGAACCCGCCCCCGCCGCAGACGGTCAGCACGAGGAAGTTGTCCGGGTAGCCCACGAGCACGCTCAGCGCGGCCGACACGATCATCCACGCGCCGAGGCCGTACATGAGCTTGTCCTGCCACAGCATGCCGCCCGCCAGGTACAGCACGCCGGTCAGCAGCAGCCAGGTGCCCGACCACAGCAGCGACACCTGCTCCGGCGAGAGCGCCTGGAACTGCGTGATCCGCAGGTCGACGACCATCAGCCCGATCGCCGAAAGCGCCCAGCCGTAGCCGTACATCGCCCCGGCCGTGCGGGACGGGCCGCGGATCCCGCGACCGGACCGGATGCTCGTGTAGGTCGTGTAGGCCATGGCGCCCAGGAACAGCAGCGGGACGACGATGCCGCCGGCGACCCACCCGGGCACCGCGACCCAGCCCTGCGTGGTGACGTAGGTGAAGCCCCAGCCGGCGATCCAGGCGATGGCCCAGGCCGCGAGCATCCGCGCCGGGCCCCCGCCCAGTTCCCGGCGGGTCCGCCGGTTCTGCTGGGCGATCAGGTTCAGCGACTCCTCGGCCGACATCGGCTCGTCTTCCACCCGCTTCGCCCTCCTCCGTACCTGCACGGAAGCTAACACGCACTCATAGCCGTGCCGTGTCCAGCCGGAACCGGCGCATCACGACCAACGCCGGGACGACCAGCCAGCCCGCGAGCACCAGCACCGCGACCCACGTCCCGGACGCGTGCGTCAGCGGGTCGAGACCGACCCGGCGCAGCCAGTAGGTCGGCGTGAAGTGCGCCACCGCCGACATCCAGCCCGGCAGGATCTCCAGCGGGATCCACAGCCCGCCGAGCATGCCGAGCGGCATCATCAGCGCGCCGGTCACCGCGCCGACCGTGTCACCCTTGCCGAACAGGCCGATGGCCAGGCCGAGGACGGCGAACGGGAGCGTGGCCAGCCACAGGAAGACCAGCTGCCGCCCCCACTCGGCCGTGGTGAGCGGTTCGCCGCGCAGGAAGCCGACGAAGAAGATCGTCACCAGCACCGGCAGCGCGACGGCCATCGCCGAGGCGACCTTGACGGCCAAGTAGCCGGGCCCGCGCATCGGGGTGAGCCGCAGCTGCCGCTGCCAGCCGTCCGTGCGTTCCTGCGCCACCCGGGTTCCGGTGAACAACGCGCCCCCGCTCGCGCCGTAGGCGGCCATGCCGATCATCGTCTGCGTGCTCGAGTGGAGGCCGCTGTCGAGCACGTAGTCGCCGAAGATGGCGCCGAAGAGCAGGTACATCACGACCGGCATGCCGATGGTGAAGATGGTGAACTGCGGGCTCCGGACGATCCGCTTGATCTCCAGGCTCAGGTACGTCGTGTTCACGCGGCGGCCTCCTCGGCGGTCAGCGCCAGGAAGGCCTCTTCGAGCCCGAGCGCGGTGATTTCGATGTCGGACGCGGCCGGGTGGACCGCGAGCAGGGCGCGGATCGCGGCGTCGGAGTCGGCGCAGGCCAGCTCGGCGCGGCCGCCGCGCAGCTGCACGCCGGTGACGCCGGGCAGGTGCGCGAGGTCGGCGTCGGTCGCGCCGGGCACGACGGCCTTGAGCACCCGGCCGGACACCGCCGCCCGGACCTCGGCGACCGGCCCGTCGGCGACGACGACGCCGTGGCGCATCAGCACGACGCGGTCGGCGTAGTCCTCGGCCTCGGCGAGGTAGTGCGTCGCGAACAGCACCGTCCGGCCGCCTGCGGCGTACTCGCGGATGGCCGCCCAGAACGCGCGCCTGCCGTCTACGTCCATCGCCGCGGTGGGCTCGTCGAGCACGAGCAGCTGCGGGTCGCCGGCCAGGGCGAGCGCGAACCGGACGCGCTGGCGTTCGCCGCCGGACAGCTTGCCGCAGCGGCGCTTGACGAGGTGCTCCAGGCCGGCCCGGGCAATCACCTCCGCGGCGGGCAGCGGCTTCCGGTGCGTCGAGACGACCAGGCCGACGAGCTCGCCGACGGTGGCGTCCGGCAGCAGCGCGCCGTTCTGCATCATCGCGCCGACGAGCCCCCGGTCGACGGCCTCGCGCGGGCTGCCACCCGCGACGGTCACCTCCCCCGCGTCCGGCTTGGTCAGGCCGAGCAGCAGGTCGACGGTGGTCGACTTGCCCGCGCCGTTCGGCCCGAGCAGCGCGACGACCTCGCCGCGCGCGACCTCGACGGACACCCCGCCGACCGCCGTGACCGGCCCGAACCGCTTGGTGAGGCCGTGCAGTGCGAACGCCGGTCCCCCAGTCATGGCGTCCTCCTTCCCTGGACTTTGTAGCGCAAAGTTGCTGCGCACTTTGTAACACAAAGTCCACGAGGACTCAAAGCCCCCGGCGCCGGAAAGCGCGAAAAACGGGGTGCCGGGCACTGGGCCCGGCACCCCGTTTCCCGAGGTTTCCGCAGGTCAGCCGGCGAACCGCCCGGCGAGGAGGTCCGGCGTCGCGGCGACGGCGGCCTTGGCGGCCGTCGGGGCCGGCGGCGTCGGCAGCGGCAGCGGGGCGCACTCGACGTCGGCGGTGCGGCCCGGCTTGCGGGCCGGGAGCGCGCCGGTCGCCAGGTAGTCCGCGATCTTGGTGTCGACGCAGGCGTTGCCGCGCGGGGTGATCGCGTGGCTCGTGCCGCCCGGCTCCGCGATCAGCGAGGCACCCGGGAACCGGCTGCGGATTTCGAGGCTGCCCTCGAACGGCGTCGCCGCGTCGAGCGTCTCGTCGATCATGAGCACGCTTTGCACGCCCCGGCCGTCGACCTTGGCGGGCTTGCCCGCCTTGGCGGGCCAGAACACGCAGGGCGCGTTGAACCAGGCGTTCTGCCAGGTGAAGTACGGCGCCTTGGCGAAGGTCTGCCAGTTGTCGCGCCGCCACTGGTTCCAGCTCTGCGGCCACTGGACGTCGGTGCACTGCACGGCGAGGTACACCGCGTAGCTGTTGTCGTCGCCGAGGCCGCCGAAGGCCTCGAACAGCGACTTCCAGTTCTGCCAGTCACCCTTGTTGACGAACCGGGAGAGCGCGTCGCCCAGCAGCGTCCACCGCAGCTGGTAGTAGCTCGCCTGCTGGATGACGTCGAGGATCTCGTCCGGCCCGATCACGCCGCCCGCCGGGTTGAACGAGGCCTTGAGCAGCTGCTCGTTGACCACCTTCTGCACCGCGGCCTGGGTCTTGCCGAGGTGGTAGACGTCGTCGTGCTGCGCGAGCCAGCCGAACCAGATCAGGATGTTCCGGTCGAAGGCCACGTCCTGGTCGAGGTTGTCGCCGTACCAGACACCGCGCGGGTCGACCGTCGAGTCGAGGACCATCCGGCGGACGTTCTTCGGGAAGAGCGAGCCGTACACCTGACCGAGGTAGGTGCCGTAGGAGTAGCCGTAGAAGTTCAGCTGCTTCTGGCCGAGCGCCTGGCGGATGGAGTCCATGTCCTTGACCGTGTCGGTCGTCTTCATGTTCTCCAGCAGCCCGCGCGGGTTGTTCGCGGCGCAGGCTTCGGCGTACCCCTTGGCCCGGTCGAGCCAGGTCTTCTCCAGCTGCGGGGTGAACGGCACGTACTGCGGCCGGTTGTAGTTCATGTAGTCCGGCTCGCAGCTCAGCGCGGGCTTGCTGGCGCCGACGCCGCGCGGGTCGAAGCCGATCCAGTCGTAGGCGTCACCGGCGTGGTCGGGCACCCGGGACCCGCGGGTGGCCAGCAGCAGGCCGGACCCGCCGGGGCCGCCGGGGTTGGTCAGCATGACGCCCTGGTACTGCGCGTCGGGGACCTTGTGCTTGACGCGGTCGACGGCGAGCTGGATCTGCTCGCCGTCCGGCTTGCGGTAGTCGAGCGGCACGCTGAGGTAGCCGCATTCGGCACCGGCGGCGGCCAGCGTGGGATCGGTGCACGGTCCCCAGGCGATCGACGCCTGCCCCGCGGGTGCGGCGTCCGCGGCCGGCGCGGCCACGAGCGCGGACGCCACCGCGACGGCGGCCACCGCGGCGACAGTGCTCCTCGAAAGAGCGGCACGTCTCACTGGTTTCTCCCTTTTCACAGCGTCTTCGGGCGGGGAAACCCTATGCCCGGCAAGGGGTACAGCGGGACGGCTGCGCAGCAACGCCCTACGAAAGGCGGAAATCGGGTGGCGCGGACTTTCCGGGATCCCGTACGGTCGGTTCCATGATCTACTTCATCCGGCTCCGCCTCGTCTGAGACGGCGTGACCGCCGGGCTCCCCGCCTACCGGGTGAGCCCCTTCACCTGCGCGCCGTCTGGTCTTTCCCCCTTGAAGGAGCACCATGCTGCGCAAACACATCGTCATGGTCGGCTGCACCGCGCCGAGCCACGTCTACCCGTCGCTGGGCGTGATCGCCGAGCTGGTCCGCCGCGGGCACCGGGTGTCCTACGTCGTCGGCTCGCCGCTGGCTTCGCTGGTCGCCCCGACCGGCGCCGACGTCGTCGAGCACCCGACGATCTTCCCGCTCGGCGAGGCGGCCGTGTGGCCGGAGGAGCCGGCCGAAGCGATGCGCGTCTTCCTCGACGAAGCCATCGCCATCCACCCCGCCCTGATCGAACGGTTCGACACCGACCGGCCGGACCTCGTGCTGTACGACATCGGCGGACTGGGGGCGCCGCTGCTGGGGTTGCGGTACGGCGTGCCCGCGGTGCAGCTGTCGCCGACGCTCGTGGCGTGGGAGGGCTACGACGAGGACATGGCCGAGGTGATGGCGCCGATCAAGGCGTCACCGTCCGGTGTGGACTATGCGGCCACGTTCTCGGAATGGCTCTCGTCCCACGGCGTTTCGGCGGATCCCTGGGAGTGGCTCGGGCATCCGGCCCAGGTGCTTTCGCTGATTCCGCGGGCGATGCAGCCGCAGGCGGACCGGGTGGGAGCGCACGTGCGGTTCGTCGGGCCGTGCCTGGACCCGGCGCGGCTGGCCGACCGTTCGTGGACCCCGCCGTCGTCGGGACGCCCGGTGCTGCTGGTGTCGTTCGGGACGGCGTACAACGACCAGCTCCCGGTGTACCGGGACTGCATCGCCGCGTTCGCCGCGGATTGGCACGTGGTGATGTCGATCGGGAAGCACGTCTCGCCCGCTTCCCTCGGTCCGCTGCCGCCGTCGGTGGAGGTGCACGAGAGCGTCCCGCAGCTGGCGGTGCTGGAAGCGGCGTCGGCGTTCATCACCCACGCGGGGATGGGCGGGGCGACCGAAGCGCTGTGGTTCGGCGTCCCGACGGTGGCGATCCCCCAGGCCGCGGACCAGTTCGGGAACGCGGCCCAGCTGGAGGCACTGGGCGTGGGGCGTCACCTGCCCGCGGAATCGGTGACGGCTTCCTCGCTGCGAGAGGCGGTGGACGAGGTGTCGTCGTCGGCTTCGGTGGCTGCGCGGCTGGCCGAGCTGAAGGCGGAGATCCGGAGTCACGGCGGGGTTTCCTTCGCCGCGGATGCCGTGGAGTCCTATCTGTAGCGACGGCCGGCCAGGTCTTCGCGCGCCGGGAAAGCTTCTTCTTCTCGGGAGCCTCGGTGTCCGAAGGAATTTCCGGGACGGCCGCCACCGGTTCGGTGGCGGCTGTTCCGGGCTTCGCCGCAACCGGCTCGGGGCGACGGCGACCGCATCGGGGACCGCATTCGAGGTGACGACGCTGGTCGACCAGCCTTTCCGCGTGGTGGGCGACGCGATCGGCGAGTTCTCCCGGCGGCTAGCCATGCCGCCGGACGAAGGCGTCGATCAGCTGCTGGCGCTCGGCCGTCGTCGCGCGCTCGAGCTCGACCGTGTCGCCGTCGATCGTCACCTTGATCCTGTGCTTGCCCGCCTGGCGGCCCAGCCACTCGCGCAGTGTCTCGACCAGCCCCGGGAACACGCCGCCGGCCGCGCTGAACGCCACCACCAGCGAACCGATCGTCACCGGGTCCGCGGCCTTCGCGCCCGGCGGGAGCTCGCCCGGCACCGGCTGCACGTCCACGTCCAGCTCGCCCAGCTCGGCGCGCAGGCGGCGGGTGAGCAGGTCGAACTCCTCGGCGTCCGCCTCGCCGTCCGCCTCCAGCCGGACCAGGGCCCGCGTGTCCGCTTCGGTCATGCGCGCCATGGTGCGCCCGAACGGCCGAAGCGGCAAGGTCCGTTCGGGCAGCGTCAGGCGCGGATTTCGTTGAGGTAGTTGTAGATCGTGTACCGGGTGACGTCGAGGCGCCCGGCCAGGTGGTCCACCGCGTCCTTGATGAGGAAATAACCGGCTTCGTCGAGCTCCCGCACCACGGCCGCCTTGTGCCGCTTCTTCATCAGGTCCACCGGGATGCCCGCCTTCGTCACCGCCCGGTCGACGAGGAACCGCTGCAGGCTGTCGACGTCCGGTGGGAAAGTCTCCGGCTCCCCGGTTCCGCCGGGGGTCGCGGCCGGGTCGACGCTGTTGACGCACAGGCAGCCGACCGCGACCCCGTCGGCGTCCCGCAGGAACAGCGTCGAGGAGCGGATCGCCCGGCCGTCCGGGCCGTGCGTGCGGTAGTTCGTCAGGTCCTGGGTGGTGCCGCGGCGGACCAGGCCGAGCAGCAGGTCGGTCATCGGGCCGCCGACGCTGCGGCCGGTGAGGTCGCCGGCGATGGCGATGATCGAGTCCGGCAGCCGGCTCAGGTCGTGCAGCAGGACCTCGTTGCCGGGGCCGAGCATCGCCGCCAGCCCCGGGATGGCCGGGACCAGCGCGGTGAGCACGTCGTGCGTGGTCGCGCCCGCGGCGGGGACCACCAGCGGCTCCCGGGGTGCCGTCAAGGTCTCCAACGCCTCCCGGAGCACGTCCGCCGCGGCCGCGGGCGTCGAAGCGTGCGGGGAGAGCCGGACGTGCTCGGGCCGCACGGTCGCGGCGATCCCGGCGTTCGCCAGCGCCGCCCCGACCTGCTCCGCCGGGTGGCCGGGCAGCGTGAACGCCAGGATGCCCGCGCGGCGGTCGACCGCCGAGACGACTTCGGCACCGCAGGAGGCCAGTACCTCCTCGAACGCGGCCAGCCGCTCGGCGATCCGCGCCGCGATGGCGCCGACGCCGGCGTCCTCCACCAGCTCGAGGGCCTCGGCGAAGGCGCCGGAGGTGATCGGGCTGAGGTTGGAGATCGACCAGGCCTGGGCGGTGCCGTCCGGCGGGTGGATCTCGTCGTCGAACAGGCCGGGGTCGCGGGCGCCGGTCCAGCCGGACAGCACCGGGTCCATCCGCTCCAGCGCGCGGTCCGAGAGCACCGCGAAGCCGGTGCCCCAGCCCGCGCGCAGCCACTTCTGGCCGCCGACGACCAGGACGTCGGCGACCTCCCACGGCTCGTCGACCACGCCGAAGCCCTGGATGCCGTCGACGACCAGCAGCCGGTCGCCGACGACGTCCCGCAGCGCGGCGAGGTCGGCGCGGTAGCCGGTGCGGAAGTCGACCGCGCTGACGCTGACCGTCGTGATCTCCGGCGTCAACGCGGCAGCAACGCGCTCCGGCGTCACATAACCGCTGCCCAGCCGCCGGACGCGCAGGCGGCCGGCCTGCTCGGCGCGGGCCCACGGGTAGGTGTTGGCCGGGAACTCCGACGCCGCCACCAGCACCTCGCCGGTGCTGTGGAAGGCGGCCTGGAACAGCCCGAGGCTCGTGTTGGGCAGCAGCACGGTGTGGTCGGTGTCCGAGCCGGACAGCCGCGCGGCGGCCGCCTTGGCCCGGATCTCCTGCCGCATCAGCTCGTCCACTGTGGACGGCCCGGCCGTGGTGGCCTGGTCGAGCAGGGCGGCCGTCGTGTCGAGCACCGCGTGCGACGGCGGGCCGAACCGGGCGAAGTCGAGGTAGCCGGCGGGCTCGTCGAACTGGAGCAGGTACCGGGGCGATATCCGCGTCACGCGAGGATCCTCGCCAGGAACTGCCGGGTGCGGTCGTGCTTCGGCGCGCTCAGCACCTCCGACGGCGGCCCGGTCTCGACGACGGCGCCGTCGGCCAGGAACACCACCTCGTCGGCGGCCTCCGCGGCGAAGCTCATCTCGTGCGTCACGACGACCATCGTCATCCCCTCCCCCGCCAACGTACTCATGACCTCCAGGACCTCCCCCACCAGCTCCGGGTCGAGCGCGGACGTCGGCTCGTCGAACAGCATCAGCTTCGGCTTCATCGCCAGCGACCGGGCGATCGCCACCCGCTGCTGCTGCCCGCCGGACAGCTGCGCCGGGTAGGCGTCGGCGCGGTGGGCGAGCCCGACGCGGTCGAGCAGCTCGAGGCCCTGCTTGCGCGCGTCGTCCGGTTTCACCCCGAGCACCCGGATCGGGCCCTCGACGACGTTCTCCAGGGCGGTCCGGTGCGCGAAGAGGTTGAAGCGCTGGAACACCATGCCGATGTCACGCCGCTGGCGCGCCACCTCGCGTTCGCGCAGCTCGTACAGCTTCCCGCCGCGCTGCCGGAAGCCGATCGGCTCGCCGTCGACCCAGATCTGGCCGGCGTCGATCGTCTCGAGGTGGTTGATGCAGCGCAGGAACGTGCTCTTCCCGGCGCCGGACGGCCCGAGCAGGCAGACGACCTGTCCCTTGTGGACCTCCAGGTCGATGCCGCCGAGGACTTCGGTGTGCCCGTAGGACTTCCGGACGCCGACGGCACGCAGCAGCGGCTCAGACACGGGCACTCCTCACCAGCGGCACCCCGCGCAACGCCTTGCCGGCGCGGGCGAGCGGGCCGCGGTCGGCCTGCCCGAAGGCGCGTTCCAGGTAGTGCTGGCCGACGCCGGCGACGGTTACCACGACCATGTACCAGACGGCCGCGGCCAGCAGGGTCTCCATGACCAGCAGGTTGTTGGACGAGATGTTGTTGGCCGCGTGGATCAGCTCGGTCACGCCGATCACCGACGCCATCGACGTGCCCTTGAGCATGTTGATGAAGTCGTTGCCGGTCGGCGGGATGATCACGCGCATGGCCTGCGGCAGGACGACCCGGCGCAGCGTCGCGGCCGGCGTCATGCCGATCGACTTCGCGGCCTCGGTCTGCCCGCTGTCGACGCTGTTCAGGCCCGCGCGGACGATCTCGGCCATGTACGCGCTTTCGTTGAGCGTCAGGCCGAGGAACGCGGCGGTGAACGCGCTGATCAGCACGTTCGTCTGCTCGTGGACCAGGAACGGGATGTCGATGACCGGGAAGACGAGCGCCAGGTTGTACCAGAGGAGGATCTGCAGCAGCACGGGCAGGCCGCGGAAGATCCAGATGTAGCCGGCGGCGAACCACCGCGCGACCGGGTTGGCGCTGCGGCGCAGCAGGGCGATGACGATGCCGAGCACGATCGCGACGGCCTGGGACAGCACCGCCAGCACGACGGTGTTGAGCAGGCCGGTCGCCATCACCTTGTAGAAGACGAAGTCCGGGACCTGGTTCCACTCGATCTGCGCGTTGCCGAGGGCGATGCCCAGCAGCACGAGCAGGGCGATGATGATCGCGGCGGCGACCCACCGGCCCCAGTGGCGGAGCCGGACGATCGGGAGTGGCTCAGGAGCCGCCATTGACCGCGGCCTCCTTGATCGCGCCCTGCTCGACGCCCCAGGCCTGCAGGATCTTGCCGTAGGTGCCGTCGGCGATCAGCGCCTGCAGGGCCTTCTGCACGGAGTCGCGCAGCGCGGTGTTGGTCTTGTTGACGCCGATGCCGTACGGGCCGCCGTCGATCGGCTCGCCCGGGACGACCTCGAAGAACTTGCCCTCACCGGCGGTGCGCGAGATGTAGACGGCGCTGGGCAGGTCGTTGAGGATCGCCTGCACGCGGCCGGTGCGCAGCTGGTTCTGGTTCTGGTTGTCGCTGTCGGTCGCGGTGACGTTCACCGCGGGCTTCCCGGCCTGCGTGCACTTCGTGCTCTGCTCGGCGGCGAACTTCTGGTGGCTGGTGCCCTGCACGACGGCGACGTTCTTGCCGCACAGGGTGTCCGGGCCGGTGATGCCGTCGGGGTTGCCCTTGCGGATCATGATCGTGATGCCCGAGGTGAAGTAGTCGACGAAGTCGATCTGGGCCTGGCGGGCCTTGGTGTCGTTCATGCCGGCCATGGTCAGGTCGATCCGGCCGGACTGGAGGCTGGTGATCAGCGAGCCGAAGGCCATGTCCTGGTGGGTCACGGTGACGCCGAGCTTGGCGGCGATGGCCTTGGCGAGGTCGACCTCGTAGCCGATCGGGGTCTTGCCGTCGGCGGCGTAGAAGTTGTTGGGCGCGGACTGCAGGTTCGAGGCCAGGTGCAGCCCGGCCTGCTTGACCGCGTCCGGCAGGGCCGCGTTGAGCTGGGCGTCCTTCTGCACGCCCTGGACGATCGCGGCGGTGTCCGGGATGCCGGATGCGGGCGCGCCGGCGGCCTGCGACGTCCCGCCCGCACCGTCCGGACCGCCACCACAGGCCGTCACCAGCACGGCAACGCCGGCGAGCACCACCGCCTGCACGGCACGAAAACGGGACATAACGGACCTCCACTGTTCGGCTGGCCGGAACGCTACAACTCGTTGTTGAAGAGGTCAACTGGCTGTTGAAATCTCGTTCGGTGCTAACTTCACGCCATGACCCTGCGGATCGGCATCCTGGGGGCGGCTCGCATCGCGCCCGCGGCCTTGATCAAGCCTGCCGCGTCGGTCTCCACGGTTTCGGTGTCCGCGGTCGCGGCCCGGTCCGCCGACCGGGCGCAAGCGTTTGCGGCCAAGCACGGGATCCCGCGGGTGCACTCGTCGTACGAGGCACTGGTGGCGGATCCGGAGCTCGACGCGGTCTACAACCCGCTGCCCAACGGCCTGCACGGCCGCTGGACGCTCGCGGCCCTGGCGGCGGGAAAGCACGTGTTGTGCGAGAAGCCGTTCACGGCGAACGCGGCGGAAGCGCGAGAGGTCGCGTCGGCGGCTGCCGCGTCCGACCGGGTCGTCATGGAGGCGTTCCACTACCGCTACCACCCGCTGGCGTTGCGGGTCGAGGAGATCGTGGCGTCGGGCGAACTGGGGACGCTGCAGCGGGTGGAGACCGCGTTGTGCTTCCCGCTGCCGAAGTTCTCCGACATCCGCTACGACTACTCGCTGGCGGGCGGCGCGACGATGGACGCAGGCTGCTACGCGGTCCACATGGCCCGCATCTTCGGCGGCGAGACACCTTCGGTGGTCTCAGCCTCCCCGAAGCTGCGGTCGCCGCAGATCGATCGGGCGATGACGGCGGAGCTGGCGTACCCGTCCGGCCACACCGGCCGGATCGAGTGCTCGATGTGGTCGGCTTCGCTGCTGAAGATCAGCGCGAAGGTGACGGGCTCGAAGGGGTCGCTTTCGGTGCTGAACCCGGTGGGCCCGCACGCGTACCACCGCCTCACGGTCCGCGTCGGCGGCGCCCGCCGCACGGAGAAGTTCCCGCGCCGGGCGTCGTACGCCTACCAGCTGGACGCGTTCGCCGCGGCGGTGCTGGAGGGCGCGCCGGTGAAGACCTCGGCGGCGGACGCCGTGGAGACGATGACGGTGATCGACGAGATCTACCGGGCCGCGGGGCTGCCGCTGCGCGAGCCGAGCTGAGCGGGCTCAGGCGTTGCCGAGCACCCGGGTCACGGCGATCTCCAGTACCACCCGCTGCGGGTTCGGCTTGGGTTCCCGGTAGCGGGCCGCGTACCGGTTTTCCGCGTCGCGCACCGATTCCGGGTCGTCCCGCAGCACCACCCGTCCCTCCAAAGTGGACCACGTGCGGCCTTCGACCTGGCAGACCGCGGCCGCCAGGCCTTCGGCGCCCGCCTTCCGGGCGAGCCGGGCCTTCACCGAGCCGTCCCGGGTGATCACCCGGGCGATGCCGGTCTCGAAGTCGACGGTCACGCCGACCGCGACGACGTGCGGCGTGCCGTCCGGCCGGACGGTGGTGAGGGTGGCCAGCCGGCGCTCGGTCCAGAACGTGCGGAAGCTTTCGCCGCGATCGATCTCCATGCCCGCCACGCTAGTCCGTCCGGGTGCGTGCGGCGCCGTGGGACCCACTGTGCGTCATAGTAAGGAAAGTTTCCTAACACTCTTGACCTGGTCTTGAACCTTCTGTCAGGCTTCGAACACCTTCGCCGCAGCCCACGATGTCTTACGGAGGAGCCATGAAGAGAGTCGTCCGGGCGGTGGTGGTTTCGGCCGCGCTCGCCGCGGGGCTGCTGAGCGTGCCGACGGCCGCGTCCGCGGCGGGCACGCCGTACGTGCCGGGAACGCTGCGGCCGTCCGTCTCGCAGGCCACGCAGGACGCCGCGCTCCAGAAGTACTACGACTTCTGGAAGAAGAACTTCCTGACGACCAAGTGCGGCAGCGGCACCTACGCCGTGCTGTCCAAGGACGCCGACCACTCCTTCGTCGCCGAGGGCGAGGGGTACGGCGTGACGATCTCGGCGATGATGGCGGAGAAGGACCCGCAGGCGCGCTCGATCGTCGACGGGATCCTGAAGTTCGTGAAGGCGCACCCGTCGGTCAACAACAAGGACCTGCACGCGGCCGAGCAGGATTCGAACTGCAAGAGCGTCAACGGCAGCGATTCGGCCACCGACGGCGACCTCGAAATCGCCTACGGCCTGCTGATCGCGGACAAGAAGTGGGGCAGCGGCGGTTCGGTGAACTACAAGGCCGAGGCCGTCCGGATCATCAACGCGATCAAGAAGAGCGAAGTCAACGGCACGACGAAGTTCACCCTGCTGGGCGACTGGGGCAACGACGCGGACTACAAGAACAGCTCCCGCTCGTCGGACTGGATGCCGGGCCACCTCCGCGCGTTCGCCGCGGCGACCGGTGACAGCTTCTGGACGTCGGTCCGCACCCGCTCGGAGACGGCGGTGAGCCAGCTGCAGTCGTCGTACGCGCCGAACACGGGGCTGCTGCCGGACTTCGTGGTGAACACGAACTCGACCCCGAAGCCGGCACCGTCGAACTTCCTGGAGGGCCCTAACGACGGCAAGTACAGCTGGAACGCCTGCCGCGACCCGTGGCGCCTCGGCGCGGACGCGATCTCGTTTTCCGGCAGCGCGGCGGCGGCCCAGGTCCGCAAGATGAACACGTGGATCAAGTCGGCGACGGGCGGCGACCCCGCGAAGATCCAGAGCGGCTACTCGCTGTCGGGTTCGAAGACGGAGAGCGGCCAGCACCCGTGCTTCACGGCCCCGTTCGCGGTGGCGGCGATGACGGATTCGGGCAGCCAGGCGTGGCTGGACAAGCTGTGGACGGCGGTGTCGTCCTGGTCACCGGACGCGACGGATTACTACGGGACGGGGATCACGCTCCAGGTGTTGCTGATCCTGAGCGGCAATTACGTGGCGGCTTGATTGCGGGGCCGTCCCGCAGCCGGTTATTCGGGTGCGGGACGGCCTTCGCGTGGGTGAGCTGGCGAGCCCCTCGGCGCGGGCCGGTGGTTTCATCAGCGAGCGCGGCTGATTTTCGTGCGGCGTTCTGAGAAGCCCCCGAATCCACGCTAGCTCAGGGCACCGACAATTCCGCGGCCCGCGGAGTGCCGTGGGCCGGTTGTCCACAAGGTTCGGGCAGGATCTGCCGTCGCGGCGAGAAGCAGGCGGCTTCGGCGAGGAAGCCACAGCCGGGCGGCGGATTCGCCGGATCGGCCGGGCGCTGACCAGGGCGGCCCGACCTCGGCCCAAACACTGCGCGCCGAAGCCGACCGGGTGGCAGGCGACCGTATCCGGCCCTGAGCGGTTCGAAACTGTCGGTGCCCTGCGGTAGCGTGGAAATCGGGGGCTGCTCAGCCCGTTCCGCGGCCGAGCCAACCCGAACCGAGCTCGCCAGGCGAGTCCGATGGACCGGGTGTGGGGCATCGGCCTGCCGGCGGACGACCCGCGGGCAGCGAAGCCACAAACGTGGCCAGGTCTCAACCTCCTCGGCTTCGCGCTGGCGGACGTGCGGGCGAAGCTGGGCCAGCCGTGATATCCGAGAAGTCGATCAGCCGGGTGATCGGCGGCTTGTGCTGTCCCCGGGCATCACAACTCGCCAACCGCCCCGCGAGAATGGACCAGCCGCGTGTACTCCGCGAGCAGCTCCGTCAGCTCACCGTGCTCCCCCGCCGACGCCAGCTGCTGGTGACCCACCAGCATCGCCATCCCCAACGACGTCAACGTCCGGGCCAGCTCCCGGTCGCCGACGATCGCCTCCACCGCCTTCCCCACCGTCCGCAACCGGGCGTCGTCCACACGCTTCTGCGCCGCGCGCACCGTTTCGTCGTTCCGGGCCCACGCGCGGATCGCCGCCTCCGCCTCGTGCGGGAGGCCGAGCGTCAAATCCATCAGCGCCGCGAAATCCGCCGAAGGGCCGCCCGTGCCGAAGCCCTGCTCCCGCAGGATGCGGACCTGGCGGTTCTCCCAGTGGTCCAGCAGCTGCGCCACGAACCCCGGCCAGCCACCGAAGTGGTGGTAGAACGAGCCGCTCGTGACGCCGAGGCCGCGGCACAGCGCGCCGACGTTCAGCTCGGTGAACCCGTGCCGTGCCAGTACGTCCAGCGCCGCCTCGAAGTACGCGTGCCGGGTTGCCGTCGGCATCAGACGTTCCGGTCCCGGTCCCGCCAGTACGGCTCGCGCAGCGAACGCTTGAGGATCTTACCGGTCGCGTTGCGCGGCAGCGCGTCCACCACGTCGACACTGCGCGGGCACTTGTAGTGCGCCAGGCGCTCGCGGCAGAACTCCACGATCTTCTCCGCGTCGAGCTGCTCGCCCGCGACCACGGCCTTGACCTGCTCGCCCCACCGCTCGTCCGGCACGCCGATCACCGCCACCTCGGCCACGCCGGGGAACTCCGCCACCACGCGCTCGACCTCGGGCGAGTAGACGTTCTCGCCGCCGGTGATGATCATGTCCTTGACGCGGTCTTCCAGGAACAGGAACCCGCCGTCGTCGAGGCGGCCGACGTCGCCGGTGCGGACCCAGCCGTCCACAATGGTCTCCGCGGTCGCCTCCGGCTTGCCGAGGTAGCCCGCCATCCGCTGCTCGGTGCGCACCCACACCTCGCCGGCTTCGGCGTCCGCGGTGTCCTCCTTGGTGACCGGGTCGACGATCCGGATGTCCACTCCGGACAGTGCGGTGCCCGCCGAGGCCAGCCGTTCGGGGCGCGACTCGTCGCGGTGCGCTTCGGGGTCCAGGGCGGTGACCGCGCCGGAGAGCTCGGTCATGCCGTACACCTGGGCGAACTTCACGTCCGGCCAGGCGGCGAGCACCGTGCGCAGCAGCGGGAGCGGCATCGGCGAAGCGCCGTAGCAGAGGTACTTCAGCCGGGAGAACGCCTGGAGCGCCGCCTCGCCGGCCTGCGCGATCCCGGCCACGACGGCGGGCACCAGGAAAGCGTGCGTGATCCCGGCCTGCAGCGCGGCGAACAGCGAAGCCGCGTCCGGCTCACGGGTCAGGTACGACGGTTCGCCGTAGAGGAACCCGGACACCGCGTAACAACTGCCGCCGACGTGGAACAGCGGCATCGCGACCAGGTTGACGTCGCCGGGGCCGATCGGGAACGCCGTCCCGGCGGCCAGGCCGTGCGCGAGGACGCTGCGGTGGGTCAGCACCGCGCCCTTCGGGAAGCCGGTGGTGCCGCTGGTGTACATGACCAGCACGCCGTCGTCGGTGTCCACATCGGATCCGGGGTGCGGCGCACCGGAGGCCAGGAAGGCTTCGTACTCGTCGGCGTCCCCGCCGACGACGATCACGCGCTCCACGGCGGGCAGCCGGTCGCGGATCGCGTCGAGCACGGGCCGCAGCTCGGCGCCGACGAAGACCACCTTGGCGCCCGCGTCCTTGAGCACGTAGGCGAGTTCGTCGCCGGAAAGCCGCCAGTTCACCACCGCGTCGGCCGCGCCGAGCGCGCCGGCGGCGAAGGTCGTCTCCAGACAGGCGGGGTGGTTCTTGTCGACGAACGCGACCCGGTCGCCCCGGCCGATGCCGGCGGCCGCGAGGGCGCCGGCCAGCCGCCGGACCCGCTCGTCGAACTCCGCCCAGGTCCAGCTCCGGTCGCCGAAGATCAGGGCGGTGTCGGCGGGCCGTTCCCGGGCCCAGTGCGCCAGGAGCTCGCCGAACAGCCGGATCCGCGGGCGGACGTCTTCGGGCATGGGCGTTCCCTCCGGACCGGCACTGGACCATAGACCGCTCTATGGTGCGCCGCCGCCCCGGCGGGCGTCAACACCGGACAACCGGTCGCACACCGGCCCGCCGACCGGTGTTTTCCTGACCCCGTCAGCGGTCGAAGCGGTGCCGCGCGGCTTCGATGTCCTCGATGAACCGCTGGGTCCAGCCGCACATGCTGTCGACCGTCGCGCGCAGCCCCTGCCCGGGCCGGGTGAGCGTGTACTCGACGCGCGGGGGCACGGTCGGGTGCACCTCGCGCTCGACCAGTCCGTTGCGCTCGAGCATGCGCAGGTTCTGCGTCAGCATCTTGTGGCTGATGCCGGCGACCTCGTTGCGCAGCTCGCTGAACCGCAGCGTGCGTTCGCCGAGGGTCTCGATGATCAGGAAGGCCCACTTGTTGGCGACGTCCGAGAAGATCTCGCGCGCCAGGGAATCCGCGCGGGAGAGGTCCGCGTCCTGCTTGGTCACCATCTGGTTACCCCGTCACCGAAAAGTGCCTTCTTCCGCATGGTCCAACACTCTCCTACGGTTCCTGAGTAACCACAAGAGAGCATGGAGGAAAGATGCCGGTCACCCTGCTGAACGCGCCCGAGCTGCCCGAGGTCGACGTCTACCACCAGGTCGCCGTCGCCGAAGGGACGAAGCTCGTCCACATCGCCGGGCAAGTCGCCTGGGAGACCGGAGGTGACCTCGCCGACCAGGTCGAGCAGGTCTACGTCAACGTCGCCGCCGCCTTGGCCGCGGCCGGCGGATCGTTCGACGACGTCGCGAAACTGACCTGCTACGTCGTCGACTGGACGCCGGAAAAGATGCCCGCGCTGCTCGACGGCATCGCCCGCGGCAGCGCCGAGATCGGGACGACGGCGAAGCCACCCGCCACGCTCATCGGCGTCGCGGCGCTGGACGTGCCGGAGCACCTCGTCGAAATCGAGGTGACCGCCGTCCTCTAGCCGAACAGCGCGAGCAGGCCCTCGGCCGACCGCACCACCACGTGCGCCGCCGTGCGCTCGGCGTGGGGGCGGTCCGGGCGCTCGGCTTCGTGGCGCCAGCGCCGCAGGGCGTCCAGGCCCGCGTCGTAGATTTCGTTCGGGTCCGCGTCCGGCTCCAGGCCGAGCCGGTCGGCCGGGGCCGTGCCCTGGGCGCCCAGCAGGCGGACCGCCTCCTCCGCGGGTTCGCCGGACAGCGCCGTCCGGCCGCCGCGGATGTCGGCGATCAGCCGCAGCTCGCGGAAGTCGTGCGCGGCCGCGGCGAACCGCTCCACCCGGGACACCAGCCGGTCGCCGCCGGGGCGGGGGTGTGCCGCCAGGAGCGCCTCCAGCCGGATGATCGCCGTGCGTGCCCGCAGTGCCTCCGCCCGCGCGACGAAGCACCCGGCCAGGGTGTCCCGCAGTTCGCCCAGCCCACTGCGGCGCACCAGTTCCGCCGAGAGCTTGACGCGGTCGTCGCAGCCGGTGCGGATCAGCGTGAGCGCCAGGCGGACGCCGAACATCCCGAACCGCACCACCAGCGAGCGCCGCGTCTCGACCGGGATCGGGCCCGGGAACGCCGGGTCGGTGAACGAATCCACCGACAGCACGTGCCGTTCGAGCTCTTCGCGCGGCACCGCCGCGAAGGCCGCCAGGAGGTCGAACTCGTCGTCGCGCAACGACCGGCCGCCGTACGCGAGCTGCCCGGCGACGGCGATCACGCCGAGGAACCCGGTGCACAGCGGGTCTTCCCGCCACGCGCGGCGCGCGAGCTGCTTCGCGGTGAGCAGTGCGTCGATCCGGCCCGCGCCGACCTCGTCGGCCCGGGACAGCACCAGCACCGAGTTCACCGCGCTCTGCCGGGCGAACGCCGAGCCGCCCGGCGGGTGCGCCGCGGCGAGCTCGTCCGGCTCGAGGTGGCGGACCAGCCGGACCGTCGCGTCCGGGACGTCGTCGGCCGGGCCCGGGTCGTCGAGCAGCACCAGATCGCGCAACGCGCGCGTCGGCCACTCGCCCAGCGCGGCGGCGAGCGTCGTCTTCCCCGATGACGGCGCCCCCGTGAACGCGACGCGCAGCGGCTGCTCCAGCCGGTTCAGGCAGTCGAGCAGCACCGCCGAAGCCCGCGGGTCGTCCCGGTAGAGCCCGGTCGCGGCGTGCAGCAGGTCGCGGACGTCCTGGGTCACGCCGAAAGCTCCCGCCGCTGCTGCCGTCCGGCGATCGTGCCGAGTTCGCCCGCGCGCTGGTGCAGCGCGGCGAGCCGGTCGATTTCACGGCGGATGTGCCCGGTCCGGCGTTCGCGCTCGGCGGTGCCGGCCAGGATCGTCTCGCGTTCGCGCGTCAGCTCGTCGGCGAGTTCTTCGGCCAGCCCGGTGAAGTGGTCGCGCAGGCGCCGCTGGACGACGCGGACGGCGTCACGGCATTCCTTGCTGAACTTGAGGAAGACGTCGTCGACGTGCCGCTGCGCCGCCTGCTTGGCGACGGCCTGCCGCCGCTGCAGCCGCATCCCGCCTTCGTCCTTGATCGTCTTGGCGGCGAAGGCCGCGCCCGCCCCGATCGAGACCGGGTTGATCAGCGGGAGCCCGGCGAGGCTGGTGACCAGGCCGAACATCAGCACGCCGCCGTAGGAGCCGCGCAGGCCGGTGAAGGCCTGCTGGCCGATCTTGAACTTCTCGATCTTCGGCCGCCCGACGTCGTCGAGGTGCTCCACGCCGGAGCCGTCGAGCCGCAGGTCGGGCAGCGCCCGGTCGTACTGGGCGCCAAAGCACGCCGCGACCGCTTGCGCGATCCACTCCGCCCGGTCGGCCAGCCACGTGTAGTTGACGTCGACCGCCTCGGCCAGCGCGTTGTCCAGCCAGGGCGCGAAGTCGTCCCACACCTTCGCCGGATCGCCCTCGTCGAAGGTCCGGTCGATGGTGGTGACGATCTTGCGGGTCCGCTCGCGCAGGTCGTACTCGGCGTCGGACAGCAGGTCGGTGATCTCGTCGGACAGCAGGTTCTGCCACCGGGTGTTCTGCCGGCGCAGGTCGTCGGCGCGGCGCTGGGCCCGCTGCAGCAGCGCGGCCTGGCCGAGCCCGGCGTCCTGGGCGACGGTGTCGATGCGGTCGCGCAGGGACTCCACCAGCTCGGCCGCGGCGGCGCGCACGCCCACCGCGGCCAGCAGCGCGCGGGACTGCTCGGGCGGGCGCGCGGCCTGCTCGGCGATCCAGGCCAGCAGTTCCGGGAAACCGGAGCGCGCGTTGAGTTCCGCGTCACCGGTCTTCGCCGCGGCCTGGCGCACCACGGCCGAAACGGGCAGGACGGGCGCATCGATCCCGGCCTCGGCGAGCATCGCGCGGTTGCGCTCGGCGACCGCGCGCCACCCGGGGGAGGCGTCGATCTTCGTGAGCGCCAGCACGACGTGCGGGCACCAGGTCCGCACGTGCCGGGCGAGGGCGAGTTCGGCGGCGCTCAGCGGCGCGGTCGCGTCGGAGACGAGGATCACCGCGTCCGCTTCGGCGAGCAGGTCCAGCGCCGCGGCCGTGCGCGGTGACCGCGGGTCACCGACGGGCGGGGTGTCGACCAGGACGAGGCCGGCCGAGAGGAGTTCGCGCGGCACGCCGACTTCGACACGGCTGAGCGTGCCGGCCGGCCGGGCGCCGAGCTCGCCGGTGAGCCGTTCGACCGCGACCGGGATCCGTTCGCGAGAGCGGCCGACCAGGGTCGCGGCGGGTTCGGGCGAGTAGGCGATTTCGGTGGGAACGGCGGGCGTCGCGGCGTCGCCGACCGCGCACACCGGCGCGTTCAGCACCGCGTTGAGCAGGTAACCCTTGCCCTGTTTGGGAAAACCGAGCACGCCGAGCCGGATCTGCCCCGGCGGGGCGTCCCGGCGTCTGCGCAGGCGCTCGGCGAGATCGGCGCGGCCGTGCGTGCGGCACGCGTCCAGCGTCTCGTTGAGCACTTCGAGCCAAGCCGGTGCGGTCACGATGGACGAGTGTCCCCGGTTCACTCCCCGTACGCACACCGGGTGCCCGTCCCGCGGCTGCACCCAGACCGCGGGACGGGCACCGGTGACCGGTTCGGGGATCAGTGCCCGATGTGGATGTCGTTGCCCGAGGCGATGTCGCCAAGGTGCAGGTTGCCCAGGGCGTTGTGGCTGACGTCGGCGACGTCGGACACCACGTCGTGGACGGCCGTGCCGTTGCCCGAGGCCAGCTCACCGACGTTGCCGACGGTGTTGTGGTCGGCGCTGATGCCGGTGGCGGAGGTCACCGTGTTGGTGACGTCACCGAGGCCGTGGACGGCGCCGGCAACCTCGCCGGTGACGTGCTTGACGTCGAGGTCGCCCGCGCCCTTGAGGATGCCGGAGAAGTCGCCGACGTTGCCCACGACCGAGTTCACGGTGTGGGTCAGGTCGCCGCTGACGTCGCCGACGTGCGAGGTGGCCTCGTAGACCGGGGCGGTCGCGTTGTTGGAGACGTTGCCCAGCACGCTCTCGCCGAGGTGGCTGACCTCGCCGACGGCGCCGACGGCGGCGCTGTGGTTGACGTCGGTGACCGAGTACGCGAGGTTGCCGGCCACCTGGACCGCGTCCAGGCTCGAGCCGAGGTCGCCCGCCACGCCGAAGGCGCCGGTCGCGTTGCCGGCCAGCGCGGTGACGCCGGCGGCGGTGTTGGTGACGTCGGTCACGGTGGTGACGGTGTGCGTGACGTCGCCGACGGCCGGGAGGCCGAGGCCGCCGACGCCCGGCAGCTCGCCGGTCAGGTCGCCCACGCCCGGCAGGTCCGAGGTGGCCGGCAGGCCGAGGCCCGCGGTGAGGGCGGTGAGCTGGTCGATCGCGCCCTGGATGCCCGGGGCGTCGGTGCCGACCGGGGACAGGTCGCCGACGACGGGGAGGCCGCCCACGGCCGGGAGGCTGTCGACCGGCACGTAGTCGAGCACCAGCGGGAGGACCTCGTGCACGTCGGCGGCGCTGACGTCGCCGAGGCCGGCGGCAGCGAGGGCGCCCTGCGGGTCCGTCCCGAAGGCCGCCAGCGCGGTCGGGTCGTTGAGCAGGTTCAGGGCGAAGTCGTGCAACGTCTGCACGGATTCCATGGAGTTTCTCCTGGTCCGGTGGTTCGGGGGACGGCAGCGACCGCAGGGACCGCTGCTCCGTCATCAAGGTAGGGAGACCGTCCCCCAGCGCACATCGGGGATCACTCCGAGTCGCGGTCCGGTCAGCCGATAGGGGATCGATATGTCATCGTTAGGGAGTTAGGGGCTCATCCGAGACGCGCTCAGTTGGGTTAAATCCCTCCAGACCCTTGCCTGACTAACCCGTTTGGGTGAGGATGCCCCGAACCCTAGGGGGATTCCGTGCCCCCGATCGGCCGCCACGAGGTGAGGAGGAAAGCGCCGTTGCCCTACGTCCTCGGGATCGATGTGGCCCAGGGCCGGACCCACGCCGCCACCTGCCGCCGACAGGGCCCCGGCTGGAGCGAGCCCGAACCCCTCTGGCTGGGCGAACGGTCCCCGGCCGCGGCGTCCGCGCTGTTCCTCGACGACGAGGGGTACCTGCTGACCGGGGACGCGGCCGCGCAGGCCGGCGCCCAGGTCCCGTCCCGGCTGCTCACCGGCTTCCACCGGCGGATCGGCGACGACGTGCCGGTGCTCGTCGAAGGCGAGCCGTTCCCGCCCGAAACGCTCACCACCGTGCTCGTCGAGGGGATCGCCGAGCACGCCGCGAACCTGTTCGGCGGGCCCCCGCAGCACCTGGTGCTGACCCACCCCGGCGACTGGGGCGGCTACCGCCGTGACGTGCTACGCCGGGCGCTGGCCGAGGCGGGGTTCACCGCGGTGACGCTGGTCCCCGGCTCGGTCGCCGCGCTCGGCGCGCACCTGCCCGTCCCCGGTCCCGGCGCCCAGGTCGCCGGCGTGTGCGAGTTCGGCACCGACGGCGTGAACGTGACGCTGGCGACGGCGAGCGGCGCCGGCGGCTGGCAGCCCGGCCAGACCGCCGAAGGCGTGGCCCCGGCCGCCGCGCTGAGCACGCTGTTCGCGCTCGCCGGAGCGGCCTCGACATCCCCCAAGGGGCTGGCCGGCGTGGTGTTCTGCGGCGACGTCCCCCGCACGCGCTGCCGGCCCGGCCGCCGTGCCCGGTGTTCGCGGGACCGGTTCCGCCGGCGACCGCCGCGCTCGGTGCGGCCGCCCTCGCGGCGCTGCGCGCCGAGGGCCGCGGGACGCCGCAGGAGCCGCCCCCCGTCGAAACCACCTTGCTGCCCAAGGTGGACACGCTCGGTGAGCTCGGCGAGCGGCCGCCCCGGCCGCCGGTCGAGATCACGCCGTTCGAGCTGCCCGAGCGCACCGGCCCGCTCACCCTCTTCCGGCGGCGGCGCCCCCTCGCCGCCGCGGTACTGGTGCTCGCCGCGGCGGTCTCGGCCGTCGTGATCACCGTCACCGCCCGCGAAGCCACCGCCGGCCCCACCCCGGCCCCCGCCCCCACCCACTGCGTCCCCTCCGGGGAAGGTCACTGTTGAACACACTGCTCACGCAGGTCCCCGCGCCGCACACCGTCCCCGTGCACCCGGTGGCCCGGCAGCTGCTCGACCGCATCGCCGCCGAGCCGGCCGCTCCCCTGCGGGTCGCCGTCGTGGCCCCCGGCGGGTACGGCAAGAGCGTGCTGCTCGCCGCGCTGGACCGCCGTTACCGCGAAGCCGGTGTCGACGCGGTGCTCGTCGACGACGCCGACCGGCTCGGCCCCGACCAGCTCGAGGAGCTGCTCGCCGGCGCGGACGGCCCGATCGTCGTCGCGCACCGGCCGGCCGCGGTGGCGCCCGGCTGGACGCTGCTGCAGCTCGGCCCGCTCGGCGTCGAAGAAGTGGCGCGGCTGATGGCCGCGGTGACGGGGGCGCCTGCCGACCCCGCGGCCGCCGCCGAGCTGCACGCCCGCAGCGGCGGGGTGCCGCGGCTGGCCGAGCGCGCGCTGCGCGGGCGGCTGGAGGAGTTCCGGCCCGAGCTCGACGAGCTCGACGACGACGTCCTGCGCTACCTGATCGCGGCCGAAGCCGGTGCCGGGCGCAACCTCGACCTGTTGTGCGCGTTGCTCGACCGGCGCCCCGACCAGCTGCCGTCCATCGTCGAAGGCGCCCGCGCGACCGGCCTGCTCGCCCCCGACGACACGCTGCTGCCGCTGGCCGCGGCCGCCGTCCGCGACTTCGGACCACCCGCGCGGCGGCTGACGACGGTGCAGCGGCTGGTCGAGCTGCAGCTGGCGAACGGCCTCCCGGTGCTCGACCTGGCCCGGTCCCTGCTCGGCACGGGCAGTTCCGGCGCGTCGGCGGCGGCCGCGTTCGCCGCGGCGGCGGGCGAAGCGCTGCCCGCGGACGCCCGGCTGGCGGCGCAGCTGTTCGAAGCCGCCGCCGAAGCGGGCGACCGGTCCCCGGCCGTCACCGCGGGCTGGGCGCGCGCGGCGGCGTTGTCCGGCGACCTCGACACGGCGTTGCGCCTCGGCGACGGGATGCTCGGCGCGGCCGACGCGGAAACCCGGGCGGCGGGCGCGGAAATCGCGGCCACGGTGCTGGCGCACCGCGGCGAGCTGGCCCGCAGCGCGGAGCTGTACCACTGGGCGGGCCGCGCGGACGCGTTCTCGGCGACGGCACTGGTCGGTACGGGCGACATCGAGGGCGCCCGGCGGCTGCTCGACTCCCCCACGCCGGGGGTGGCGCCGACGTTGTTCGCCGGCGCGGCCACCCGGATGGCCCGCGGCATCGTGGATTCGGTGTCCGGCTGCGCGACGGAGACGTTGTCGACCCTGCTCGGCGCGGCCGCGATGCTGGAGCCGGCGCTCGGCGGGATGCTGCTGCCGGACAGCCCGGCGGCGCTGGCCGCGCTGGTCGCCGTGCACACCGGCGAGCTGGCGCTGGCGGAGTCCGTGCTCACCAGGGCGCTGGACGGCGGAACGGGCGGCGACCTCCTGGCCGCGCGCCACCGGCTCCTGCTGGGCTGGGTCGCGATGACGGCGGGCGACCTGGCCGCGGCGGCGGAGCACCGCAACGCCGTGGCGGGCCGGTCGTTGGAAGCGCGCGACGAGCTGTTCTTCGCGACCCTGGAGCTCGGGCTGGCCCGGCGGGCCAGTGACCTGGTGGGGCTGCAGCGGTCGTGGAACCGCGCGTACCAGGCGTCGATGCGGCAGCAGACGGACCTGTTCACGTTGCTGCCCCTGGGCGAGCTGGCGATCGCGGCGGCCCGCACCGGCGCGTTCGCCAAGCTTTCCGGACAGTTCGAGCGCGCCCACGGCCTGCTGGCCCGCCTCGGCGAGCCTCCACTGTGGACGGTGTCACTGGTCTGGCACGAGCTTCACGCGGCGATCACGCTGGAGGACGCGGACGCGGTCAAGGCCCACTTGGCCACGTTGACCACCCACGCCCACTGCGGCCGCCACCCGCGAGCCCTGGCCACGGCGGCCCAGGGCTGGCTGGCGGTGTTGAGCGGCACGTTCGACCCGGACGCCATAACGGCGGCGGCGGCGGAGCTCCACGACCTGGGCCTCCGCTGGGACGCGGCCCGCTTGGCCGGCCAGGCGGCGATCCGCACGTCCGATCGCAAGGCGATGGTCCAGCTGCTGGAGGCGGCCCGCCAGTTCCAGGGCCCGGCGGCCCGTCGCGAGCCGGGGACGTCCCCGGAGCCGGCGTCGGGGACGGGTCTGGCGGCGTTGAGCGAGCGAGAGTTGGAAGTGGCCCGGCTGGTGGTGGACGGGCTGACGTACAAGCAGGCGGGCAGCAAGCTGTTCATCTCGGGCAAGACGGTGGAGCACCACATGGCCCGGATCCGGGGGAAGCTCGGGGCGGCGGACCGGCGCGAGCTGCTGGCAACGCTGCGGGAGCTGCTTTCCCGCCCGGACGCGACTTAGGTTCGTCGCGCCCGGGGCGCCCCCAGCTCCGCGCACCGGGAGCGGGCGATCAGGAACAGATTTTCTTCTCACCCCCGCCGTTGTAGTACTGGCCATCGACGTTCACCCACCCCGAGATGTACGCGCAGTGGATTTCGGTGCCGCCCACGTAGATGGCTCCGGCGTACCTGTCGTAATTGCCGAGGTCGTACCAGTCCGTCTTCCAGTCTTCGCGGCGGATGTAGACCGCCATGGCGTGACGGCCTTCCTGGACGTCGTAGGTCATCGCGCACAAGGTGCCGCTGCCCTCGGCGGACCGCCAGATGTCGATGTACGCGTGGCCGTTTCCCAGCGGAATGGAGTCGTACCGGCTGCCCTTGCAGTACGAGAACGGACCGGCGTACCCGGGCGGCGCGTCGCTGGGGTTGGTCGCCGACGCGACGCCCGCCCCGGTGACCATCGAAATCGCGGCGATTCCGCAGACCGTGGCGGCCCTGAGCCGTACTGCAGACCTGCTGAGCCTGGTCATGCGCGTTCCTCTCGCTGGGGTACGTCCGGCGAGTGGTTCACGCCGGAAACGAAAGTCGGTTTACCCCGAGAACGAGGCTTCACCCGATCGGATGACCCATGCATGCTCAGTCGCGCCGGCACCACGCCGCGCTGATCTGCCTGGCCTGCCGCCGCGACGTCCTCCACGCCATGCTTTGCAACGGCACTCACTACCGCATTCCGAGCCGACTCAAGTCCCCGCTGCGGCTTGACCACCACATGGGGGCGCCCCCCGATTCCAGTCTATCGGCGGCGGGCGACGAAAAGCCGGGGAACAAGCGTGAGCGGGCCTTGTTGTCCACACCGCAGGTCGGTTGTGGACAACGAGGCCCGCTCAGGTCAGGCCGCTGCCGTTGTGGCCGTGAACGTTGCCGCTGGGCCGGTTCCCGTTGCCGTGATGGCCGCGACCGTGAACGTGTAGTCCGTTGCCGGCTTCAGGTTGTCCACCACCCTGGTCATTCCCTTGACCGTGGGCTGGGTCACCAGGGCGTCGCGGCCCTCCACGCGGATCGTGCGGCCGTCGGAAACCGTGATCACGTACGCCAGGACCGGGGTGTCGCCCGCCGCCGGCGGGGGGTTCCAGCGGATTGCGGCCGCCGTTGTGCTCGGCAGTGCTCGGGCGCTCGTCGGGATTCCCGGCAGCACCGCCGTTTTCGGGCCCGGGGTCACCGGGGCCGCCGGTAGTGATGGCTCGCTCGTTCCGTACGCGTTGCGCGCTGCGACCGTCACCGTGTACGGCGTTCCGTCCGTCAGGCCCGGCACTTCCGCGTACGCGCGCTTGGCGAAGTCGGCGGCGGAAATGGTCGTCGTGTGGGTTTTGCCGCCGCCCGATGCCATTAGCACGTACTGCGTCACCGGTGCGTTGTTGAAGGCGAACGTCGGGTTCCACGTGGCGTACAGCTTGCCCGCCACCGCGAACGTTCCCACTCGCGATGGTGCTTCGGCGGGGGCCTGGCCACCGATTCGGCGCGTGAGCAAGGCTCGGTAGGGCGGTTCGAGGCCCGCGTTCGCGACGATCTCCTTCGGTGCCGCCGCCGGGTTCGGGAGCAGGTGGTTTCCGCGGGTGATCGCGCCCTTGTCCGTCTTGTCGCGGTCGCCCTGCTGCCAGTAGTTGCCCTCGGTCAGCGTCGGGTCGTTGTTGCCCAGGTCGTCCCGGTAGTCGACGTGGACCGTTCCGACGTTGAAGTACGCCATGTCGTAGAGGACGTTGCCGCGGATCGTCTCGTACGTGTTGCCGTTGTCCGTGTAGACGCCCTTGCCGAGCCCCCACTGGCCGTGGATCACGTTGCCGGTGACCTTCTCGCCGTCGTCCAGGGAACTGCCCGTGATGCTCTGGGTGTACACGCCGCCGCCGTCGTCGAGCATCTGCATGTAGTCGAAGATCAGGTTGTCCGCGATCACGTTGTCGTGCGACAGGTTCGGCGTCGCCGGGCGCTTGATCTTGTCCGGCCAGCCGCCCCAGCCGACCGAGATCGCCGAGTAGCCGACGTGGTCGATCTGGTTGTGGGCGATGGTGTTCCGGACCGTGTAGCCGTTGACGATCGGCACGCCGCCGTGGAATTCGCGCGGCAGGCCGTAGAGGTGGTTGTCGGTGACCTGGACGTCCCGGACGACGTCGGCGTCGGTGTCGGTGACCGGTTTGTCGACGCCGCCGATCTGCACGCCGTTGCCGGAGATGTCGGTGAAGACGTCGCCGCGCACCCGGGATTCCTTGGTCCCGTCGATCAGGTCCAGCCCGGCGCCGCCGAGGTGGGCGAAGACGCTGTCGGCGAATTCGATGCCGCGGCCGTGCGAGACGGAGACATTGGCCGGCTCCCGCGTCCACGACGCGTACGGGCAGGTGCCGCCGGGGACGAACTGGCAGAGCCCTTGCACGGCCCAGCCGTCGGCGCCGGTGATCGTGTAGCCCGCCTGGATTTCCGAGAACCCTTCGGGCGACGACGGCGTCAGCCAGGTCGCGTAGGAGTAGCGCAGGCCGCGGAAGGCGACGTCGTGGATCGGCGCGGCGGCCGTGCCCTTCGCGTCGAGGAGCTTCTCCAGCACCGGCACTTCGACGTCCGCGCGACGCAGGTCCTGCCCGGGCCTCGGCAGGTAGTAGACGACGTGGGCGGAGCGGTCGAGGTACCACTCGCCCGGGGTGTCGAGCAGCTCGAAGGCGTTCTCGGCGTAGGTGGGGTGGCGTCCGTTGGTGAGGTCGGCCGGCCCGACCATGTTGACGCTGCGGCCGGGGATGTCGGGGAACAGCACGCGTTTCGTCGAGTTGTCCCAGCACGGGTTCGCCATGGTGATCGTCGTGCCCTCGGCGGCGGCGAGCGGGCAGCGCGGTTCGGTCCACTGGCCGAGGCCGTCGCGCTGGACGTTCCACAGCGCCTCGCCCGAGACGTACACGAACTCGATGTCCTTCGGGTTGCGCCAGTGCGCGAGCGTGTCGGAGTCGGCGGTGTAGCCGGTCGCGGTGGCCTTGACGGTCACCGGCAGCGGACCGCGGGCGCGTTGCTCGCGGACGCCGTCGACGTAGAGCTGCCGGGTATTGTCCAGCCCGGCGGGCGCGGGCGCGGCGAACAGGCCCGGACGGCCGGCCACCGGCCGCCAGCCGGTGACGCGCACGCCGCCGTTCAGCTCGGTGTCACCGCTGCCCTGCCAGATGACGCGGTGGCCGTTGCCGCCGGAATCCCGCGCGTCGAGCCGCAGCGGGGCGGCCAGCCGGAAGACGCCGGGCGCGAGGTGGACGGTGAGGTCCCGGGTGAGGTGCGATGCGCGTTGCCGCACGAGGTCGCGGGCGCGGTCGAGGGTCCGGACGGGATGGGCGGCCGCGCCGGAGGCCCGGTCGGAGCCGCCGGGCGAGACGTAGACGTCCTGGTCGGAGGTGGCCGCGGCCACCGGCCCGGATGTGGCGAGCAGGGCGCCCGCGCCGAGGAGAACGGTCACCACGGTGCGGCGCCGCGTCGAGCCCCACTTGGTCAGCATGGGCCAAAGATAGGATCTCTTGTCGCAGGATGTCGATAAAGTCCCGCTCAGCGGGGCTAGATCTCACCTAGTCATCGGATGCCTGTGGGGCATTCAGTCGCGGCTGGGCCCGAAGCGTTCCGTGCGGATGCGGTGCGGGTCGTGGCCGAGGGCGACCAGGATGTCGGCCACCGTCTCCACGAAGCCCGTCGGGCCGCAGACGAAACAGGACGCGCCGAACTCCGCCGGCCAGCCCGCCGTGTTGATCGTCGCCACGTCGATGCGGCGCGGAAGGCCCGGGCGACCTTCCGGCAGCTCGCGCGTGTAGACGTAGGTGACGTCGAGGCCCGCCACCGGCGTGCGCAGCTCGTCCGCGTAGTACAGCTCGGCCGGGGTGCGCAGGGAGTAGATCAGCTTGAACGGCGTGCGGACGCCCGCCGCCCGGCGGGCGCGGACCATCGCCATCAGGGGGACGATGCCCGAGCCGCCCGCGACCAGCAGGACCGGGGCCGGGTCCGTGGGCCGCCAGGCGAACCAGCCGCCGATCGGGCCGCGGATCTCGACCGGGTCGCCGATCGCGTACGGCCCGGTAAGGTGCTCGGACACCTCGCCGTCGGCGACGCGCTGCACCGTCAGCTCGATCCGGTCGCCGTCCGCGGGCGCCGCGAGAGAGTAGCTGCGCTGCGCCCGGTAGCCGTCGGCGGCGGTGAGCCGGACGTCGACGTGCTGGCCGGCCAGGTGCCCGGGCCAGCCAGGAAGGTCGAAGACGAGCGTGCGCGCCGTCGGCGTCTCGTCGCGGAATTCGGCCAGGCGGGCGACCCGCCAGGCTAGTCGCCCTGATACCGCTGTTCGCGCCATGGATCCCCGTAGTCGTGGTAGCCGGCGTTCTCCCAGAAGCCCGGCTCATCCCGGGTCTTCAGCTCCAGCCCGCGCACCCACTTCGCGGACTTCCAGAAGTACAGGTGCGGCACGAGCAGCCGCGCCGGGCCGCCGTGCTCGGGGGTCAGCGGCTTCCCGCCGTACTCGTAGGCGACCCACGCCTGGCCGTCGAGCAGGTCGGCGAGCGGCAGGTTCGTCGTGTACCCGCCGTAGGCGTGCACCATGACGTAGTCGGCCTCGGTGGCGAGCCCGCCGACCAGCGTGTCGACCGAGACGCCGCGCCAGCGGGTGTCCAGTTTGGACCACTGGGTGACGCAGTGGATGTCCACTGTGGGCTTCTCGCTGGGCAGGGCCATCAGCTCGGCCCAGCTCCAGGTGTGCTTCTCGCCCGTCTCGGTGGTGACGGTGAACTCCCACGTCTCGGTGCGCACGCGCGGGGTCGGGCCCGCCGACAGCACCGGGAAGTCCTCAGCCAGGTACTGCCCGGGTGGCAGCCGCGGGTTGCCGCTGCGCGCCCGGCCCTGGAACCCCGGAGTCACGACACCCATGCGGCTCTCCCTTCCCGATCGCGACGAGCCTACGCCCGGACGTGCAGCCCCAGCGACGTGACGAGCACCGCAGCCTGTTCGGGCGACACGATCGCCCCGGCCAGCTCGGCGTCCAGCGGGTCGAGCGCGGAGAGGTCACTGCCCCGCAGCTCGGCTTTCGCCAGCTTGACGGCGTGCAGCGACGCCCCGGACAGGTCGACGTCGGCGAACACCGCGCCGGCGCAGTTCGCCCCGGTGAGGTCGGCCTCGCGCATCCGGACGCCCTGGAAGGTGACGGCCCGCAGGTCGGCCCCCGCCAGCCCGGCGAACGACCAGTCCCCGCCGGTGACCCGCAGCGGCCGCAGCTCGCACTCGGTGAACGTGGCGCCGACGAGCTTGCACCCGGTGAATTCGGCGTCGAAGAAGGTGCACCGCCGGAAAGAGCAGCCGGTGAACGCCGAGTCCGTATGCCGGGACGCGTTGAAGCGCACGTTGCCGAAGACGCAGTCGGTGAAGACCGCGTTCCGCGTGACCGCCTCCGAGAAGTCGACCTCGTGGAACTCGCACCGCACGTAGTGCCGCCCGCTGATCTCCTCCCCGTACCAGTCGTCACGGAGGAACCGCCGGTCCTCTTGCACGGTCTCGGCCATGCCGCCAGGCTAGCGGCAGACCGACACCGGAGGGGCCGCGCATGCTCGACGCCCACGCCGTCCGCGCGGCGGTGCCGATGACCGCCGCCGTGAACGCGGTGCGAGAGGCGTTCCTCGACCTCGCGGCCGGCCGTTTCGTGGTGCCGCAACGGTTGTCGTTCGCGGGCGGCACGACGCTGGTGATGAGCGCCTGCCACACGCCGACGTCGACGACGGTGGTGAAGACGCTCAACCTGACTCCCGGCCGGACGCCGATGATCCTCGGGACGTTGGTGTGGAACACCGCGGCCGGTCAGGTGGTCGCCGACGCCGTCGAGGTCACGACGCTGCGCACCGGCGCGGTGTCCGGCGTGGCCACGGACCTGCTCGCCCCGCCCGAGGCGAACCGCTTGGCGTTGCTCGGCACCGGCGCCCAGGCGGCCGACCAGGTGCGTGCCGTGGCGGCCGTGCGCCCGGTCCGCCGGCTGGCGGTGTTCGGCCGGTCCCCCGCGCGCGCTTCGGCGTTGGCCGGGCGGTTGGGAGCCGAGTTCCCGGACGTGGTGGTGCGGGTGGCTTCGAGCGCCGCGGATGCGGTGGCCGACGCGGAGATCGTCTGTTGCGCTACTTCATCGAGTACTCCTCTCTTCGGTGTCGAGGACTTGCCGGAACGGGTGCACGTCAACGCGATCGGGTCGTACCTGCCGTCCATGCGGGAGTTGCCCGCGGAGTTGCTGGCCACCGCGGGGTGCGTGGTGGTGGATCAGGCCGAGGCGGCGCTGGCCGAGGCGGGCGAGGTGATCCACGCCGTCGACGCTGGTTTTCTGGAGCGGGGTGAGCTGATCGAGCTGGGTTCGGCTCTGCGTCGGCCTCCGGTGGTGGATGGGCGAACGGTGTTCAAGTCCGTCGGGCTCGCTGTGCAGGACTGGGCGATTGCCCGGCTGCTCGGTCAGGTGTGTTGGTCAGGCGGGTGACCGGCGGCCTCCGTCAGGTGATGTGGTTCCTCGGCAACTCCACTTCACATCCGGAGGCCTTCACCTGTCTGCACGACAGGGCTGTCACCAGTCACCTCAACTCCCTGGACATCACAGCCAGGGCGGACTGGTCACCCCGCGTGCCGGGTGGGCGGCGGAGAGCAACCGGGAGCGGCCGAACGGCGCAATCTTGCGTCTGGAGCGTTTGATCTGTCACCCGATCCGGGAATTTTCGCGGCATGTCTCCTTGGCGAACCACTACCAGACGGAACACGGCCGTGCGGGTCATCACGGCGATCGGCGCGATCTTCGCGGGGATCGAAGTTCTCTACATGATCATGGTGCTCGCGGGCGCGAACGCCGGCAACGCCTTCTTCCAGTTCATCAAGTCACTGGCGGTTCCTCTCGCGTTGTTCTGGCCCGGTTTGTTCCCGGTGGACAGCCCCAGCCTCGCCGTGATCCTCGACTACGGCCTGGCCGCGGTGTTCTGGCTGGTCGTCACCGGCATCATCGCCCGCTTCGCGGGCCGGTGACCGACGGGCGACGCCGCCCTCAGTGCTGCCGCCTGCTGTCGCTGCCCCCCTCCAGCGGCGGCAGGCGGCTCACCACTTGGCTGCCGGTAGGTCGATGCCGGCCAGCGTGCGTCGCTCGATCGGGTGCTGCTGCGAGAGAAACGGCTCCCTGCTGCGGACTGACTGCTGCAGTGAGAACCGCTGTCGGTTGCCCCAGGGTCATATTCAGCCAACTCCCGTCACCGGCAAGTCGGCGACTTTGCGCGAGGAGTACCGCGCCGCCGGACGGCTGCCGCTTGGCGGGAACGCCAGGACCCAGGTGGGATTGCAGCAGCCACACCCGCTGCCCTGCAGGCACTTGTCACCTGAGCAAATCCCCTCCCTGATCCCAACCGCCACACCCGATACGTGGCCGAGGACACCGACCGGGCCAGTCGCCTGCACGCTAATTCGGCTCGGACACAACGCAAACCGAATAGCGAGTCCTCGAGATCCGGGCTATCCGCAGGTGTAAGCCCGCACAGATCGCGTACCTACCCGGGATGAGCCGCTCCACGGTGCGAAGGATCCTGTCCGGCCATCGTCTGCGACGGCTAAACCATCAACCACCCGAACTATCGCCGCTAAGGCGTGTCTGACAATGCTTTGGTCCAGGTGATCACCGCGTGCAGGACAACCGCTGATCGGTCGACGATGGCGAGTTTGATGCCCCTATCGATGTCAAGTGGTCGCTGGGGGGCTGGTGTGGCGTGATGTTCGGGCGATGAGTTCGTAGAGCTCGCGCGTGACATAGCGCTTGAGGCAGCGGATCGCTTCGCGTCTGGTCTTGCCCTCGTGGACGCGTCGGTCGACGTAGGTGCGGGTGCGCAGATCCCAGCGAAGTCTTGCGATGACGATCGCGTAGAGGGCGGAGTTGGCTTGACGGTCGCCGCCGCGGTTGAGTCTGCGGCGTTGAGTCTTGCCGGAGGACATCTCGATGGGGCTGGCTCCGCAGCGTGCCGCAAAGGATGCTTCGCTGGTGAGCCGGCGTGGGTTGTCGCCGGCGGCGAGGAGCAGGGCTGCGGCAGTGTCGGGACCGACGCCGTATCGCTGGAGCAACTCGGGTGTGTGGGCATTGATGGCGTCGGTGATTCGCTGGTTGAGGTCGTTGACCTCGCGGGTGAGTTCGATGATCCGGCGAGCCAGCAGTCGCAGGGTGTAGGCAGCGCGTGCCGCTGGTGTGTCGGGGTGGCTCGGGTTGAGGTCGGCGCATCGGTGGACGAGTTTGGGGTTGCTCAGTCCGGTCATCGAGTCGCGAAGGGTCGGCGCCGACGAGGATGGCCTTGAGCTGGTTGATCGCCTGAGTTCGTGACTTGGTGGCCGAGGCTTTGGCCAGCTTGAACAGGCGGATCCGTTCGACGTGGCCGTCGCCGGACTTGGCGAGGGCGGTGGCTCGGCCGGACAGGACCGCTCGGGCTGCTGTTTCGGCGTCGATGGCGTCGGTTTTGCCGCGGCGTCGCCGGTGGGCCTTGTCCGGCTGATTGACCTCGATGACATCGATGCCGGCCCCTCGAAGATGACGAGTGAGCGCGGCGCCATAGGAATGGGTTCCCTCCACTCCGGCCTGCCGTACCCGGCCCTGGGCGAGGGCCCAGTCCAGTAGATCGCGGTAGCCCTCGGCGGTGGTCGGGAAGCTCCGGCTGACGAGTAGAGCACCGTGCATGCTGAGGACGGCGGCGACGTGGAGGTCCTTGTGCGTGTCGACGCCAAGGATCACTTCGGGTGAGCTGTCGTCTTGGCTGATCGTTGCGGGGTGGGTCATGCTGGGCACGGTTGTTCGGCTCCTGAGGGCTCGGGAACGGATGGCCGTCGCCGGGCCGGCAGGAACGGTCAGGACTGTGATGGCGCCTTGTTAGCGGCAAGGCCCCTATCGGGACACGTCCCGCTGGTCCGGTGGCAGCAAGCACCGCCCGGAACCCGAGTCGACGGATCAAACTCAAGGCACCATAGGCCCGTCGTAGCGCGGGTCAGACCGAGCACCAGGCGGCACCAGGTCATCCTCACAGTCGTAGCGAGTGGCCAGGCTGTGCCACTGTTTGAGCAGGTTGAACCGTCTTTCGACGACGTAGCGGCCGCGGTAGTCGACCGCGGGTGGGCGGCCGCCGCGGGAACCGCGGCGTTTGCGGGGCCCGACATGATCAGCGGGCTCGGGAATCACGGCGGCGATGCCGCGGTCGCGCAAATGTCCGCGGATCGCTCTGGAGGAGTAGGCCTTGTCGCCGCGGACACGGTCGGTCGGGTTCGAGCGCGACCGCGCCGAGCGACGTGTAGATGCCGCATCAAGTGGGGGAACATCGGCGCTTCCCCGGCTTGAGTGGGCCCGACCAACGTCACCAGCGGTCGGCCATTCCCATCGACGAGATAGTGCACTTTGGTGCTCCACCCGCCGCGGGAGCGGCCAATCGCGTGATCAAGCGGCTCGCTCAGCAGATCCGCGTAGTTCGACCAAGCCCCTGCGGAACGGGTTCGTGGCGTGCTGATGCGCCCGCGCGATCGTGGAATCCACCGACACCGACCAGTCGACCAAAACGGCCGCCTCCGCTTCGGCGAGCAGGCGCTGCACCACGGTGTCCCAGGTGCCGTCGCCGGCCAAGAGCAGCTGAAACCGCGACGCGACCGACAGGATTCCATCAACCACCCGGGCTATCGCCGCTAAGTGAGCAACGACCCTTTTGTGGCCTCCTTCCGGCATCCTTCCCCGCCTTCGGCGACACTGGACCGATGAGCGACGGCAGGTGGTTCGACGGCTGGTCACCCTGGCCCGAGCTGGCCGGGCTCGCTGCTGCCGGGCGTTCGCTTCTTCCGAACGTCCCCGTCACGCCCGCTGCCCTCGCGCGGACCGTCACCGAACAGCTTGTCGGGCGGCGGCTGACCACCAAGGTCGGGGACCGGGAAGTCGGCCTGACCCTCGCCGAGCTCCATTACCCCGCCGACAGTCTTCGGCTGGCCACCGGACGGCTCGGCGACGTGCGCATCGTTGCCGAGGATGTCGACTGGCCCGAGTCCGGAGGGGGCCGCATTCCGCTGCGGCGGGTCACCGTGCTCGCCGAAGATGTCCGCCTGCGCTCGCTTCCCACTCCCTCCGCCAAGCCGGCTCGCGTGGACCTGCGGATCGCCGTCTCCGCCGACGTGCTCCGCGAACGGGTGGCACAGGTCCGGCCCGGGATCGTGGCCGCGCCGGCGGACAACGGACTGCTCCGGATCCACTGGGCCAGGAAACCCCACTGGGGCCACCTTTCCCTGGAAGCCCGGGTGGAGGACGACGCCGTCGTGCTCCACCCGCGGACCCTCCACATCGGACAGCGGGAACTACGCCCGCCGAAGCGCTTTCACCCCATCGTGTTGCCGCTGCCGGAACTCCCGCCGGGGCTGACCCTGACGAAGGTGGCACCCCGGCACGGCGAACTCGTGCTCCACACCGTCGCGGAAGAGTGGCCGGAACGGCTTTCCCGCATTCCCCTCGCCGATCTGCTGAGCTGGTTGACCACCGCAGCGGTGACCCTGACTTTGCCGAAACTCGGTTCGCGTCCATGACAGCCAACGTACTCGAACGCGCGTTCGAACATCATCACCCACAACGGTAAACCGGTCCTCAGGTGACCGGGAACCAGGTCCCGGACGCCCATTCCGTGTCACCCCAGGCTTTCCGCTCGTCGGCGCGGGGGTCGAGCACCAGGTCGGTGTCCTCCCGGAACACCAGCACCGGCCGCAGCTCGGGGCCGTACGGCGGCCACTCGGGGCCGTCCGCGTCGGCGACGCCGTCGCGGATGAACCGCACCCAGGCACGGTGGATGAGCAGCGCCGCCCGCTCGCGCGCCGGGTTCACGGCGGACCCCTGCGAGGCCAGCGGTAGCGGAGTCTTCCACGCCATCGTCGTCTCGGTGCCGTGGCCGCCGTCGAGCTGCTCGGGCACGCCGGGCGCCGCGATGTCGATGCGATAGCGGTAGACGGGCGCGTGCGCGGACTGCGCGTCGGCGAGCCGCTGCGTCGGGATGCCGTAGCGCTCGTCGCCCATCGCGGCGATCTTCGCGGACTTCAGATCGGGGACGCGGCGAAGGTACGTCTCGAGGAGGTGCGAAGCACCTTCGTCGCCGAGAATGCCGGAGAGCACCCCGGAAGCCGGCGCCGTCGCGACGTCTTCGCCGAGCATCAGCGCGTACGTGCTGCCTTCGTTGCTGTTGCAGCCGACCAGCAACGGGATCCCCGCCGCACTCCCCCGCCGGATCGGCTCGATCGGCACCTCCGGCAGCACCCGGGGGTGCAAGGTCGGGCGCCACAGCCACAGCGCCTGGAAGCCGGTGAGGATCCGTTCCTGCGCCTCGACGAACTCCTTCGCCGGCAACGCCCGCAGCGCCTCCAGGTCGTGGCAGCCGAGTTCGTCCAGGAGCCGCCGGGCCAGCGCTGTCCCGGCTTCCGGCGTCGCCACGTGGTCCGCGCCGCCGCTGCTGCTGATCGCCTGCGCGAACAGGCCCCGGCCGAGCGGGCTGCCCAGCAGGTTCCCGACGCTCTTCGCACCCGCCGAGACGCCGTAGACGGTGATCCGCTCCGGGTCGCCGCCGAACGCGGAAATGTTGCGCCGCACCCACTTCAGGGCCTCGACCTGGTCGAGGAACCCGCACACACCGGCGTCCGGTTCGGCGGAGCCGAAGACCCCGGCGAGGTGCAGGAAGCCGAGCGAGCCCAGCCGGTAGTTGATGGTGACCACGACGATCCCGGCGCGCGCGAACTCCTCGCCGTCGCCCAGCTGCTCGCCGTGTCCGACGCGGTAGCCGCCGCCGTGCAGCCAGAGCAGCACCGGCCGGCCGCCTTCCGGCGCGGGTCCTTCGGGCGTGCAGACGTTGAGGTACAGGCAGTCTTCGTCGCACACGGCGGCCGGGTTCATCGGGTCCGGCGACTGCATCGCGTGCGGCCCGTACTCCGTCGCCACGTGCACGCCACCGGACAGGGCAGGCGGCTGCGGTGCCTTCCACCGCAGCTCGCCGACGGGCGGGCGGGCGTACGGGATCCCGCGCCAGGCGCGGACACCGTCGCCCGCCAGCCCGACCAGCGCCCCGAGTTCGGTCGTGACCGTCGGGACGGAAGCCATCAGAGCGAGGCCTGCTCGACCGTCGGCAGGCAGACCTCGAACCGGGTGTTCCCCGGCTCGGATTCGACGCGCAGGTCGCCCTGGTGCCGTTCGACGACGATCTTCCACGAGATGTCCAGGCCCAGCCCGGTGCCCTCGCCGACCGGCTTGGTCGTGAAGAACGGCTCGAAGATCCGCGGCTTGATGTCCGCCGGGATGCCGGGGCCGGTGTCGCCGATCTCGACGCGGACCTGGTCGTTCTCGCCCCACGTCCGCAGCGTGAGCGTGCCTTCGCCCTTCATCGCGCCGATGGCGTTGTCGATGATGTTCGTCCACACCTGGTTGAGCTCGGCCGGGTACGCCGGGATCTTCGGCAGGCTGCGGTCGTACTCCTTGACGACGCGGATGCCGCCGCCGATCTTGCCGGACAGCATCACCAGCGTGGAGTCGAGGCCGTCGTGGACGTCGACCCACTGGTGCGGCGCGCGGTCCATCTGGGAGTACTGCTTGGCCTTGCCGACCAGCGCGGAGATCCGGGTGGTGGAGTCCTCGATCTCGCCCATCAGCATCTCGGTCTCGAGCGCGTAGGCGAGCCAGCGGACGGCACCGTCGATGAACGTGTCGCCGACCTGCTCCAGGACGTGGTCCAGGTCGGCCGTGGTCAGCCCGGCGCGGACGTAGATGTCGGCGAGGTCCCAGCCGCCGTCGATGCCGCGGTCGTCGAACCAGTCGGTGATCTCGTCCTCGCGGTCGGCCTGCTGCATCGCCGTCAGCTTCTCGGCCTGCGCGACCTGCTTGACCAGGCGTTCCTGGACGTCGATGAGCTGGTAGAGCAGCTCGGGTTCGATGTCCTTCTTGGCCAGGAAGGCGAGCTTGTGGCGCATCCCGGCGACGCGTTCGCGCAGGGCGGACGTCGCCCGGACCGCGGCCGCGGCCGGGTTGTTCAGCTCGTGGGTCAGGCCCGCCGAGAGCTCGCCCAGCGCCAGCAGCCGGCGCCGCGAGCCGATCACCGTGTCGCTGTTGCGCCAGCCGAGGTACATGCCCTCCAGCAGGTGGGTCGCCATCGGGAACCACTTGCGGAACTCGACGGAGAACTCCTTCGACGGCAGCGCGAGCAGCGTGACGTCGGACAGCGCGCGCACGGTGGTGCCGAAGGTGTGCTCCGCCTCCTGGTGCACGAAGAACTGCGTCGCGCCGAAGTAGGCGCCGCGCTGGTCGGACCGGTTGGTCTCCACCTCGGTGCCGCTGACCAGGCGCGTCATCCGGATCGCGCCGTTCAGCAGGACGTAGAAGCAGGTCGCCTCGCCGCCCTCGTTGATGATCGTCGAGTCGCCCTCGTACTCCTCGAGCACGGCGTTGGCGGCCACCCAGTCGAGCTGGTCTTCGGAAAGGTGTTCGAACAGGAAGAGGCCGCGAAGCTCTTCCCGCGGCAGTGCGCTCATTGTTCCTCCAGGTACCGGTGTACCAGCGTCACGGCCATCGCGCCCTCGCCGACCGCGGACGCCACCCGCTTGACCGACTGCGCCCGCACGTCACCGGCCACGAAAACGCCGGGGATGGACGACTCGAGGTAGTGCGGATCACGGTCGAGGGTCCACCCGGCCGGCCGCTGCCCGGCGGACAGCAGGTCGGGGCCGGTGCAGACGAAGCCGTGGTCGTCGCGGTGGATGGCGTCGCCGAGCCAGTCGGTGCGCGGGGCGGCGCCGATGAAGATGAAGAGGTGGCCGGACTCGACGGTTTCGGTGACGCCGTTCTCGCAGAGCGTGATCCGCTCGAGGTGGCCGTCGCCGTGGACCTGCTTGACCGTGGTGTGCGTGCGGACGTGGATGTTCTCGATGCCGGCGATCTGCTCGATCAGGTAGTGCGACATCGAGGCTTCCAGTGATTCGCCGCGCACCAGGATCGTGACGTCGCTGGCGTGCCGGGAGAAGAACACCGCGGCCTGGCCGGCGGAGTTCGCGCCGCCGACGATGTAGACGTGCTCGCCCTTGCACTCGGGGGCCTCGGTCGCGGCCGAGCCGTAGTAGACGCCACGGCCGGTGAGCTCTTCGACGCCCTCCGCGTCCAGGGCGCGGTAGGTGACGCCGCTGGCCAGGATCACCGAGTGGGCGGCGATCTCGCTGCCGTCGCCGAAGGTGACCACCCGCGAGGAGCCGCGGGCTTCGAGGCCGACGACGTCCCGCGCGGTCAGCACCTCGGCGCCGAACTTCTGCGCCTGACGCCGGGCGCGGTCGGTCAGCTGGGCACCGGAGACGCCGTCGGGGAAGCCGAGGTAGTTCTCGATGCGGGAGCTGGTGCCTGCCTGGCCGCCGGTGGCCTTCTTCTCGACGAGGACCGTGCGCAGGCCCTCGGACGCCCCGTAGACGGCGGCACCGAGCCCGGCCGGGCCGCCCCCGATCACGACGAGGTCGTAGAACTCCTGCGCCGGGCGCGTCGACAGGCCGACGGCGTCGGCGATCTCGCTGCCGGACGGGTTCTTGAGCACCGTGCCGTCCGGGGTGACGACGACCGGGATGTCCTTCTCGGAGGCCTCGGCGGCCTGCAGGATCCGGCAGGCTTCGTCGTCCTCGACCGAGTACCAGCGGTACGGGACGGCGTTGCGGGCGAGGAAGTCGCGCAGGTGGAACGAGGGCGAGTTGTAGCGGTGGCCGATGAGCTTGACCTCCTCGACCGGCCGGTCCCCGACCGCCTTCCAGGTCTCGACCAGCGCGTCGATCACCGGGTAGAGCTTCTCCTCCGGCGGGTCCCACGGCTTGAGCAGGTAGTGGTCGACGTCGACGACGTTGATCGCCTGGATCGCGGCGTCGGTGTCGGCGTAGGCGGTCAGCAGGGCGCGGCGGGCGTGCGGGAACAGGTCCATCGCCTTCTCGAGGAAGGCAATCCCGTCCATCTGCGGCATCCGGTAGTCGGCGAGGATGGCGGCGACGGCGTCGCCGCGCAGCTTGATCTCGCGCAGGGCGTCGAGGGCGTCCGGGCCGGAGTCGGCGCGGATGACGCGGTAGTCCTTGCCGTAGCGGCGCCGCAGGTCACGGGCGACCGAGCGGGACACGGCGGGATCGTCGTCGACGGTCATCAGGATCGGCTGGCTCACGAGATGCAGCCTACGGCGCTCACCGCCCGGTTGGGGAGGACCGCCGTTTCGGCACCTGGACCCGCTCCAGGTCCTGCGCCACGACGATTTCGCCGTCGAACTCGGCCCGCGCCTCTTCCGCGAACCGGTTCGGATCGGGGTAGCGCTGCGAGAAGTGGGCCAGCACGAGCTGGCGGACGCCGGACTCGGCGGCGACGCGCGCGGCCTGCTGGGCGGTGAGGTGGCCGAAGTCCCTTGCCAGGGAGGTGTCCTCGGCCAGGAACGTCGACTCGATCACGAGCGTGTCGGCGTTTTCGCTGAGGGCGTACACCGCGTCGCACAGCCGGGTGTCCATCACGAACGCGAACCGCTGGCCGGGCCGCGGCTCGCTGACGTCTTCGAGTGCCGTGCTCCCCAGGCGCCCCTCCCGCTGGAGCCGGCCGACGTCCGGGCCCGCGATGCCGCGCTCCCGCAGCCTTTCCGGGAGCATCGTGCGGCCGTCCGGCTCGGTCAGCCGGTAGCCGAACGCCTCGACGGGGTGGCTCAGGCGCATCGCCTCGAGGGTGAGCTTGCCGGTGGCGATCGGGCCGTCACCGGCGATCGGGTGTTCCTGCAGGTCGGCCTGCTCGTAGAAGGCCGTCGCGTGCCGCATCCGCTCGAAGTAGTGCGCGCCGGACGCCGGGAAGTGGGCGTGCACCGGGTGGCTGACCTTGTCCAGCGACAGCCGCTGGATCACGCCGGGCAGGCCGAGGGTGTGGTCGCCGTGGAAGTGCGTCACGCAGATCCGCGTGACGTCCGTGGCGGCCACACCGGCCCGCAGCATCTGGCGCTGGGTGCCCTCGCCGGGGTCGAAGAGGATGCCTTCGCCGTCCCAGCGCAGCAGGTAGCCGTTCTGGTTGCGGTGGCGCGTTGGCACCTGGGAAGCGGTGCCCAGCACCACCAGTTCGCGGGTCGACACCCCCGCACGGTACTCAGGCGGCCGGGGTGGTGCCGCCCAGTTTCCGCAGCCGGAAGGCCAGCACGAGCAGCATGATCCCGTAGAGCAGGGCGTAGATCCCGACGAGCAGCGCGATGCCGTACGCGCCGGCGATCGGGTTGATCACGATCAGGATGCCGGCGAGCACGGAGATCGCGCCGGCCGCGATGAGGAACGCCTCGCCCTCGATCTGCTTGCGCAGCCGGACCGCCGCGGCGATTTCGGCGATCCCGGTGATGATCGCCCAGAAGCCGACCAGCAGGGCCAGCAGCAGGACGGTGATGCCGGGCCAGACAAGGACGAGGATCCCGGCGACGATGCCGAGCGCGCCGAGGACGCCGTAGGCCACCCGGTGGCCGGTGTCACCCGGACGGAACGCCTGCATCAGGCCGCCGATGCCGTCGACGATCGCGTACACGCCGTACAGGATCGCCAGGACGAGGACGGTGGCACCGGGCCAGATCAGCGCGAAGAGCCCGAAGAGCACGGCGAACACACCGCGGACGGCCACCAGCGGCCAGGCTTTGCGGGGTTCGACGACGGTGAACGCTGCGAAAGAGGTCATCTGCCGCTCCCGGATCGGATTGGGGCTCTCAGTATTGAGGCAGTTACCCCGTCCGGCTCCCGGAACACCCCGTTCGGTGTACTCGAATAGGACCGGCGTGCGCCGCGGCCGCCACCACGGCGCACGCCGGTTGCTCAGGGGTAACTCACCAGGTTGACGGCCTTGGTCCCGGACGGCGTGGCCGGGCCCGTGTTGTTGATCACGTGCGTGATCGTGCCCTGGTAGTTGAGCGACACGGTCACCATGTCGTGGAACCGGACACCCGGTGTGTTCGGCGCCTCGTACGCGTGCGCGCTCGCCACGGACGGGTTGGTGCTGAAGTAGCAGTAGCTGCCCAGCCCCCACGCTTCGTGACTGGTGACGTTCGGGCTCACCTTGTAGGCGGAGAAGCCCTGGGTGGAGCCGTTCATCCAGCTCGACTGGTTCGGGACGTCGTAGGGCATCTCGTTCTGGAAGAAGTAGGTCCGGCCGCCGTTGCCGTTCCAGACCACCTGCGTCTTCTGGTAGTGCTCGACGAAGAGGCCGTACATCGTGACGTCGTTGCCGTTGACGATCAGGCCGGTGTCGGCGGTGTTGGTGGTCCAGCCGACGTACTCGTTGCGGTCGGCGTGGTCGGCGCGCCAGATCCACATGTGGTCGCCGATCACGTTGCTGCTGTTGACGACCAGGCTGTTCGTCGCCTTCCCGACCGCGGCACCGCCGATCCGGAAGAACACGTCGTGCAGGGACGTCGGGTCGGCCGCGTGGTTCGCGCTCGAGCCGGCCGGGCCGACCTGCATGAGCGTGTTCGAGCTGGTCGTGCCCGCGTCGATCAGCAGGCCGGCGACCTTGACGCCGTCGACGTCGTCGACGGTCATCGCGGTGATGCCGTTGTCCGGGATCAGCGTGGCGATGCCGAGGCCGAGCACGACGGTGTCCGGACGGGTGACGCGCAGCGTCTGGTTCAGGTGGTAGACACCGGGCGTGACCAGCAGGTTCTTGCCGGCGGCGAGAGCGGCGTTCATGTCCGCGGCGGTGGCGCCGGGCTTGGCGATGTAGAACTGGCCGATCGGGACGGACGTACCCGGCGCGGTGCCGTTCGCCCAGGTCGTGCCGGACGCGTTGGTCCTGAGGCCGGGGACGAAGACCTGGTAGTTGCCGCCGCCGTCGACGTAGAGGAACGGCTTCTCGCGCACGACCGGCGTCTGGCCGACGGTGGTGTAGGGCGGCGACGGGAAGGTGTTCGCCGGGGCGCCCTGGACGCCCGCGAAGACCATGTTCCAGTTCGAGCCGTTCCAGCTGCCGAACTGCGAGTTGCGGGAGATCCACTGCTGCTGCGAGCCGGAGCGGACCTGGCCGTCGATCTTCGAGTCGGAGATCCAGCCGCCGCTGGCCCAGCCGCCGTCGTCGAGCTGCAGGTCACCGCGGACGTGCATGCGGCGGTAGGGCGCGGCCTGGCTGACGGCCCAGCGGTCGGCGCCGGAGTTCGGGGTCACGGACAGGTTTTCCGCGCCCCGCCAGAAGTTCTGGGTGGCGTTCTGCGGCGGGAACCAGTCGGCCTCGACGTGCACGGCGCCGTTGACGTTCACGGCGTCGGGGGTCAGGCCGAGGCCGAGGACCTGGGTGTAGAAGCCGACGTTGACGTCGTTGGCGTAGGTGCCCGGCTTGAACATGACGGCGTAGCGCTGGCTGCCGAACTGGTTGCGTTCCTGCTGGGCGAAAATGCTGTCGAGCCGGCTCTGGATGGTCGAGCTCGGCATGGACGGGTCGAAAACCACCACGTTCGGGCCGAAGTCGGGCTGTCCCGGCTGGCTGGTGTTCACGGGGGTCAGCATGAAGGACTGGGCGGCGGTGCCGTTGCAGGCGTACTGCTGGAGCTGCACATCGGCGGTCGAGGCACCGGGGACGTCGAGGCACTTCCCGCTGTTGCGGCTGAGGAAGTGGTACCGGCCGTTGCCTTCGTCGACGGCCTGCCACTGCTGGTTGGCGCCGCCCCCGTAGGTCCAGAGCTGGAGCAGGCCGCCATCGGCGGTGGAGACGTCCTTGACGTCCCAGGTCGCAGCCGGGTTGGCGCGGGCGTTGATCCGGAAGTAGCCGTCGCCGGTGGCCTGGAACTGCCACTGCTGCGAGGCGGTCTGGTTGCAGGTGTACTGCTGGACAACGGTCCCGTCGGCGGTCCCGGCGCCCTTCGCATCGACGCACTTGCCACTGTTGACGGCGGCAACGGTGTACCACCCGTCCGGGGTGACGGCGGCTTGCGCCGTCGTCGTTGTCATGCTTCCGACCAAGACCGACGCTGCCGCAAGCAGCGTGATCACCCGCCGTCTCGTCATCGAAGCCTCCTCTGCCGCGCGCGCGGCGTCATCGAGAGGTGTGCCCGGTGTTGGAGACGCGGCGTAACGGGCGGGGACCTCGGCGTCACAACCGCGCAAAATGTAACGGCGGCCACAGGGAGGAGTCAATACACGACTAAAAATAAGGTGTGAATGTGCAGGTCAGGGGCTTGTGGATCGCGAGGCGGGGTTGTGGGGACCCCCGCGTGAAGGGGGTCTGGGCGGGGTGTACTGTATGGGCATACGAGATGCGGAGTTCACCTTCGCCTCGGGGCTATGGCGCAGCTGGTAGCGCACCTCACTGGCAGTGAGGGGGTCAGGGGTTCGAGTCCCCTTAGCTCCACATCGTAAGGAACCCCTTCGTTTCAGCCTTTCCGGCTGGTCGGAGGGGTTTTCTGCATCCCCGGTTCGATCTTCGGTGATCGGCTTACGGCCTGATCTTGTGCTCCTGGTGGGGCAAAACTGGAGCACTGCCCCAGCCCCGACACGGCACCCGCCCGGTGTATTCGCTGCTCGTCGGCTCGGCCGGTGGGTGACCCCCACCGTGGCGAAGAGGGGGACAACCGCCGCCATCCGCCCGCTGTCGACCACACTCGGTGACGGCGTCGGCGGTAGCGGGGCCGCCGCGTGCCAACGCCGTTCGAGGTCCTCCAGTAGCCGCTGCTCGACCTCCGGCGCAACGTGGGAATAGGTCTCGATGACCCGGTTGTCCAAGTGGTGCCCGAGCCGGCGGGCCTGGGCGATCTCCGGCGCGCCGCCGGAGATCAGCCACGTCTTGTGGCTGTGCCGCAACCCGTGGAATGTCAACCCCGGCCGCACCGCCGCGCAGCCCGCCTTGGTCCCGGACGCCTCGCTGCCGTCGACCGCCGGGCGAAAGACGCGCCGCAGGAACGTCGAGCGCCACAACCACGTCCCGCTCGGCGTCGTGAACACGAACTCATACCGGTGCCGCGCAAGGTGCTCCCGCAGCAGCGCGACCAGGAACGGCGGCAGCGCGATCCTCCGCGCCGAAGCTCGGGTCTTCGGCGGCCCGAGCCACCGCATCGACCCCGACTCGTGCAACGCCCCCACCAGCGGATCGATCACGATCACACCCCGCCGGAGATCGACATTGTCCCGGTGCAAGCCGGCCAGCTCACCCCACCGGCAACCGGTCCACGCCGCGGTGATCACCAGCAGCCACGCGATCGGCCCACCGAGCACACCGGCCTGCTCGGCGATCCGCACCACCTGCTCCGGCGTCGCCCACACCCGCTCCGGCACCGCCCGTCGCGACCGCCGGCCGCGACGCCTCCGCCGGTGTACCGGGTTGAACGGGATCAGCCGCTCGTCGGCCGCATCAGTCAGCAGCATCGACAGCAGGTTCAGTTGCGAGCTCACCGTCGACGGGGCGAATCCTGCCCGCTCCAGCTCCCGAGCCCACTCGGCCACCCCCAGCGCCGTAATCGCACCCACCGGCATACCCCCGAACTTCGGGAGGATGTGACACCGCAACCGGCTGCGGTAGCTCTCGATCGTCCGCGGATCCAGATCCAGCGACCGGAACCACCGCGCCACCCACTCCTCCACCGTGACCGCGCTGTCGGCCGGATCGATCCACACTCGCCGACGCCGATCCACCTCCAACCCAGCAGCGTAGGCCGCAGCGTCACGCCGCGAGCCGAAACCGGACACCGAGCGAACACCGCACCCCTGCCGCCGATACCTCACCCGCCACGACCTGCTGCCACACTGCTCCACCCACGCCACAACGACCTCCCGCACCAAGCTGCGAACAACGAAGCGTCGTTCCGCAACAGGTGTAGTTCCCCAGCGCAGACAACTCCAACGGCCACTCCTCACGAGGATGCAGGCGCCGACCGCTATCCAGGAAGCACCAGCCGGACCCGGTCCTGCTGCCCAGTTTTAGGCAGCTGATGACGGACGCTTCTGCGCATTCCGCTTAGGCATCGCCGGACACGCTTGGGTAACACGGTGCCCACGAACGCCGACTGCCAGGTATCGGGCGAAGGCGGCTACCGGATCGGACCACCGTGACCAGCCGGTCCTTGCGAGCCAGGCTCACGCTCGTCTACACCGCCGGCATCTACCTTGCGGGGGTCGTCGTCCTCGCCGTCGTCACGCTGCCCTTCATCGGCATCCAGTCGACCGCACCCGGCCCCGCCTCCACGCCCACGGCGCCGGCCGCGATCACCGGAACCGGCCAGGGAATCGGCCCCACACCAGCTCCTCACCGGATCCGCCGTCGCGCTCGTCGTACTCGCCCCCGTCGCCTTCGCCGGCGGCTGGTTCGTCGCCGGCCGGTTCCTCCGGCCACTGCGGGCCATCACCACCGCCGCCAGGGCCATCTCCGCCGGCAACCTCGACCAGCGCCTCGACCTCGGCGAGCCCGTCGACGAGCTGACCGAACTGGGCCACATCCTCGACGACCTCTTCGCCCGGCTGGAAGCCTCCTTCACCGCCCAACGGCACTTCGTCGCCAACGCCTCCCACGAGCTGCGAACACCCCTAGCAGGCCTACGGACCCTGCTGGAAGTCGCGCTCGGCGACCCCGATGCCGACACCGGCACCCTCCGTACGGCCTGTCAGGAAGCTCTGGCCCTCGGCGGGCTCCAGGAACGGCTTGTCACTTCGCTGCTCGCCTTGGCCACCAGCGAACGCGGGGTCACTCACCGGCAACCGGTCGACCTCGCTCACGTCGCCACCGGAATCCTGCGCTCCCGCCGCGACCAGGCCGCCGAGAAAGGCATCGACATCGCCGAACACCTCACCCCCGCAGTGACAACCGGCGACCCGAGACTGATCGAAAGCCTCATCGCCAACCTCGTCGACAACGCCATCCGCCACAACCACCCGGCGGGCCGGGTGGTTGTCACAACCGAAGTTTCGCGGCTGGGCGCGGCTATCACGGTCACCAACAGCGGCCCCGACATACCCGAAGACCAGCTCCATCGGCTGTTCCAGCCCTTCCAGCGGCTCTCAGCCGACCGCAACGACCACCACAGCGGCCACGGTCTCGGCCTCGCCATCGTCAACGCCGTGGCCGAAGCCCACCACGCCACCCTCACCACGATCGCACGCCCCCAGGGCGGCTCGACCGTCACCGTCCACTTCGTACCGTCACCTGAGCGTGCCTCGCCGCAGGATGCGCCCGGGGTCATGCGTTGACCGCACGTTGGTTCGGAAGGGAGGGTCCCAAGATCACCGGATAGACCCGCAAATCGCGGCGCGGGCCCTCCCCAAGGGCTAGCGGGCAGGTGCGCCCGCCACGCGGAGTGGTGCGCTCACCTCGTGCAAGTGCTGCAGGACGTAGTGGTAGGTCTTCAGCAGCCCGCACTGGGCGTAGTCGATTCCGTGCTCGGCGCAGAACGCGCGCACCAGAGGCTGCGCGCGACGCAGGTTGGCCCGCGGCATGCTCGGGAACAGGTGGTGCTCGATCTGGTGGTTCAGCCCTCCGAGCGTGAAGTCCACCCATCGGCGGCCTTGGACGTTGCGGCTGCTCAGCACCTGCTTGCGCAGGAAGTCGAGCTCGGTCTTGTCCGTGTAGGTGGGCATGCCCTTGTGCCCCGGCGCGAACGAACAGCCCATGTACACGCCCCACAGTCCTTGGTGCACGGCGATGAACGCCAAGGCGACCGGCGGGGACAACACCACGAACACCGCCCCCAGGTACACCACGACGTGCGCGGACAGCAGCACCGCTTCGAGCCACCGGGTCTTGACCTCCCCGCGCCACACCGCCTGGATGCCCGCCCAGTGCAGGCTCAGGCCTTCCAGCAGCAGCAACGGGAAGAACAACGCCGCCTGGTGCTTCGACGTCCAGCGCACGAACCCGCTCTTGTGCTCCGTCTGCCCGCGGGTGAAGGCCAGCAAGGGGATGTCGATGTCGGGATCGTCGCCCTCGTGGTTGGGGTTGGCGTGGTGGCGGGTGTGCTTGCCCATCCACCAGCCGTAGCTCATGCCGACGATCCCGCCGAACGCGTAACCGGCGCGGTCGTTGGCCCGCCCGGTGCGGAAGACCTGGTTGTGCCCGGCGTCGTGACCGAGGAACGCGACCTGCGCGAACATCACCGCGAAGAACACCGCCGTGACCAGCTGCCACCACGAATCGCCCAGCAGCACGAACGCCGCACAGCCGCCGGCGAACGCCAGCAGGGTCAGGCTGATCTTCACCGCGTAGTAGCCGTAGCGCCGGTCAAGCAGGCCTTCATGCCGCACGAGGCGGCCGAGAGCGCCGAAGTCGTTGCGTGACGCCGCCCGGAGGCCGGCGCCCTCGCTCACCGAAGATACGTCCATGGGAGTCCTTCCCCGAGTCCTGCGGGCGCCGGGGACTGGGGCGGCCACTCGATACCCGATCCGGATTCCCGGCCGCGCCGCTGATCAAACCAGGCCGACCGGCGTCTCAAGCGCTCGGGACGGACTTCCGGCCCCACTCGGTGATGGTGGCCAGCCCGGCGTTGAGCAGGCGCACGACCTGGGACCGGGACCAGCCCGTCTCCGCGGCGACCTCGGCGATCGGCCGGTGCCGGACCGCCACCGACCAGACGGTGAAGCGCTGGCGAGGGGGCAGGAGCACCAGTTCGTCCCGCGCCACGGCGTCGGCCAGGGCGTCGTCGAACACCGCCGGGTCACACCGACGGCTGCGGGCCCGCACGGCGGTCGCCACGGCGACCCGGCCACGCCGCGCCGCGGCCAGGCGGTGACCGGGGGAATCCGGCGCGCCGGCGGACGAGACCACCAGTTCGGGGACCAGGCGGGTGCACAGCCGAGCGGCGGCACCGGGCGACCGGCCGGTGCGGCGCGCGAGGAAGTACACCATCTCCAGGATGCGATCCACGTCGCCGACCTCGGCGCCGCGGACCCACGGAGGTTCGACGGGGTGGCGGTCCTCCGCCCCGGTCACCGGCCCCGCCCGGCTGGGACGCAGCAGGCGATACCCGCGGTCTCCAGTGCCTTCCTCAGGTCCTCGTCGGCGTTCAGGACCCGGATACCACCCCGGTCCCGGCCGTCCCGGGTGAAGGCGGCCCGCACGCTGCCGACGACGTCCACGGCCGGGAGCGTGCAGGCCGACACGTCGACCAGGACGACGCCGCGGCAGAGTTCGGACGCCTGCCGCAGTTTTTCGGTCAGCGCCTCGGCCGCACCGGCCCGCGCCCCGCCGGTGGCGGTGACCAGGATCGTCGCATCCGCGACGACCGTCCGCACGACCATCGGGGCGGCGCCGGCCACCGCGTCGTCCAGGCGGCGGTGCACGGTCAGGAGCCGGTCCACCCCGGTGAGGTGGATCGGCCGCCACGAGGCCCGTGAGCCGGCGACCACGGCGAAGCGAGTCCGATCACCCGTCAGCTGATGCGCCGCGAGGAGGACCGACAGGCCGGCGCAGGCGAGGAACGTGGTCGGAGTGAGGTCCACGACGAGCGTCGGTGGCCGCTGAGCGATGGCGCCGGCCAGCGATTCACTCAGGTCGGGGGTGGTGGACAGGTCGATTTCGCCGGCCGCGGTGAGCACGAGGACGTCTCCCCGGCGCATCGACGCGAGCCGCAGCAGCGGCCGGGAAACAGAGGTACTCGAGTGTGGTCTGAGGCCATGGCCAGATTCGGAGTGGTTCACGATCAGCTCCTACGCTGACCTCCGCGGCGCGGAACACGGCCAGCTGTCGATCGGCGATCGTCGCGAGCGCGTGGTCTCGGCCCTCCCGGCGCGGTACCCACAGGGTAAGCCCTCACCGGCGGCTCGGCAGGCCAGCCGGCGTCGGCGGCCCGGCGGTCACGCGCATGCCGTTCGCCTGGTACCCGGCGGAAGGGCCGAAAGCTGCCCGATCGGTGACCAGCGGCCCTTTCTCCGGCGGAGCCGGACCGGCGAGGCTCGGCAGTCCGACCGAAGGACGGAGCCGGGCCGTGGACGCGCGACTTTTGCTGCCGGAGGGTGACGCACTCACCTTCGGCGTAGAGGAGGAATTCGTCCTCGCGGACCCCGTGACCGGCGCGGTGGCGCTCGCGGCGCCCCGCATCCTGGAACTGCTCGACGGTGAATCCGCGGTGATGCCGGAGTTCCTGCGCTTCCAGATCGAAACCGCCACCGGCATCCACACCGGCCTCGACGAGCTCCGGACGGAGCTGCTCGGTTTGCGCGGCCTCGTGGCCGGCGCGGCCGCCGACGCCGGGTGCCTGCTGCTGGCGTCCGGCACACCGCCGTGCGGCGACCTACCGGGCCTGCCCGCTGTCACCGCCGAACCGCGGTACCGCGCGCTGGCCGGCCGATTCCCCGCTCTCCTCCCGGAAGCGGGCACGTGCGCCTGCCACGTGCACGTCGGTATCTCCTCCCCGGCGCTCGGCGTCCGGGTCCTGGCCGGGCTGCGTCCTTGGCTTGCCCCGCTCCTCGCGATCAGCGCGAACTCACCTTTCGCCCACGACGTGGACTCCGGGTGGGCCAGCGGGCGGTACCCGCGGTGGTCGCTCTGGCCGACCGCGAAGCCCCCGCGGGACTGGCCGGACGCGGCCGCCTACGCCGCGACCATCGACGACGTGGTTCGCCGTGGTGATGCGTTGGACGACCAAGGCGTCTACTTCTACGCCCGGCTCTCCCCGAACCACCCGACGGTCGAGGTCCGCATCGCGGACGTCGGGCTGACCGCCGAGGACGCCGTGCTGCAGGCGGGACTGGTCCGCGCCCTGGCCGTCACGATCCTCGCGGAGGCCCGGGCGGGCGTCGCACCGCGGCCCGTCCGGGCTCCGCTGGTGGCCGCGTCGCTCACCGCCGCGGCCCGTGCGGGTTACCCCGGCCTCGGCATCGACCCCTTCACCGGCGAATTCCTCCCGCAGGAGGTACTCACCGACCGGCTCCTGGAGTACGTACGGCCGGCCCTGCGGGCCACCGGGGACCTCGCGGCGATCGACCGGCAGCTCGCCGCGGTGCGGGCGGGCCGAACCGGCGCAGCGCGCCAACGCGCGCTGTTCGCGGGAGCCGGCTCGCCGGCCGCGTTCGTGGCGGAGCTGGCAACGGTGACCCTCGCCGGGGCAGCCGGGCCCGGCTCGCCGCCGGTGCCCCGCCCCGCCGCCGTCCACGACGGCCGATCGGCGCCGGCGACCGGTGCGCGAACCGGAAACACCGCTTCTCCCGGGTGACCCATCCGGGGGATTCCCGGCCGGTGAACAGTGGACAACGCCTAGGCTGACCGGACCGCCCCGGACCCCGGCGTGCCCGCGGTTCCACGTAACCCGTGGAACCACTCCCACGGCCGAGGAGCAGACGATGACCTCCGGGCAGCCGGGCCCCAGCGCGACGGCGGGCCCCGGCTTGCCCTTCCCGCCTCGGCGGCAGATCGCGTTCAGCGTCGGCAACTGGCGCGTCACCTACGCCGGGACGGATCCACACTCGCCGCGGACCGGCACCCTGGTCGGGCCGCCCGAGTCGGACCCAGGGGGAGGCCGTGTCCCGGTCATCGCCGACGGCGGGGACACGGCCGCGGTGCGCTGGGTGGACGTCCAGGACGTCATCGCCGTGACGGCACCGCCGGCCGGGGAACCACCGGCTTCGCGATGCCCTCCGACAGGTGAGAGCCGGCATCCGTGACACGGAACCGGCGCCCACCGCGGCCGGTTCCTCCTCAAGCCGGGCCGAGGATGCCGCTGGCGGTCAGGATCAGCACGGCGGAGCCGCTCGCGTCCGGCGCGGTGGCCGCTGCCAGCGCTCGCTCCGCCGCGGGGGCAGCGGCGTCGGGTGGCACCACCAGCAGGGTCAGCCGGCGGATGCGCGGTCCGATGACGACGATCGTGTACCGGTCCAGGCCGGAGAACCCCGCCAGCTCCACGAAACCGGATTCGAGCGCGAGCTTCCCGGGGGGCAGATCCCACATCGCCGGGTTGAAGCCGATCCGGTCCACCGGGCCCGAATCCACGGCGAGCGCGGTGACCAGGGCGCTGAATTCCGCCACCGGCTCTCGCGAGCGCGGCCACCAGGCGCCGTCGAAGCAGCCCTTGACCGCACCCGGCGGTTTCAGCCGCAGCCGCCGGTCGAGGGCCGGAGAACCGACAACGGGACCCGCGGCGTCGTCCGGCGCAAAAGTCATGCCCGGCGCTCCTTCCGCGACGACGGCCGGACGAACCGGCCTGCGGGTTCCCCGAAGGCGTTCATGACGAGCCCTTCACTTCGCGACCCGCATCGCCGTGGTCACCGGGGCGTCCGATGCACCAGCGCACACGCATCCGCGGTGGAACCCGCCCGCCTGCGTCGCCGTGCAGAACCGGCGCGCGATCACATCATGCGATTCCGGGGAATGGGGGCACACCGCGCAGGCGGTCGCGGCCGGATCGCCGGTTTCCGCGGCTGCGGCGCCGGTTTCGAGATCGAGGGACGACATGCCGGATCTCCTTCTGCCGGTGCTGACCATCCGGGCGCGGGACCGATGAGCAGCCGGGATTCGCTCGAACTTCCGGCTTCGGGCCGGCTCCAGGGGACACGCCGAGGTCCGGGGCGATACCGCTACCTTACGCCCGTGCCGGCCCGGCCACCCCGGCCGGCGAACCACTCGCCCGGGCGAACCACGCCCGGCGCTTCTCCGCCTAAGCTGGATGACCGCGCCCCGGACCCCGGCGATCGATGACGTGCACTCCGAGTGCACCGTGAGCGAAGGCGGCGCCGGTGGACGACGAACAGACCGATTGGCCACCGGCCGGGCCCGCGTACCGGGACTGGCCCACTCGCCACGGCGGTGGCTACCCACCCGGCTGGCTCGTCCGCTACCGCAGCCGCGTGCGCCGGATCGGGCCGCCGTGCGCGGCCCCGGTGTGGCGTGAGCATTTCGGGACCATCGCCGGGCACAGCCTGCGCGACGAACACACCAGCACGACCTGGGTGCCCGTCCGCCCGCAGGGGGCCGCCGCCGATGCACCGGCCGGCCTGGTGCGAGCCACCGACATCCTCGACGCCCACCCACCGCGCTCCGGCGCTTGAGGCCGGAACCGGACCGTCGCCGGCGAGGGGCGAAGCCCCGTGGCGTGGCCGATCGAAGGAGACGGATGACGGCAACGGCAACGGTTTCCCGGGTTGCGCGGCCGGGCCGGTGACCCGGTTGCGAAGGTCCCCGGAGCGCGGCGCACCGAGCCCGCTGAGGACGGTCACGAGCCGGCGTGCCCGTCCTGGTGCCGGATGGAGTCCCCGCCCTTGCGGTGATCCGTCCGGCCGTACATGCTCTCGAGCACGCTCTCGAGTTTGTGCACCGCACCCCGGCACGCCTCGCCGACCGAACCCGCGTGATGGCTGACGGCCACCGTCCGCCGCCCGGCCGGCCGGGCTTCGAGCACGCAGCACCGGTCCTGCCCGTCGTCGGCGGTTTCCTCGCTGAAGTGGGCTTCCAGCCGCGTGATGTGGTCGCTGAACCGCGACAGCCTGGTGGCGAGCTCCACCTCGAAGTGCCGGATCAGCGCCTCGTCGCCGTGCACGGCCTGGTCCGTGCCGATCTGGATCAGCATGCGTGGTTGTCCCCTTCGACGGCCGGCCCGGATGAGCGCGAAGTGGCGTTCCGGTAGCCACCACCTTGCTCGTCCGGGCCACGACTGCCCAGGGTCACACGTCATCTGCCGGGGGGCCGAAGGAACCTTTCGCCGCGCACGAGGTGTGGATGACCAAGGTTTCGTGGAGCCGGACGAGCCGCCGGCTCCTGACTGTCCTCAACAGACCTCAGGCCCGGCGTGCACGTCATCGGTCGCCGGGTCCGGGGCGCGGTCGTCCGGATCGGCAGGATGAGCGGTTCCCGCAGGCGGGTCGTTCTCCGGCCGGGTGGTCAGGCTGCGCACGCCCGAGCTGAAGACGGCGAGCAGCGGGACGGCCAGCAGGGCGCCGACGATCCCGGCGGTGACGAGCCCGATGGCGAGGGCGAGAACGACGGCCAAGGGGTGCAGCCGGACGGCCCGCCCGAGCAGCAGTGGTTGCAGGACATGGCTTTCCACCTGCATCACACCGACGACGACGGCGAGCACGATGACGGCCGTCCAGACGCCGTTGGCCACCAGGGCCACGAGGACGGCGATCCCGCCGGCGATCACCGAGCCGATGACGGGGACGAACGCGCCGAGGAAGACGAGCGTGCTCAGCGGAGCCGCCAAGGGGACCCCGAGGATCATCAGGCCGAGGCCGATGCCGGCGGCGTCGACGAACGCGACGGCGGCGGTGCCGCGGACGTAGTGGGCCAGGGTGGTGAACCCGCTGCGCCCGGCGATGTCGACGCGCTCCCGCAGGCGGGCGGGCACGCCCCGGATGAGGAACGCCCAGATCGGATTTCCCTGGGCGAGGAAGAAAATCAGGCAGAACACCGTGAGCAGGGCTTCGGCGAGCAGTTCCCCGACGGTGACCGCGGTGGTGAGGGCGCCCGAGGCGATCACGGACTTGTTCCGGCCGAGCATGGCGGTCAGATTGCCGAGCGCTTGGTCGAGCTGGCCCTGGCTGAAGTGCAGAGGGCCGGTGCGCAGCCAGGTGTGCAGGTCGGTCAGGCTCACGGTGACCTGGTCGATCAGCGCGGGCATGCCCACGGTGACGGTGATGACGACGAACGTCACGACCCCGCCGGCCAGCGCGATGCCCACGATCAGCACGATCGCGGTGGCCAGTGCGCGCGGGACCCTCCTGGCCGCGAGCCAGGTGACGGCGGGCGAGAACAGCCCGGCGAGCAGCAGTGCCACCGCGACCGGGACGACCACCGAGGCCAACCGGGTGGCCACGAAGCCGAGGACGGTCAGGGCCGCCGCCACGACCAGCAGGCGCCACGAGACCGCGGCCGCGACGCGGAGCCCGTACGGGACCGGAGAAGCCCCGGGGCAGCTCTGCGGATCAGCGCGTGGTGCTGAGGGGAATTCATGAAGAACCTGCTCCTGGCGATGACCGGGCACGAGGCCGGTCGGGGTGAGAGCGGGGTCTGGGCGCTGTTTCCCGAGCATACCGCCGGGCGGATGCCCCCCCGCGGGCCGGTGAAGAACCACGGGAGCCGGACCGCGGTCAGCCGTTCGGGGCGTCGCCGAGGTAGGGCCGCAGCCGCTCGGCCAGCACCCGGCGGGACACGTCGGCGGCCGGTCCGGCAGGCGGCTGGTCCGGGTGACACCCGGCGGCGGTGTCGGCGACGAACCGGGCCACCGCGTCCGGGGCGGGGACGAGGTCGTCGCCGTGGTGCGCGAGGACGACCGCGGCCGCGCCGGGGTCGGTTTCCACCGCGAGGGACCACCCCCGGCGTTCGTTCCAGACCAGCATGACGTCGTGACCGGGCCGGCCGGGCCACCGCCGCGGCAGCCCGAGGTAGGCGGTGGCGGTGTCGCTGATCTCCACCGTGGTGCCTTCGGCCGGGACACCGACCGCGGCAGCCACCGCCCGCACGTACGCGCCGAGGGCGCGCTCGAGCGTTCGGGCGTCGGGTTCGGGGTGTTCCATGACCGCCACGCTAGAGGGCCGCCGGCCGGCGTGCCGGATGGGCCCGGGCCGGTCGGCCTGCGAAAGGGCACCTGTACGGGAACGATTCCGGCGGCTCGTGCGTTTTGAGTATCGGTTGCTCCCGCTCATGCAGCGGACAGTATGTTCCGGCAACCTCCACCATCCCCCGGTTCAGGCCGCCGTCAGCGAGCTACCCGGAACTTGATCGCCCAAGACCCTGGCGGACAGGTACGTCAAGGAAAGAAGCGATCGACATGACACAAACGCTGCAACGGCCACCCAACACCGCGGAGCCGATGCTCGCGGGCGAAAAGTCCGGCACCGAAACCTTCCTGGTCAAGCTGTTCGCGGTCGTGCCGCTGCTGGCGCTGGCCGCCGCGGTGCCGTTCGCGTGGGGCTGGGGCCTCGGCTGGACCGACGTCGCCCTGGCCATCGGGTTCTACTTCCTGACCGGCCTGGGAGTCACCATCGGCTTCCACCGCTACTTCACCCACGGCGCCTTCAAGGCCCACCGTGGCCTGCGGATCGCGCTCGCCGTCACCGGCAGCATGGCCATGCAGGGCCCGGTGATCGGCTGGGTCGCCGACCACCGCCGCCACCACGCCTTCGCCGACCGCGAGGGTGATCCGCATTCCCCGTGGCGTTACGGTACTTCGGCCGCCGCGCTCGCGAAGGGTTTCTGGCACGCTCACATGGGCTGGCTGTTCGACCGGGAGAAGACCAACGCGCAGCGGTTCGCCCCCGACCTGCTCGCCGATCGCGACATCGCCCGGATCGACCGCTGGTTCCCGGCACTGACCGTACTCACCCTGCTCAGCCCGGTACTGATCGGCGGGCTGGTGACGATGTCCTGGTGGGGCGCGCTGACCGCGTTCTTCTGGGCGAGCCTCGTCCGGGTGGCCGTGCTGCACCACGTCACCTGGTCGGTGAACTCGTTGTGCCACATGATCGGTGACCGGCCCTACGCCGCTCGCGACAAGTCCGCGAACTTCTGGCCCTTGGCCATCGCCTCGATGGGCGAGTCGTGGCACAACTCCCACCACGCCGACCCGACCGGCGCCCGCCACGGCGTCCGCCGCGGCCAGCTCGACATGTCCGCGCGCCTCATCTGGCTCTTCGAGAAGCTCGGCTGGGCCACCGATGTCCGCTGGCCCAAGCCGGAACGCCTGGCTCGCAAGCTCAACCCCGGCTACTCCGCGGCACCCCGCGGGTTCGGCGGGCTGGAGCGCGGCCTGCTCGCCGAGACCCCGGACCAGCAGCACCGGAGCCGGTCGTGACCACCGTTGGTGACGAGGTCCGCCTGCAGCTGAAACCCGCCGCCGGCGGCGGGTACGTCGACGGCGCGTGGTGGCCGCGGTCCCGCGACGCCCGCGTCGAGTTCCCCGGCGTCCTCGCCGCGGTGCGCGACCAGGTGGGCGAGGTCGAGCGGATCAGCTACCCGCTGGACGACGGCTGGGAGATCGCCCACCGCAAGCTCGTGGTGGACGGCCGTGTCGTCCGGTTGGAAGGATTCCACTCCATGCAGGCGGACACTCTCGCGCTCATCGGCACGCAGCAGCGGCGCCTGATCCTGCTGGTGGTGGCGCCGGACACCGCACGCGACGATGCCACCGCCACCCTGCGGACGGCTGCTGACCCGGACACCACGGCCAGTGCCGAGGACATCCTCGCCGGGGCGGGGCATGCCGGCAGCGATCCCGCGCCGTCCTTGACCACGTGAAGCCATCAGGGCACCCGGCCGGGTACGCTCGGTGCACGCAGCCGCGGCAGCGGTGCTGATCCGGGCTCGGTGTCCGTGTTGGTGTGGCGATCACGAACACCGACCCGGAAGGAACCGGATGCCGGAACGCGGAGCTCGCCGGTGGTGGGTTCGCGGTGGCTGAGGTCGAGGACCTGCGCGCGAGCGTGCTGGTCGCCCTGGGTGAAGCTGGGCCCGGCAGCGGGGTCGATGTCGTCGGCCGGGTCTGCCGGGCGTGCGTGCGTCTGCTGCCGGTCAACGGAGCGGCGGTGTCGGTGGTGGCCGGCACCGGGCACCGCGAGATCGTCTACGCCAGTGACGCGGTGAGCACGGCGCTGGCGGAGCTGCAGTTTTCCCTCGGCGAAGGACCGTGTTTCGAGGCCCAGACCTCGGGCGGGCCGGTCCTGGTGCCCGATCTGGCTGCCGGACCGCCGCCGGCGTGGCCGGTGTTCGCCGCGGAGGCCGCGGCGCAGCCGGTGGCCGCGTTGTTCACGTTCCCGGTGCAGATCGGGGCGGTCCGGGTGGCGACCCTCGACACCTACCGCTCGACACCGGGCTCGCTCGATGCCGCCGAGCTGTCGACGGCGTTGCAGGTCGCCGACATCGCCGCACTCGCCTTGTCGGGGCTGCGGGACGGCGGCGAGCGCTGGCTCGACGGTGACGGGCGGTGGATGGAGGGCGCGGGGATGCGGTTCCGGGAGGTGCACCAGGCCACCGGGATGCTGATCGCGCACCTGGACCTGCCCGCCTCGGCCGCGCTGGCCCGGTTGCGCGCCTACGCGTTCGGCCACGGGCGTTCGCTGCGGGAAGTCGCGGCCGACATCGTCGCCGGGCGGCTGCGATTGGACGAGGAGTTCCGGTGAGGATCACCATGAAGGCAGCTGACGATTCAGGAGATGGTGGGCATGCCCGACCGTGAACGACAGGTGACGCGCGCGTTCGTCGCACTCGCGGACACGCTGGTCGACGACTACGACGTCGCGGACCTGCTGCACACCCTGGTGGTGCAGTGCGTGGAGCTGCTCGATGTCGCGGCGGCCGGGCTGACCCTGGCCGACGAGCGGGGCGGGCTGCAGGTGCTGGCGTCGTCCACCGAACAGGCACGGCTGCTGGAGCTGTTCCAGCTCGACATCGACGAGGGCCCGTGCGTCGAGTGCTTCACCACCAGCACCCCGGTCCTGGTGGCCGACATCGCCGCACAGGCGGCACGGTGGCCGCGGTTCGCGGCCGAGGCGGCCAGGGACGGGTTCGCGTCGGTGCACGCGATACCGATGCGGCTGCGCCGGCAGACGATCGGCGCGCTGAACCTCTTCGGGCACTCCCCGGGTGAGCTGTCGGCGGACGACGTGGCACTGGCCCAGGGGCTGGCCGACACCGCGACCATCGGCATCCTCCACGAACGAGCCTTCCGCCAGGGCGAGCTCCTCTCCGAGCAGCTGCAGACCGCGTTGAACAGCCGGGTGATCATCGAGCAGGCCAAGGGCGTGCTCGCTGTCAGCGGCCAACTGAGCATGGACGCGGCGTTCACGGCCTTGCGCGGCTATGCCCGGCGGAACAACCGCCGGCTCAGCGACGTGGCCCGTGCCCTGGCCGACCGCACCCTCGCGCCCGCGGTCGTGCTGACGCCGTCGACGGTGCGCCACCCACGCTGAGAAATCCTTGTGGACTGTCGAGCAAAGGTGCCGAACGGTCCGCTGGTGGTGACCAACGGCCCTCCCGCCCGCGGTCACGGTGCGGTCATGCTGGCAGACGGCCAACCGGCTTCCGATGGCAGGAGTGCCCCATGCGGTTCCGTGATCGCCGGGAGGCGGGCGAACGACTGGCCCTCCGCCTGCGCCCGCTGCGCGGCGACCGGGCAGTGGTCCTCGGCCTGTCCGAGGGCGGGCTCGTGGTCGCCGCCGAGATCGCCGACGTCCTCGGGGCGCCGCTGGACATCCTGCTCACCGCCCGGATCGAGGCCGCCGGGCCGCCACCGGTGCTGCTCGGTGCCGTCGGGGAGGGCGGCCTGGTCGTCTGGGACCACGGCGCCATCCGCCGGTTCGACATCTCGGCGGACGAGCTCACCCGGCTCGCCGATCAGGCGCGGGGCAGTCTGGCCAGGCAGGTCGCCGTCTACCGGCGCGACGTCGCGCCGGTGCCGATCGCGGGCCGGACGGTGGTACTCGCCGACGACGGCGCCGCCACCGGCACGACCGCGCACACGGCGATCCGCGTCCTGCGCGCCCGCCAGGTGCGCCGGATCGTGCTGGCCGTCCCGGTCGCGCAGGCACCGGTTCTCGACCGGCTCGCCCGAGAGGTCGACCAGTTCGTCTGCCTGCACCCGCTGCCCTGGCTGCACGCGGTCCGCAACAGCTACCGGAAGTTCCCGGCGGTCGCCGACACCGACGCGCTCGAACTGCTGCACCGCGAACCCCGCCTGCCGACCGAGGTCCCGCGGTGACGTCCATAGTGGACTGACAGGTGGCCGGCGGCAGGCTCGGCGGGGTCGCCGCGACCGGGGTGGTGATCGCGCCGGGAACGACGGCGGGCCTGCCTGCACCCCGGACGGGATCCGGGTACACCTGCACGCCCGCCTCGACGCCCCGCCGCCCGGATCCGGCGGCGAAGCGACGGAGGACGGCTACGCGCCGGCAGGTCCCGCTTGGGCGGGGAGCCGGCCGCCTTCGACCTCCCAGCGCTGCACCGCTGTGTCCTCGTCAAGGGCGGCGAGCAGCGTGTCGACGGTGTCGTCATTGCCCCGGCGCGCCGCGGTCAGCAGCGCGTGGTGCGCGAGGTCCGGATCGGCGTCCGGCGGGATCACCAGCAGCGTCAGCCGGTGCCGCGGGCCGATCACGGTCAGGGTGGCGGCGTGCGGCGACCGGAAGCCTTCGAGCCGGACGTCGCCGTGCTCGTCACCGGAACGCAGCCGGCGTGGGGTGGGCGGCCAGGCCGCGAGGTGGTAGGTGACCCGTTCGATCCGGTCCAGCCGGGCGGTCAGTGCCGGGAGCAGCGACGGCAGTTCGGCGGTCAGGTCCAGGGAGCGGGGCCACCAGGCGCCGTCGACCCAGCCGGTGGCGGGTGCTTCCGGCTTGAGCCGCAGCCGCGGCGCGTGGTGGCGGAGTTCTTCGGCCGCCTGGGCGACGCGCATGGCGTGGGTGGTGTGCGGGACCGACTTCATGCCGGTGCTCCCGTCCCCGGCCGGAAGACACCGGCCGGACTTGGGGCCGAGAACGACGCGGGCTTGATCGCCAGCGTACGAAATGCTCTCGGACAATGTCCATTCTACTCCGGGGAAGGGGCGTTTCGTTCCGCGGCAGCGGGCTGTTCGCGCTGCAGTCCCGGCCGGAACGGAATGCCCAGCGCCGCGAAAACGCCGAGCATTTTCGCGTTCTCCGCGCCGGTGTCGGCGACGAGCATCCGCACGCCTTCGTGTTCGGCCGAGACGACGAGCTGTTCGAGCAGCAGGGCCGCCACGCCGAGGGCCGGGCCGTGGCCGTCGACCACCAGCGCGACCGCCGCTTCGGCCGGGTCGGCCAGGATGTCGTAGCGGGCGACACCGGCCAGCCGGGAGTGCACGAAGCAGCCCACGGCGGTGTGCCCGACGCCGGAGCTGTGGGACAGCTGCGTCGAGAGCTCGGCCAGCCCGGCCACGCCGAGACCGAAGAACCGCACGTGCCGATCGCGCCCGGAAAGCCGGGCCCGCAGCGCGAGGACCGCGGCGGCATCCCCGGCTTCCAGCTTGCGCACCCAGGCGGCTTCGCCGTCCGGGAGCAGGACTCGTACCGGCGGGGTGGCGGTGGTCATGATGTCTCCTCACGGATCCGGTGCGCGACCCGGGTCCACAGTGCTCTGTCCTTTTCGCACAGAACACTGCGGAGTCCCGGGGGCCGGCGGCGGTCAGCGCTCGTCGGCCCTGGTGCCGTTCACGGCCGCGGGCGGCGGCACGATCGCGGCGGTGGCGGCCGGTTTCGGCTGGGCCGCGGCGGCGCTCTCGCGGGCCAGGAACGAGCCGAGTTCGCCGATGGTGCTCATCAGCGGGGCGGGGAACACGACGGTGGTGTTCTTGTCCACGCCGATCTCCACCAGGCTCTGCAGATTGCGCAGCTGCAACGCGAGCGGGTGCGCCATCATCGTGTCCGACGCGTCGCCGAGTGCGGCGGCGGCGAGGGATTCGCCTTCGGCACTGATGATCTTGGCGCGCTTTTCGCGTTCCGCTTCGGCCTGCCGGGCCATCGCCCGTTTCATCGTGTCGGGCAGCTGGATGTCCTTCAGTTCCACCAAAGTCACTTCCACGCCCCAGTCGAGCGTGGTGACGTCCAGGATCCGGCGGATGTCGACGTTGATGCTGTCGGTCTCCGACAGCGTCTCGTCCAGCGTGTGCTGCCCGACGACCTTCCGCAGCGTCGTCTGGGCGATCTGGTCGATCGCGGCGTAGACGTTCTCGATCGCGACGACCGACTTCACCGCGTCCCGCACCCGGAAGTAGGCGACCGCGGACACGTCCACGCTCACGTTGTCACGGGTGATGATGCCCTGGGACTGGATCGGCATCGTGATGATCCGCAACGGCACCCGGCGCAGGACGTCGACGACCGGGATGATCAGCCGCAACCCCGGCTCGCGCACGCCCACCACCCGGCCGAGCCGGAACAGGACCCCCTGTTCGTACTGCTTGACGATCCGCACCGCGGACGCCAGGAGAAGCAGCAACGCGGCGGCGATGACGATGATCACGAAAACGTTCATGGTGCTCCAGAGGTCGCGGCTCGTGCCGGGGCGGAGGCTCAGCCGGTGAGCTGCACCTGGTTGTCGACCGCGGTCACGCCGGGGGCGAACCACGCGGTCTGCTCGGCCGACCGGCGTTCGGCCGGGGTGGGGACGGCGCCGGTCAGGGTGACCTGGCCGTCGTCGACGGCGACCTCGACGTCTTGGGCGGACCCGGGCGCGTGCCGGGCCAGCGCCGCGAGGATCTGTGCTTTGGTCTCGGCCGCGGTGGCTCCCGGCGCGGGCCGCAGCGTGATCAGGTTCCGCACGCCGCTGACCCCGGGGAGCGCGGCCACGGCCCGGCGGGCGGCTTCGCGCTCGTGGTTCCAGTCCACTGACCCGCGCAGGGTGATCACCTGGTCGCGCACGTCGACCTGCACCGAATTCTTCGGCACGAGCACCGTGCGGCGGTCGAACACGGCCATGGCTTCGCGGGCGAGGTCCACGTCGGCCGGAATCGCGTGGCCGTGCCGGACGAGGATCCGGTCCACGGTCGTGGTCACGCCGTGCACCCGGGTCGCGGCGCGCAGGGCCGCTTCCTTCTCGGGATAGGTGCCGACGTGCCCGGCCAGCGTCGCGGCACCGCCATCGACGCTCACGGCGATTGCTTCGGCGTTGACACTGGGAGTCCAGGCGAGTTCGTCGGTGACGGCCGTCTTGAGGTGGTGGTCGGGCCGGTGCTGGATCTGTGTCATTCCTCCAGCGTGGTCCGCCCGCGCCACGCGGCCTAGAGTCGCGGGGCCTCTGTTCGGGTGCCGTTCGGCGTGGCGGGCGTAGCCTGGGGTGGTGGATGACAGCTCGCAGCGCGCTCTGCCCGTCATCACGGTCTTCCTGGTCGACGACCACGAACTCGTGCGGCGCGGCGTCGCCGAACTCGTCGGGGACGAACCCGACCTGAGCGTCGTCGGGCAGGCTTCGTCGATGGCCGAAGCGCTGGCCAGGGTGCCCGCGCTGCGCCCGGACGTGGCGGTGCTGGACGTCCGGCTCCCCGACGGCAGCGGCGTGCAGCTGTGCCGCGACCTGCGCGCGGCGCTGCCCGGCCTGCGATGCGTGATGCTGACGTCCTTCACCGACGCGGATTCGATGGTCGACGCGGTCCTGGCCGGTGCCGAAGGTTATGTGATCAAGGACGTGAAGGGGCTGCAGCTGGTCGACGCGATCCGCCGGGTGGGGTCGGGTGAGACCCTGCTGGACGGGCGGGCGGTCGCCGCGCTGGTGGCCGAGCTGCGCGCGAAGACCGGGGAACCGGGTCCGCTGGCGGGGCTGAGCGAGCAGGAGCTGGTGCTGCTGGACCTGCTCGGGGAAAGCCTGACGAACCGGCAGATCGCCGAGCGGATGTTCCTGGCCGAGAAGACCGTCAAGAACTACGTGTCCCGCCTGCTGGCGAAACTCGGGCTGGAGCGCCGGTCCCAGGCGGCGGTCCTGGTCACCGGGATCCACGGCGCGCAACGGCGGCCGGGCGGTTAACGGCCGAACGGGTGCTCGTCGCTGATCACGACGTCTTCGAGCTGTGTCTGGGTGGGGGACGCAACGGCGGTGCCGTGGCCGAGCCGCAGCATGACCTGCGGCCAGAGCCCGCCGCCGAGCAGCTGCCGCAGTTCACGCCGGGCCGCCGGTACGGCCATCACCTGCGAGGAGAGCGCCGCCGAAAGCCCTGCGGCGGCGGCCGTGAGCAGAACCCGCTGCAGGGCTTGACCGGCCTGGAGCCGGCCGAGAGCGGTGTCGTGCAGCGAGCCGATCACCACGACCAGCCGACCGGGCTCGATGTCGAGGTCGCTCCCACCACCGGGGCCGGGCGTGGCCGGCGGGAGTTCCGTGCGGTGCATGATGTCGCGCAGCTGGGGCACCTGGTCGTCGGTGATGGTGGCCAGCCAGGCGCGTTCCACCTCGGCCGCCCGCCGGAGCTGGCGCTGCACCGCGTCGGGGACGACGGCGGCGGTGAACGGGCGGCGGTTGCTCTGCCGTCCGGCGATGGCCGCCACGAGCTCCCGGTCCACCGGGGCGATCGTCTCGTAGCCGTTCGGCCGCACGACGGCGAGCAGGTCGGGCCGGTCCGCGGTGGGGAACAGGCGCGTATCGGCGTGGCTGCTCTGCGCCTTGATCGCCAGCCGGAGGTTCAGCAGAGCGGCCCCGCAGTCCAGCATGCGTTCCCGCCGGTCGCTGTCGGTACCGGTGGAGAGCGAATCCGCGTACAGCTCGACGGCGTCCGGCGTGCACTGGAACCGCCACGGCCGCCCGCGGCGCAGCGGCGGCGGAGCCGTGGCCGCGAGAAGCACGGATCGCATCTGGCTCTCGCTGAGGTGCCCGACGGGCATGACACCGGTCTTCATGGACGGCTCCGAACTCCTGGAATCATGGCTGTCCCTCACCGTCCGCCGGGCTCCGGCGCGGGCCAAGGGCCGAACGGCACCCGTGGCCGGGCGAAGGTCGCCGGTTGCGAACGTGGTTCGGTTCCCCCGGAACCCGCCACGGGCCGCACCGCCGTGCCACTGTGGTGGCATGCCCGAGGAAACGACGTCGGGCCGGGACCGGATGGACGCGCTGCCCGCGGCCGTCCTCGCCTTCTCCGCCGGTCTGGAGCTCGAGACCACGCTGCACCGGATCGTCACCGCCGCCGCCGGCCTGATCGGCGCCCGCTGCGGCGCGCTGACCCTGCTCGACGAGGACGGCCGGACCACCGGGTTCGCCGCCACGGGCGTCGACGACGCGACCTCGCGCCGCCTCCCGCCGATGCCGGCAGTCCTCGACCTCCCGCTCGTGGTCCGGGGCGCGGTCCTCGGCCGGCTGTGCCTCGGCGGCGAGCGGCCGTTCACCGCCGACGACGAACGGGCGATCGTCGCGCTGGCGGCGGCGGCCGGGATCGCCGTGGACAACGCGCGGCTCTACGAGGAGAGCCGGAGCAGGCAGCGGTGGCTGGAAGCGACCGGGGAGATCTCCGCCGAACTCCTCGGCGGCACCGACGTCCACACGGTGCTGCGCCTGGTCGCGAGCCGGGCCGCCGAACTCACCGGCGCCGTGGACGCGCTCATCGCTCTGCCCGTGCCGCCCGCTGAGGCACTGGTCGTCACGGTGTGCGCCGGCCCCGACGCCGAGGAGCTGACCGGTCGCCGGATCCCGCTCGACGGGTCGACCTCCGGCGCGGTCCTGCGCGATCACGTCCCGCGCAGCGTGCCGAACCTGGCCTACGGCCTGGGTGCGGACCTCGGGCCGGCGCTGGCGGTGCGGTTGCGCTCCGGCGAGTCCACCGCGGGCGTGCTCCTGGCGATCCGCGCTTCCGGCGCACCGGGTTTCGACGAGCACGAACTCCAGCTCGTGTCCGCCTTCGCCGACCAGGCCGCGCTGGCGCTGCGGGACGCCGAAAGCCAGGCCACCCGCCGCGAGCTGGACGTGGCGGTGGACCGGGATCGGATCGCCCGCGACCTGCACGACCACGTCATCCAGCGGCTGTTCGCGGTCGGCATGGGCATCGAGGGCACCCGCCGCCGGACGGACTCACCCGCGGTCACCGCCCGGCTCACCCGGCACATCGACCAGCTCCAGGACGTCATCGAAGAGATCCGCAGCGCGATCTTCGCCCTGCACAGCCGGCCGGGAGCGGGTCGTGGCCTGCGGGCGCGCCTGCAGAACGCGATCACCGACGGCTGCGCCGACTCCGCCATCCACACGACGGTCCGGCTGTCGGGAGCGTTCGACCGGGTGCCCGCCGGGCTGGCCGAACACGCCGAGGCGGTGGTGCGCGAAGCGGTCAGCAACGTCCTGCGGCACGCGCGTGCGGCGGAGCTGGCGGTCACCGTATCCCTGGACGAAGAGCTGGTCGTCGAGGTCTCCGACACCGGGATCGGGATGCCGGAAGCCGTGGCGCGCAGCGGGCTGCGCAACCTCGCACAGCGGGCCGCGGAGGCAGGTGGGTCGTTGCGGCTCGAATGCCCGGCGGACGGTGGCACCTGTCTCAGGTGGACGGTTCCGGTGCCTTGAGCCGCGGCGTGTGCGGGTATTCCGTGGCGCGCTGCTGGAAAGAGAGGATCGCGGGGTTGCGGATCGTGCCGTCCCGGATCTCGACGGCCCGTCCCACCGTTTCGGTTTCGTCCCAAGTGGACTGTCCGGAAAGGACTGTCCGCAGGTGCGGCAACAGCGCTTCGCTGATTTCCCAGGTCGCCGAGTTCCACAGGTAGGAGGGACTGTGGTCGACGGCGTAGTAGGTGACGCCGTGGCCGACCGGGAAGGTCGGCCGGGTGAACGTGGTGGGCCGCGCCCAGCTGAAGCCCATGCCTTCGTCGCAGGAGACGTCGACGATGAGGCTGCCCGGGGCGAACGCGGCGAGGTCGTCTTCGATGAGGAAGGTCAGCGGCGCGTCGGTGTCCTGGAGCACGCAGTTGACGACGATGTCGTGCTCGGCGAGGAACCCGGCCAGCGGCACCCGGCCGCGGTCGGTGTGCGCGTGGCTGCGGCGAGGGTCGCCCGGGTGGTTCTTGTCGTGGTCGAAGTGGACCATCGTCGCGGAATGGATCGGTGAGCCGACCGCGCTGAGACCACGGGCGGTGAGGACTTCGACGTCGTGGACCCCGTGGGCGTTCAGCGCGGTCACCGCGCCGCGCGCGGTCGCGCCGAAGCCGATCACCACCGCCCGCAAGCGGCGGCCGTAGTCGCCGGTCGAGCCGATCAGCTGCAGGGCGTGCAGGACCGAGCAGTAGCCGGCCAGTTCGTTGTTCTTGTGGAAGACGTGCAGCCCGAACGAGCCGTCACGCCGCCAGTGGTTCATGGCTTCGAACGCGATCACGGTCAGCCGCCGGTCGATGGCCAGCTGGGTCAGCTCGGCGTCCTGCACGCAGTGCGGCCAGCCCCACAGCACCTGGCCTTCCCGGAGTTCCGCGACGTCCTCCCGCAGCGGCTTGGCCAACAGGACCACGTCGCACTCGGCGATGAGCTGCTCGCGCGTGCGCAGGCCCGCGACCGCGCGCGCCAGGTGTTCGTCGGGCACGCCGAAAGGTTCGCCGTAGCCGTGTTCGAGGTAGATGGTTTCCCGGAGATCGGCGTCGATCCGGTCGAGGTGGTGCGGGTGGATCGGCAGCCGCCGTTCGTTCTCCTTGCGGGAACGGGCGATGACGCCGAGACTGAGCTGGTCCACGAGGGCCCCTTTGCTAGAACCCAGTCTTAACACACCCAGCGCGGCCGTCGTGTACGCTGGGTGTTGACCGAGAGCATTTCGCGCGCAAGTGGTCGAACCTGCGCCGTCCTCGGCCCCAATCCGGCGCTGCCAGCGGCCGGGGACGGGAGCACCGACATGCCGTCGGACCCGAAAGCCACCCTCGCCGAACTACGGCCGCGCTGAAGCCCGGGCACGTCGCTCGGTGACCTGTTTCGCGGCCCGGCCCGCCGCTTGCACTTCCGACGCCGCCCTCCGGCGGCGTACCCGAAAGGATTTCCTGATCAGTACTCCCACCATGGACAGCTCGTTGTTCAGCCATCCCATCGCGGAACAACCCCGCCCCGGAACGCTCACCACACCCCAGGACAGCCGCTACGGGAGCTTGTTCCGCCAGCCCGTGTACACCCCGGCCCCCGCTTCCGGAGACGAGGCCGAACGCTTCCCGCATCGCCGGTCTGCTGCGCCCGGCAAGCGGGCGTACGACCCGTCCGGCCGCACCCGGCGGTGACATCGGTCCTTCGGGACGAAGTGCTTTCCCGGTCCGGTGGAGCCGGACATCCACCACCGGATGTCATCGAGAGAAAAGAAGGTCAGACATGGACTTCGTGACCCGTTACGAGCAGCGAGTGAACCTCGTCGAGAACACGGTGAAGGAGAATTCGCCGCTGTCCGCCGAAGAAGCCCGCACACTGGCGATCCGGTTGCTGCGGACGCTCGAAGAGATCCCCGAGAAGATCCGGTGAACGCACCCGTTCGTGGTGGCGACTGATGACCACCGCGAATCCAGGGGTACCGGCGCCCCAGCGTCTGTTGCCAGACCGATGAGGCGCGTCGCGATGCCACCCGAAGAGACCGGCGCCATGGCGCTCACGCCCGAACAGCGGTATCGCGGTGCCCGGCTGGTCGCCTCAGCCGCAAGCGACGCCGAAGATTGCGCTTCGCTGCTCGCCGCGCTCGGCCTGGAAGCCGCCGACGGCGTGTCGGCGAGACCATCGGTCCCGGCCGATGACCGCGGCCGGTGTCGCGGGAGTGAGGCAAGTACATGACCGGTGAAACCGGGTTGCACCTGGTGCCGCACTACCGGGCGGAGTCGACCGTGGTGACCTTGACCGGCGCCTTGACCGAGGCCGGCTATCGGGAGCTGCGCGACGGTGTGCTCAAGCTGGCCACGGACGCGCCGGAGAGCGTCATCGCCGACATCCACGGTCTCGACGTCGACGACGACAACCTCATGAGTGTGTTCACCGTCATCGCGCTGCGGATCGGCGACTGGCCCGGGCTTCCGTTCGCGGTGGTCACCGACCGCGCGGATCACGTGGCCCAGCTGGCGACGCGCGGAGCGAATCTGCCGGTCCACGCCGACGTCCTCGCGGCCGAACAGGCACGCGAGCGCCCGTCCCGCCTGCGGGCGGCGCAGCTGCTGGCCGCGTCGCCGCACGCCTCCGCGACCGCCCGGGCGTTCGTCGGCCGGACCTGCGCGCAGTGGAACGTGCGCGAGCACGTCGACGATGCCCTTATGGTCGCGACCGAGCTGGTGGAGAACGCGATCGTGCACACGACATCGCACCCCCGGCTGCGGCTGGAGCTGCGCCCGGACACTTTCACGATCTCGGTCGCCGACGGCGACCCGCGGCAGGCCGTCCTGCGCGAGCGCCCCAGAGAGAACGGTCTCGGACTCCGGCTGGTCGCCCAGACCGCACACCGCTGGGGATGCAGCCCGTCTTGGGGCAGCGGCAAGGTCGTCTGGGCCGTCCTGCTGCCGAATCGGCGGGGACATCCGATCGCCGAAGTGCCCGATCCCCGAGCGTCCGGGCCGGTACGGCGGCGCTACCGTGACAGGTGATCGGAAGCGGTGGGGGCGCGCCGCCGAACCGGTGCCGTGATCGCCGGCGGCATCACCCTGGCGCCTGCTGCCCGGCTCGCCAGCACTCTGGTCACCGTCACCGGGGAACTCGACCTCTCCGGTTACCGGTTTCTGCGTGACGGCCTGCTGAAGGTGGCTGCCGATGGCCCGCCCGGGCTGATCGCCGACGTCGACGGGCTGGTCATCGACGCACTGTCCCCCGCCGCCGTCTTCCCCCTGGTCGCCCGCCGGATCGGGCACTGGCCCGGTATCCCGTTCACCCTGGTCACCCGTCAGCGGGTGCATCTGCACGCCTTCCACGGCCACGGCACCGACCGCCTTGTTGCGGTCTGTGACGACGTCGAGACCGCCGAAAACAGCCAGGAGATTCCCGCGCGCCGATGGGCCCAGCGGAAGTTCCCCCGCACCGAGGACGCGCCGGAGCTCGCTCGCACGTTCCTCCGGGAGCGCACCGCGGATTGGGGCGTGCCCGAGCTGGCCTACGACGGGCTCCTGGTCGTGGGCGAGCTCGTCGACAACACGCTCCAGCACACCAGGTCCGCACCTGACGTGCGCCTCGATCTGCGCCGGGGCCTGTTCACCATCGCCGTCGCCGACGAGCACGCCAGTCCGGCGATCCTTTTGGAGCGATCCGGCCTGCGCGACCCGGGCATCGGCCTGCGGATCGTCACCCAAACCGCGACGGCGTGGGGAAGCAGCCGGCGCTGGTCGGGTGGAAAGGTGGTGTGGGCGACGCTCGCCTCCGCAAGCGGCAGCTGACCCTCGCGCCGGGCGCCGAATCGCGTGCCCGTGACGGGCCTGCACGTCCTGCTCGATGCCCGGCGAACGCGTCACCGGATCAGTGTGCGGCAAGGTGCCGGCGCAACGTGGTGAGGGCGCGGTGCTGGCTCACGCGGACCGCGCCCGAACTGGCGACGCCGAGCGCGGCAGCTGTTTCCCGGGCGGACAGGCCGAGCATGACCCGCAGCACCACGACATCGCGCTGTTCCGGCCCCAGCAGGGCCAGCAGGAAGCCGACCCGCTGACACAGCTCGAGCCGTTCGACTTGGCCCAACGGCCCCGGCCGGTCGGAAGTCAGCGGGGCGAACTGCGAAACCGGGCGGCTCGCATCGCTTTCCCGGCGGCGGTGAGCGTCGACGACCTTGTGCGACGCGACGCCGTAGACGAAACTCATGAACTGGGCAGCACCGTAGCGATAACCCGGCAGCGCACCGAGGACGCCGAGCAGCACCTCCTGCGCGCAGTCGTCCGCGTCGCTGTCGCGGTAGCACCGGTTTCCCAGGCGCGCCTGGCAGTACCGCAGCACGCCCGGGCGCAGCCAGCCCAGCAGCGCCTCGGTCGCGGCGCGATCACCTGACATCGCCGAAGCGAGAAGCGCGCCGTCGACCATCGCCATGATGAGGCCCTTCGGTCGGTCAGGTCCGGGTGGTCAGGTACGGAGCGGGATCACCGCCGGCCCGGGCGCCGTCGGCCAGCCAGCGGAGGAACCCGCTGCGGTCCCGTCGCTCGATTTCGTCGAGGAAGTCCTGCCGGCGCTCGACGACGAGCCGATGCGCCTGCAGGTCGGCGGCGAGGAGCAGGAGGAAGTAGCTTCGCCGCCACGCCAGGCACAGCTCCTCGGTCGCCATGCCGGCCACCGGGACGGGCGGTGGTACCGAAGATCCGGGCGGCTCGGCCGCGGCGGGTGCCGGGCCCACCGGTGGCTCGGGCCCGGCCGTCCCGGCGTCGCCGCGCGCCAGCAACGGGACTAGGAAAGCCGCGAGCAGCCCGGCGCTGCCGCCGAGCAGCAGCCAGCCGACCCGCGGCAGGGCCGGCGCACCGATCGTGGTCAAGACGCAAGCGGGACCGAGCAGACCGGCCAGCACCACGCGCCCCACCATCGTGTCCTCACGTCCGGTTCGGTTGCCGGCTGACGCGGCCGGCAACGGGAAACAGGATCGCCGGGGTCTGGGGCGTTACGGGCAGTCTAGTCCTCGGAAGAGGAAACGGGGTTGGTCTCTTCGGTTGCCGCCGGGCCGGGATTGCCGACGTCTTCCGCTCGCCCCCAGACCCAGCGTGAGCCCACCCGGTGGTCTGCTCACCGAGCTGACCGGTCGTGGCCGATGACGAGGACACAGTCACCAGTTGTCGCTGCGTGGGGCGGCTGGACGGGGCAGATGGCCGCCGATCGGCCTCGTTGTCGGAAAGGGACGCCCGGGGCCTACACCGGTCCGCGGAACAAGCTCCCGTGTGGATGTCTGCAATGGACCAAAGGACCGCAAGCCGCGCGCAAGAACCGTCGGCCTCGAGGGAAATGCACGCCGCTAGGGTGGCCCGCCGGTGCTGCCGGAGGATGCCGCCGGACAGGCGATGCCGGACTTCGCGCAGCCGAGCACGCCCCACACGACCTTGCCGTCGTCGTGGTGACTGACTCCCCAGGCCGAGCGGTCGAAGCCGGAGTCGCCGGGATAGCTGCCGTCGTTGTTGGCCGGCAGCACGATCCCGTCGGCGTGCAGTGCGTCGAGCGCGTACTCGGCTTCGGCGAGCGCGCCGTCGACATCGGGTAGCGTGGGGTGCGGCGAAGGACCCCGAAGCGGCCGGGACGGTCGAGGACGACTTCGGCGGCGAACTCGTTGACGTCGCGGACCCAGCGACGGGCTTCGGCGACGTCGCCGAAGCAGACGCCGGGCGTGGAAAGCAACAGAATCCCGTTGCCACCCATGAACTTCAGTGTGGTGACGGCGCCCACCCATCAGGTGGCGGTCTCTCCGCCCACGGCAGCAGTACTGGTTGCGCCGATCGCTTGCAACAGGCCAGGCCGACTTCCGACCATCCGATCAGGAGGAGCGGCCCTACCGCGTCGAACGCCGCCTTACCGAATTCGCTCGCTACGAGAGGCTCTGCCACGTTCAGCGCGAGCGTGACCACGCTGGCGAAGATCAGCAGCCGACGCGCCGACCTCAGCACCTCCGGGGATGCACCGGTGAGAGCCAGATGCCGGGTGCCGAGCAGAAGCCCGAGGATCGAAAGGTCAACCGCGGGAGCCACGAGCGGAGCGACCCTAGTGGGCACGCCGAGCCGCAGCGCGAGGTTGAGGACGTTGCCGAAGCCGAAGAGTAAAGTAAGTCCGACGACGACGCCCATGATCACGGTGACGGCCTGCACGACGGAGGCCCCGTCCGAAGCAGATCGCATCGACACAGCTGCACGCCTGGTCATCGAGCAACACCTGCTTCGACGCGCGGACGCCCGTGGGTGTCGCGCGTGGGGATGCCGCGTTCACGCAGTTTGTTCAGCACCGTGGTGTGGTTGACGCCCAGGTGGTCGCCGACTCGGGCCAGTGACCAGCCGAGGTTGTGAGGTGGATGGCGTCATCTACCTGCTCGGGCGAGAGGCCGCGGCGGCGCATCGGCACGCCGTGCCGGTGGAGGATGGTGCCGACCGTTCGCCGTTCGATGCCGAACCGGTCACCGAGCTCGTACACCGTCGCGCCGGACCGGTAGCCGGCGATCAGTTGCTCGACTTGCTCGGGGCCGAGTTTCCGGGCGCGGCCGGGACGATCCCACTTGACTGGCGGCGGCTCGGGGGTATCGAGCCTGGGGGGGCTTCTCGCGAAGCTCTTCCAGAGCCCTGACCTGGTCTTTTATGTTCGAGTAAGCTCCCCTGACCTCCACATCGCAACGAACCCCTTTGCTTCAGTCGTTTTGGCTGGTCGGAGGGGTTTTCTGCATTGCGGGTTCGATCTTCGGTGATCGTCTTGCGGCATGATCTTGTGCTCCTGGTGAGTCACCTCGTAGCAGCCAGCCGTAGCTCGGATGTTCATCGAGGACATCTCTTGACTGCCTACCAACTAGAAGGTAGAAATACGACGTGACCACGACAGCGGATCGGATCCTGGACAGCGCTCAGACGCTGGTGCAGGTTCGGGGGTACAACGGCTTCTCCTACGCCGACATCAGTGCCGAGCTGTCCATCACGAAGCCGAGCATCCACCACCACTTCCCCACCAAAGCCGCACTGGCCGAGGCCCTGATCGCACGCTATCGGGAACGGTTCGCCGTAGCGCGAAAGGAAGTCGACGACGAGGCGGCGGGCGCACGGCAGCGCCTGGTGGGTTATGCCGGACTATACGCCGAGACCTTTGCCCAAGGCGGCCGCATCTGCCTCTGCGGCGTCTTCGCCGTGGACGCGGAGAGCCTGCCCGTTCAGGTACGGCAGGCGACGGACGCGTTCTTCGCCGATCAGCGACAATGGGTGGCCGGCGTGCTGGCCGAGGCGGGCATGCCCGCCACCCGGACCGGTGCGGCAGCCGAGGCTTACCTGGCGTCTCTGGAGGGCGCACTGCTCCTGGCCCGCGCTCACGGGCAGCCGGACGGCGCCGCCGGACAAGATCGGGATGTGGTGCGGTCGGTGGCGGCGACCTTGGTCGACGCTCTGCTCTGAAACGCACCACCCAAGGCCGTCACGCGTGGCACCGCGGCGACCTTTTTACATGACCAATCAACCTTCCAACTAGTAGGTAGTCAGATGAGGAGAATCGCCATGGGACAGGACTTCACCGGTCGCAAGCTCGTCGTCGTCGGCGGCAGCAGCGGCATGGGCCGTCAGATCGCCGAGGACGTCGTCAGCCGCGGCGGCAGCGCGGTCGTCGTCGGTTCCCGCCTCGAGCGGGTCGAGAAGACCGTGGCCGACCTGGCCACCCGCGGACAGGCGTGGGGCGTTACCGCCGACCTGCGCGACCCCGCCGAGGCGACCAGGGTGCGCGAGGAACTGGCCGACCAGCACGCTGACGCCACGTTGCTGGTCAACGCGGCCGGCGTGTTCAAGCCGCTGCCGTTCCTCGACCACACCCCCGCCGACTACGACGCCTACCTGGACCTGAACAAGGCCACCTTCCTGATCACCCAGACCGTGGCGCAGAACATGGTCAACAGCGGCCACGGTGGCGCCATCGTCAACATCGGCAGCATGTGGGCAAAACAGGCCATCGCCGCGACCCCGTCATCGGCGTACTCGATGGCCAAAGCCGGTCTGCACGCCCTGACCCAGCACCTCGCCCTGGAACTGGCCACCCACAAGATCCGGGTCAATGCCATCTCCCCGGCCGTGGTAGCCACGCCCATCTACGAGGGCTTCATCCCACCGGCCGAGGTCGACACCGTCCTGGCGGGATTCAACGACTTCCACCCGATCGGCCGGATCGGCACCACCGAGGACGTCTCCGCCGTGGCCACCTTCCTCCTCTCCGACCAGGCCGGCTGGGTCACCGGCGCGATCTGGGACGTCGACGGCGGCGTCACAGCAGGCCGAAACCAGTAACCACCGAGGCGCAGCCAGGCCTGTACGGGTTTCACGGTTCGGAGCCCGTACAGGCCCTCACCCCCTTGCGCGCTCAGCAGTTCGCCCACCACAAAGCACAACTGCGGATACCACCGGTTCGAGACCAGCCGAACATCCGCTCATGTAGCCGCAGAGCGTGCGCCGCGGTGAGCCACTCTCGGCGGCACCCCTACGCGGGAGGACCCTCAAGCAACGCCGCTCATGACAGTGGCCCGGCCACACGACACGGCCCGGCCTGATGTTGCTCGGGTGGATCCAAGCCCGGGTCGCCTGCCGGCTGCACCGGATGTTCGATACGAGCGCGGCCATTCCTCTCACTAATTTTACTGGGGCACAGCTGGGGCAAACCCCCTGTCACAACTGCACTCACCAACACACAGTTGCCAACAACGGCGATCAAGCACACCATTCCACTAGGCGATTCCCTATCGCCGCAGGTCAGGACCATGATCGGCCCACACTGGCAGTGAGGGGGTCAGGGGTTCGAGTCCCCTTAGCTCCACTCTCTCGAAGAACCCCTTCGATCACGCCGTTGCGGCAGATCGGAGGGGTTTCTTGCCGTTCGGGATCAATCTTGGGTGATCGGCGACCGGTGCATCGGTGCCCCTGGGGCGCAGCGGTTTCAGCTCCCGTGCGTCCCGCCGCACGTCGGTCAGCGCCTTGCGGTCCGGTGAATCGGACCACGACGGCCACCCGGTAAGCCCAGGCAGCCCATCATTCTCCGCCGCCCACTCAGTTGGACCCCGCGGTCAACAAGCCCCGCCACAACGGCCCGGGGCTGGTCGAACCCGCGTGCGCCGGCGCCGCATTGGCTGCTGCATGGCCGAAGTCGACGGAGTCGTTCGTGACCTTCCCTGCCTAGACCGGCCGGGCCTGGGTGATCTTGTCCCAGATGGATCCGGCGTTGAGGGTCTGGATGTAATCCATCATGTAGCCCTGGCCGATGTCGACGGGGTAGCGCTCGGCGAAGTTGATGCGCTCGACCGTCTCCTCCCTGCTCCAGCCCTGGGCGACCGCGTCGGTCACGGCTTGGACCCAGTCGACGAGGTTGGCGCGCTGGCGGGCCAGGTAGTCGATCGTGACGACTTCGCCGTGGCCGGGGACGACCCAGTCGACGTCGAGCTTCGCGATCCGGTCGAGCGCGGCGAGCCACTGGGTGATGTTGGAGCCCATCAGCCAGGTCTGGCACTCGGAGAAGATCGTGTCGCCGGTGAACACGACGCGCTCTTCGGGCACGTGGACCGCGATCTGGCCCGGCGTGTGCCCGGGGGTGTGCAGCAACTCCAGGGTGTGCTCGCCCACCCGCAGGGTGAGGTCGCCGGTGAAGACGATGTCGCCCTTGTTCGGGTCCGCGAAATAGGTGTCGCGGTCGGGGAAGATCTTCTCGCCCTCCGGGTCGTCGGTCGGGATCGCTTCGTGGGCGTAGTCGAAGGAATCCAGGGCCGGGGTGACTTCCATGAAGTTGTCGTAGACACCCTGGTGGTGCACGACCTGGCCGGCGCCGCGGAAGTAGTAGTTGCCGAAGATGTGGTCGACGTGGTGCTCGGTGTTGATGACGTAGCGGATCGGGCCGTGGCCCTCGGCTTCCTGGCGCAGCTCGACGGCCTTGGTCGGCAGCTGCGGCGTGTCGATGATGACGACGCCGTCGCCGGTGACCAGCATGCTGGGGTTGCACCCGCGGATGGTGGTGTCGGTCCAGACGTTGCTCGTGACCTTCTGCATGGTCTTCCCCTTTTCGGTCAGCCGACCACAACGGTGCGGATGTTGGTGAATTCGCGGGCGCCGGCGGCGCCGAGTTCGCGGCCGTAGCCGCTCTGCTTGACGCCGCCGAACGCCAGCCTCGGGTCGGAGGCGACGACGGCGTTGACGAACAGCGCGCCGGATTGGATGCGGCTGCCGACGCGCAGCGCGCGGTCCTTGTCGCGGGACCAGACGCTGGCACCGAGCCCGTACGGCGTGAGGTTGGCCAGCCGGGCGGCGTCCTCGTCGTCGTCGAAGGCGACGACGGCGGCGACCGGCCCGAAGGTCTCTTCGGTCATGACCGGCATGTCGGTGGTGACCCCGGCGAGCACGGTCGGGGCGTACCAGGCGTCTCCGCGGTCACCCAGGGGCCCGCCTCCGGTCAGGGCGGTGGCGCCGGCGGCCACCGACCGCTCGACCTGCCCGTGCAGGGCCTGGGCGAGGTCGGCGCGGGCCAGCGGCCCGATCTGGGTGTCGTCGGCGGCGGGGTCGCCGACGCGCAGCCCGGCGACGGCGTCGGCGAACCGGCGGGCGAACTCGGTGGCGATGGAGTGGTGGACGAGGAACCGCTTAGCGGCCAGGCAGCTCTGTCCGGCGTTGAGGAACCGCGACGCGACGGCCTTGGGGACGACCGTGTCGAGGTCGGCGTCGTCCAGGACGACGAACGGGTCCGAGCCGCCGAGCTCGAGGACGGACTTCTTGACCGCCTTGCCCGCGGCCGCGGCGACGTGCGCGCCCGCGCGGTTGCTGCCCGTCAGGGTGACGGCGGCGACGCGGTCGTCGGCGATCAGGTTCCCCACGACCTCGGGAACGTCCGGCTCGGCGACGAGCAGCGTGGTGAACAGCCCGGCCGGCAGCCCGGCCTCCTCGAAGACCTCCTGCGCGGCCAGCGCGCAGCCGGTGACGTTCGGGGAATGCTTGAGCAGCGCCCCGTTCCCGGCGGCCAGCGCGGGGGCGGCGAAGCGGAACACCTGCCAGAACGGGAAGTTCCACGGCATGATCGCCAGTACCACGCCGAGGGGCAGGTAGGCGGTCCAGCTTTCGGAGCCGGCGGCGTCGACCCGGTCGTGGGCGAGGTGTTCGGCGCTGGTGCGGTACACGTGGTCGCAGACCCAGGCGCACTTCTCGATCTCGGCGAGCGCTTCGGTGCGGGGCTTGCCCATCTCGGCGACGGCGAGGTCGGCCAGCTCGCCTTGACGCTCACGCAGCACCTGGGCGACCGCAAGGATCCGGTTGGTGCGCTGGTCGAGCGAGAGTGCGGCCCAGGCTGTCTGGGCTTCGGTCGCGGCGGTGAGCGCGTGGTCGATCTCGGCGGTGGTCATCGCCTTGTACTCGGCGAGCGGGGCACCGGTGGCCGGGTTGACGGTGGTGATGGTCTCAGGCATTGCGCAGCTGCCTTTCCAGGACGCGGGTCTTGCCCCACAGGAAGCCGAAGGCGATGCCGGCGATGAGAGCGCCGGCGGTCTTGGCGGTGCGGCGGGTGGATTCGGAGCCGAACAGCAGCGCGCCCAGGTCGAGCCCGGAGTCCTCGGGACCTGAGGCGGCCGCTGCCGCTGGTGCTGCGGTCCGAGCGGCCGCGTCCGGGGTGGGCGCCGGCTCGGTCCGCTGCCCGTCGGAGGTGAGCTGGGCGGCGAGGTTGTCGGCGAACTGGGTGAGCATGCGGTTGCTGACGTCCTTGAGGACGCCGCCGCCGAACTGGCCGGCCTTGCCCGAGACGTTCAGGTCCGTCACGACGTGCACCGAGGTCGTGCCGTTCGATCCCGACAGCGCGGCGGTGACGGTGGCCTGGGCGCCGCCGTTGCCCTTGGCGTCGCGGCCCTTGGCCTGGATGACGGCCGTCTTCGCGTCGGCGTCTTTTTCGAGGAAGGTGCCTTGCCCGGTGAAGTTCATGCCGATCGGGCCGAGCTTGATCTTCATGCCGCCTTCGAAGGCGTCGCCGTCGACCTTGGTCACGGACGCGCCGGGCATGCAGGTCACGATCCGCTGGACGTCGGTGAGGACTTCCCAGGCTTCGTCGGCGGGGACCGGGACGGTGAAGTCGTGGACGAGTTCCATGGCTCGGCTTTCTGAAGCGGTGGAGGGAAACGGGGTCAGCGGGCGGGGTCGTGCAGTTCGACCTGCTGCTCGCCGGTGCCGTCGACGCGGATCCGCAGCCCGCTCACGTAGGCGGGCTCGCCCGGGTCGGCGCCGGTCGCCTGCAGCGTCACCGCCCGCAGGACCGGCGAGTGCGTGACGCCGACGACGATCCGGCCGCGGGTGGGGCCGGCGTCGGCGAGGCTGCGGGCGAAGTGCCCGAGCCGCGCGGCGAGCGCGGCCGCGTCGTCCCCGGGCGGGCCGGGGTGACGCAGCCACCACCCGATGCGGTCGGGCGAGGTGAAGAACTCCGCGAACCACGGGTGGCCGGCGGCCTGCTGCTCGGTCATGCCCGGCACCTGCTCGGCGAGGCTGGCCGCGGAGCTGACCATGTTCACCCGCGTTCCGGCGACGTACATGTCCGGGTTGCGCAGGGCGAAGGCGTCCTCGGGGCCGTGGATCCGGTGGGACCCGATGCCCTCGGCCAGTGCGGCCGCGGTGTCGCGGGTGCGGCGGGTGCCGCCGTGGAACAACGCGATCGGCTCGCGGTGTTCGGCGGCCAGCGCCTTGCCGACCTGGCGGGCGTGCTCCAGGCCCGCCGCGGTGACGGGGACGTCGCCCCGGTGCGAGGCGACCTCCCCGTGCCGCAGCAACAGCAGGGTGGTGACCTCAGACATCGATCGTCGTGTAGGTCTTGACCTGGCGCTCTTCCAGGTACTCGATGATGTAGCCGAAGACGTTCTCCTGGAAGTGCGGCGTGGCCTTGTGCTCCTCGTAGCCTGCCTCGTCGGTGTACTGCTCGTAGAGGAAGAACGTCCGCGGGTCCTCGGGCGAGACCTGGGCCTGGTAGTAGAGGTTCTTCGGCTCGGCTCGCGAGAGCGGCGTCATCTTGCGGATGGTCTCCTCCACCCGCTTCTCCTCGCCTTCCTTGGCCTTCCAGATCGCGGCGACGACGAATGCCATGATTTTCCTTTCCTGGTTGGGTCTTCCGGGGGTTCAGCGGGCCGGGCGCGGGCCGACCCGGTTGCGCAGGACGCCGATTCCGTCGGCCTCCATTTCGATCAGGTCGCCCGGTCGCAGCCAGCGGTCCAGCTCGAGCCCGGAGCCGCCGGTCGCGGTGCCGGAGCCGAGCACTTCCCCGGGCCGCAGCGTGAGGTCCTGGGAGGCGTAGGCGATCAGGTCGGCGAAGGTGAAGTGCATCGCCGCGGTGGTGTCCCCGCCCCATTCGACGCCGTTGATCCGGACGCGCAGCCGCGTGTCGGCGGCGTCGATCTCGTCGGGGGTGACGATGCACGGGCCGAGCACGTTGGAGCCGTCCCAGTCCTTCGCCTTGCCGGGCCCCATCCCGACGGGCAGTTCGCGGGTCTGGGTGTCGCGGGCGGACATGTCGTTCCAGAGGGTGTAGCCGAAGATGTGCCCGGCCGCGTCCGCGGGGGCGATGTCCTTGCCGGGCTTGCCGATCACCGCGGCCAGTTCGAGCTCGTGGTCGAGCTTGTCGGTGTAGGACGGCCACGGGATGTCTTCGTCCGGGCCGATGACCGTGTCGGGTAGTCCTTTGTAGTAGGCGGGAACGCGGTACCACTCGTCCGGGATTTCCTTGCCCAGCCCGGCGAACGCGTTCTTCAGGTGGCCTTCGAAGGTCAGGAAGTCCCGGAGGGTCCGTGGCCGCAGCGGGGCGAGCAACCGGGCGCCGGGCACCGCGGTGCCGCCCGCGGCGGGAGCGCCGGCTTCGATGAAGGCGACCATGTCGCCGTCGAATCCGGCGTCGAGGACGGTGTCGCCGTCGAGGTAGCCGACGCGGGCGCCGTCCGGGCCATGGTAGGTCACGTACTTCATTGCGCTGCCTCCTCGACGGCGTCGATGATCTTGACGTAGCACCCGCAGCGGCAGAGGTTGCCGCCCAGGCCTTCGCGGATCTGCTCACGGTTGCCCGCTCGGTTGCTCGTGACCATGTCGCGGGCGGTGAGCACCATGCCCGGGATGCAGAACCCGCACTGGAAGGCGTGGTGGCGGTCGAACGCCGCCATCACCGGATCGTCGGCGGGCACGCCTTCGATCGTGGTGATCTCCTTGTCGATGGCAAGCGGGGCCATGAGGATGCAGGAGGACACCGGTTGCCCGTCCAGCAGCACGGTGCACGTGCCGCACAGCCCGACCCCGCAGGTGGCGCGCGGGCCGGTGAGACCGAGCTCGTCGCGCAGGACGTCCACGAGCATCGTCGAGGGTTCGGCCTCGACTTCGGTGGTGCGGCCGTTGACCTTCAAGGGGATCTTCATCGTTCTCCCTCCTCCTCGGCCGGGTCCTGGCGGGCCGCGAGCACGCGTTCCGGGGTCATCGGCAGGATCCGGGGCTGGTAGCCGAGGCTGGCCACGGCGTTGCCGATCGCCGGCGGTACCGGCGGGACGGCGGTCTCCCCCAGGCCGTGCACCTCCGCGCCGGGCAGCTCCAGCACCCGGTGGCGGATGGCCGCGCAGTCCAGGGCGGAGGCGATGTTGTAGTCGGACAGGTTGGGGTTGGCCGGCTGCCCGTCGACGTACTGGATCTCCTCGAACAGCGACGAGCCGAGCGCCATGATCATCGAGCCCTCGTTCTGCAGTTCGGCGGCGGCCCGGTTGATCACCCGCCCGGCATACGAGCTGGCGTAGAGGGTCTTGATGTCGATGACGCCGGTTTCCTCGTCGACCTCGACCTGCGCGGCCGCGGCACCCTGGTGCCAGTGCGAGGACGCGACCCCCTGGCCGGTGTCCGGGTCCAGGCCGCCTTCGTTGGCGATGTAACCGTGCCCGATCGTGCCGTGGACGCGCAGGTCGTCCGCGGCGGCGGCCAGCGCGCGGCTCATCATGTGCGCCGAGCGGCTGGAGGTGGTGCGCGTGTCGTAGGGGACGCGGTCGGTGTCCGGGGCCGGGGCGAGGATCTTCTCGGCCGGGACGTCCAGCAGCTCGGCCGCCAGCCGGGTCAGCAGCTCGCCGGTGCCCTGGCCCATGTCGGCGGTGGCGCTGCGGACCTCGTAGCGCCCGCCGGGCAGCGCGTGGATCTCCGCCTCGGCCTTGCTCGGGGTCTGCATGCCCTTGAGCATCACCGCGACGCCCTTGCCGGCCCGGCCGTCCTGCCAGGCCACGGCCTTGGCGACGTCGTCGAGCAGCTCCTCGAAGTGGGTGTCGTGCATGACCTCGCCGGTGCAGAACGTGTCACCGTCGCGCAGCAGGTTCATCCGGCGCAGTTCGACGGCGTCCATCCGCAGTTCGTCGGCGAGCTGGTCGATCAGCCGTTCCGAAGCCCACACCGACTGCATCGCGCCGTAGCCGCGGTAAGCGCCGCCGGGCGGGAGATTCGTGTAGACGCAGTAGGAGTCGACGGCGACGTGGTCGAACCGGTAGGGCCCGACCCCGGCGTAGCCCATCTTCTGCGCCACTCCCGGCCCGCAGTCGGCGTAGGCGCCGGTGTTGACGTAGGACCACATGCGCTTGGCGACGAAGGTGCCGTCGCGCCGCGCCCCGATCCGCATCCGGACGGTGGCCGCGTGCCGGGTCAGCTCGCTGAACACCTCGTCCCGGTCGAGCACGCAGCGCACCGGCCGGCCACACACCCGGGCGGCCAGCGCGGTGATCGCTTCGGTGCGCACGAAGGTCTTCGCGCCGAACGCGCCGCCCATCGGCGGCGCGATCACCCGGACCTGCCCGGTGGGCAGGCCGAACAGCCGCGCGAGGTCCTGGCGCAGGTTGAACGGCGTCTGGGTGCCGGTGGTGACCTCGAGCCGCTCGCCGACCCACTGCGCGGTGGTCGCGTGCGGTTCCATCGGCACGTGCGCCGCGGCCGGGACGTGGAAGGTCTCCTCGACGATGACGTCGGCCTCGGCGAAGGCGTCCGCGAGCGGGTCGGCGGCCAGGGCCGGCGGTGCGACGACGAGCGCGGGCTCGTCGCGTCCCTGCAGGGCGGGGGTGCGGATGCGGAAGCGGTGGCAGACGTTGGTGCCGTCCTGCGGGCGCATGTCGAAGTAGGCCGAGTCGCTGTCGCTGGTGGCGTGGGTGGCGTGCACCAGCGGCGCGTCGACGGCGAGGGCGTCGATTTCGTCGAAGACCGCGGCGGTCTCCTCGTAGGCGACGTCGATCATGGTGGCCGCTTCACGGGCGGCGCGCTCGGTCGGGGCCACGACCGCGGCGACCGGGTCGCCGACGAACTTCGGGTGGCCGGTCAGCAGGTGCTGGTCCTCGATCTGGCAGCCGTAGGCCGGGTAGGCGGCGATGTCGCCGGGGGTGATGACGAGGACGTCGTCGCCGACGAACGAGGTGTCGATCCCGGTGACGGTGCCGGCAGGCACGGTCGAGCGGACGAGCCGCAGGTGCCAGGAGCCGGGGATCCGGTGGTCGAGGGAGTAGCGCAGCTGCCCGGAGATGCGGGGGTTGACCGGGGTGGTCATGCGCTCACCGCCATCAGGGCCCGGCGGACTTCGACGCCGACGACGTGGCGGCGGTAGGCGGCCGAGCCGCGGTTGTCGTCGATGTAGGTGATCTGCTCGGCGTAGGCCTGCCCGATGTCGCGGGCGCTGTCTTCGTCGCCCGGACGCCAGCCCGCACAGACGTCGGCGAAGTGCTGGGGCCGGTCGGAGACCGCGCCGACCACCACGCGGACGGTGTCCTCGGAGCGGACCGCGGCGACGGCGACGGCGGGCCGGTCCTCCTGCGAGCGGGTCCGCAGCTTCCGGTACGTCGCCGGGCCGGTGGGGCGCGGCACGACCACGCGGGTGATCAGCTCGTCCTCCGCCAGCGTCGTCTCGTAGTGCCCGACGATCAGCTCGGCGATCGGGATGCGGCGGACACCGCGGACGCTGGCCACCTCGGCGGCCGCGCCGGAGGCGATCAGCATCGCGGGCGGGTCGGAGGCGTAGTCGGCGTCGGCGAGGACACCCCCGACAGTGGCGACGTTGCGCACGCGCGGGCTGGCGACGGCGCCGAAGGCCTGGGCCAGGCCCGGCCAGCCCGCGCGGACGTCCTCGCCGGTCTCGAGGCGGCGGTGGGTGACCATCGCCCCGAGCGCCAGGTCACCGGCGTCGGTGACCTGGCCCAGCTCCCGCACGCGCTGCAGCGAGATGAAGTCCTCGGCGGCCAGCAGGCCTTGGCGGGTCAGGATGCCGAGAAAGGTCCCGCCCGCGACGACGGTGGCCTCGGGGTTGTCGGCCTTCAGCCGCAGCGTCGCTTCGACGGTGGTCGGCAGCTGCCAGGACACTGGTTCCTCCTCTCCGGAAGGAATCGTTGCGGGGAAAAGAAAGTCAGACGGTGGTGACCGGACGCGACTGCAGCATGTAGAGGCCGGTGCCGTCGAAGGCCCACTCGATGTCCTGCGGAGCGCCGTTGAGGTCGGCCAGCTGCAGGCCGAGCTTCACCAGCTGGGCCAGCTCGTCGTCGCTGAGGATCCGCTCGTCGACGATCCGGGACTTCTTGACCGTCCCCTTGCGGTCCAGCGTGTAGTAGTCGGGCGTGACCTCGCCGGAGACGACGTTCTCCCCGACGCCGCGGGCGGCTTCGATGACGACGCGGTCACGGCGGCCGTTGACCGGGTCGACGGTGAACATCACGCCGGCCTTGGTGGAGTCGATCATGTGCTGCACGACGACGGCCATGAAGATGTCATCGAGTTTTCCCTTGTGCAGCCGGTAGAACAGCGCGCGCTCGGAGAAGAAGGACAGCCAGCACTCCACGACGCGGCCGTAGACCTCTTCCAGCGTGGGGACGAACAGGTAGGTCTCCTGCTGGCCGGCGTAGGAGGCGTCGGCGGAGTCCTCGGCGCAGGCCGAGGACCGCACCGCGACGTCACCGGCGGGCAGCCGGTCGTAGAACTGCTTGATCAGGTCTTTCGGCGGTTCGGTCTCGGCGACGACCTTGCGGGCGGCGTCGAGGTCTTCGGCGCGCAGGTGCGCCAGCAGGGCGTCGCCGTCGACCGCGGCGGTGAACGCCGCGGAGGTGATGACGAACCCGGGCGGCACCGGCAGGCCGTTGTGGGTCATCGCGGCGAGGCTGGCGCCCTTGCCGCCGGCCAGGTCGACGTCCCGGCAGCGGTCGTCGTCGAAGGCGAGCAGGAGCGGGGCGTCGGTCATGTCTCTTCTCCCGTCAGCAGGTCCCCGAAGCTGGTGATGTGGTCCCGCAGTACCTTCCCGGCCAGGTCGGGATCCCCCTGGCGCAGCGCTTCGAGGATCGGTACGTGGGTGTTGGCGATCGCGACCAGGTCCAGGTGCGAGGTGATGACGCTGACCAGCGTGAACGCCTCGATCCGCAGGCCGCTCCAGGTGTCGAGCAGGACCTGGTTGGCCGCGGACTCGACGATCAGCTCGTGGAAGCGGGCGTCGTGCCCCAGGAAGCCGTGCTGGTCGTTCCGGCGGGCGGCGTCGCGCATGTTCTGGATCTCGACGTCCAGCTGCGAGAGCAGGGCCGCGTCGATCCGCGGGGTGGCCATGTGCGCGGCCAGGTCCTCCAGCGCGGCCCGGACCGGGTAGCTCTCGGCGAGCTCGGCGCGGCTGACCGCGCGGACCCGGGCGCCCTTGTAGGGCTGGGTCTCGACCAGCCGCATCGCCTCCAGCTCCCGGATGGCCTCGCGGACCGGGGCCTGGCTGACGCCGAGCTCGTTGACCAGCTGCAGCTCGACGATGCGTTCGCCGGGCTTGTAGGTGCCTTCCAGGATGCGCTTGATGATCAGTTCCTTGATCTGTTCGCGCATCACCGTGCGTTCGAGAGTCATGCGAGAACCTGTACCACTCCGGTGGCTCCGTTGACGCGGATCCGGTCGCCGGTCTTGATCCGGCGGGTCGCGTCGGAGGTGCCCACGACCGCGGGGATGCCGAACTCGCGGGAGACGACGGCGGGGTGGGAGGCCATGCCGCCGGCGTCGGTGACGAGCCCGCCGATCTTGGTGAACAGCACGACCCAGGACGGGCTGGTCATCCGGCAGATGATGATCTCGTCGCGCTGGACCTCCTGGAACTGCTCCGGGGAGAGGACGACGCGGGCGGTCCCTTCGATCACGCCGACCGAGGCGGCGAGGCCGTGGATCTCGCCTTCGGTGGTGGAGGGCTTGCGGTGGAGCTTCTCCGGGAAGGCCCACAGCGCCAGGTAGGGGAAGGCGACGTTGTCTTCGGTGGCGGTGCCGACCCAGTCGCGCGGGCGGACCTCGAAGGCCTCTTCGCGGGCGTCGCGGCGGTCGCCGATCAGCTCCTCGACGTCGAAGCTGTTGCTGCCGGCCATGACGGTGCGCAGCTCGTTGTAGCGCAGGTACATGACGTCTTCGGGATCACTGAGCTTGCCCGCCTCGACGAGCTTCTTGCCGATCGCGATGAGCACGATCCGCACGCGGGCGTTGGTGCCCTGGTCGATGTAGAAGTGGTGGTCCGGGGTCAGCGGGTTCATCCGCAGGCTCAGGTCCAGCGCCCGGGCCAGCTTGTCCCGGCTCTCGCCCTCGGACACGCCGGCCATGACCTCGGCCTTGGCGGCTTCCAGGTCGGCGGCCACGGAGGCGATCTCGTCCGGGTAGCTGTAGTCGGCCTCGAGGTAACCGCGCACCGCTTCGATGATCGGCGCCGGGGACTCGCGCCAGGTCTTGAACGAGAACTCGTGCGCGTACATCGACTTGTAGCCGAACTCGGCCGCGTAGTTCTCGATGTCCTCGGCCAGGAACGCCCGGCCGGCCTCGGTGGTCTCCAGCTCGGCGACCACGTCGGCAGCCGTGGCCTTGGTGAAGGCCTTCGCGACGACGCCGTCGGGGTCCTTCTTGATCTTTTCCTTGATCTGCCAGAGCTCTTCGATCGAGTCCCAGTTGCGGTTCTCGGTGGAGGACTGCAGCCGGCCCATCAGCGCGCTGTGGTCGCCCTCGCCCTTGACCTCGGCGATGACGGTGTTGAGGTTCGTGGTCGAGGAGAACTGGGCGAAGTTGAGCACCCAGTGGATCGACCAGTGCCGGTCGTGCATGTCGAGAGCGTCCTCGAGCAGCACGGCGAGCTCGACGAGACTGGCGCCGTCGTAGTCGTAGCCGTCGAAGCGGTCGAAGTTGCGCTTCATCTCCGGCACGAGGCGGTCACGCCACCAGGGCAGGAAGTTCTCCGCGTAGTACGGCAGTGTCCAGCCGAGGTAGCCGCCGATGTCGCCGGCGTAGTTCTCGTCCAGCGGGGTGCGCGGGGTGTAGCGGGCGCCGAACTCCGAGGCTTCGACCTTCAGGCCGTTCTGGGCGGGAATGGCCGCGGTGTACACGTAGCCGTTGATGATCTTCGAGACCCAGTCCGAGGCGAACGGGGTGCCGAAGCGGCGGAACATGTAGTCGCACTTGAGCCACCAGCCGCCGATGTCGGCGTACATGGGGGAAACGGGGTTCGGGATGTGCAGGTCGTCGTGGACCCACAGCAGCTCCTGCTGGCCTTCGTCGAAGGTCACCGGGAACTCATCATCACCGAAGAACGTGGCGATCGGCTCGCTCATCGAGGTCCTCCTTGACCTGTGACGGGCACCACTGCGAACTTTAGATTATCGATAATCTATAATCGAGTTCCGTGGTTGTCAACCGCGGCGACGCTGGTGCTCGATGTCCCCCCTGCGGGAACCAAGCCAAAAGGTCAGTTTCCGGTCAGCCGCCCGCGAGGTGGGCTGAGTACCGTGCCGGCGAGGCTTGGTCGAACCCGTCGAGCGTTGCGTGGTCGTCCTCGTCGAGGGTGAAGTCGGTGACGGCGATGTTCTCGCGCAGCCGCTGCGGCGAGGAAGATTTCGGTATCACCACGAGGCCGTGGTCGAGGTGCCAGCGCAGGATGATCTGCGCTGGGGTCCTGTCCTGCTTTGCCGCGATGGTGGCGAGGGCGGGCTCGCCCAGCAAGTTGGTCGACGGTCCGAGCGGTGACCAGGACTCGACGACGATGCCGCGGTCGATCGTGGCCTTGCGCAGGTCACGGTGCGCGACGATCGGGTTGACCTCGATCTGGTTGACCGCCGGGGTGACTCCGGTGGACCGGATGATGCGGTCGAGGTGCTCGGGCCGGAAGTTGGAGACACCGATCGAGCGGGCCTTGCCGGCTTCGCGCAGGTCGATCAGCGCCTGCCAGGTTTCCTCGTACAGCCCGATTCCGGGCATCGGCCAGTGGATGAGGGCGAGGTCGACGTAGTCGGTCTGCAACCGGCGCAGTGACTCCTCCAGCGCACGAGCGGCGCGGCGGCGTCCGTGGTCGTTGTTGCCGATCTTCGTGGTGAGGAAGAGGTCTTCACGCTCGACGCCCCCGGTCCGGATACCGGTGCCGACGCCGCTTTCGTTGCCGTAGGCGGCCGCGGTGTCGATGTGGCGGAAACCCGCTTCGAGAGCCGCGTGGACGACGGTCGGTGCGTCCCGGTCGGAGACCGGCCAGGTACCGGCTCCGATCCGGGGAATCGTCCGGCCGTCGTTGAGGGCGAGGGAAGGCGTGGTCATGTCGTTCTCCTGGGGTCGGGTGGCGGTCAGGCAGCGACGCGGCTGGACACGTCATCGAGGCGAGCGCGGTCGGCTTCGGTGAGCTCGAGGCCGACCGACTGCATCAGGGCCGGCAACTGCTCGGGGGTGCGGGCGCTCGCGATCGGCGCGGTGATCGTGGAGCGCCCCCGCAGCCAGGCGAGCGCGACCGTGGCCGGTGCGACCTCGTGGGCCTCGGCGATCGCGACGAGGGCTTCGACGACCGCCAGGCCGGAGTCGGAGAAGTAGGCGTTGGCCATCTGCTCGCGCGACGCCCCGGCCATGTCCTCGCGTGAGCGGTACTTTCCGGTCAGGAAGCCGCTCGCCAGCGCGTAGTACGGGGTGACCGCGAGGTTCTCGGCCACGGCGATCGGCTCGATCTCGGTTTCGTACGGCACGCGCTTGACCAGGTTGTAGTGCGGCTGCAGCGCGACGGGCAGGTGCAGTCCGTTGTCCCGGGCGATGGTGAACCACTGGCGGATGCGCTCGGCGCTGTAGTTCGACAGGCCGATCGCCCGGATCTTGCCGGTCCGCACCAGGCTGTCGAAGGCGGCGGCGGTTTCCGCCAGGGGCGTGTCCGGGTCGTCGAAGTGGGCGTAGTACAGGTCGATGTAATCGGTCTGCAAGCGCTTGAGTGAGGCGTCGACGCCGCCGGTGATCGTGCTCGCGGCCAGGCCACGGTACTGCGGGTGCCGGCTGACCTTGGTGGCGAGCACGACGTCCGAGCGGTTGCGGCGCCGGGTCAGCCACTCCCCGAGGACGGTCTCGGACTCGCCGCCGCTGTTGCCGGGAGCCCAGGCGGAGTAGCTGTCGGCGGTGTCGATGAAGTTGCCGCCGCCGTCGACGTAGGCGTCGAGGACAGCGTGCGAGGTCGCGGTGTCGCTGGTCCAGCCGAAGGTGTTCCCGCCGAGGGTCAGGGGGAAGACGTCGATCGAGGTTGCTCCGAGGTGGGGCACGTGCTGCTCCTTTGGTCGGTGACTGTGCGGGGAATCAGTGGCTGTGCCGGACGGCCGGCATCCGGGTGGTGCCACGGCGGTCGGCGAGGAGGGCCACCAGCCAGATCGCCAGCGAGACGGCCACGAAGGCAGTGCCTTCGACGGCGACGCCCCTCATGCCGCCGAGCCCGTAGGCGATCGGCCCGGCCAGGGCGCCGAACGAGCCGCCGAGGAAGACGAAAACCATGAACATCGTGTTGGCCTGGCCGGCGGTGCCGGGGTTGGTGACGAGGATCTGGTTCTGGTTGGCCGCCTGCATCGTCTGGTTGGCCCACGTCACGATGAAGATCGAGACCGTGAACAGCCAGAGCAGGTCGGCGTCGAAGATGGTGGCGACGCAGCCGGCCAGGATGAGGCCCGCCGCGGCGCCGACCACGGGCCGCGCGCCGAACCGGTCGACCAGGCGGCCGCCGAGCGGAGTCACGAGGCCGGCGGCCAGTCCGACCAGTCCGAACAGCCCGGCCGCGAGCGGGCTCCACTGGTGGGCCTCGCCGGTCAGGTGCAGCGGCATCACCGTCCAGAGGGAGTTGAACGTGGCGAAGGTGAAGAACTGGGTCGCCGCGGCCAGCACGAGAGAACGGCTGGAGCGGACCAGGCGCAGCGCCGACCACAGCAGCGCGCCGTAGGACGACCCGGCTGCCGAGAGCTCCAGGTCGTCGGCGAGTGCCGTCCGCAGGAGCGGCACCGTCGCCAGCACCAACCCGGCGAACAGGACGAGCACCCAGCGCCACCCCAGCGGCTCCACCAGAACCCCGGCGACCACGCGGCCGCCGAAGATGCCGCACAGCAACGCGCCGACCAGTGTCGCGGTGGTCGCTCCCCGGCGATCTTCCGGCGCGAGCTTCCCGGCGGTGGGGATGATCAGCTGAGCGATGTTCGCGACCAGCCCGACGACGACGAACCCGGCCGCGACCGCGACGACGTCGGGCAGCACCGCGGTGACGAGCAGTGCGGCCGCCAGCGCGAGTGCCTGCAAGGTGATCTGCCTGCGCGGTTGCACTCGCTCGGTCAACGGAACCAGCAGAAAGATCCCGGCCGCGTAGCCGGCCTGCACGGCGGTCGCCACGACACCGGCGGCCTGTGGGCTGATGCCGAACGAGGCTGCGAGTTCGACGAGCATGGGCTGGGGCAGGTAGATCACCGCGGCCGCGATCGCGGCCGAGACGGCAAGAACTCCGCATCGGGCCGGCCAGCTGCGCAGGGCTCGGGTGGCCATCGGCACCTCCCTCGAATATTTCCAACTGTTTAGTTATATTCGAGCGTGCACCTCGCTGCGACCCGGCGAAGCCGATTGAGAGGATGAACACGTGCCGCCCTACGACCGCGAACAGACCACGCGCAGGATCTTCGACGCAGCGGTCCGGGAGTTCGCCGCCGAGGGGATCGGCGGCGCGCGCATCGACCGGATCGCGCAGGCGGCCGAGTCGAACAAAGCTCTCATCTACAGCTACTTCGGCAACAAGGAGCAACTGTTCGCCGCCGTGGTGCAGCGCAAGCTGACCGAGCTGGCCGAGGCGGTCACGCTGCGGGCCGACGGCGCCGAGCAGTACATCGGCGACCTGTTCGACTTCATGACCGCCCACCCCGAGGTCCTGCGGCTGGTCCAGCACGAAGCGTGCCACTACGAAGTCCGGGACATCCCGGACCACGACGCCCGCAAAGCGCACTACGAGGAGAAGGTCGACGCCGTCCGCGCCGCGCAGCAGACCGGATCGGTCGACCCCGCGCTCGAGCCCCGGTTCGTGGTGATGAGCTTGATCAGCCTCGTCAGCTGGTACGTGGCGGCACCACAGATCGCCGAACTGGTGGTCGGCGACACCGCGAACAAGACGGTGCGCCGCCAGTACCGCGCCCACCTGGTCGAGATGGCGCGCCGCATGCTGCGGCAGGACGAATCGGGCGAGGCGTAGGCCGGTGCTCGCCTGGCCATCGCCATGACGAGCTCGCGCCCGCCTGTCCTATAGCTCCACAACTGGTGGCGGTCACGTCGAGCCCACCTGGGACGCGCCGGGCCTCGACCCCGGCATAGCTGAATGCCGTGTACGACAAGCCATATCCGAAGGGGAAAAGCGGTTTGACACCTTCCCGGTCGTACCAGCGGTACCCGACCTCGACCCCCTCGGAGTACTGCGTCTCACCGTTCACGCCGGGAAAGCGCTCCGGATGCCCGGCGACCGGAGTGTGGTCGGAGTCCACGGGAAGGTCTCGGGAAGCCGCCCGGTCGGGGAAGCGTCGCCGAACAGCAGCGCCGTAGTGGTCTCCGCTCCTTCCGGGCCCGGTCGTTGACCTGGGCGCCGCGGGCCGCCTACCCCGACCCAGCCATCGCGTGCCGGCTGACGAGCGGAGGGAACGTACAGGACCGCGTTCACAGTTCGCCAAGACGTATACGAGGGGTCCACTCTTCTCGCCATCGTCAACACCCCGTACCGCGCTGCGAAGACCCAGCAGCTACTGCCGCAGAATCGCTCCGCAGGTCATCACGAGTCCAATGGCTCGAATGCCACCGACCGTCCCGACCGCGATGTTGCGTCCTCCAGCGGCCCCGCGTTCGCCCCCTTGAGGATGCGCACTCCCGCCGCCGAGCTGGTGGCAACGCTCTTGGAGAACGCCATCAGCAAGACCTCGGAGAACATACTGTTCGGCCCAACACCGGGAAACGGGACAATCTTCTCGAAGACGAATTCTTCGACTTCGCCCAGCCAGTCAATATCCGACTCAATCGACAACCAGCGATCCAGCCTGGAAATGCGCACACTCGCCGCGCCGGCCCGAATCGCTTCACCTGCAAGCATTTCAGCCATCTCAACCGGGTCGAATTCATCCTGACGAAAGAAGCGACCAGGGTTACCGCGCAAGTAGACCATGAGATCAACTTGCTGAATATCTTCAGGGCGATACAAGGATCTCACCCCTTTCCCGAAGTCGGTTGAACAACTCGAACGATGAAGTGGGAACATGAAGCTCCGCACCCTCGAAGTATGGACTCTTCGGCCCCCTGGCGATGGGACGCATGACGGCTCCCGATTCTCTCAGGGACGACATAGCGGAGTCCGACACCGTGAAGTTGATCACGCCGCCGCGGCCATTTCGATAAGCAAAAAACTCGGCATCACCCATATGAGTGGCAAGGAAGAATCCACCAGGTCCATCCGTGTAGTTTGCAGCAGCCTTCGCTGCGTCAAGACCATTGTTCAGAATATCGAGGAGCGAATCGATGTCCGCTCCATGATACAGCTTCGTGCCACCGCCGCCCGCGCGACCCAGACGACTGGCTTCACTCGCCTCTCCGGTCGCGGCACCCGCAGCCGCACGCACGCCGACGCCGGCAGCACCCGCGGCACCTGCGGCCACACCCTCGCCGACCGACGCTGCGAGAATTTCCTCGGCCAGTCGCGCTTCGCCCGCCACCGGAATGAAGAGCGCGAGAACGGAGACCATTTCACCAAGACTCGGCGGAGACTGGTCGCATGCGCGGACGTCCTGGAACTCCGAGCAAAATGCGGCTGCGAACTGGTCGTAGTCCGGCGGGCGATGATCAGGGGGCTCCAACGACCAGTTAGTAAACTGGGTCTCCCACCTCGCCCGGCGTTCCTTCGGCGACAATTGATGATTCTCTTTTCCGACGAAAGCAGGATACGTCGGAGGAATTCTGTGCGTCACGGCATTGACCCAGTTGCTGAAGACGCCGAGATTGTAGCGGTGCGCTCGCTCTCGGCCTGCCGGGCTCATCGCGGCTATCGCGTCCGACCCGATGTACGCCGGCCTGCCGTCGATCTGTAGCACCATGCCGGTCGGGTCGCTGAACGACACGGGGCTGTTGTTGCCGTAGCTGTAGGCGTTCAGCGCCTGCGGATCACCCGGGTCGAGCACCGGGTCCGCGGTCATGAACCGCCCCGTCAGCGGGTCGTAGTCGCGGGCGCCGATGTGCGTCACGCCCGTGGTGTTCTGGTAACCGCCGAGGAACCCGTGCTTGTCCGGCCACGCCGACGCCGGGGTGCCACGGTCAGCACCGTAGGGGTCCTGCCAGCGCTTGCTCACGGTCAGATTCGCTGCGTCCACCACGGCGTAAGCGGTGCCGTGGTGATCAGCCAGCTTCCAGCTCAACCCACCCGAACTCGTCCGTGTCGCGATGACTTGACCGTTGTAGCTGTAGAAACGGGTCCACGACGCGAAGAACCCACCAGCCGGAACCCACAGCTCCGTGTCGCCGAGCGACAGTGTCGTCCCGGACGGGTCCCGGGTGATGAGCAGGTTGCCGTCGGCGTCGTAGAGGTACTTGCTTTCGGCGCCGTTGGCTTCCTTCGCGGTGGCGACGTGGCCTTCGGCGTCGTAGGTGAAGGTCTGCGCTGCGCCGGTCGGGCCTCGGGTCTCGGTGCTGCCGGCGTCGGTGTAGCCGTAGTTGGATTGCGTCGTTCCGTTCGGGCCTTCGGTGGTGACGGCCTGGACCGCGTGCGGCCGCTTCTCCCCCGCGGCCGGGTAGGTCGAGGTCGTGGTGATGTCACCGGTGGCGGTGTGCTTGACCTGGGTTTTGCGGTTGCCGGTGTCGTCGAGCGTCCAGGACGTCCAATACGGTGCCGCCCCCTTGATCCCGGCCATGGTCGGCTGGGCCGCGCAGTCACCGGAGGCAGGGGTCCAGGCTTCGGTGAGCCGCTGGAGGTAGTCCTGCCGGAAACACTGGGTGTCCGCCAACGATCCGGCCGGGGTGTCGGCGATCTTGGTGATGTTGCCGACGGCGCTGTAGGTGTAGACGCGGTTGGCGATCCAGTAGTTCGACTGGGTCGAGCGCTGGGCCTGGACCGTGGCGAGCCGGTTGGTCCCGTTCTCGTAGGTGTTGGTCACTGACACCTGGTAGGGGCTCATGGCGTCGTTGAAGTCGGTGCGCAGAACCTGGCCCAGTGGGTTGTAGCTGGTGTTCGACACCATCTGGAAACCCATGCTGGAGGTCAAGGTTTTCACCGCGCCGCGGCTGTAGCGATCGAAGGACAGTTGCTCTGCGGGCATGCCGTCGGCCGAGGGGCTGGTGACCGTGTTGACGGCGCCGGAGTTGGGGTCGTAGGTGGTGGAGGAGTCGTAGCTGCCGGAGAGCGCGGTTTCACCGGCGGGGATGGTGACCCTGTTGCCGGTCGGACGGCCGGCGGTGTCGTAACCGGTGACTTCCTTGCTGTAGGCATTGGTGCCGACGTAGCGGGTGGAGCCGGTGGGCCGGCCGGGGAGCAGGGTGTCGTAGGTCCAGCCGGCGAGTTTGGTGCCCGTCACGGCCGGGCCGTCGTACTCGGTGGTCTTGCGGCCGAGGTTGTCGTAGGTGTAGCTGATGAGCCGGTTGCGGGCGTCGGTGGTGGTCAGGAGGCGGTCGTCGGCGTCGTAGGTGAACGTCGTCTTGCCGGTGTCCGGGTCGATCGAGGAGATCTTGCGGCCGTGCAGGTCGTAGCCGAAGGTCCAGACGTTCTTGCCGGTGGTGTCGGTGACCGTCGCCTGCTGGCCGCTGCGGGTGTAGGTGTAGGTCGTGGTGTCGGCCGGTGAGCCGGTGGTGTACTTCGTGGCGTCCTTGTACTGCAGGAGCTGGACGGTCTGGCCGAGGCCGTTGGTGATCGTGGTGGTGGCGGTGCCGCCGTTCGGCGGGACGGTGGTCGTGCGGTCGCCGTCGGGAATCGTCGTGGTGCGCCATTGCTCGACCGAGTTGAGCAGGTACGCGCTGACCCGCGTGGCCCCGGTGCTGTCGAAGGTCGTCAGCGTGGTGTTCGGGACCGAGGCGTCGTCGGTGACGTAGAGCGTCGACGACGGGGCTGAGCTGTTCCAATAGGAGTTGTGGGTTTTGTAGGACCGTCCTTGGGAGTCGAAGTACGTGTCGGTGACGATCCGGCCGGGCCCGTCGTCTGCGCGCGGTGCCTGGGTCTGGATGATCCGGCCGAGGCCGTCGTAGAGCGTGTACGAGGTCGCGTACTGCCCATTGGCGAGCAGGGATTGCGCGGCGACGTTGCTGACGCCGCCGGTGTTCTTCACGTTGTAGGTGTAGATGACGTCTGCCGGCGCGTTCGACGCCTTGCTGTGGCCGGGCTTCCACACGGAAACGATCCGGCCGAGCGCGTCCTGGGTCGCATCGGTGCGCAGACCGCTGCCGTCCTGGCCCCCGATCGCGATACCCGAAACCGGGTCGATGTACTTGGTGGAAGTCAGCCGGGTGGTGTTCGTGACGCTGATCTGCGGTGATGTGGTGTCGACTCGGGTGAGCGGACCTCCGCTCGCCGGGGTGTAGGCGGTGGTGGCAGTGAGGCCGAGCGCGTCGGTGACGCTGGTCATGCGGCCGTAGTCGTCGTAGCTGGTGGTCGTGGCCGGGGACGTCCACGTCTCGGTGCCGGCGGCGGGCCAGTCGTCGAGCGTGTCGGTCCGCGTGACGCTGCCCTTCGTGGGCGCGACGCCGAAGCCACCGGTGTCGTAGTAGTTGCGGACATCGCTGATGATGTTGCCGGATCCGGCGGGATTGGTCTTCGTGTCACAGACGCCGGAGAGCTTTTGCACCTGGCTCGCGTAGCTGATCAGCCAGGCCGAGGTGTTCTCCGGATACGTCGTGAGGGTGCAGGTTGTCTGCTTGGGGTCGCTGGTGTCCCCTTCTGCCTGTACCGCCGTCGCCAGGCCGTATTTGCCGTAGGTGGTGTGGGTCCGCGAGATCCGCCAGGTCTTGCTGGTGTCCAGCCACGTGCGGGTGCGGCTGGTGTCGGTGTCGACGTAGGCCGAAGTCCGGCCGTCGGCATCGGTACCGGTCGGGTTCGACACCCATGGCTCGTTCAAGGTGCCGCCGATGATGGCACCGTCGCGGTAGGTGACGGTCTCGCGGACGAAGCCCGCGACCTCTTTGCGGTCGGTGACCGACTCGTGCCAGCGGTCGCTGGTCACTGCCGCGCCTTCCATCCCGCGGAGGTAGTACGTCTCGGTCACCACCGGCGGCCCGGACGGGTCGCCGCCCGAAGGTCCCAGCCCGACGGTGGTCTTGACGTCGCCGTAGCCGCGCCACTGCGACCACGTGCGGTATTTCGCGTCGGTGAACGGGTCGTCGTCGAGGTGCCAGGCCGCGCCACCCAGGTAGTCGTAGCGGGTGACGGTGTGCTGTTCCTGGCGTGTGGTGTGCGCGTCCTCTTCGACCAGCTTGACGCGGAACTTGTTGAAGTAGTCCAGGACCGGATCGTTGGCGCCCGGCGGAGTCCAGTACACCGGGTAGCACGAGAGCGCGTTGCCCTGCAGATTGGCCGGGTCGGGCATCTTCACGCCGGTGACGCACTCGGGATCGTCGTAGGCAATCGTGGTGAGCCCACCCTGCGGGTTGGTGATGGCGTCGATCCGATTGCGGGTCAGTGCGGTGTACTGGGTGCTGGTGTTGACCCGGTTGGCCATCGCCAGCGGGTGGAACGTCGTCGGCGGCAACGTCACCGGCGATCCGACGGTGTTCGGGCTCGCGATCTTTCCCGTTTCGGTGATCGAGCTCAGCCACAGCGCCGGCTTGTTCCCGTCGGTGGTCGGCGGGAACGACTGCGTGAGCGCCCACTCTCGCACCGGTTTCCATCCGGAACCGCCGTCGGAGACCTGGGTGGTGATTTTGGTGTAGCGCTTGCGGGAAAAGAAGCTCGGGGAGCCGTAGGTGCAGACCGCGCCCTGGGCACAGATCGTCTCCGAAGGCACATCCGGCCATGAGGCCGCAGTGCCGGAGTTCAGCTGCCCCGGATCACACGTGATCGTTCCGCTCGGGAAGCACCGCTCGGCCGAGCCGAACAGGACCTGTGCCGGTGCGTGGCCGAATGTGTCGCCGAACTTCGTGTTGAAGCCGTACTCGACCTTCTCCAGAGATCCGCCGCGGGTGTAGGGCGTGCCGGGATTGTTCGCCGTGGAGGCATTGCGGTTGAGCCCGTAGTAGTTCGTCTCGGGCTGGTAGTAGTAGGCGATGGCGTTGCCGTGCGGGTCGACGACGTAGTCGAGGTTCCAGCGCCAGGCCCGGTTGCACCAGGACGCCGCGTAGGTCGCGGCGTTGCACGGCTCGAGGTTGTTGTTGCCGAACACCGGGACCGTCCACGTCGACTGGGTCTCCGCCTTTCCCGACGCCCAGCCGGGCAAGTGGTTCAAGCCGAAGAAGTACTGAACGCCGTCCGGGGTGGTGACCTTCCAGTACTCGCCGAACTTGTCACCGTTGGCGCCACCGGTGAGGCGTTCGACGCGGGTGCCGTCGTCGTCTTTCGGGTGCCACGTCTGGGTGCTCTTGTCCAGGATCAGGTCACCGTTGGCACCGGAGAACGAGATCGTGGCGTTGTCGTTGAACCAGCACAGGTCGCCGGTCTTGGTCTGGCCGTTGTTGCCGCCCAGGTCCTGGCCGCAGCCTTTGTAGCGCCGCTCGATGAAGCCGCTGCCCGACAGGTTCCAGCCGTCACCGATGCCGGATGCCTGGTTGTTGGTGGCCGAAGTGAGGCCGTCGACCGCGCTCGAGGAGTAGTTCAGGCTGATCGACGGACCGGTCCCGCCGACCGAGGAGGGAGTGCTGATCGGGTAGGAGTAGGTGAAGTCCGCGGAGGAGCCACCGGCCTTCCACGCACCGGCGGGTTTGAGGTCGGTCGCGGAGAAGTCGCCTCCGCCGCCCTTCGTGTCGGCCTGTGCCGCGACCACCATGGCCGTCGCCGCCCCGGTCGGGGGAAGCGTGACGTCGGCGGTGACGCGCCGGCTCTTGGTGTCGTTGGCCGAGTTCAGCGGCGTGCCGACGTGGCATGCGGGCTTGTCCGGCGCCGTCAGCAGACACGAGGGGTATTCCACCAGATGCAGCCGACCACCGAAGTCGCCGCCGTAGGCATCGCCGAAGGACCGGTAGTCGACGTCGAGCCGAACCGGACCGCTCGTGTCCCCCGACTGGGGCTCGACCTTGACGAGCACCCCCTTGATCCCGGTCTTGGCCGTGGTGGCCTGGTCAAGAGTGCTCACGCGGACCTTGCCCACCGCGTGCCGCGCACCGGGTGCCGCGGCCTTCTCCTGGTGACGTGACAACGTCATGGGCTGCCCGGGCAGCGCTTTCGACGCCCCTTCACCCGGCAAGTCGACCTCGGTGGTCGCCGCGACCGGCCACGCCACGGCGGCTGGGATGAACTTGCTCCCCGCCGGGGTGCCCGGCGCCCGGAGACCGCCGTCGACTCCGTCGACCGACTTCGTCTCCTGCAGCGCAGGACGATCCCAGCCCAGCCCGTGCCACCCACCGGCCGCGGCCTCCGCGGCGGACTGCGCCGAACCGAACAGCACCACCGCGACGCCGAACGCGACGAACCGCCGGCCGCGGTTGTTCTGGAAGAGCCCACTTCTGCCCGTCATTGCTGACCCATCTCCTGTTGCACGCGGCGCCAGGGCACCGAAGCCGGACTCGAGCTAGTGGAAGACACCGAAGAGGTTGCCGGGGTCGTCGAGGACCCTGTCCCGCCGGATCCCGGCCGAATCGAGCAGCCCGCCGTAAACCCGCACTCCGGCCAGACCGCCGTACCAGACGTCGCTGCGCTGTCCCGTCCACACCCCGTGACCGAGAACCAGGGGCGTACCCGTGTCACGAGCGGTGACTCCGCCGCCATCGGGTGTGTTGACGAAGAAGTTCTGCTTCGTGCCGTTGACGAACAGCGCTAGGTAACCGGTGGCGGCGTCGTAGGTGGCGACCAGGTGCGTCCAGGTGTTGTCCGCCGCCTCGGCGTCGCTGAGGGCGAACCTGCCGTCGTTGCCCGACGTCGCGTAGGGCGCGACCAAGAAGCTCCACCGGCCGTGCAGGGTCCCGGATGCGTCGGCCCACGGCCGGTAGCCGAGCAGGAAGGGCGAGAACTGGGTGTCAGTGGCCGTGACGACGGCACGAGGCGACGTGTCGACCGGTCCGTTCGCCGCCACATCCGCCGCGGTCCAGGTGTGCTTGACCCAGGCCTCCACCGAGAAGGACTTGTCGGTCCGCAGGTTGGCAGGCCTCGTGGTCGCGACTTCGCCGCCATTGATGGAGAACTGAGCGGCACACGCTGTCGGATTACCGGCCGTGCCGGTCTCCACTCCGAGCGAGGCGGCGCCCGAGGCGGTGCCCTCCGCCTGGCTGACCGAGTCGTAGTAGGCGAACGGCCTCATGGCCGCGATCTGGTCGTCGGTGAGGACCCGGCCCCACACCCGGGCTTCGTCGAGAACGCCCTTGAACGGGTTGCGAGCTCCTTGCTCGGCTCCGAAGAACAAGGACCCGTTCGCCGTCCAAGCCTGCCCGAGCCTGGAATCGGCTTCGTGCCGGCCGTTGACGTACAGGCTCAGCCGCATCGTCGCCTGGTCGAACGTGCCGGTGAGCAAGGTCCAGACACCGGCCGGCGGAATGGTCGTGCCCACCGCCCAGCTGGTGGCCCCCGCGGCGTCGTCAGCCGGGTTCATGCCGAACGCCCAGCGATTCAGGCCCTTGTCGTAGCGCAGCACGAACGCGGAGGCGTTCGCGCCCGCCTGCGACAACACGGTGTAATTGGCGTTGAGGTCAGCCGGATTGACCCACGCGGACACCGTGAAGGACGCAGCGGTGTTGGTGGCGGGTCTCGTCGTGGTTCCGTAGGCCGTCGATCCATCCAGCTGGACCCCGCCGCCGCTGTGCCCGGGAACCCGCGCGTAGCCACCGGTCAAGGCGATGTCGTTGCCGCGTTGCGTGGCGTCCGTGGCGAGGTTGCCACTGCTTTCCCCGAGCGACCAGCCTGCTCGCAACGACGGGATCCGGGAGGTTGCCGAGGTGATCTCCGGTCCGCAGCCTTCGGCCAAGCCGTATGCGGCCAGAGGTACTGAGGTGCCGGCCAGGTCGTGGACGTCCTGTCCGGACAGAGCCCGTTGCCACACCTGCATGTCGTCGAGCGCCCCGTGGAAGAAGTCGACGCGCACTCCGGACCACTTCGTCGCGCCCAGCACCACCGGTCCGCTCGCCACCCATGGCTGGGTGACCACCGTGCTCTGCTTCGCGCCGTCGACGTACAGCGTGGCGACCTGAGTCGACGCGTCATAGGTTCCCGCCACATGGGTCCACACCCCGACCTGAGGCGGCCGGCTCGAGTAGGCCCAGGCGGCCGCCGGCGTGGCCGAATCCCCTGTTGTGACGCGCAACGCCCAGGTGTTGTTTTCCTGGTGGTACTGCAGGGCGAACGACATCGACTGGGTGCCGTCCTGGGCGATGATCGTTTGGGAGTGCGTGGTGTCGGTGAGCTTGGCCCAAGCCGCCACGGTGAACGACTTCGAGGCGTCGAGCACGCGATCGCCGGTCTGGGCGTAGCCGCTGGTGCCGTCGAGACTGATCGCACCCTTCACACCGTCGCTGTATCCACTGATGTCGGGATGGGTCCAGCTGGTGCCATGGTTGTACCCCGCTCCTCGGGTGACGCCGCCGGACGCGGTGGCCGGGTGGGTGGCCAGCGTCGCGTTGTCCGGTGTCGACGAGGCACTGTCGATCAGGGTCGTGCCGGACGGCTCGTCGGCACCCCAGGCGGCGACCAGGTTCTTTCCGGGTGTCAGCGGCTGGACGTGGTAGGAGCAGGACGGACCGTCCAGCGCCGGGTTGGACTCGGCGAGGACCACACAGGTCGCGTTGGGGCTGGGCAGGCCGGCCTTGTTCACCGATTTGACCTTGATCAGGTTCTGGTTGCCGTTGGCCGCGACGACCTTGATCGCCGTCGTGGCAACCATCTCGCCGTTCGCGTCGACGCCCTGGGTGGCCGGTGCGGTCGGTGAGCCCTGGGTCTGCGGTTCGGATCCGTCGGTGGTGTAGATGAAGTGGTCGATGTCGTAGAGGTTCTCGGTGGCCATGCCGGTCCACACGTCGAACTCCACCGCGTCACCCTGGACCTTCGGATCGGTCCACGACGCCATCGCCAGCGCCGGCGGCTTCGGCACCTTGGTGTCCACGGTGAACTCGCAGTTGCCGACCCAGTTCGACCACAGCTCACCGTCATAGGCCTGCATCGACCAGTTGTAGACACCGTCTTCGTTGATCCACCCCGGTGGGACGGCGGCCAGCTGCGCGGTCGCCTGCTGGTTCGGACCCGCCGTGCCCACCGGGACGAGGTTCGCGGCGTTCTCGTGGACATAGACGTTGTGACCGAGCGCACCGTAAGCCAGGGCGAACTTGCCGTAGACGGTGCCACCGTCCGGATCGGACACTTGGCCGGCGATCTGCGGCGTCTTGGTGTAGACCCACGGCCGGTTCGGTCCCGAGGTGCAGGGCAGCGTCCCGTTCTGCATCGACAGGGCTGCCGGCGGGTTCGGGTAGGAGTCGTAGTTCACCGCGAAGTACGGGTTCAGGTCGAACCGGCGCCAGGCCGCGACCCCGTCGCCCTCATTCGCGGCCGCGAGCACGAACCACGTGCTCTGCCACCGGTTCGCCGCCGCATCCTTCGCCGCCAGGGTGGCGTCGAACACCCCATCCACGCCCGGCGTATCGTTGCAGTTCGCGACGTTCATGGTCGACACCTGATAACTCCAGCCCGGCTGGGCCGCCCACGTCGTATCCGGCGACGCGGGATTCGACAACCACAACCCGGTCGGCTTCGCGACGTCAGCGCACTTGGCGCTGTGCTGGACCTTGGTGTTCAGCGTCGCGCTGTGCACCACCGTGCCGCCGAGCCGCGACGAGTTCATCTGGATGTAGGACCGCGAAGTCCCGGCCGAATCGAAGTTCTCGTAGCCGGCCTTCAGGTTCGAGAGGTCCCCGCCCGTGGCGTTCCAGTTGTGCGCGTCCCGGTAGCCGGACTGGACCACCACATGCGCCTGGTTGCCGCACGAATCACACCAGTAGCCCGGGTCCAACGACACCGGGTAGCGCGTCGCCGGATCCTGCAGGAAAGCCTGGTCCGGCGTGATCGTCACCTTGCCCGATCCGAGGGCGACTCCCATCACGGCCTCGCGGCGGCCTCCTCCTTCGCCGAGTTGCTGCTCAGCAGGCGAACCATCGCCGGTGGAGTCCCACATCCGCGACGCTTCACCGGAGAAGACGACCCCGCCGGCCGTATCCTTGACCTCGAGTGCGTCGGTCGGAGTGGCCTGTGCCGGTGTGCCATGACCTTCACCTTCCGCAACGGTGACGGTTGTGTTGCGGGTGTGGAGACCGAAGGGGATTTCCCTCAACTGCGGGTTCTTCGCCGCCTCCGGCGTCTTGATGACCAGGTTCTCCTCGAACCCTGCGGGTACGGCCTTCACCGTCAGGTCGACGCCGGCGAGCACCTCGGTGTAGGTGGCGGTATCACCGTCGAGCACTGGTGCCGGAAGGTCGCTCGTCCACTTCAGACCGACCTCTTTGCCGTCCTGCCCTGCCTGCGCGATCGGTGTGGCCGCGGAGCCGGCCCCGCCGGGGTTGAGCTTGACCTCGATCGTCGTGGCCTTCGGCGCGATCGTCCCGTCCGCTCGGCGCACCAGCGTGGTGTCGACCGGCGTCCACGCACCGGCCTGCTTGACCCGGACTGGGTGGACGTACTGCGTCATCGTCCACGAACCATCCGGATTGGCCATGGTCTGCGACGTCTCGGTCGTCTCCGACGTCACCTCGACCGGATTACCACCCTCCCGGGCATAGGCAGCGGCCGTCGCCTCGTCCGGAGCCGAGTTCGGAACGACCTGAGGTGTCTCGGCCCCAGCCGGATCAACCACCACGATGGTGCTGAGCGCAACCGCCGCGCCGAGAAAAAGGGCGCGCCAACGCACACCAAACGAACCCACGAGATCCCCCTCGCCCAAGAGCACCAGCACACTGCCGGGCCCCCGACGAACCCAAAATTCACCTTTGCTGATCAAGGCGGCGAAGGGAATAGACCAAGCGGGGTATTCACGCGAGGCCCACAAGTCATCTGAGTAGCTCCACAATCGACCAATAGCTCCACTTGCACCAAACCAGACATTCCGCCGCCCGGTTGCGCACTGGCCACTGGCGAACCTGATCGCAGCGCAGTTCAGGAAGATGATCCGCCGTCCCGTAACGCGGCACGCCGTGGCGGCGATGCCGCCAGGAGCGAAGGAGCAAATTGGCCATGACCGACCACGGCACCCAACTACCCCGGGCTGGGGCCGCGTCACCCCGGCGATCCCGGGCGCTGCTGTACACCGGCATCGCCACGGCTGTCCTCGTCGTCTCCGCCGGGGTCATCCTGATCGTCAACCTTCCGGGCGGCCCACCACCGGTCGACTACCACGTCGCCGTCACCGGCAACGTCAGCGCATCCTGGGTCTCCGACGACGGCGACGGCAAGCTCGACCTCACCACCGGCGGCAACTCCGAGATGATTCGGGCCGGCTCTCTCACCATCACGGTGCAGTCGACGATGCCGAGTGGCGCCAGCTGCAGCATCGTCGGCCCGAACGGCAACGTCGTCGACGATCAGATCACCTTTCCCCCTCGCGGCACCAGCGGTGAGGACGCGGCGACGACTGTCACCTGCAGCACAGAAAAGCGTTGACGGCTACATCCGCGGTGCGGTGCTTGAATGGCGCCCATGTCGCTCGACGAGTTGCGTGACTTGCTGGCCCGGCACGCCCGCCCCGATCTGAGCACGGACATCGATGCCGTGCGCATCTTCCGCGCCGATCGGCCCAGTCCGCCGATTCCGACCACCTACGGCCAGGTGCTGGCCCTCGTCGCCCAGGGCGCCAAGCGGTTCGCGCTCGGCGATCGCCTCTACGAGTACCGCGCCGGCGAGTACCTCGTCGCCTCGGTCGATCTGCCGGTGACCGCGCAGTTCCTGCGCGCCGACCCCGGGGAACCCGCGCTCGGGTTCGGCCTCGACCTGCGGCCGGCCGCGGTCGCCGAGGTGCTGCTGGCCGCCGATGCGGGTGACCTGCCGGAACTCGAGCCCGGCGCGCCGGCCGGCCTGGCCGTCAGCACCGCCTCGCCCGAACTGCTCGATGCCGTCGTCCGGCTGCTGCGGCTGCTCGACCGGCCGCGCGACATCGCGGTGCTCGCGCCCCTGATCAAGCGGGAGATCATCTGGCGGCTGCTCACCGGTGAGCAGAGCGCCGTTCTGCGCCAGTTCGGGCTGCCCGACAGCAGTCTCAGCCACATCGCCAGGGCCGTGCAGTGGATCCGCGACAACTACGCGCTGCCCTTCCGGGTCGAGGAGGTGGCGCAGCGGGCGGGCATGAGCGTCTCCGCGTTCCACCGCAACTTCCAGGCCGTCACCTCGATGAGCCCCATCCAGTACCAGAAGCAGATCCGCCTGCAGCAAGCCCGGCTGCTGCTCGCCGCCGATCCCGGTGACATCGCCGGGATCAGCCGTCAGGTCGGCTACGAAAGCCCCGCGCAGTTCAGCCGCGAGTACCGCAGGCAGTTCGGTGACCCGCCGCGCCGGGACGCCGTCCGCCTGGGCGTGAACGTCCGGACGGGCGGCAGTTGACCAGAACTCGCGACTTCTTGCCCGTTCCTGCCGCTTGTCCCGTCGACCGGCTCCGGCGCCGGGGACTCGCTATAGCCTGGCCGGCAAGCAACGAGGGGCACGTGAGGTAGTGGGTGACCGGTGTCGAACTGTTCGGGCGTCACGATGAGCTCGCCGGGATTTCCGGGTTCCTGGACCGGGTGCGGCAAGGCGGCTGCGTCCGGCTGATTCGCGGCGAACCGGGTGTCGGCAAGTCCGCCCTCATGACCGCCGCGGCGGAACTCGCGCTCTCTCAAGGGATGCACGCGCTGCGGGCGTCCGGTTCGGAGTTCGAAGCCGACGTCGGCTACTCCTGTCTCAACCAGTTGCTGCTTCCCGCGCACGCGGCTCTGGACCGGCTCCCACCCGGCCCGCGCGAGGCACTGTCGGTGGCGCTCGGTTTCGGAGCCGGTGCGCCCCCGGACGTTCTCCTGGTCTGCAACGCCGCGCTGCTGCTCGTCACGGAGCTCGCGGCCGACCGGCCGGTCGTCCTGGTCGTCGACGACGTGCCGTGGATCGACCGGGCGAGTGCCGTCGTCCTCGGCTTCCTGGCCAGGAGGCTCGAGGGCCGCCGGGCCGGGCTGCTGCTGTCGGCCAGAACGGGCTCGACGAGCTTTCCCGGCCTGCTGTCCGAACACGTCGTCGAACCGCTCGACGACGAGGCGGCCGGACGGCTGGTCGAAACCCTTCACCCGCAGATGCCGGCCCGGGTGCGGCGGCGGCTGCTCGACCTCGCCCAGGGCAACCCTCTCGCGTTGCTGGAGCTGCCCGCCGCGTTGCTGGGTTCCGCGCGGCGCACGGTGCCGGACGCCGAAGTCGTTCCCCTCAGCGATCGCCTGCAGGCGATCTTCGCGGCACGCCTCACCGCACTGCCCGACGCCACCCGGCAGGTGCTGCTGCTCGCCACCTTCGAAGGCGCCGGCGACGTCCGGGTACTCCGCGCCGCGCTCCCCGACCGGCCCAGCCTGGAGGACCTGGCTCCCGCCGAACGTGCCCAGCTGGTGCGCGTGGACGACGCGACGGCCCGGATCGCGTTCCGGCACCCCCTGATCCGGTCGGCGGTCGTGGCGATGTCCACCCACGAGGAGCGCCGCACCGCGCACCTCGCCCTCGCCGGTGCCGTGGACCGGGACCGCCGCGCGTGGCACCTCGCGGCGGCCGCACTCGGCCCCGACGAGGAGGTGGCGGAACTCCTCGACGACGCGGCGCGTCGCGTGCTGCTCCGCGGGGACGGCTTCGCGGCGATAGCGGCCCTGGTCCGCGCCGCCGAGCTGAGCACCACGAGCGCCGGCCGGGGACGGCGGCTCGCCGAGGCCGCGTACATCGGCGCGGAGGTCAACGGCACCGTCGACGACGCCGAAATCCTGCTGACCGACGCCCGCCGGGCGGCTCCGGACTCCGCGGGCTCCCTGCACGCGGCCAGCGCGGCCGCCTTCCTCATGATCAACGGGGACGGCGACGTGAACACCGCGCACCGGCTGCTGACCGGTGCCATCGAGACCGGCGACCACGGCTACCGGGCCGACGACCCCGCGCTCGTCGAGGCCATGCACACCCTCCTGCTGCTGTGCTGGTACGGCAGCACGCCGGAGCACTGGAAACCGTTCTTCTCGGTCCTGCGGCGGCTCCGGCCGCAGCCGCCGGACCTGCTCGCGCTGGCCGCCGACAGCTTCGCCGATCCGGTACGCACCGGGAAAGCCGCTCTGCCCCGGGTCGACGCGGTCCTGCGGACGCTGACCGACGACGTCGACCCCGCCCGCGTCGTGCGGGCCGGGACCGCCGCGGTGTACCTCGACCGCCTCGGCGACTGCCGCGAGGCGTCCTGGCGGCTGGTCCGGCACGGGCGGGACGGCGGCGCACCCCGACGGCACCTCGGGGCCCTGATGCACCTGTGCCTCGACGACTACCTGGTGGGGCGGTGGGACGAGGCCGAAGAACTCGCCGACGAGGGACAGCGGATCTGCGACACCGGCGGCTACCCGTTCTTCGCCTGGTACTTCCGCTACAGCCGGGCGATCCTCGCCGCCGGCCGCGGGCGGTTCGACGAGGCGTACACGCTCGCCGACGAGATCACGCACTGGGCGCTCCCCCGCGGCGTGGCGGCCGCCGTGCTGTTCGCGCACCACCCGCGGGTCCTCGCCGCCGCGGGGCAGGGTGACCACGACGCCGCTTTCGGCCACGCCGCCGCCATGAGCCCGCCCGGTGTGCTCGCCTCCCACGTCCCGCACTGCACGTGGGTCATGTTCGACCTGGTCGAGGCGGCCGTGCGGATCGGCCGCACGACCGAAGCGACGGCACACGTCCGCGCGATGCGGGACGCGGACGTGGGGGCGTTGTCGTCCCGGACGGCCTTGCTCCAGGCCGGCGCCGAGGCCCTTGTCCTCGACGACGACGAGCAGGTGCCCCGCCTGGAAGCCGCGCTGGCCGGCGCCGAGCGGTGGCTGTTCGACCGGTCGCGGGTGCGGCTGGCGCTCGGCGAGAAACTGCGCCGGACCCGGTCGGCAGCGCAGGCGCAGCAGCACCTCCTCGCCGCCCACGGCGGATTCGCCGCCATGGCGGCCGGACCGTGGCTCTCCCGGGTGGCCGGGGAGCTGCGTGCCGCCGGCTACCGCCCGGCCACCGAGCAGCGGGGTGAGCCGACCGCGCTGACGGCGCAGGAGGCCCAGATCGCGCAGCTGGCGGCGAGCGGCCTGACCAACAAGCAGATCGCCGAGCGCCTGTACCTTTCGCACCGGACGGTCGGGGCCCACCTCTATCGGATCTTCCCCAAGCTGGGTGTCACGTCTCGCGCCGGCCTCCGGGATGCTCTGTCGCCGCCTGCGGTCTGACCGGGAATCCGCGAGCGGCCGGTCCGTCGTCCGTGTTCCCGTCCTCGTGGCGTCACGCCTTCGATGGTGGGACACGGCTCGCCGCCGCAGCATCTGTCAAACGACCTAACCGCGCTGTGGGGTGACGGCGCCGGATTCCCGGAGTCGGATGACTGATGTGGATCGGCAGGCCGGCACCGACAGTGGAGCCATGACCGAGCACACCCGCAGCGAGATAACGCTGCGAGTCAACGAGACGACCCACCGGCTGTCGGTGGACAACCGCCGGACGCTGCTCGACGCGTTGCGGGAGGACCTCGGCCTCACCGGCCCCAAGAAGGGGTGCGACCAGGGGCAGTGCGGCGCCTGCACGGTGCTGTGCGACGGCCGCCGGGTGGTCTCCTGCCTCACCCTCGCGGTCGCCGCCGACACGACCGCCGTCACGACCGTCGAAGGACTGGCCACCGAGGGCGAACTGCGGCCGATCCAAGAAGCCTTCGTGCGCCTGGACGGCTTCCAGTGCGGCTTCTGCACGCCCGGGCAGCTCTGCTCGGCGGTCGGGATGCTCGCCGAACACGCGGCGGGCTGGCCCAGCGCTGTCACCGCCGCCGACGCACCGGACCGGGCGCCGGAACTGGACGAGGCCGAGGTGCGCGAGCGGATGAGCGGGAACCTGTGCCGCTGCGGGGCGTACCCGCCGATCGTGCGCGCGGTGCTCGAGACCGCGGCACGCGAGGGAGGTGCGAAGTGAGGGAGTTCGCCTACCAGCGCGCGGCGCAGATCCGCGACGCGCTCACGGCCGTCGCCGACGACGCCGGCGCCCGGTACCTGGGCGGGGGCACGAACATCGTCGACCTGATGAAGTGCGGAGTCGAGGAGCCGACCCGGCTGGTGGACGTGCGGCGGCTGCCGCTCGACGGCGTCAGCGGAACACCGGACGGCGGGCTGGTCATCGGTGCGACCACGACGAACAGCGACCTGGCCGCGCACCCGGAGGTGCGCCGCCGGTTCCCGTCGGTGAGCCAAGCCGTCCTCGCGGGGGCGTCCGGCCAGCTGCGGAACATGGCCACGGTGGGCGGCAACCTCCTGCAGCGGACCCGGTGCGGCTACTTCGCCGACCTCTCCCGGCCGTGCAACAAGCGGACACCCGGCAGTGGCTGTGCCGCGATCGAAGGCGTGCACCACAACCACGCGGTACTGGGCCACTCCGAGCACTGCGTGGCGACCCACCCCTCGGACATGGCGGTGGCGCTCGCCGCGCTGGACGCGGTCGTGTGCTACGAGACGCTCGACGGCCCCGGCGAGGTCCCGTTGTCCCGGTTCTACCTGCCGGTCGGTGACCGGCCGGACCGCGAAACCGCGTTGCCGGCGGGCGCGCTGATCACCGCCGTCGTCCTGCCGGGGGCCGCGGCGGGACTGCGGTCGCGTTACCGCAAGGTCCGCGAGCGCGCGTCGTACGCCTTCGCCACGGTCTCCGTCGCCGCGGCGCTCGACATCCGCGACGGCGTGGTGCGCGACGTGCGCATCGCGCTGGGCGGCGTGGCGTCACGTCCCTGGCGGGCCGGCTCCGCCGAGGCCCTGCTCCGCGGCACCCGGCCCACCGCCGACCGGCTCCTGGCCTGCGCCGAGGAGGCGTTGAGCGAGGCGAATCCGTTGCCCGACAACGGGTACAAGGTGATTTTGGCGCGGAACCTGATCGAGGCCGTGCTCGGTGAGCTCGCCGGAACGGAGATGGATCGATGAACGCGGATGCCGTCGGCACCCCACGCCCCCGGATCGAGGGCAGGCTCAAGGTCACCGGCGCCGCCCACTACGCCGCCGACATCCCGGTGCCGGACCTGGCCCACGGCTGGCTGGTGACCGCCACCCTCTCCCGAGGCCGGATCCGCGACATCGACACGTCGACCGCGCTCGGTATGCCGGGTGTGCTGGGAGTACTCGACCACCGCAACGCACCCCGCCTCAACCCCGCGGCCGGCAACTACTTCGGCCCGGACGGCAGCCTGCAGCTCCTGCAGGACGACGTGATCCCCTACGCGGGCCGGCCGCTCGCGCTGGTGGTGGCGGAAACGCCCGAGCAGGCCAGAGCGGCCGCGGCGGCGGTGCGGGTCACCTGTGAGGGCGAGCCGCACGACCTCGACTTCCGCCTGGAGCACCCGGCCGCGCGGCCGGCGTCGACCGCCTTCGGCCCGGAGGCGGACCTCGGCGACCTGGAGGCGGAGCTGGCGGCGTCCGCGGTCGTGCTCGAGGAGCGCTACCGCACTCCGGAGGAGAGCCACTGCGCGATGGAGCCGCACGCCGCGACCGTGTGGTGGGACTCCGATCACCTGTACGCCGTGGACGCCAACCAGGGCGCGTTCAGCGTGTCCGAGGTCCTCGCCGCGTTGTGGTCCATCGACCGGGAGCGGGTGCACGTGCGCTCCGAGCACGTGGGCGGGGGTTTCGGCGGCAAGGGCGCCTGCGGCCCGCAGGTGGTGCTCGCCTCGATGGCCAGCCGTCGGTTCGGCCGCCCGGTGCGGATCGCCATGACCCGGGCGCAGGTGTTCGAGACGACCTCGTCGCGGCCGCGGACGGACCAGGTGCTGACCGTCGGCGCGGACGCCGACGGCCGCCTGCGGGCCATCCACCACCGGGCGGCCTACGCCCTCTCACCGCTTTCGGAGTACATCGAGGCGTGCACCGAGCAGGCCAAGGTCCTGTACGCGGCGCCGGCCATCCGCACCCGGCTCACCGCCGTGCCGCTCGACGTCCTGCCGCCCGCCTCGATGCGCGGGCCCGGCGCGACGCCCGGCTCGTTCGCCCTGGAGTCGGCGATCGACGAGGTCGCCGAGCGGCTGGGCCTGGACCCGCTGGACCTGCGCCTGCGCAACCAGCCCACGGTCACGCCCGCGTCGGGCAAGCCCTTCAGCACCCGCCGCCTGGTGTCCTGCATGCGGGAGGGCGCGCGCCGGTTCGGCTGGGCGGCCCGGGACCGGCGTCCCCGCTCCCGGCGCGAAGGCCCGCTGCTGATCGGCAGCGGCATGGCCGCCACGTCGTTCAGCGCCGGGGTGTTCCCGTCGAAGGCCTCGATCACGGCGGAGACGGACGGGACGTTCACGGTGTCGATCGGGGCGAGCGACATCGGCACCGGCGCCCGGACCGCGGTCGCCGCCGACGCCCTGGGTGTCGGCACCGAACGGATCCGCCTCCGGATCGGCGACAGCGATCTCGGCATGGCGTGGGGCGCGGGTGGTTCGCGCGGGACGACGTCCTGGTCCTTCGCGATCACCGAGGCCGCCGAGAAACTGCGGGACGATCCCGTCCGGCCGACGACCGCGACGGTGGACACCACCACGCTGATCGACTACCAGCCGGAGCGGGAACGCCAGACCTACAGCGCGGTTTTCGCGGAGGTCAGCGTCGACCCGGCCACCGGCGAGGTCCGGGTCCGCAGGCTGCTGGGCATGTTCGCCGTCGGCCGGGTGATCAACCCGCTGCTGGCCCGCAGCCAGGTGGTCGGCGGGATGATCATGGGGCTGTCCATGGCCCTGCACGAGGAGAGCGTGCGAGACCCCCGCACCGGCCGGCTGGCGAACGGCGACTGGGCGGGCTACCACATCGCCGCGCACGCCGACGTCCCCGGCATCGAGGCGGATTTCGTGCCGGACTACGAGCCCCAGGACCCGTCGGGGTTCAACGGCCTCGGCGAAATCGGCACCGCAGGCACCGCGGCGGCGATCGCCAACGCCGTGTGGCACGCCACCGGCACCCGCCAGCGGATCCTCCCGATCCGCCTCGACCGCGTGCTGGAGAAGAGCACCGCGGTCGCGGGCGAACTTCGTGCGGTGTGAGCCGTAAGCTGGCCTCCGATGCAGGAAACCCGCCCCTCTCCCCCGCCGCCGGGCGAGGTGACGCCGGAAGGCGCGGGCTGGCTTCCGCACGGCTATCACCTCCGAAGCCACTCCCACCTCGACGGGCAGCTGGTGTACGCGGCAGCCGGGGCGTTCACCACCACGACCTCCTACGGGACCTGGATCGCGCCCGCCGATCGGGTCACCTGGACGCCGCCGGGGTTCGAGCACTCGCACCGCTTCTACGGCCGGACCGATGCGCGCATCGTCGCCGTCCCCGTCGACGAGTGCGGCGAGCTCGCCGAGCACCCCTGCGTGTTCGCGGTGTCACCGCTGTTGCGCGAAGGCATTCTGGCGCTGACCGGCGACCGGACGAGATCCGCCGACGCCGCCCGGCGGCTGCGTGCGGTGGTGCTCGACGAACTCGGCGAGCTTCCCGAGCAGTCCTTCCACCTGCCCGAGCCGCGGGACGATCGGCTGCGCGCCGCGACCGGTCTGCTGCACGCCGATCCCGGGCGGAACACGACGCTGGCCGAACTGGGGCGGGCCGCCGGGACGAGCGAGCGCACCCTCAGCCGCCTGTTCCACACCGATCTCGGCATGAGCTTCCACCGCTGGCGCACCATCCTGCGCATCCACCACGCCCTCATCCGGCTCACCGACGGCGACTCCGTCACCGACACCGCGATCACCTGCGGGTGGTCGAACCCGTCGACGTTCATCGAAGTGTTCACCGCCGTCGTCGGGCAGACCCCCGGGCGCTACCAGGCCGGTGTGCGCGACCGCGGCGACCGGTGATGTTGGCGGGTTTCCGTTATCGCACGTCGGGTTATCGGTGGACCGCAATCGCCGGCCCGGTCACAGTGGTGATCATGACTCGAACCGAAGAAAGCACCACCGCGGTCATCGTGGGCGGCGGGGTCGCCGGGCTCGCGCTCGGCACCTTCCTGCTGCGCAACGGAATCCGGTGCGTCATCTTGGAAAAGCACAGCCGCGAGTACGTCGAGAACCGGCAACGCGCCGGCGCACTCGACGCCCGTGGCGTACGCACCCTGCACGAATGGGGAGTGGGAGAGGCCGTCGAAGCGGCCAGTCACGATTCCTCCGACAAGCCGATGCCGCTGATCATCGACGGCGAAAAGCGCGCATGGAAGATGGACGATCACGAGGACGCCGAAGGTGCCTTCCTTCCCCAGCAAGTCCTGGTCCGAAACCTGATCACGATCTTCCTGCGTGACGGCGGCGACCTGCGTTTCGAAGCCGAGGACGTCTCGCTGGACGGTCTCGGCACCGGGCGCCCCCGGGTGCGCTACCGGGACGCCGCCGGCTCGACCACGGTGATCGGCTGCGACTTCGTCGCCGGGAGCGACGGCCACCAGGGCGTCAGCCGGAAAGCCGTTCCCGACGGCGTCCTCACCTGCCACACCCACGAGTTCGGCTACGCCTGGCTGACCGTCATGACGGAGGTGCCCGCCGACCCACCGGCCGTGCTGGCGGTGCATTCCCGCGGCTTCGCCGCGCAGATCACCCGCGGCCCGAACGCGAGCCGTGTCTACCTGCAGTGCCCGGTCACCGACACCGTCGAGGACTGGCCGGACGAACGCATCCGGAGCGAGCTCGCAACGCGGTTCGGCGAGCCGGCGCCGAAGGGCCCGATCGTCAGTAAGCAGGTCGTGCCGCTGCGCGGGGTGGTGTTCAGCCCGATGAGCTACGGCCGGCTCCACCTCCTCGGCGACGCGGCGCACCTGATTTCCCCGATGAGCGCGGAGGGGATGAGTCTCGCACTGCACGACGCCGGGAAACTCGCGCAAGCGATCATTCACCAGGTCGTGAAAGGCGATGGGAACCTGCTGGAGAACTATTCGGATATCTGCCTGAGCCACACCTGGGAACGACAGGCAGCCGCGGTCTCGATGACCGACACGATGCACGACTCCGGTGATTCCACCTACCGCGGCGAGTTCCTCAAGCGCGTCGCGCGCGCGAACCTGGAAAACCTCCTCCAGCCGCTGGAGAAGTGACACAGCTCGTCAGCGCGGGCCGTCACCCTGCAGGCCCGCCTCACGGGCCGCGTCCTCGACCGCCCTGCCCGCTTCGGCGGCCGATCCGGCCAAGTCGGGCAGGTCCGGGTTCAGCTCCTTGGCCCTGGCGGCGAGCCGCTGCACCAGCGCCGCCGCGTTCCGGGCCAGCCGCACCGCGTCGGGCATGCGGTCGTCCGCGGCCAGCCGTTCGATGTGCCAGGCCAGCCCGGCCAGCGTCTCGTCGTCGGTGTCCGGGGACAGAAAGCCGGACAGTCCCGGCGGGTAGCGGGTCTCCTCGCGCAGTTCGGACAACGCGGTCACCACCGAGGGCTCGGCGCTGTAGCTCTCCAGCAGGTCGATCAGTGCGAACAGCCTGGCCACGATCTTCGGACGGCCGGGGAAGCGCTCCAGCCACCGCACCAGCTCGGCTTCGCCGCCGAGGTGGCGCACGATCCGGGTCATCTGCGCGGCGAGCGCGGTGGGCAGCTCCGTGTGGAACACGGCGATGATCGCCACCTGGCCGGCCAGCTCCGCCTGGCCGGCCTCGTCCAGCTCGCCGGCCACGAACCTCTTGACCAGCTTCGTGTCCAGAGCGAAGCCCGGCTTCGGCAGCTGCTCTCGGTCGGTCATGGGTCTCCCGGTGACGGCGTCCGCTGTGGACGAAGTGGGACGGCCGGTCTCGACGATGCACCGGACCGCACCGGCGCCGTACCGGCCTGGCAGGGTGAATCGGGGCGGTGAAATCCATCCTCGGAGTCCGAGACGCCATCCGGCCGCGGCAGCCATGCTGGGCCCATGGACCATCACGCACAGGAGGCCTGATGCCGGTCATGGGTGCGGCCCGGTTCGAACGGTTCTTCCGGATGGCCGCGAGCCTCGACGTCGACAAGAGCGATCTGAAACGGTACGACGAGTTCCTGGACCGCAAGATCCACGACCTCTTCGTCGCCGCCGAAGCCACGGCCAAGGCCAACCGGCGGGACGTCATCGAGCCGCGCGACCTGCCGATCACCAAGGGGCTTCAAGAACGCATGCACGAATTCGCCAAGCTGGAGGAAGACCTGGAAGTCGTGCCGCTGCTCGAGCAGCTCCTGGCGCGTCCCCCGCTCGGCCTCGCGCTCTCCGAAGACGCCGAGGCGCGGCTGCCGGCCGTTGCCGGTGGGCTCAGCGTTGCTCTCGCCGAGGCCTTCAAGGTCATCGACCCGCGGGTGAAGAACCCCGGGGCCGCCGAATGGGAGCAGGTCTTCCGGGTGTTCGACCTGCTCCTCTGAACCGGCCGCTCACTTGGGTGCGCGGTACGGGCGCTCGTAGTCGGTCCGGTCGTGGAACTTCGTGATGTCGCCCTTGCCGTCCGCCTTGAGGCGCGGGTACTCGGTCTCGTCGAACACGTTGTCCGGGCGCCGGTACGGGTAGACGTCGTGGCCCTTGCCGGGGTAGCTGGGGAAGACCACGTGCGTCTTGCCTGCCTCGGCGTTCTTGGCGAACGTGTCGGACACGTAGTCCCACTTCTCCTGGACCAGCGGCCGCCTCGGGTCGTTGGGGTCCTTGATCCAGCCCGGCATCTGGACCTTGTTGTCCTTGAGGGTGCCTTCCAGGGTGTTGCCGCCGTGCTTCTTCGCGATCTCGGTGGCCTTGTCCTCCATCGACCCGAGGTACTTGTCCGGGTTGTTCTTCCCGGGCACCCGCTCCATGTGGCCGCCGGACCAGAAGAAGTGCTTGTCGGCCTTCAGCATCTTGTCGAGTTCCGGCTTGAACTTCTCGAACTCTTCCTTGGTCATGTTGTCGACGCGGATGGGCTTCTTCCGCGGGCTCTTCCGGATCGCCGGCTGGGCCACCTGCTTGTTCTTGTTCCGGTCGCGCAACCGCTTCGCGCGGTCCTTCACCTTGCCCTTGAAACACCGCTGCGGCGCGAGGCCCAGCGGGTCGCTCTCGAGCAGCGGCTGGTCGACGTAGCCGACCGGGTTGGGCGCCGCGGCGAGGCCGAGGGGGTCCTGGCTGAGGTACCGCGTGGTCCGGGGGTCGTAGTAGCGGAAGACGTTGTAGTGCAGCCCCGTCTCCTCGTCGCGGGTCTGCCCCGGGAACGCCAGCGGCATCGACGCGGTGTCGGCGCCGGCCGCCGGCACGCCCCAGAAGCTGCTGCGGTCCTGCCAGACCAGCGTCCCCCGCTCGTCGAGCAGCTCGGTCGGCGTGCCCGCGGGCGAGGTGATCACCACCCGGAACCGGGCCTCCTCGGCAACGCCGGTGTGCTCGACCTGCACGACGGGGCGATCGTCGCCGAAGCGCTCCCACGTGAGGAACCGGTAGGCCCCGTCCGCCGGGCGGTGCTCCACCTGCTCGACGAGGTTCAGCTCGCTCCACAGGAACCGCACGTCCAGCGCGAGCTCGGGCTGCCCGTCCGGGCCGCTCACCCAGCACCGCTTGGCGAACCGCCGTCCGATCGGGTCGTAGTGGTAGGTCCAGAGCGCGCCGTCGGGCGTGCGCGCCGAACGCAGCCGGTCGAGGTGGTCCCACGTGTAGCTGCACGAGCGGTCGCCGTGGCGCCAGCCGGTGACGCGGCCGTGGGCGTCGCCGTCGAAGTGGATGTCCCCGATGCGGGCGAGCCGGTTGCGCTCGTAGCCGCGCGGGCCCGGCGGTGACGGGGCCGTCGCCGAGGTGATGTTGCCCGCGGCGTCCCGGGTGAACCGCTCCACGACGTCCGGCCCGTGCGCCTCGCTGACCCGGCCCGCCGGGTCGTAGGAGAACCGCCACGGCCGGATCTCGTCGTCGACGCCGGCGAGCCTGCCGTCCGGGCGGTAGCGGTAGGTGCGCCGCCCGACGCCGGCGACGTCCTCCTCGGCGAGGCGGTCCTCCTCGTCGAACCGCCGCCGGAGCACCACCTCGCCGTCGACGCTGCGGACGACTTCCCGCTCGGCTTCGTCGTAGCCGAATTCGACGTCGTGACCGGCGATCCGCAGCGCCTTGGGCAGGCCGGACTCCGTGAAACGCCACTCACTGTCCACACCGGACGAGGTCCGGCGGATCACTGTGCCACCCTCGTCTCCCTCGTCGCGCCAGCACACGCCGAGGCCGTTGATCGTGTCGGTGATGACCCGGTCACCGCCGTCGCGGCGGATCTCGACGCGCGACTCGGCGTTCTCGGCGGCGACCAGCCGGCCGAGCGGGTCGTAGGAGTAGGTCGTGACGTCGTCGGGGGTCCGCCGCGCCACGACGTTGCCCTCGAGGTCGTAGTCGTACTCGACCACCTGGTCCGCGCCGGTGGTCATGCGGCGCAGCTGTCCTGCCGCGTCGTGGGTGTAGGTGGTCCGCCGCCCGTCGAAGTCGGTCTCTTCGACGAGCCGTCCGGCCGCGTCGCGGACGTAGTGCCAGGTGAGACCGGCCGGGTTGGTCACCGAGGTGAGCCGCAACTCGCCGTCGTAGGTGAACAGCGTGCGCGCGCCCGCGGCGTCGGTCTCCTCCATGACCAGGCCGAACGGGCCGTGCTTGCGGCGCCGCGGCGCCCCCGCCGCGTCGCGGTATTCGACGACGTTGCCTTCCGCGTCGTGCACCCACGTCTCGCGGCCGCCCTGCGGGCCGAGCCGCCAGGCGCGGCGGCCGTCGGCGGTCCAGCCGAGCCGCGCGGCCCCGCCGGACGCCGTGTGCGCCAGGCGCGGGCGGCCGTAGGAGTCGCGGTCGCCGGGACGGGCCGCCCGGTCGGTCGCGGGCGCGTCCTCGAACGGGTCGGCCGGCTCCAGGACGTCCACCGGCAGCCCGTTGCCGAGCAGGCTGGTGGCCGGGTCGAACCCGAACACCAGCCGCTCGAGCACGTCGTCGCCTTCGCCGGCCAGCAGCCACGTCGCGCCGTCTTCGGCCGGGGTCAGCCGCACGGCGGGCGCCCCGGGGCGGTGGATGGCCACCAGCCCGTCGTCGTCGTATTCGTAGCGGGTTTCGCGGCCCAGTTCGTCCACTTGGGACAGCAGTTCGTCCCGCCGGTTCCATTCGTAGCGCCGGGAACCGCCGAGCGGGTCGATGCGCTCGATCAGCTGGTGGGCCGGGTTGAGGCGGTAGGTCCAGGTGTGGCCGAGGGCGTCGGTGTGCCGGGTCGCGCCGGGTTCGTAGGCGAAGGCGGCGTTGTAGTAGCCGTTCGCGCCCACCGCACGGACGCAGCGGCCCGCGGTGTCGTAGACGTACCGGTACCAGGTGCCGACCCGGTCCTGCCAGCCGACGAGCCGGTGGTCGAAGTCGTAGTCGAGCGCCATCGAGCGGCCCGCGAAGTCCGTCACCGCGCTCAGCTGGGTGTGCCGGTTGTACGAGAACCGCACCACCGGCGGCTGCCCCGGCGCCCCCAGCGCGACGATCCGCCCCCGCGCGGTGCTGACCAGGATTTCGACGCCGCCGGGCCGGCGGAGCCTCGTGGGTGCGCCGTCGGGGGCGTACTCGATTTCGGTGCGCTCGCCGCCCTGTTCGATGGCCGTGACCGGCAGAACACCGCCGGTGCCGGAGAAATGCAGCTCGCGCTCGCCGGCCTTGAGCAGGTAACCCTGCGGCACGCGGCGGAGCCGGAACCGCGGTCCCTGCGCCGGCAGCACGGGCTCTTCGCCAGGGACGGGGTAGTCCAGCACCATGCCGTCTTCGGCGTAGAACCGGACCCGGTGCGCGTCGAACTCCAGCCGCTGGTCCCATGTGGACGTCCACGATGGACCGAACCACCGGCCGGCCCGGTAGGACGACAGGTGCGTGCGGGAGATCTCCAGGTCCGCGGCCTCGCCGGGCAGGGTGAGGTCGACCTGGGTCATCACGACCTCGCCGGTCGCGACGTCGATCGGGTCGCCGCAGTAGTTCTTCGACTTGTCGGGCGTGGAACGGTCGGCTTTGTCCTTCTTCGCGGTGTCGTTGCGGCCGCCCTTGTCCGCCTTGCCCCCGCTTCCGGCACCGCCGGCGGTCGTCTGGTCGCCGTCGTTCTTGGGGGCGCTGCGGTCCGGGCCGTTGTCGGGACCCTTGTGGCCGTCGCCTTTCGCGCCGGACGAGCTGGTGCCGTCGCCCTTCGCGCCGGACGAGCCGGTGCCGTCGCCCTTCGCTCCCGAGGTCGAGGTGCTATCGTCGTCGTGCGGTTTGTCCTTCTTGGTGTCGGGGCCGCTCTTCTGCTTGATGTCCTTGGTGGGCTTCGGGACGTCGGCCTTGCCGGGCTTGATCTTGCGCAGCGCCTTGGCGGCGTCGTCGAACAGCGTGCCGGCCTTCTTGAGCAGCGGGACGAGCGCCTTCAGCGCCGTGACGAGCCTCTTGGTGAGGTCGGCGATCTTCGACGCGGTCTTGGCGACCGCGGCGACGACCTGCGGCACCACCCAGGTCAGGCCGATGCCGAGGGTGAACACCACCTGCAGCGCCCAGCTGATGAGGTGGCCGACCAGCTCGGCGATGATGTCGCGGACGAGCATCCGGACGGCGGCGACGACCTCGCCGGCCGTCTTGACCCCGCTGGAGGCGCCTTCGCAGCCCTTCTGGGCGGCGGTGAGGATGTCGACCGTGTCGGCGGCCCGGCTGCGGTACTGGTCGGCGGCGTTCCCGGTCCACGACTGCAGGTCGGCCTTGACCATGTCGGTCAGGTCCTGGCCGACGGCCCCGAGCTCCTTGGCGACGTTCGCCCACGTCTCGGACTGGGCCTTGATCTGGTCGGCGTCCCCGGTCAGCGCGTCGAGCGCGGCGGACAGCGGGCCGACGTGCTCCAGCAGCCACCCGACCCCGGCGGCGAGGATCGCCCCGAAGGGGTCCAGTGCCATGGAGAGCGTGTCGAGCGCGACCCCGACGGCGCCCATCGCGATCGAGGCCCAGTCGCCCTTTTCGATGCCCTCTTTGAGGTCGTTCGCGGACTCCAGCAGCGGCAGCCCGGAGATGGCCGTGGTGGAGTCTTTGCGCTCCGCTACCAGCGGGTTCGCCATGGCATCCGTCCCTTTTCACGGTTCACGATGACCACCGGCTCCCACCGTGACGGCGGCGCGCACCACGGGCGCCGCCGACCAGGCTTGTGACCGGGTAGCGTCGATCTCCCCGAGGTGACTTTAGCGAGTCTTGCCCGCCAACCGGGGGTTAACAACGGCGGAACTGCGCGGAAGTCCCAGCGGAAGGGCCCGTTCGCACCAGCGCATCGGCGCTGTTCCGACGGGCGGCGGATGCGAGGCCGGACCGGCGTGCACGGCGGCCGGACGGAGCCGGCCGAGACACATCAGCGGCCGTGAAAGCGTTCGGTCAGCGGGCCGGGCGTGCCTCGTAACCGTCGGCGAGATATGTGTCCAACCGCCGTCGGCGTGCAGCTATCTGTTGCTCCTGCCGCACGAGTTCGTCGCGGACCCGCTGGACTCGCGCCAACAGTTCCGCGCAGTCGTCACGGGGATGCGTGTCTCCCGCGCACGGGATGATCTCCCGGACCACTTCCGAAGACAGACCGGCGTCGAACATGTCCTGGACGAACGCGACCACCTCGATCGATTCGGGGCCGTACTCGCGGTAGCCGTTGGGTCGGCGCTCGCTGCGCAGCAGGCCCTGCTGCTCGTAGTACCGCAACGCCCGGGTGCTGACGCCGGTCGCCTTGCTCAGCTCGCCGATGCGCATGGCTCAGTTCACCTTGACCTTGACACCGACGTCAAGGTTTAGCGTCGAAAGCATGATCACAGCAGCGCAGATGCGTGACAAGTTCGCCGTCGTCACCGGTGCCTCCACCGGTATCGGGGCCGCTCTCGCCGAGCGGCTGGCCGCCTCCGGCATGCACCTCGTCCTGGTCGCGCGCAGCGCCGGCAAGCTCGACGAGGCGGCCGCGCGGCTGAGCCGGCAGCACGGCGTGACCGTGCGTGCCGTCGCCCTCGACCTCGCCGATGCCGACGCGCCCGCGCGGCTGGCCAAGACCTTGGCCGACGAGGGCATCGAGGTGGAGATCCTGGTCAACAACGCCGGGGTCAGCACGCGCGGGCCGGTGCTCGACGGCGATCCGGCCCGGTTCCGGGCCATGATCGACCTCAACGTCACCGCACTGACCGAGCTGACCACGCTCCTGATGCCCGCGATGGTCGCCCGTGGTCACGGGGCCGTCGTCAACGTCGCCAGCACCGGCGGGTACCTCCCCGCCCCCCACCTGGCGGTGTACTCGGCGACCAAGGCGTACGTCGTCTCGCTCACCCAGGCGCTGTGGGCCGAGACCCGGAGCACCGGGGTCCGGGTGGTGGTGGTCAGTCCCGGTCCCACGAAGACGCCGATGAACCCGCGCGGCACGCGGAGCGCCGAGGCGGTCGCCGCCACCGTGGTGCGCGCCCTGGCGGGTACGGGACCGGCGGTCGTCGACGGCAGGCTCAATGCGCTGACCGCTTTCCTCTTCGGCCGGGTGCTGCCGCGGCGGCTGAGCCTCGCCGTCGCGCGGCGGGTGCTGGCCAGAGGCGACGTCTGAACCGAAGGCTGCTCAACGCAGTACGGCCGTCAGCAGGTCGGACCCCAGCCCGGCCAGGTCGGGCAGGTTGACGGTGTACCGGACGTAGCGGCCCTGCCGCTGGGCCGTCAGCAGGCCCGCCCGGCGCAGGACGACCAGGTGGCGGGACACCTCCGGGGGCGAAAGCGCCCACGCGTCGGCCAGCTCGCCGGTGGTGTGCGGACCGCGGGCCAGGGTGCGCAGCAGCCGCAGCCGGACCGGGTGCGCGAGCGCCTCCAGGCGGCGCGTGACCGTCTCCAGGGAGACCGGCTCCCCCGGCCCGGCGACGGGGTACTGCACCACCGGCTGCCACCCGGGAGCGTGGATCGCCACCAGGTGCGGGTGCCCGAAGACGCTGGGGAGGAACGTGACGCCGGTGCCGCGGGCGCTGGTCGCGTTGTCCTGCAGCTTGTCCACGACGATGCTGTCGCCGTCCGGCGCCAGGGTGACGGATCCGGAGACCGACGCGAGGGCCGCCGCGACGCCCTTGTGCTCGAGCAGGTCGTTCTTCAGGCGCAGGTCGGCGGCGAGCCGGACGGCGACGTTCGGCCAAGCGGCGTCGAAGAAGGCTTCGCCGCACTGCTCGAGCGTTTGCCGCACCCGCGCGCGCACGGCCGCGGGGTCGGTGAGCAGCCGTTCCGCGAAGGCCTCCTGGAGGGCGCCGCGGGCCTGGGCGAGGTCCAGGGCACGCTCGCGGGCCGTCACGTCGGCGAGCGGTGACGGCGCTCCGAAGTGGACCCGGTTGCTGCCGCAGGTGGTGATGAGCGCGGCGGCCACGTAGGTTTCGTCGTCGATCCGGTCCACCTCGTCCAGTTCCCCGGCGAGCGTCGGCCGGGGGCGGGCGGGGACCAGGAAGTCGGCCCGGGAGGAACGCCAGAGGAACTCCGCCTCCCTGAGCCGTTCGGCCAGCTCCGGCCGGAGCCCGGCCCACACACCCGCGGCCCAGCCGCCGAGCTGCGGGTGGTGCCCGGGCTCGGCCAGCACGTGCAGCATCGCCGTCAGCTCGGCCAGCGGGGAGGCGGCGAACCGCAGCCGCTCGGGCGGCAGGCCGGCGATGTCGATCCTCACCGTCATCCCCGCATTCTCGCCGGGCGGCCCGCCGTCGACCGCGTCGGTTGACGGAGTTCGTCAGCCGGCGCGGCGACACCGGCGTCCGGACGCACTGTCGACCCCATGACGACCAAGATCCGGCCGCACGCCCTCATCCGGGCTTCGGGAGGCCCCCGCTACGCCGTCGCGCTGGCCGTGGACGCGCTCGGCACCGGCCTGCTGCGGCCCTTCCTGCTGCTCTACGGCGTGACGGTGCTGGGGCTGTCCGCGTCGGCCACCGGCATCGCCATGACGGCCGGGGTCGTCACGGGCCTGCTGTGCGTGCCCGCCGTGGGTCGCTGGCTGGACCGGGGTGCCCGCAGCACGGCCGTGGCCGCGTCGATGCTGGTGCGGGTCCTGGGGGTGGCGCTGCTGCTCGCCACGCCGGCGGGCCACGTCTGGCCGTTCGCGACGGCGGCGCTGTTCCTCGGCATCGGCAACCAGGCGTGGCCGGCCGCCCACGCGGCGGTCGTGGCCACGATCGCCCACGGGCGGGAACGCGACGCCGCGCTCGCCGGCGGGCGTGCCCTGCGCAACGCCGGCCTGGGTGTGGGCGGGCTGCTGGCCACCGTCTGCCTGGCCGGCGGCACCACGGCGTTGCAGGCGCTGGCCGTCGGCACCGGGCTCGCCTACCTCACCGCGGCCGCCTTGGCGTGGTCGGTCCGCCTGCGCGCGCAGCCGGCCGCCGCCCCGGCCGTGACGGACGTGCCCGCACCGGCGATGGGCACGCTCCTGGCCGCCAACGTGATCTACGTCTTCTGCCTCAACGTCCCCGAAATCGCGCTCCCGCTGGTCCTGGTGACCCAGTTGCACACTTCCCCGATGTGGCCGGCGGCGATCTTCGTGGCGAACACGGTGCTGGTGGTCACCCTCCAGGTGCCGGTCACCGTCCTGCTGAGCCGCCTCTCCCGGCGGACCGCGCTGGCCCTCGCCGGCGTGGTGCTCACCGCGTCCTACCTCGGCTTCCTCGCGGCCACCGCGTGGGGAGGCGGCTGGAGCGCCCCGGCGGTCGCCGCGGTGTCGGTGCTCTGCACGATCGGCGAGATCGGCTACGCGGGAACCGTCACCGCGCTCGTCGCGGCCGTCGCCCCGGCACACGTCCTGGGCCGCGCCCTCGCCCGGCTCCAGGTCTCCACGGGCTTCGGCTTGGCGGTCTCCCCCGCGATCATCACCACTCTCGCTGCCCGCGGCCCGGTTGTTCTCTGGGGCAGCCTCGCCGCCGCAACGCTCGCCGCCGCAACGGCGGTGGCCACCGAGCACGGCAGCTGAGCCGGTGGTGGATTTCGGGGCCTTAACGGGTGTCGCCGGAGGCGCGCAGGGCGGCGGCGATTTCGTCGCGGCCGTCGTCCTGGGCCGGGCCCTCGCCCGGCTCCAGGTCTCCACGGGCTTCGGCTTGGCGGTCTTCCCCGCGATCATCACCACTCTCGCTGCCCGCGGCCCGGTTGTTCTCTGGGGCAGCCTCGCCGCCGCGACGGCGGTGGACTTCCGGGCCTTAAGGGGTGTCGTCGGAGGCGTGCAGGGCAGCAGCGATTTCGTCGCGGCCGTGGATGCGGAGTTTGCGGTACGTGTTGCTGAGGTGCCATTCGACGGCTTTCACCGTGATGAACAGGGAATCCGCGATCTGGCGGTTCGTCCGGCCGTCGGCGGCGAGCCGGGCCACCCGGCTTTCGCTCGGCGTCAGCTCCGCCGTGGTGTCACGGCGGGAGGGCGGCCGGCCGCCGGCGAGGTGTAGTTCCTCGCGCGCTCGGCGCGCGAGGTGAGCCGCCCCAAGGGTTTCCGCCGAGGCGAGGGCGTCGCGCAGGGTCTTGCGGGCTTCGGCCGGGCGGCCCGCGCGGCGGACAGCCGCACCCAGCTCGACGAGCGTCGTGGCGTGCTCGAGGTGTGCCGCACAGCCGGCATGGAGGCCGGCCGCGGAGCGGAGGAGTTCGATCGCCCGGTCGCCGCGGGACAGCAGGCCGGCGGCGCGGCGGGCGACGCCGATGGCCCTTGGGGCGCCGAAGCTTTCGGCGAGGGCGAGCTCCTCGCCGACGAGCGTCTCGGCGGCATCGCGGCGGCCGAGGCGCAGCGCGGCCAGCGCGGCCTCCGAACGCCAGGACAGCATCACCGGGTTGCGCTGGCCGATCTCGACGAGGTGCTGCCCGCAGGCGGTGAACGCCCGCAGGGCCTCGGCGTCCCGGCCGCGCCGGGCGGCGACCCGGCCGGTCGCCGCGAGGCGCCAGGCCGCGAAGAGCCCGAAGGGCGTGGCGTGCTCCTCGACCGCCGCGAGCACGGTCTCGGCCTGGTCGGGGTCGTCCTCCTCGAGGAGCGCGGTGACCAGGCAGAGACCGGCCGCCGAGACGTACATGTGCCCCACGCTCTGCCAGACGTCGAACGCCGTGCGGGCGTCGTGCTCGGCTTCGGCGACCGGGCCGGTCCACAGGGTCTGCCGGGCCCGGAACACCGCCGCGCCGGCGAGGGCGATCGTCGCCCCGCGGCGGCGCGCGTCCGCCAATGCGAGCTGGAATGCGTGCTCGGCCGTCGGGTAGTCGTCGCAGTAGCTGAGCGCGCCCATGGTGTGCCACAGCGCCTGGGAACCGGCGCCGGCCTCGGTGGCCAGGCGTCCCCCGGCGAACAGGTCCCGTGCGACGGTCAGCAGTTCGTCGCGGTTCCCGCCCGCGGCCAGCCGCATGATCATCGCCTTGCTGGTCAGGGCCCGGTCGGCCGGGCTGTCCAGCCGGGTCGGCCGGTCCAGGATCGCCTGTGTCCGCCGGTGCGCGTCGGCCGCGTGCTGCGGGCTCAGCATCGCCGAGGTCAGGTAGCCCGCCTCCAGAGCGGCGGCCAGCTCGTCACCTTCGCCGCCGAGCTCTGCCCGCCCGCGCAGGCACGCTTCGCAGGCCTCGTCGAGCCGTCCGCGGTCGTGCAGGAGCCGGCTCAGTTCGAGCAGCAGCGTCGCGCGGGTACGGGCGTCGCCGGCCAGTTCGAGAGCTTCCGTCAGGTGCGCGACGGCCTCCTGCCCGCCGGTGGCCCCTTCCGCGCGCCCCAGCTCGGCGAGCAGTTCCGGGCGCACCGCCGCCGGGGCCGGTTCCCGCAACGCCCGGGCGAGGTACCGCACCGCGGACGCGGGCGCGCCGCGGGCGAAGGCCCGTCGGGCCGACGCTCGCAGCGCGGTGACCACCTCGCCGTCCTCCGCCGGCAGCGATTCGAGCAGGTGGGCGGAGACGGACTCGGCCGCCGCGCCGTCCTCGGCCAGCAACGCGGCGGCCCGTCGGTGCAGCTGAGCGCGCCTGCGGGGCAGCAGCTCGTGGTAGACGGCGGTGCGCACCAGCGGGTGGATGAACTCCAGCGGGTCACCCGGTCTGAGCAGGTCCGCGTGCGTCAGCTCGTCCGCGGCGGCCGGTGCGGCGGCCGGGTCGACCTCCGCCAGTGCCGCGGCCAGCACCAGCGTGGCGTCGTTGTCGAAGACCGCGACCGCCCGCGCCAGCCGGCCGGCGGCCGGCGACAGGGCCGCCAGCCGGCGCCGCACCGAGTGGGCCAGCGAACGCGAGGCGAGCGCCACACCCCCGGCGAGGATCTCCGCGTCGGTGCCACCGGGCTGCGCTTCGATGGCCGCCAGCAGCTCCCGCAGGTGCAGCGGATTTCCGCCGGTCAGCTCCAGGCAGCGGCGGCAGAAGCCGTCGACGGCGTCCGGACGGCGACGGCGGACGAGCTCGGCGACCGCGTCCGGTCCCAGCGGCTCGAGCCGGCACACCCGCACGTCGGGATCGCCGGCCAGCTGGGCGAGCACCCCGTCCTCGCCACCGGTCCCCGGCCGGGTGGCGACCAGGACGGCGATCGGCAGGTCGGTCAGGCGGCCGAGCAGGAACGTCAGCCAGCGCAGCGACGGCCCGTCCACCCACTGGGCGTCGTCGACCGTGATCAGCAGCGGCGTCCGCTCGGCCAGCCGCACCGCGAGCCAGTAGAGCCCGTGCAGGATCGCGAACGCCGCATCGGACGCCGGCAGGTCGCCCGGCTCCTCGGCGGCACCGAGCACCAGCCGGGCCGCGGCCGCCGGACCGGTCAGCAGGTCGGCTTGCGCGTCGCCGCTCGCCCACCGTTCGAAGAGGGTCCGCGTGACACCCCAGGCGAAGGCCCGTTCCAGCTCGTGGCCACGCGCTCGCAGCACCAGGTGGCCCTGGTCGCGAGCCAGCGCGGCGGCGTGGTCGAGCAGCGCCGACTTCCCCAGTCCCGCGGCGGCTTCGGCCAGCAGCAACCCGCCCCGGCCCGCGTCGGCGGCGGCCACCAGCGCGGCCACCGCGGTCAGCTCACCGGCACGCTCCAGGAGTTCCGCCGGCCGGCGACCGGCGGCCGGTTCGGGCCGCACGAACCCGGATTCTGGCACGGTGGCCGCTCGGCGTACACCTCGCGAACCTGGGGTCGTACCTGGGGTTCCGCCCTAGTGCCCGCGAAGGTGACCGCCGCGCACGCTGCCTGGCATGAGCTTGTTCGCCCGGACCTTCGCCATCACCTCGTCGGCGTGGTTCCTCTTCGCACTGGACCGCTTGGCGGTCACCACCGCCCTGCCGGTGCTCCGGACCGACCTCGGCGCCGGCCTCGCGGGCGCCGAGTGGACCGTCAACGCCTACACCCTGTCCTTCGCCGTGCTGCTGCTGGCCGGGGCGGCGCTGGGCGACCGCTTCGGCCGTCGCCGCGTGTTCGCGATCGGACTGGCCGTCTTCACCGCCGGGTCGGCCGCGGCGGCGCTCGCGCCGGACGTCGGGACGCTGGTGGCGGCCCGCGCGGTCCAGGGCGCCGGCGGGGCGGTCTTCGCGCCGCTGTCCCTGACGTTGCTGAGCGCGGCGGCCCCGGCGGCCCGCCGTGGCGCGGTGCTCGGCGCGTGGGGCGGGGTCGGCGGCCTCGGGGTGGTCGCCGGGCCGCTGCTGGGCGGCGCCCTCACGAGTTTTGCCGGCTGGCCGTGGATCTTCTGGCTCAACGTCCCCCTCGGCCTGGTGCTGGTGCCGGTGGCCCGGCGGTACCTGCGGGAAAGCCACGGGCCGCACGGCCGGCTCGACCTGCGTGGCGTCGCGCTCAGCGGCGCCGGGGTGTTCGGCGTGGTGTGGGCGGTGATCCGGGCGGGCGGTGACGGCTGGGCCCGCCCGGACGTGCTGGTGGCGCTGGTGTCCGGCGTCCTGGCCCTGGTGCTGTTCGTGGCCTGGGAGACGCGGGCGCCGGCACCGATGCTGCCGATGCGCTTCTTCCGGCACCGGGCCTTCGCCGCGGCCAACCTCACCGCGCTGCTGAAGTACGCGGCCCTCTTCGGCGGGCTGTTCCTGGTCACCCACCTGCTGCAGACCGGCTTGACCGCCTCGCCGCTGGAGGCGGGACTGCGCATGCTGCCGATGGTCGTCATGCCGATGCTGCTGACGCCGCTGGCCGGTGTCCTGTCCGACCGGTGGGGCACGCGTCCCTTGCTGGCCCTCGGGGTGGGGCTGGTCGCCACCGGCCTGGCCTGGCTCGCGGCCGTGACCGCGCCGGGCGTGGGCTACGGCGTGCTGGTGCCCGGGCTGGTCGTGCTGGGTACCGGTTCGGCGCTGTTCTTCGCCCCGGCGGCCGCCACCGTCCTCGGCGCGGTGGCACCGGATGAGCAGGGGCAGGCTTCCGGCGCGACGACCGCCGTGCGGGAGATCGCCGTGGTCCTCGGGGTCGCGGTGCTCGCCTCGGTCTTCGCCGCCCACGGCGATCTCGGTTCACCCGCCCGGCTCGTCGACGGCGTGGTGCCGGCGCTGTGGGTCGGCGCGGCGCTGGCCGGTGCCGGCGTGCTGGCGACGCTCGCCCTTCCCCGCGCCGGCAGCCTGCGGGTGCGGGTGGCCCTGGCGGACGACCACGCGACGATCCGCGAGGTGCTCGGGGCCGCCTACGCCCAGTACGCGGGCGAAATCTCCCCCGCGGTGTGGGACGCCTACCGCGCCGATCTGCTCGACCTCGACCGCCACGCCCGCCTGGGGCAGCTGCTCGTCGCGGAGGTCGGCGGGAAGATCGCCGGCTACGCGGCGTTCTACCCGGACGCCACCGTGCAGAACCTGGGCTGGCCGGGTGGCTGGGCCAGCGGCCGGGGCATGGGCGTGCACCCCGGCTTCCGCGGCCGGGGCGTGGCCGACGCGCTGATGGCCGCGCTGGAAGACCGGGCCCGCGCGTCGGGCGCCCCCGTCTTCGCCTTCCACACCTCCGGCTTCATGACCGCGGCGCTGGCGCTCTACGCGCGTCTCGGCTACCGCCGCGCGCCGGAGTTCGACCGCGACATGAACGCCCACTACGGCCTCAACGCCTGCCGGCCATGGCCGGCGCTCGCCTACCGCAAGGACCTGCCCACACCCACCGGAGGAACACGATGACCACCCTGTCCCACACCCGCGGCGCGACCGATCTCCCGCTCCTGGAGGAGACAATCGGCGACAACTTCGACCGCACCGCCGCCCTTCACGGTGACCGCGACGCCCTCATCGAGCACGCGACCGGCAGGCGCTGGACGTACACCCGGCTCAAGGCCGACGTCGACGCGCTCGCGCTCGGCCTGATCCGGCTGGGCGTCGGGAAGGGCGACCGGGTCGGCATCTGGTCACCCAACTGTCCCGAATGGACGGTGCTGCAGTTCGCCACGGCCAAGATCGGCGCGATCCTGGTGTGCCTCAACCCGGCGTACCGGACGCACGAACTGTCCTACGTGCTCACCCAGGCCGGCATCCGCACGCTCGTCGCCGCGGCCGGCTTCAAGGGCGCGGACTACGCCGCGATGCTCGACGAGGTGCGGCCGGCCTGCCCGGACCTGCGTGCCGTGCTGGTGATCGGCAGCCCGGAGTGGGACGCGCTGCCCGACCGCGACGGCGACCCGCAGGTGCTGGCGCGGCGGCAGGCGGCGCTGTCCCCGCACGACGCGATCAACATCCAGTACACCTCGGGCACCACCGGCCACCCCAAGGGCGCCACCCTCACCCACCACAACATCCTCAACAACAGTTTCCTGACCGCCGAGGTCTGCGGGATCACCGAAGCCGACCGGGTCTGCATCCCCGTCCCGCTGTTCCACACGTTCGGCATGGTGATCGGCAACCTCGGCGCCACCACGCACGGCGCGTGCATGGTCTACCCCGCCACCGGGTTCGACCCCGAAGCCACCCTCGCCGCGGTCGCCGAACATCGCTGCACCGCCCTTTACGGAGTGCCGACGATGTTCATCGCCGAACTGGCGGTGCCCGGGTTCGACGGCTTCGACCTGTCCAGCCTGCGCACCGGCGCCATGGGCGGCTCGCCGTGCCCGATCGAGGTGATGAAGCAGGTCGTGACCCGGATGGGCATGACGGAGGTGACGATCATCTACGGCATGACCGAGACCTCGCCGGTGTCCACCCAGACCCGCGTCGACGACCCGCTCGACCGCCGGGTGGCCACGGTGGGCCGGGTGCACCCGCACGTCGAGATCAAGGTCGTCGACCCGGAGTCCGGCCGGACCGTGCCGCGCGGCGAGCCGGGTGAGCTGTGCACGCGCGGCTATTCGGTGATGCTCGGCTACTGGGACCAGCCGGACAAGACCGCCGAGGCGATCGACACCGCAGGCTGGATGCACACCGGCGACCTCGCCACGATGGACGAGGACGGCTACGTCAACATCACCGGCCGGCTCAAGGACATGGTGATCCGGGGCGGCGAGAACGTCTACCCGCGGGAGATCGAGGAGTTCCTCCACACCCACCCGGACATCCACGACGTCCACGTCATCGGCGTCCCCGACCGGCGGTACGGCGAGGAGATCATGGCCTGGATCAAACCGCGTCCCGGCGCCGCCGGGCTCAGCGCCGAGACCGTCCGGTCGTTCGCCGCCGGGAAGCTCGCGCACTACAAGATCCCCCGCTACGTCCACCTCGTCGACGACTTCCCGATGACCGTCAGCGGCAAGGTGCGCAAGGTCGAAATGCGCGCCACGGCGATCGAGCTCCTCGGCCTCGACGGGGCGGCGGCGGTCGAACACGCCTGAAGACCGCGGCTCGGGTCAGTCCCTCGAGCCGGCAGTCCCCGGGATCGGGTTCCTCCCGGAGAGGTCCGGGCACGGCGTGGTCGTCAACGTCGGCAGCGGCACCGGTTCGTTCGGCCGCGTCCACGACCCGGCGCGGCTGGAGTCCAGCCTCGTCGAGGTCCCCTACACGGCGTCGAAAGCGGCGCTCTCGATGCTGACGGTGCAGTACGCGAAGGCCTTTCCTGGCCTGAGGATCAACGTCGTCGACCCCGGGCCCAGGCGACCGGATGAACCCGCCGCCCGGGGTGCAGCCGGTCGAGGCCGGCGCGGCACCGATCGTGCGGGCCGCGCAGTTCGGGCCGGACGATCCCACCGGCGGTTTCCTGGACGCCGACGGGATTCCGCCGTGGTAGCTCTCAGGGTGCCCGCTGTTCGATGGCCGGCCACAGGGCGTCCAGCGCCGAGTTCACCAGCCTGACGCGCGGCACCGCCGGGTGGTCGTACCACCAGAGCGCGAGGGCGCGCAGGGAGGCGGCGATGATCTCGATCAGCATTTCGGTGTCGAGATCGTCGGTGGCCAGCGCCCCGGTGACGAACGGGGTCAGCGCGGCCCGGCTCGCGCGCGTGGCGTCGACCTGCGCCTGGCGGGCTCCCTCGTCGGCGGTGGCGACCTGGAACAGGACGGGGATCGACCTGCGGCGCCGCTCGACGTGGGCGAACCAGGCGTCGAGCGACGCGGCGAACCGCTCCCGCAGGGGTTCCGGGGCGGCGAAGGTGACCTCCCAGGCGGCGCGCAGCCGGCCGTACTCGGCGGCGAGCACCTCCTGGAACAGGGCGAGCTTCGACGGGAAGTGGTCGTAGAGCACCGGCGCCGAGATCCCCGAGCGCCGGGCGATCTCGTCGACCGGCGCACCGTCGTACCCGCGTTCGGCGAAGACCTCGGTCGCGTTCTCGACGATCACCGCGCGCCGCTTCTCCGCGGACATCCGCCGCTTGGGCTCCCTTGACATCCCGACGGCTCCTGTCTGATGCTTAACCTAACGATCACTAGGTTAGCGGGTGAAGCCATGGCCGACCAGCTCACGGAATGGCACGGGCAGGGCAAGACGACGAGCGTGCCGGTGCGGGGTGTGCCCCGCGCGGTGTTCCGCCGGGTGACCGGGAGCGGCAGCCCCCTCTTCCTGCTGCACGGCTTCCCGGCGTCGTCGTTCGAGTGGGCCGGGGTGGAGCCGCTGGTGGCGCGCCGGCACACCGTCGTGACGTTCGACTTCCTCGGCTTCGGCGCGTCCGAGAAGCCGAAAAAGCACCGCTACAGCTTCTTCGAACAAGCCGATCTGACCCAAGCGCTGATCGCATCACTCGGCTTCGAGGCGGTCACCTTGGTCGCGTACGACTACGGCGCGATCGTGGCTTCGGAGCTCCTCGCCCGTGAGCTGCCGTTCCGGATCGACCGGTGCGTGTTCCTGAACGCGGGGCTGTACGCCGACCAATATCGGCCGCGCCTGATCCAGCGGGCCTCGCTGTGGCCGGTGGCCGGCCGCCTGCTCGCCCGTTCCCTGACCGAGCGGCAGTTCGTCCGGTCGTGGTCCCGGGTGTTCTCCCCCGAGCACCCGTTGGACCCCGGAACGGCTGCGCTGCACTACCGCGCGCTGCGCGCGGGCGACCCGGACCCCGACCTGACCGCACGGCTGCTGCGGTACATCCCCGAGCGCGCGGCTCATCGTGACCGCTTCGAGCCGGTTTTCACCGGCACTGAAGTTCCCCTGTCGTTCCTGTGGGGGATGCGCGATCCGGTTTCCGGGCCGCGGATCGCGCGGGAACTGCGCAGCCGCAAGCCGGACGCCGACCTCGTCGAGTACGCGGACGCCGGCCACTGCCCGCACCTCGAGACACCCGAGCGGGTGGCCACGGACATCCTCACCAGAACCGGCTTGCGCTCCTGAGGGTCTGACACCTACGCCGATCCGGCACCCACCCCCTCGAAGAACCTGATCATCCGCACCGGGCCGCCGTCGACGAACATCATGTCGAGGCCGTTCTGCGACGCCGCCGCGGCTTCGGCGGCGCGGGGGAACATCCCGGCCTCGTAACGCGCCAGCGCGGTTTCGACGTCGGCGCGACCGAGGAGCTCGCGGGCCAGGTCGGCGCCGTCGATCAGGGCGATGTTGGCGCCTTCGCCCGCGAACGGCGACATGACGTGCGCGGCGTCGCCGAGCAGGGTCACGCCGGGGACCCGCTCCCAGCGCAGGCCGGTCGGGAGCGCGTGGATGGGCCGGGGCCAGATGGCGTCGTCGTCGCACTCGCGGATCAGGTCGGTCAGCGCCGGGGCCCAGCCGGCGTACTCGCGCACCAGCCCCGCACGGACGGATTCCGTTTCGTGCCAGTCGATCCCGCTGTCGGTGACCCAGTTCTCGGGCACGCGCAAGCCGCAGCCGAACGCGATCGTGTCACCTCCGTGGCCACCGATGTACTTGTGGTCCGACAACGCGAAGAAGGTTCCCCTACCGGCGATCGCGAGTGCCTCGGGGTGCTTGGCCGCCGCGTCGGCCAGGCGCAGTTCGACCACCGTGATCCCCGTGTAGTGCGGCTTGACCGGGGTCAGCAGCGGCCGGATCCTCGACCACGCGCCGTCCGCGCCGACGACGAGATCGGCACGGGTCACCGAGCCGTCCGCGAACTCCAGCGTGTGTCCCGCCTCGGCCGGCCGTGCGGCGACGACCTTGCGGCCCCAGGCGATCGTGCCCGGCCGCAGCGACTCGACGAGCAGCCGCCGCAGTTCGGCCCGGTCGATTTCCGGACGGCCGTTGCCGCCCGCCGGTTCGCGCCGGTCGATGTGGACGCGTCCGGTCTTGTCGAGCAGGCGGACGTCTTCACCACCGACGTGCGTACGAGCGCGGAACTCCTCGTACAGGCCGGCTTCCTCGAGCGCGACCTGCCCGGTGTCCTCGTGGATGTCGAGCGAGCCGCCCTGCCGGCGGGCGTCCGGTGTGGCGTCCGTTTCGTAGACGGTGACGGGAATTCCGTTCCGCTGGAGAATGCGCGCGCAGACGAGCCCGCTCAGGCCCGCGCCCACGATGGCGATGCGTGTGGACATGCCGATTCACCCCTGTCCCGATGGAGAAAGCGTTTCCGTGGCCGGCGGCCACCCCGCGAACAGTAGGCTTAACGAACCCTGTTCGTCAACTTGACGAACAGGGTTCGCGAGGGCTATCGTCCGGTGGTGCCCCACCGTGATCCCTTCGGCGCCGCCGAGGTCGAAAGCCGTCGCCGCGCGGCGAAACCGCTGCTGAGCCGCGACGCGATCATCGAGGAGGCGCTGCGTCAGCTCACGTCGGACGACGGGGTCATGAGCCTCCGCAAGATCGCGAAGGCCCTCGACACGGGCCCGGCTTCGCTCTACGCGCACGTCTCCGACCTGAGCGAACTGCAGGCGCTCGTCCTGGACCGCGCGCTGGAAGCGGTCGAGGTCGGCACGGCCGAAGGTTCCTGGCGCCACCGGCTCGAGGAACTTCTCCGCTCCTACACCGGAGTCCTGATGAGCAGCCCGGCCGTCGCCCTGATGGCCGTCCGGACCACCGCTGTCGGACCGAACGCGCTGCGCATCACCGAAGCCCTGCTCGAATTGCTGGCCGAAGCCGGTGTGGACCAGGCGAACGCGGCGTGGGCCATCGACCTGCTGACCGCGTTCGCCACCGCGATCGCGGCGGAACACGCCCAAGGCCCGGACCCGGGAGCGCCGGACGGCCCCGTCGCCCAGGCGATCAACCGCGCCCCGGCGGAGGAGTACCCGCGAGTCCACGCCGCACGGAAGGACATCGTGTCCGGCACCGGCGAGGAGAGGTTCGCCTGGTCGATCGACGTCCTCGTCCGCGGGATCCTCTCGCGCGCGCAGTCCTAGCTGTCTTGCGGCGGCAGCGCCGCGGCGAAGCGTGCTGCCACGTCCGCGACCGCGGCGCGCAGCTCCGGTCCGCCCTCGACGTGGAAGGGGAACGGCACCGCCGCCAGCCACTCCTGGGCGTACATCGCCGGGTTTCCGGTGCTGCCGATGAGAACGCACCCGTCCCCCGCCGGGTGCAGCCGGCCCATCGGCGGGCGGATCCAGGGGGCCACCTCGGCCGGCGGGGCGTCGAACACGACGCGGGTGGGGAACTCCCAGCCCGTGCCCAGGTTCTCCTCCAGTGCCGCGACCGGGTCGAGGTCCTCGGGCGGCTCGAACTCGTGTCCGGTCCGGCTCACCGTGCGGATCCGGTCCACCCGGTACGTGCGGGTGGCGGCCGCCCGGTGGGAGTGGCACAGCAGGTACCACCGACCGTGGCGGACCACGACCGCCCACGGGTCCACTTCGGACTCCCAGGCGCGGCCGGCCTCGCTCCGGTAGGCGATCAGCACCCGGTGCCTGGCCGCGACGGCGGCGACGAGGACGCTGGTCGTCGCCGGGTCCGGGCGGGCCGAGGTCCGGTCGGGCGCGGCCGTGGCGTGCTCGCGCAGGGCCGCCGCCTGCTTGCCGACGTTCTCCGGCAGCGCCTGGATGACCTTGCCGAGAGCCGCCCCGACCGGGGTCGCCGGCTTCGGTGGCGGCCGGCTGGCCGTCGAGCACCGCCATGACCAGGCCCAGCGCCTCGGCCTGGGTGAACACGATCGGCGGGAGCTTCGTCCCGCGCCGGAGCCGGTAGCCGCCGTGCGGGCCCCGCGCGGACTCGACGTCGATGCCCGCCTCGCGGAGGATCCCGACGTAGCGGCGGGCGGCGCGTTCGGTGACGCCGAGCCGGACGGCGAGCTGTTCGGCCGTCGTGCCGGGGCGCGCCTGGAGGATCTCCAGCGCGCGCAGGGCCCGGGCGGTCGGGCTGAGCTCACTCGGCACCGGGGCAGGCTAGGCGATCGTCCGCTGAACCGGAAGCGGATTGTCCGGAATTGCCTCTAGCGTGGCACCCGACCGCACGAGAGGAACTGCTCATGGACATCCTGCTCATCCCCGGCCTGTGGCTCGACGGCGCCGCCTGGACCGGCGTCGCGGACACGCTCCGGTCGCTCGGCCACCGCCCGGTCCCGCTGACCCTGCCCGGCCAGGCCGACGCCACCCTCGACGACCAGGTGGCGGCCGTGCTCGCCGCCGTGGACGCGGCCGCCGGCGAGCCCGTGGTGGTCGGGCACTCGGCCGCGGCCACCCTGGCGTGGCTGGCCGCGGACGCCCGGCCGGGCAAGATCGCGAGGGTGGTCCTCGTCGGGGGCTTCCCGGGTGTCGACGGGAAGCCGTACGCCGACTTCTTCGAGCTGCGGGACGGCGTCATGCCGTTCCCGGGCTGGGCCCCGTTCGAGGGGCCGGACTCGGCGGACCTGGACGAGGAGGCCAAGCGCACCTTCGCGGCTGCCGCGATCCCCGTTCCGGCGGGGGTGGCCACCGGCACCGTCCGGCTGACCGACGAGCGGCGCTTCGAGGTGCCGGTCACGGTGGTGTGCCCCGAATTCACGCCGGCCGAGGTCAAAGCCTGGCTCGACGCCGGCGACCTTCCCGAGCTGGCACGGGTGAAGAATCTCGGCCTGGTAGACATCGATTCCGGGCACTGGCCGATGCACACGAAGCCGGCCGAGCTCGCCCACCTGCTCGCGGCGGCGGCGAAGCTGGGGTGACCGAGCAGGCCGGTGCTTCAGCCGAACAGGCTGAAGACGACGGCGAACCCGAACAACCACTGCTTGAGCAGCGGCCACAGCGTCGGTCCACCACCGGTGTCGAACCGGATCACGCGCAGTCCCAGCAACGCTTTGCCGAGCGACGCGGCGAAGAGCCGCTGGGCGAGCACCCGGTCGGCGAACGACACGACCAAGAAGCCGCCGATCAGCGTCAGGGTCACCGCTGTCGGGGTGGCCGCCGGCGTGCGCTGCACGGCAACGGCGGCCGCCACGGCCAAGCCGACGTGGACGGCGAACTCCAGCAGGGCCCCGAGCAACTCGCGGAGGGCACGCGGCGACGGGTACCGCGGATCCCGGCCGTCGGTGTGCGTCACCGGCAAGGGCACGCCCGGAGGCGGCCCGGACCGCCGCAGCCGGACGAGATCCCGGCGGCGCACGACCCGCAGGACGAAAGTCTCCCGCGGCGGAGCAGGTGCGGCGGACGGTGAAGTGGGCACGGCGAGCATGATGTCTCGCTCCCGGGCGCGGTGTGGGCGGATTCGCGAGCTCTTGCCTTCCGCTCACCTTCCGTCCAGCAGTCCACCTGAACCGAACGATGCGCACGGCGCGGGCGGACGTGCCACGATGTTCCGCATGCCCGAGGACGACTCCGCACCGCGCCCACCCGGTCCACAGTGGCCTCTGCTCGCCGCGGCGCTGCTCGTCCTGGCCGGCTGTGCGGCACCGGCGCCGGCGCCGGCCGAATCGCGCTTCCTCCCGGACGAGACGACCACGCAGTCGCCGGCGGAGCTGGAGGCCAACGCCGGCGTCCGGCTGCCGGCCGGCTCGCTCGTGCTGTCCGCGGCCCGCACGGCCCTCTCCGGCGGGCTGGAGTCACGGACCTTCGCCCAGATCCGGATGCCGGCCGGCGCCGTGGCGCGCTTTCTCACCGACAGCGGGCTCCCCGCCCTGACCCCGGGGCGCCGGACCGTCACCGACGAGGATGTCCCCGGCAGCGGCACCTGGCACCCCGACAAGGCCACCGACATCGCCGGAACCGGCGACGCCAGGCGCCGGGTCATGACGGAGAACACCAGCCCCGACGCGACCGTCTACCTCGTGGCCACGCAGAACTGACGACGGCGGCGCTGGTCACGGTCGTTCACCGGCGCGAGGTCCCCGGGGGCACGGCCGTCGCCCGGCGGCAACCCTCCCCGGGCCATAAAATGCTTTCGAGCACAAATTCACCAGTGGGCACACAATTGCATCGACAGCAAATCGATCCCCGGGCATATCACCAGTTCGACCGCAAGATAATCGGCGATAATCACGAAACTTGACAGCGTTGCGCGCGTTTGCTTATGGTCGATCGAGTTCCCGTCGATCGAAATCCGAAGGTGTCCATGACCGCGCCTCCAACGCTGCCCAAGTTCCGGCAGCAGTTGATTCTTGCCGTTCTCATGGTTTGTTCGCTGCTGATTTGGCTGGACAACACCGTTCTCAGCATCACCCTGGAAACCCTGGCCGACCCGGTCCGCGGGCTGGGCGCGAACCCGGCCGAGCTGCAGTGGGCCACCGGGGCGTACACGCTGGTCTTCGCGACCTTGATGTTCACCGCCGGCGCGCTGGGCGACAGCTTCGGCCACCGGAACGTCCTCGCCGTCGGCCTGGTGGTCTTCGGCGCGGCCTCGGTCTGGGCGGCCTACGCGGGTGGCGCCGAACAGCTGATTGCCGCCCGGGCCGCGATGGGTGTCGGCGCCGCGCTCATCATGCCCGCCAACTTCGCCATCCTGTTGTGGACTTTCACCGGACCGGGACGGGCCACGGCCATCGCGATTTCCTCGACGTCGACCGGGGTCGGAATGGCCGCGGGACCGGTGCTGGCCGGGCTTCTGCTCAGCCATTTCTGGTGGGGTTCGGTGTTCCTCGTCAACGTTCCCGTCGTCGTGGTGGCGCTGGCCGGGATCGTCCTGTTGGTCCCCAATTTCCGCAGCCCCACCGTGCGCCCACTGGACCCGGCCGGGATCCTGCTGTCGATCAGCGGGCTCGCGGCGCTGACCTACGGCCTGATCCGCGCCGGGCAGGTGGACGACTGGGGCCGGTGGGACGTCTGGGCGCCGATCGCCCTCGGGCTCGCCCTGCTGGCCGTCTTCGTGCTCGTCGAGCTGCGGACGCGGGAGCCGAGCTTCGACCCGCGGCTGCTGGCGCAGCGGATGTTCGGCGGCGGCAACGCGTCGATGGCGCTGCTGCTGTTCTCGGTGGCGGCGGTGACGTTCTACAACGCGTTCTACATGCAGGGCGCGCTGGGCTTCTCGCCGATGAAGGCCGGGCTGGCCAACGTGCCGACCGCGGTCGGTGCGGTGGTGGGCGCGCCGCTGGGCGCCCGGCTGGTCCGCCGGTGGAACCTGCGCGTCGTCGCCGTGCCGTCGGTCGCGGTCGCCGCGTTGACCTTCGGCGCGGTCGGCTTCTTCGACCTGGACACCCCGCTCGTCTGGATCGAGGTCCTGCTGCTGGCGCAGGGGCTGGCCGTCGGCATGGTGCTGGCCCCGGTGACCGGGGCGCTGATCAGCAGCCTGCCGCTGGAGCGTTCCGGCGCAGGCTCGGCGGTGACGAACACCGCACGGCAGGCGGGCAGCGTGATCGGCATCGCGGTGGGCGGCACGATCATGTCGATCGCCTACCGCAGCGCGATCGAGCCCTCGGTGGCCGACGTCCCGAAGGGGCTGCAGGACAGCGTCCGGGTTTCCGCGGAGCAGGCCCGGCACGTGGCGGGCACGCTCGACCGGCCGGACCTCGCGGAAGCGGCGGACCACGCGTTCATCCACGCGATGCACGTCGGCGCGGTGTGGATCATGGTCATCGCGCTGGTCGCGACGGCGGTGCTGGTGTACGCGCTGCGGCCGTCCCGGAAGCGGGTGGAACCGGCCGAGGACGAAAGCCGCGCCGAGGCGACCTCCCCCGCGGGCTGATCGCGGTCCAGCGCCGGGACGCCACTCGCGGGTGGCGTCCCGGCGCCGCCGGAACTTGTGCCCCGCACCGTCGAGCCGCGGCGCCGGTAACCCCCAACCGGCGCCACATTTCCGGATGCGGGGTGCGAGCGGGCGAGCCCGGCTCTTCGTGAGCCGGGCTCGCCCGGACTTCCCCACGGCCGACGAACGATTCGAGCCGGCCACACGTTCGCCGCACACCGCGCGCGTCGCGGATGCAGTCCCTCCCCGGCGCCCCTGAAACTTGCCCCCGCACCCGTCGAGCCCGACGCCGGTCTCCCCCAGCCGGCGGTGTGCTCCGGGCTGCGGGGCGCAAGCGGGCAGGCCCGGCTCCCCATGAGCCGGGTCTGCCCGGACTTCCCCATCGGCCACCGAGCGAGGCGGCCGCCGCCTTCGGGGCTTGCTCCCGCCGCACGGTGCTGACCGAGCCTCGCTTTCCCTGCTCCGGCGCCGGAACGGACAAGCTCTCGCCTAGCGGCCCTTTCCATGCCCAGCAAAGGAAATGGCGGAGCACTCCGCCGGGCCGATCGCCACGTTCGCTCGTGAGCTGCGGCTCTTGCGAAGCCCGCCCGGGAATGCCCGCTACCGGGAGCGGCAGGACACTACGCGCGCATCGCGGAGTGGCGCCCCGGCCGATCGGCGAGCGATCCCTTCCCCGCGCCCTGAAACTTGCCCCCGCACCCGTCGAGCCCCACGCCGGTCTCCCCCAGCCGGCGCCGCGGTTCCGGGCTGCGGGGCGCAAGCGGGCAAGCCCGGCCCGCCACCAAGCGAGCCGGGCTTGCCCGGACTTCCCTAGCCATCCAGCGAATCGAGCCAGCCGCGGAGCTGGGCCGCCGTCTTCGGGGTCTGCTCCTCGATGATCGAGAAGTGGTCCGCCTCGATCCACTCGGCCGCTCCCCCGTGCTGCCACCCCGGCACCGGTGCGGCGTCGCCGAAACCGGTCAGGGCCTGGGTGGCGCGCAGGTTCAACGTCGGCGCCGTGATCGGCCGGGCCTCGCGGTCCGGGTAGATCCGCACGTAGCCGCCCATCGCGACCAGGCCGTGGTCGTCGACCGGGGTCAAGGCGTGGTCGCGAACCAGGATCTGGCCCAGCGCGTCCGTCAGCACCGAACGGTTCAGCTCGACGTCCTCCGGTGCGTACGTGTCGATCATCGCGACGCCCGCCAGCTCGACGCCGTCGTCTTCGAGCCTGCGAGCGACCGCGTGGGCGATCGCGCCACCGGCCGAATAGCCGAGCAGTGCCACCGGGCTCCGCTCGGCTTCCGCGGCGACCGCCGCGGCGAGGCTGCCGATCGCCGCCGTCCAGGTGGCCGGGAGGTCGTCGCCCGGGCGGGTTCCCGGCAGGCGCAGCGCGCTGAACCGGCGCTCGCCGCCCAGTTCGCGGGCCAGGCGGGCGAACTGGTGCGGACCCGACCCCGCCAGGAACGACGGGATGCCGATCAGGGCCGGTGCCGCCGTGCCGCGGGCCAGCAGCTGCACGGCCGCGCGCCGAGCCGAGGCGTCGCCGTACGTCGCCGACAGCTCCGAGCTCGCGACCAGCAGGGGCAACGCCCCGGCCAGGTCGCCGCGGCGGTGCGCCGCCGACACCAGCTCGGTGATCGTGCCGCGCACGCCGGCCGGGGCCTGCTCGGCCACGCCGGTGTCCTCGAGCTGCGAGCGCACCAGTTTCGCCACGTCCGCGGCGGTCGGGTGGTCGAAGACCAGCGTCGACGGCAACGTCAGGCCGGTCAGCCTGCCGAGCCGGTTGCGGAACTCGACCGCGCCGAGGGAGTCGAACCCGAGCTCGGTGAACGGCGCCGCCGGGTCGATCGCGTCACCGGACGCGTGGCCGAGCACCGCCGCGGCGGCGGTGCGCACCTCGTGCAGGACCACGCCGTCGCGGTCGGCCTCCGGCAGGGCCGCCAGCCGGCGCGCCAGGCTGACCTCGGCACCCGCGGCGGCCTGCGGCACCCGGACCATCCCGCGCAGCACCGCGGGCAGCGTGCCGCCGCGGGCCAGGTCGGCGAGCGCCGCCGGGTCCAGCAGGGCCGTCACCGGGGTCGCCCGGCCGCTCGCGAGTGCGTTGTCGAACAACGCCATCCCGGCCCCCGGGTCGATCGGGAGCAGGCCCAGCCGGGCCCGGATCTGCCGAGCGTGCTGCTCGCCGCCGTCGCCGCCGAGCGCCCCGGCCATGCCGACCGTCCACAGGCCCCAGGCCAGCGAGTGCGCGGGCAGGCCGGCCCCGCGCCGCACGCGGGCCAGCGCGTCCAGCACGCTGTTCGCGGCGGCGTAGTTGCCCTGTCCCTGCCCGCCGAGCAGCGGCGCGGCGGACGAGAACAGCACGAACGCCGACAGCTCGAGGTCGCGGGTCAGCTCGTGCAGGTTCAGGGCCGCATCGACCTTCGGCGCCAGCACGCGGGTGGTCTGCGCCGCGGTGAGCGTGTCGAGCGTGCCGTCGTCCAGGACACCCGCCGCGTGCACGACGGCGGTCAGCGGGGCGTCGCCGTCGAGGCCGGTCAGCAGGGCCTCGACCGCGGCCCGGTCGGCGACGTCGCACGCCTCGACCCGGACCTCGGCGCCCAGCCCGGTCAGCTCGGCGACCAGCTCGGTGGTGCCGTCCGCGGCGGCACCGCGCCGCGACACCAGCAGCAGCCGCCGCACGCCGTGCGCCTCGACCAGGTGCCGGGCGACGATCGCGCCGATGCCGCCGGTACCCCCGGTGACGAGCACCGTGCCGTGGCCGAACGACGGCGGCTCGCCCGCTCCGGCGGCCAGCGGCTGCAGGCGCGGGACCAGGAACCGGCCCTCGCGCACGGCCACCTGCGGTTCGTCCCGGGCCACGGCGGCGGCGAGCGACTCGAGCGGCAGGGCGTCGCTGTCGTGGTCGACGAGCAGGAACCGGCCCGGGTGCTCGGACTGCGCGCTGCGCACCAGGCCCGCGACGGCGGCCCCGGTCAGATCGGTCCGCTCGCCGGGCAGCCCGGCGGCCAGCCGCGTCACGATCGCGAGCCGGCCGGTGTTCCCGGAACCGAGCCAGCGCTGCAGCAGCGCGAGTGTCGTGAGCACACCGGTGTGGACGTCCACCGCGCCGGAGCCTCCGGGCGCCGGCCAGACGACCGTGCCGGGCACGTCCGGCAGTGGCGCGGGATCGGCCGGGTCGCCGAGCACGACGAGACGTCCGGAGTCCACTTCGGACACTGCGGGCGCGGCGACCCAGTCGAGGTCGTACAGCGGTGCCGCGCCACGCAGCCGGGCCAGCGCCTGCCGCTCGACCGGGCGAACCCGCACCGAGTCCACGCTGAGCACGAGGGCGCCGGTCGCGTCGGCCGCCTCCACCCGGAAGGTGTCCGGTGCGGTGCGGGCGACGCGGACGCGCAAGGCACCGACGCCGGGTTGAGCCAGCTGGACGCCCTCGAAGACGGACGGCAACGGCGTCCCATGCTCGGTCAGCAGGCCGGCCGCCGCGTGGAACACCGCGTCCAGCAACGCCGGGTGCACGCCGAAGGCCCCGGTTCCGGCGTCGAGCGCCACTTCGGCGAAGACCTCCTCCGCCCGCGACCACGCGGCGCGGACGCCGGTGAACGCCGTCCCGTAGCCGAAGCCCCGGTCGCCGAGCGCGCGGTACAGCTGGTGCGCGTCGACCGGTTCGGCCGCCACCGGGGGCCACGACCAGTCCGGCGCCGCGGCCGGCCCGGCCGGCGTGAGCAGGCCACGGGCGTGCCGCACCCAGACGTCGGCGGCACGGGCGTGCACGGTCACGGTCCGGTGCCCGTCGGCGTCGGGCTCGCCCACGGCGAGCTGGAGGTCGACGCCGCTGTCGGCCGGGACGGCCAGCGGGGCCTCGAGCGCCAGCTCCGCCAGGCGCGGCACGCCGAGCCGCGCGCCGGCGGCCAGCGCCAGTTCCACGAACCCGGTTCCGGGCAGCAGCACCGTGCCGTGCACCGTGTGGTCGGCGAGCCACGGGTGCGAGCGCAGCGAAAGCCGGCCGGTGAACAGCCACTCGTCCGTGCCCGCGAGCTGCACCTGGGCGCGCAGCAGCGGGTGGTCGGCGGAGTCGGCGCCGGCGAGCGGCACGTCGGCCTCCGCCGGCAGCAGCCAGAACCGCTCGTGCTCGAACGGGTAGGTGGGCAACGTGACCTGCGGCCGGGCGCCGAAGAAGTCGGCCCACCGCACCGCACGGCCCGCGCAGTGCACGGCGGCGAGCGCGGTGACCAGCTGCTCGGGTTCGCCGGTCGTGCGCCGGGAGCCCGCGACCACCGAGGCGCTCGCCGTGGGGTCGGCCGCGAGCGTGGCCCGGGTCATCGCCGTCAGCACGGCGTCCGGGCCCACCTCGAGGAACAGGCCTGCGCCCGCATCGAGCAGTGATCGCACCGCCGGAGCGAATCGCACGGCCTCGCGCACCTGCCGCACCCAGTACTCGGACGTCAGCGGCTCGTCGAAAGCACCGGAAACCGTGGAGCACAGCGGGATCCGCGGCTCGTGGTAGGTCAGGCCCGCGGCGATCTCGGCGAACCCGGCCAGCATCGGCTCCATCAGGGCGGAGTGGAACGCGTGGCTCACCCGCAGCCTGCTCGTCTTGACGCCCTCGGCCACCAAAACCGCTTCGAGCGCCGACACCGCTTCGGTGGTCCCGGAGAAGACCACCGCATCGGGCGCGTTCACCGCGGCGAGCGAGACGTCCCGGGCGAGCTCCAGCGCCCGCTCCTCCGGCACCGCCGCGGCCAGCATCGCGCCCCCGGACGGCAGCGCGCCCATCAACCGGCCCCGGGCGGCCACCAGCCGGCACGCGTCCGGCAGCGACCACACCCCGGCCACGTACGCCGCGGCCAGCTCACCGATCGAATGGCCGGCCACCACGTCCGGCGTCACGCCGAACGACTCCAGCAGGCGGAACATCGCCACCTCGAACGCGAACAGCGCGGGCTGGGTGTATTCGGTGCGGTCCAGCGGGGTTTCCGCATCGAACATCACGTCCCGCAGCGGGGAATCCAGGTGGGCGTCGAACTCCGCGCACACCTCGTCGAGCGCGGCCGCGAACACCGGGAACGCCCGGGACAGCCCGGCACCCATCCCGCTGCGCTGGGCGCCCTGCCCGGTGAACAGGAACGCGGTCCGGCCGGTGGCCCCGCGGGGTTCCGGTTCGTCGGCGGCCAGCCGCGCCAGCTCCGCGAGCAGCGTCTCCCGGTCCGGGCCCACGACGGCGGCGCGCTGGTCGAGCTGCGCGCGGTGCAGGGCCAGCGTCGCCGCGACGTCGGCGAGGTCGAGCTCCGGACGTTCCTGCAGTGCGTCGTGCAGCCGGCTCGCCTGGGCCCGCAGCGCGGTCGTCGTCCGGGCGGACAGCAGCAGCGGCACCACTTCCGGCCGCGGGAGATCGGCCGTCCGCGGCGAGGCCGCGGGCGCTTCTTCCAGGATCAGGTGGGCGTTGGTCCCGCTGATCCCGAACGACGAGACCCCGGCCCGGCGCGGCCGCTGCCCGGCCGGCCACGGCTCGGCCTCGGTCAGGATCCGCACCTCGCCCGCCGACCAGTCCACGTGCGGCGACGGCGCCTCGACGTGCAGCGTGGACGGCAGCACCTCGTGCCGCAGCGCCTGCACCATCTTGATCACCCCGCCGACGCCGGCCGCCGCCTGGGTGTGCCCGATGTTCGACTTCAGCGACCCGATCCGCAGCGGCTCGGCGCGGTCCGGCCCGTAGGCGTTGATCAGCGCTCGCGCCTCGATCGGGTCGCCGAGGGTGGTGCCGGTGCCGTGCGCCTCGACGGCGTCGACGTCGGCCGCGGCCACCCGGGCGTTGGCCAGTGCCTGCGCGATCACCCGCTCCTGGGACGGCCCGTTCGGGGCGGTCAGGCCGTTGCTCGCGCCGTCCTGGTTGATCGCGCTGCCGCGGATGACGGCCAGGACCGGGCGCCCGTTGCGCTGCGCGTCGGACAGCCGCTCCAGGGCCAGCACGCCGACGCCTTCGGCCCACGAGACGCCGTCCGCGGTGCTCGAGAACGCCTTGCAGCGCCCGTCCGGGGACAGCGCCCGCTGCCGGGAGAACTCCAGGAACAGCAGCGGGGTCGCCATCACCGTCACGCCGCCGGCCAGCACCAGCGACGTCTCCCCGGCCCGCAGCGCCTGCACCGCCAGGTGCACGGCGACCAGCGACGACGAGCACGCCGTGTCCACCGTCACCGCCGGGCCTTCCAGGCCGAGGGCGTAGGACACCCGGCCGGAGACGACGCTGCCCGCCGATCCGGTCGCCAGGTAGCCTTCCGCGGCCCCGCCGGCCTCGCGGGCCGTGTGGCCGTAGTCCTGGTACATGACACCCGCGTACACGCCGGTGTCGCTGCCCCGCAGCGAAGCCGGGTCGATCCCGGCGTCTTCGAGGGCTTCCCAGGACGTCTCGAGCAGCAGCCGCTGCTGCGGGTCCATCGCCGCGGCCTCGCGGGGGCCGATGCCGAAGAAGGCGGGGTCGAAATCACCGGCACCGCGGAGGAATCCGCCTTCGCGGGTGGCGATCCGGCCCGGCTTGCCCGGGTCGGCGTCGTAGAGCCGGTCGGGGTCCCAGCCGCGGTCGCCGGGGATCGGGGTGATGGCGTCGACGCGCCCTTCGATCAGGTTCCAGAGCTGGTCGGGGTTCTCGACGCCGCCGGGGTACCGGCAGCTCATGCCGACGATCGCGATCGGCTCGTCGGCCCCGGCCTGCGCCCGGACCGCGGCCGGACGCGGGCGCGCCGGCGCCGAACCGTCGACCCGGGTGCGCAGGAAGCCCGCGACCGCGGCCGGGGTCGGGTAGTCGAACACCAGCGTGGACGGCAGCTCGACACCGGTCGCGGCGGTCACCTTGTTGCGGAACTCGACGCCGCCGAGCGAGTCGAAACCCAGTTCGGTGAACGGGGTTCCGGGGTCGACGGCGTCGGCCGACTCGTGGCCGAGCACCGCCGCGGCGATGGCCCGGACCTCGTCGCGGATCAGCGTCTCCCACTGCTCGGCGGGGGTGTCGAGCAACCGGCGGCGCAACGGGCTGTCGGCGACCCGGCCGCGCGCCGGGACGTGGATCAGGCCGCGCAGCACCGCGGGCAGCGTCCCGAGCCGGCCCAGCGCGGTGAGGGCGGGGGTGTCGAGCACCGCGGTCATCAGCAGCGGTTCGGGCGTGGCCAGCGCCTGGTCGAACAGCCGCATGCCGGTGTCCGGCTCGATCGGGGCCAGCCCGAGCCGGGTGCGGATCTGCCGCACCAGGTGCTCGCCGCCCGGGTCGTTCAGCGCCTCGGCCATGCCGAGCTTCCACAGTCCCCAGGCCAGCGAATGCGCGGGCAGGCCCGCGCTGCGGCGTGCCTGGGCGAGGGCGTCCAGTGCGGCGTTCGCGGCCGCGTAGTTGCCCTGGCCCTGCCCGCCGAGCAGCGGCCCGGCCGAGGAGAACAGCACGAACGCCGCCAGGTCGCGGTCGCGGGTCAGCTCGTGCAGGTGCCAGGCGGCGTCGACCTTCGGCGCGAGCACCCGGTCCACCTGCTCGGCGGTCAGGGTTTCGACGGTGCCGTCGTCGACCACGCCCGCGGTGTGCACGACGGCGGTCACCGGTTCGGCCTCCAGCAGGGCGGCGACCGCGGCGCGCTCGGTGACGTCGCACGCGGCGACGCGGACGTCCGCGCCGAGCCCGGTCAGCTCGGCGACCAGCTCCGCGACACCCGGGGCGCCCTCACCGCGGCGCGAGACGAGCAGCAGGCGGCGCACCCCGTGCGCGGTGACCAGGTGGCGGGCAGTGACCGCGCCCAGGCCGCCGGTACCGCCGGTGATCAGGACCGGGCCGGTGCCGAAGGCCCCGGCGGCCGGTTCGGCGGCCGGGGTCCGGACCAGCCGCGGGGCCGTCGTGACGCCGTCGCGGATCGCCAGCTGCGGTTCGTCCGTGGTGAAGGCGGCGGTGACGGGCGTGTCGTCGACGACGTCGATGTTCACGATCCGGCCCGGGTGTTCCGACTGCGCGCTGCGGACCAGGCCGCGGACGGCGGCGGCCGCCGGATCCGGCGTCTCGCCGGGCAGGCCCGCGCCGTTGCGGGTCAGCACGACCAGCGTCGAGCCGGCGCAGCGGGGTTCGGCGAGCCAGTCGCGCAGCAGCGCGAGGGCTTCGTGCACGGCGGCGTGGACGGCCGCGGGGACGTCGGCCGCCGTCACCGGTTCAGGCGACCAGACGACCGCCGCGCCCGTGTGCTCTCCGGCCGCGAACGCGGCGACGTCCGCGAATGTTCCAGCGGCGCACCCGGAAACGGGACGGCCCAGCGCGACCAGCGGCCGGTCCGGCACCGCGGGGGCACTCACCGGCGTCCATTCGAACGCGTGGAGCGGGCTGCCGGTACCGGCGAGGGCGCGCGCGTCCGCGGGACGGGCGAGCACGGCGTCGATCGACAGCACGGCGGCGCCGGTGTCGTCGCACGCGTCGATGCGCACCTTCCCGGCGCCCGAACGGCTGATGCGGGCGCGGATCGCGGTGGCGCCGGGACGGAACACCCGGACGCCGGTGAAGGAGAAGGGCAGCGGCAGCTTGCCCTCGGGCAGGTCTTCGGCGAGGCCGGTGAGGGCCGCGTGGAAGGTCGCGTCCAGCAGCGCCGGGTGCACCTCGAAGCCCGCGGCCTGCTCGTCCGGAGCCACCTCGGCGAAGACGTCGTCACCGCTGGTCCAGGCCTCGCGGACGCCCTGGAACGCCGGGCCGTAGCCGAAGCCGAGCTCGGCGAGCCGGTCGTAGAGGCGCGTGGCGTCGATCGGCGTGCCGTCGGACGGCGGCCACTCGGGGTCGGTCCAGTCCGGCGTCCCGGTGCCGTCGGCGAGGACGCCGGTGGCGTGCAGCGTCCAGTCCGGCTCGCCGGTGCCGGTCGCGGCCCGCGAGTGGATCGACAGGCGACGGCGGCCGGTGTGGTCGGGCTCGGTCACCGCGACCTGCACGTCCACGGCGGCGGTCCCGTCGAACAGCAGCGGGGCCGACAGGACGAGCTCGTCGACGACGGGCAGGTCCAGGTGGCGGCCCGCGGCCAGCGCGAGGTCCACGAACCCGGTGCCGGGCAGCAGCACCGTGCCGAAGGCCGTGTGGTCGGCGATCCACGGCTGGCCGGTCGGGGAAAGCCGGCTGCTGAACAGCCATTCGTCGCGGCCGGCCAGCGGCGCGGCCACGCGCAGCACCGGGTGGTCGAGCGCCGCGAGCCCGGCGCGGCCGAGGTCGCCGAGCGCGAGGTCGTCGGGCTCGACCCAGTGGCGGCGGCGCTGGAAGGCGTAGCCCGGCAGGTCGAGGTGGGTGGCCGGCTTTCCCGGGACCAGCGGTGTCCAGTCGACGGCGAGGCCCGCGCAGTGGGCGGCGCCGAGCAACCGCAGGAACTGGTCCGCCTCGGGGGCTTTGCGCCGGGACGCCGCCGCGACCAGTGAGCCGGACGCCACCTCGTCGCCGAGGGTCCGGCGGGTCAGCGCGGTCAGCACGGCGTCCGGGCCGACCTCGACGAACCGGCGCACGCCGGCGTCGGCGAGCGACTGCACCGCCGGGGCGAACCGGACGGCCTCGCGCACCTGCCGCACCCAGTACCGCGGTGTCAGCAGCTCGTCGCCGGCCGGCGCACCGGAAACCGTGGAGCAGACGGCGATCCGGGGCGCCCGGTACGCCACCGAGGCGGCGACCTGCTCGTACTCGGCGAGCATCGGCTCCATCAACGCCGAGTGGAACGCGTGCCCGACGGTCAGCCGGGTCGTCTTCACGCCCTCGGCCACCAGCCGGTCCTCCAGGGCGGCGATCGCCGCCGCCTCGCCCGAGAACACCGTCGCTTCCGGCGCGTTCACCGCGGCCAGCGAGACGTTCTCGGCCGCGGCGAGCTCCAGCGCCCGCTCCTCCGGCACCGCGGCGGCCAGCATCGCGCCGTGGGACGGCAGCGCGCCCATCAGCCGGCCGCGGGCGGCGACGAGGCGGCACGCGTCGGCCAGTGACCACACCCCGGCCACGTACACCGCGGCCAGCTCACCGATCGAATGCCCGGCCACCACATCCGGTGCCAGGCCGAACGATTCGAGGAGGCGGTAGAGCGCCACCTCGAACGCGAACAGCGCCGGCTGGGTGTATTCGGTGCGGTCCAGCGGGGTCTGCGCACCGAACATCACGTCCCGCAGCGAAACCCCCAGCAGGGCGTCGAATTCCGCGCACACCTCGTCGAGCGCCGTGGCGAACACCGGGAACGCGGCCGCCAGCCCGGCGCCCATCCCGGCGCGCTGCGCGCCTTGGCCGGTGAACAGGAAGGCGGTCCGGCCGGTGGTGACGGCCCCCGTCACGACGTGCGGGGAGTCCGCACCGGCGGCCAGCGCGGCGAGGCCGGCGAGCAGACCGGCGCGGTCGGCGCCGACCACCGCGCCACGGCGGCCCAGCCGGGCCCGCGCGGACAGGGCGGCCGCGACGTCCGTGTCGGCCGCCTCGGGGTGGGCGGCCAGCCAGGTCAGCAGCCGGCTCGCCTGCGCACGGAGTGCGGGTTCCGACTTGGCCGAAAGCAGCCACGGCGCCGGCCGGACTTGCTGCGGCACAACGGCTTCCGGCTCGGCTGCGCGCGGTGCCTCTTCGAGGAGCACGTGCGCGTTGGTCCCGCTGATCCCGAAGGACGACACCCCGGCCCGGCGCGGCCGGTCGACTGCGGGCCATGGCCGAGCCTGCGTCAGCAGCCGCACCGTGCCCGCCGACCAGTCGACCTCGGGGGTCGGCTCGTCGACGTGCAGCGTCGAGGGCAGGACGCCGTGGCGCAGGGCCATGACCATCTTGATCACGCCGGCCACGCCCGCCGCGGCCTGCGTGTGCCCGATGTTCGACTTGACCGAACCCAGCCACAACGGGTGGCCGTCCCCGCGGGCCTCGCCGTAGGCCGACAGCAGCGCCTGCGCCTCGATCGGGTCACCCAGCCGCGTACCGGTTCCGTGCGCCTCCACGACGTCCACTTCGGACGCCGACAGCCGCGCCCCGGCCAGCGCGGCCCGGATGACCCGTTCCTGCGCGGGGCCGTTCGGCGCGGTGAGCTGGCTGCTGGCGCCGTCCTGGTTGATCGCGCTGCCGCGGACCACGGCCAGCACGCGGTGCCCGTTGCGCTGTGCGTCGGACAACCGTTCCAGCACCAGGACACCGGCGCCTTCGGCCCAGCCGGTGCCGTCCGCCGACGACGAGAACGCCTTGCACCGCCCGTCCGGCGCCAGGCCGCGCTGCCGCGAGAACTCCACGAAGGTGCCCGGGGTCGCCATCACCGTGACGCCGCCGGCCAGCGCCATCGTGCACTCGCCCTGCCGCAGTGCTTGCGCCGCGAGGTGCAGCGCGACCAGCGAAGACGAGCACGCGGTGTCGACCGTGACGGCCGGGCCTTCCAGGCCGAAGGTGTAGGCCAGCCGTCCCGACGCGATGCTGCCCGCGCTGCCGGTCAGCAGGTAGCCCTCGAAGTGCTCGGGCTCCTGGGGTGTCCGGGTCCCGTAGTCGTCGTACATGACGCCCGCGTACACGCCGGTGCGGGTGCCGCGCAGCGCGGTCGGGTCGATGCCCGCGTGCTCGAAGGCCTCCCACGCCGTCTCCAGCAGCAGCCGCTGCTGGGGGTCCATCGCGGCCGCTTCGCGCGGGCTGATGCCGAAGAACTCGGCGTCGAACTGGTCGGCGTCGTACAGGAAGCCGCCTTCACGGCTGTAGGAGGTTCCCAGCCGGGCGGGGTCCGGGTCGTACAGCGCGTCCAGGTCCCAGCCCCGGTTCTCCGGGAAGGTGCCGACCACGTCCCGCCCGGCGCTCACCACGTCCCAGAACTCGTCCGGCGACCCGACCCCGCCCGGCAGGCGGCAGGCCATGCCCACGATCGCGATCGGCTCGTGCGCGCGCTCCTCGAGCTCCTGGACGCGCTGACGGCTCTCGCGCAGGTCGACCGTGGCCCGCTTGAGGTAGTCGCGGAGCTTTTCCTCGTTGTTCATGCCTACCTGCCGAGTTCGTTGTCGAGTACCGCGAAGAGGTCGTCGTCGGTTTCCAGCTCGAGGGCCACGGCGGTGGGCCCGCCGTCCACCGTCCGGAGCAGCCCGCGCAGCCGCGCGGCGACCGTTTCCGCGTCGGGGGTGTCCGGGCCGGCGAGCACGGCTTCCAGCGCGTCCAGTGCGTGCCGGACGGGGTCCGGCTTCTCGCCGGCCAGCCGGCTCCGGAGGTACGCGGCCAGCGCCTCGGTGGTCGGGTGGTCGAACACGAGCGTGCTGGGCAGCCGCAGCTCGGTGGCCGCGGTGAGCCGGTTGCGGAGCTCGACCGCGGTGAGCGAGTCGAGGCCCAGGTCCAGCAGGCCGCGCCGGACGTCGATCGTCCGCGGCGCCGGGTGGGCCAGCACCAGCCCGACCTGCTCCTGCACGAACGACAGCAGCAGGGCGTCCTGCTCCGCCTCCGCCAGGCCCGCCAGCCGCTGGGCCAGCGGGAGTTCCGCCGCGACGGCCGGCCGGGCGGTCCGCTGTCCGCTCCGCACCAGGCCGCGGAACAGCTCGGGCAGCGCGTCCCCGAGGGCCCGCAGCGCGGCGAGGTCGAGGGCCACCGGCGCGAGCACCGGCCGGGCACCCGGGTTGGCGGCCATGGCCAGGTCCAGCGCCGCGAGGGCCTGCTCGTCGGGCATCGGCAGCACGCCGCCCCGCAGCAGCCGGGCCCGGTCGGCGTCCCCGAGGGCCGCCGCCATCCCGGCCTCCCACATGCCCCACGCCAGGGACACCGCGGGCAGGCCCGCGCCGCGGCGGTGCTCGGCCAGTGCGTCCAGGAAGGTGTTGCCCGCGGCGTAACCGGCCTGCCCGGCGTTGCCCACCAGCCCGGCCACCGAGGAGAAGAGCACGAACGCGGTCAGATCCAGCCCGGCGGTCAGCTCGTGCAGGTGCCAGGCCGCGTCGACCTTCGGCCGCAGGACGCGGGCGAGGCTCTCCTGGCTCAGACCCTCCACAGTGGAGTCTTCGACGACGCCGGCCGCGTGCACCACCGCGGTGAGCGGGTGCTCGGCCGGGACCGAAGCGAGCAGCCCGGCCAGCGCGGCCCGGTCGGCCACGTCGCAGGCCGCGACCCGCACCTCGGCGCCCAGCGCCGTCAGTTCGGCGACCAGGTCCTCCGCGCCGCCGCGGCGGCTGGTCAGCAGCAACCGGCGGGCGCCGTGGCCGGTCACCAGGTGCCGGGCGACCAGGCCGCCGAGCGCGCCCGTGCCGCCGGTGACCAGCACCGTGTGGTCCGGGTCGAACCGGGTGCCGGAGCCTTCGGCGGGCACCTTGGCCAGCCGGGTCACCCAGGCCTGGCCCCCGCGCAGTTCGAGCTGGGGCCGGGGATCCGCCAGGGCCGCCCGCAGCGCGTCACCCGCGAGCGGGCCGTCGGCGAGCACGTGCTGGAACCGGCCCGGGTGTTCCGACGCGGCCGTCCGGATCAGCCCGGACAGCGCGCTGTGCCCCAGTTCCCCGGTGCCGAGCACGGCCAGCCGCGACCCGGACAGTGCCTCGGTGGCGAGCCACTGCCGCACCACCGCCAGCACTTCGCCGGTGACCTGGCCCGTCTCCTGCGGGGTCGACGGCCGGACCGGCAGCACGACCACGTCGGGCACGGCCGCCCCCGCCGTCAGGGCGGCGAGGTCGGGGTGGCACTCGGCGCCGAGGCCCAGGTCGTCCGAGCCCAGCACCGCGATCGTCGTGGCTCCCGCGGCGGGGAGGTCCACCGCGGTGCGCTCCACCGCGTACACCGACGGAGCGGTGGGGCCGGCCGGCAGGGCGCGCAGCGCGAGCGACTCGACGGTGGCGACCGGCGTTCCCGTCTCGTCGGCGATGTGCACCGAGACGGCACCGTCCGGACCGGCCGAAAGCTTCACCCGCAGGGAGTCCGCCGGGCTTCCGGACAGCTGTACCCCGGAGAAGGCGAAGGGCAGCCGGACCTCCGGCTGGTCCTCCAGGAGCAGCGCGTGCAGCGAGGCGTCGAACAGCGCCGGGTGCAGGACGAACCCGGCGGTCTCGACGGAAGCCCTTACCTCGGCGTAGAAGTCGCCACCCGATCGCCAGGCCGCCTGGAGGCCCTGGAACGCCGGGCCGTACGTGTAGCCGCGGTCGGCGAGGCGGTCGTAGAGGTCGTCGACCGGCTGCGGTTCGGCCCCGGACGGCGGCCACGACCCGAGCTCCGGGTCCGGGCCGACGGGGAGACCGGGCACCACGCTTCCGGTGGCGTGCCGGTTCCAGCCGTCGCCGTCCCGGTCGCCCCGGGAGTGGACGGCCACCGGACGGCGGCCGCCGTCGTCGGGGCTGCCCACGGTGATCTGCAGCTGGAGTGCCCCGGTTGCGGGCAGCACCAGGGGTTCCTGCAGGACCAGCTCCTCCAGCCGGGCGCAGCCGGCCGCGGCGCCCGCGTGCAGGGCGAGCTCCACCAGTGCGGTTCCCGGCAGGAGCAGGGTGCCGGCGACGACGTGGTCGGCGAACCACGGGTGGCTGCGGGCCGAGACCCGGCCGGTGAACAGGACGCCGTCGGAGTCCGCGAGCGGAACTCCGGCGCCGAGCAGCGGGTGCCGCGCGGAGTCCAGGCCGGCCGAGGTGACGTCGCCGCCGCCGGAGCCGTCGGTGAGCCAGAAGTGCCGTCGCTGGAACGGGTACGTCGGCAGGTCCGCGCCCGGGCCGTCCGCACCGAAGAAGCCGGGCCAGTCCACCGGGACACCCCGGACGTGGGCGGTGGCCAGTGCGGTGACCGCGGTGTGCGGTTCGGGACGCCCGTCGCGCAGCACCGGGACCAGCAGCGCGGTCGCGTCGAGGAAGTCCTGCCCCAGCGCGCTGAGCACGCCGTCCGGGCCGAGCTCCAGGAACGTCCGGACGCCTTCGGCCTCGAGCGAACGGGCGGCGTCCAGGAAGCGCACCGGCTCCCGGACGTGGCGGACCCAGTACTCCACCGTGGTCAGTTCCTCGGCGGCCGGCTTCCCGGTCAGTGCCGACACGATCGGGATGGCGGGCGGGGCGAGGGCGAACTCCTTCACCACCGCGTGGAAGTCGTCCAGCATCGCGTCCATGTGCGGGGAGTGGAACGCGTGGCTGACGCGCAGCCGCTTCGTGCGCCGCCCCCGCGCGGTGAGCTCCGCGCCGGCCGCTTCGACGGCGGCCGTGTCGCCCGAGAGCACCACGGACGCAGGGCCGTTGACGGCGGCGATGTCCAGCCGGCCCTCCCGCCCGTCGAGCAGGGCCAGCACCTCCTCCTCGCCGGCCTCGACGGCGAGCATCGTGCCGCCGCCGGGCAGGGCCTGCATCAGCCGGCCGCGGGCCGCGACCAGCTTCGCCGCGTCCGCCGCGGAAAGGACGCCGGCGACGTGCGCGGCGGCCAGCTCGCCGATGGAGTGCCCGGCGAGGAAGTCCGGCCGGAGCCCCCAGCTTTCGAGGAGCCGGTAGAGCGCCACCTCGGTGGCGAACAACGCGGCCTGGGCGAAATCGGTCCGGTTCAGCAGCTCGGCGTCCGCGCCCCACAGGACGTCGAGCAGCGGCCGCTCCAGCCACTGGTCGAGCTCGGCGCAGACGGCGTCCAGGGCTTCGGCGTACGCCGGGTAGGCGGCGGACAGCTCCCGGCCCATGCCGAGCCGCTGACTGCCCTGGCCGGTGAAGAGGAACGCGGTCCGGCCGGCCACCGGCGTGCCCCGCACGCCCGGGGCCGCGAGGTCCCGGACGGCGTCCGGGGCGGTGGCCGCCACGACCACCGCGCGGTGCGGCAGGGCGGCGCGCCCGGTGGCCAGGGTCCGGCCCGCCGCGGCCAGATCCTCCGGCGTGGCCCCGGCGAGGGCCGCGCCGATCCGCTCGGCCTGCGCCGGCAGGGCCGCTTCGGTGTGCGCGGACAGGACCAGCGGCACGACCGGCATCGGCCGGGACGGCGGCACCGGCTCGGCGGCCGGTGGCTGCTCGACGATGACGTGGGCGTTGGTGCCGCTGATGCCGAAGGAGGAGACACCCGCCCGGCGCGGCCGCCCGGACTCCGGCCACGGCGTCGCCGCGGTGAGCAGCTCGACCTGACCGGCGGACCAGTCCACGTGCGGGCTGGGCTCGTCGATGTGCAGGCTCTTCGGCACGACCCCGTGCCGCATCGCCATGACCATCTTGATCACGCCGGCCACCCCGGCCGCCGCCTGGGAGTGCCCGATGTTCGACTTCAGCGAGCCCATCAGGAAAGCCGACGGGCGCTCCCGGCCGTAGGTGGCGAGCACCGCCTGGGCCTCGATCGGGTCGCCGAGGGTGGTGCCGGTGCCGTGGGCTTCGAGCGCGTCGACGTCCGCGGCGGTCAGGCCCGCGTTGGTCAGCGCCTGCCGGATCACCCGCTCCTGCGAGGGGCCGTTGGGCGCGGTGAGGCCGTTGCTCGCGCCGTCCTGGTTGACCGCAGTGCCGCGGAGCACGCCGAGGATCCGGCGGCCGTGACGCCGGGCGTCGGAAAGCTTTTCCAGCAGCAGGATTCCGGCACCTTCGGCCCAGGCGGTCCCGTCCGCCCGGCCGGCGAAGGGCTTGCACCGGCCGTCCGGGGCCAGCCCGCGCTGCCTGCTGAACTCGACGAACATCCGCGGCGTGGCCAGGACGGTCACGCCGCCGGCCAATGCCAGCCGGCATTCGCCGTTGCGGAGTGCCTGCGCGGCGAGGTGCATCGAGACCAGCGAGGAGGAGCAGGCGGTGTCGACGGTGATCGCCGGCCCCTGCAGGCCGAAGGTGTAGGCGACCCGGCCGGAGGCGACGCTGACCGTGCTGCCGACCGAGAGGTAGCCCTCCATGGCCTCGGGGGCGTCCTGCAGCCGTCCCGCGTAGTCGTTCGCCATCACGCCGGCGAACACCCCGGTGTCGCTGCCCTTGAGCGAGGCCGGGTCGATGCCCGCGCGCTCGAACGCCTCCCAGCAGATCTCCAGCAGCAGCCGCTGCTGCGGGTCGACGGCGGTGGCTTCGCGGGCGCTCACCCCGAAGAACTCGGGGTCGAACCGCGTTGCCCCGTCGAGGAATCCGCCGTGCCGGGTGTAGGAGGTGCCGGCGTGGTCCGGGTCCTCGTCGTACAGGTTGTCCAGGTCCCAGCCGCGGTCGGCGGGGAACGGCCCGATGGCGTCCCGCTCTTCGGACAGCAGCGCCCACAGCTCTTCCGGCGAGCTGACCCCGCCCGGGTAGCGGCAGGCCATCGCCACGATCGCGATCGGCTCGTCCGCCGCGGCGGCGACCGGTTCCGCGACCGCCGCCGCGGGGGCGGCCCCGAGGAGCCCGGTCCGCAGGAAGGCGGCCAGCTCGGCCGTGGACGGGTGGTCGAACACGACCGTCGCGGGCAGCTTCAGCCCGGACACCGCGTTCAGCCGGTTGCGCAGTTCCACCGACTTGAGCGAGTCGAAGCCGAGGTCGTTGAACGCACGGTCCGGGGACACCTCGGCCCCGCCGGTGTACCCCAGCACCGAGGCCACCGCGTCCCGGACCAGCTCCAGCAGGACGCGGTCCTGCTCCGGGCGGGATAGGACGGCCAGCCGCTCCGGCAGCGGGCTTTCCGCGGCCCGCTCCCCGGCGGCCGACCGGCGGGCCGGGGGCACCAGCCCGGAGAAGAGCGCGGGCAGCGTGCCCTCGTCGCGCTGCCGCCGCAGGGCGGTGTGGTCCAGCGGGGCCGGGACGAGCACCGGCCGCCCGGTCGCCAGAGCGGCGTCGAACAACGCCGTCCCCTGCTCGCTGCCGATCGCGGCGATCCCGCTCCGGGCCAGCCGGGCCAGGTCGGCGTCGGTCAGGTGGGCGGTCATCCCGCTGTCGTCCGCCCACAGGCCCCAGGCGAGCGACGTCCCCGGCAGGCCCAGCGCCCGGCGGTGCACGGCGAGGGCGTCGAGGTAGGTGTTGGCCGCCGCGTAGTTGGCCTGTCCCGCGGTGCCGACCGTGCCGGCCAGCGAGGAGAACAGGACGAACGCGGCCAGGTCGAGGCCGGCGGTGAGCTCGTGCAGGTGCCGGGCGGCGTCGACCTTGGGCCGCAGCACCGCGTCCAGCTGCCCGGGCGTGAGCGCCGGCAGCGTGCCGTCGTCGAGCACGCCCGCGGTGTGGAGCACCGCGGTGAGCGGGTGCTCGGCGGGGACGTCCGCCAGTACCGCGGCGAGCGCGGCGCGGTCGGCCGTGTCGCAGGCGGCCACCGAAACCCCGGCCCCGTGGGCGATGAGCTCGGCTTCCAGTTCCAGCGTGCCCGGGGCCTCCCGCCCGCGGCGGCTGACCAGCAGCAGGTGCCGCACGCCGTGTTCGGCGACGAGGTGGCGGGCGAACAGCCGGCCCAGGGTGCCGGTCGCGCCGGTGATGAGCACGGTGCCCTCGGGGTCGAGGGCCGGCGTGGCCGCACCCGCCGCCGGCGCCTTGACCAACCTGGGGACGAACAGCGTGCCGTCCCGGAAGCTCACCTGGGCGTCCGGGACCGCGAGGGCGCGGCCCAGCTCGGCCTCGGTGAGCTCGCGGTCCGCCACGTCCACCAGGCCGAACCGGCCGGGGTTCTCGGCCATCGCGGTCCGCACCAGCCCCCAGACGGGCGCCGAGGCGAGACCGGTCTCCGTGCGGGCGGTGGTCGCGTCCCGGGTCAGGAAGACCAGCCGTGAGCCTTCGAACCGCTCCTCGGCCAGCCAGTCCTGCGCCAGCCGCAGGGCGCGGTGGGCCACGGCACGAGGACCGTCCGCCGCGTCGACGGGCACCACGACGAACGGCGGCACGTCGACGATGTCCGGCAGGGCCGCGTAGGTCCCCGCGGGGGCCGGCCGGCCGTGGCCGAGCACCGCCCACCGGGTACTCGCCGGGCCGTCCGGGGCGGCCGTCCACGCCACTTCGAGCAGCGGGGGCTCCGGGGTGGTCCGGCCGGTCAGCTGCGCCGGGTCGACCGGCCGCAGGTTGAGCGATTCCACCGTGGCGATCGGGGCACCGGTGGGGTCGGCGAGGGAGAGCCTGGTGCCCGAGCCGTCCGGGGTGAGCCGCACCCGCAGCGCGGTGGCGTGCGCCGCGTGGAGCCGGACGCCGGTCCACGCGAACGGCAGCACCAGCCTGCCGTTTCCGGCCAGCGCCAACGGGTGCAGCGCGGCGTCGAGCAACGCGGGGTGGATGCCGAACTCGCCCGGTGCGACGTCCTCCGGCAGGGCGACTTCGGCGAACATCTCGTCGCCGTCCCGCCACAGCGCGCGCAGCCCCTGGAAGGCAGGGCCGTACTGGAAGCCCCGCTCGGCCAGCGTTTCGTAGCCTGCCGACAGGTCGACCGGTTCGGCACCGGCGGGCGGCCAGGCCGTCGCGTCCGGCAGCTCGGTACCCGCCTGCGCGCGGCAGAGCGTTCCGGTGGCGTGCAGCACCCACGGGCCGGGCGGCGCGTCGGCGTTCTCCGGCTCCGGCCGGGAGTGGATCGACAGGGCACGCCTGCCCTCCTCGTCCGGTGCGTCGACGACGACCTGCAGCTGCACCCCGCCGCGGCCCGCGAGGACCAGCGGGGCCTGCAGCATCAGCTCGTCGAGCCGGTCGAGCCCGGTGTGGTCGCCCGCGCGGACGGCGAGGTCGACGAAGGCACTCGCCGGCAGCAGCACCGTGCCCGCGACGGCGTGGTCGGCCAGCCACGGCTGCGCGGCCGCGGCGATCCGTCCACTGAGGACGATCTTGTCCTCGTCGGCCGTCCGGAGCACAGCACCGATGAGCGGGTGGCTTTCGGCGGTCAGCCCGAGGCCGCCCGCGTCCCCGGCGAGCGGCGGGCCGTCGAGCCAGTGGCGCTGCCGCTGGAAGGGGTACGTCGGCAGGTCGACCGGGACGGCGGGGCCGCCGGTCACCGCCGCCCAGTCGACCGCCACGCCGGCGACGTGCGCCTCGGCGACCGAAGCCAGGAACCGGCCCCGGCCACCCTCGTCGCGGCGCAGCGAACCGACGACGACGGCGTCGCCCACTCCGGCCGCGTCGGCGGTGTCGGCGAGGGCCGAGGTGAGCACCGGGTGGGCACTGACCTCGACGAACACCCGGTACCCGGCGCCGAGCAGCGCCCGGGTGGCCTCTTCCAGCCGGACGGTCTGCCGGAGGTTGCGGAACCAGTACCCGGCGTCGAGCTCGGCGCCGTCCAGCGGCTGCCCGGTGACGGTGGAGAAGAACTCGACGGTGCCGGGACGCGGCGAGACGTCGGCCACCAGCTCCCGCAGCTCGGCTTCCAGCACGTCGACGTGGGCCGAGTGGGAGGCGTAGTCGACCGGGATCGCGCGGGCCCGGGTGCCGTGGGCCTTGCTGTGCGCGACGAGCTCGGCCAGCGCCTCCGGGTCCCCGGAGACGACCGTGCTCGCCGGGCCGTTGTGCGCGGCGATGTCGATCGCGCCGTCCCAGCGGGCGATGAGCTCGCGCACCTCGCCCGCCGGCAGCGCCACCGACACCATCCCGCCCGTGCCGACCAGCCGCACGATCGCCCGGCTGCGCAGCGCGACGAGCTTCGCCGCGTCCTCGAGCGACAGCACCCCGGCGACCACGGCCGCCGCGATCTCGCCCTGCGAGTGACCGGCCACCGCGTCCGGCTCGATGCCCATCGAGCGCCACAACGCCGCCAGCGACACCATCACGGCCCACAACGCGGGCTGCACGACGTCCACCCGGTCGAGACCGGGCGCACCGGCCACACCGCGCAGGACGTCCAGCAGCGACCAGTCGGTGTGGGGCGCCAGCGCCTGGGCGCACTCCGCCAGCCGCGAGGCGAACACCGGGGCGGCATCGACCAGCTCCAGCGCCATCCCCGGCCACTGCGAACCCTGGCCGGGGAAGACGAACACCGTCTTGCCCGCACCGGAAGCCGTGCCCTGCACCAGGTTCGGCGCGGACCGCCCGGAGGCCAGCGCCTCGAGACCCGCCAGCAGCTCGTCGCGGTCGGCACCCGAAACGGCCGCCCGGACCGGGAGGTGCGGGACGCGCGTCGCCAGCGTCGAAGCGACCGCCGCCGGCGTCACGTCCGGGGAAGCCAGGAGGCCGCGGATCTGCTCGGCCCTGGCCGCCAGCGCCGCCTCGCTCCGGGCGGACACGACCACCGGAAGCCCCGCCGCGTCCGGCGTCCCGGCCGCGAACTCCGGCCCCTGTTCCAGGACCACGTGCGCGTTCGTGCCGCTGATCCCGAACGAAGAGACCGACGCGCGGCGAGGACGGTCCCGCTCGGGCCACTCCCGAGCCTGCGTCAGCAGCTGCACCGTGCCCGCCGACCAGTCGACCTCGGGGGACGGCTCGGCCACGTGCAGGGTGGCCGGCAGCTCGCCGTGGCGCATCGCCATCAGCATCTTGATGATGCCCGCGACGCCGGCCGCGGCCTGCGTGTGGCCGATGTTCGACTTGATCGAGCCGAGCCACAGCGGCTGCTCGCCGGACCGCTCCCGGCCGTAGGTGGCCAGCAGGGCCTGCGCCTCGATCGGGTCGCCCAGCCGGGTGCCCGTGCCGTGCGCTTCCACGGCGTCCACTTCGGACGCCGCCAGGCCCGCGTTGGCGAGCGCCTGCCGGATCACCCGCTGCTGCGCCGGGCCGTTCGGGGCGGTGAGGCCGTTGCTCGCCCCGTCCTGGTTAACCGCCGAACCGCGGATCACGCCCAGGACGTGGTGTCCGTTGCGCTGCGCGTCCGACAACCGCTCCAGCACCAGCACGCCCGCGCCCTCGGCCCAGCCCGTGCCGTCCGCCGACGACGAGAACGCCTTGCACCGCCCGTCCGGCGACAGCCCGCGCTGGCGGGAGAATTCGATGAACGTGTTCGGCGTCGACATCACCGTCACGCCGCCGGCGAGCGCCATCGAGCACTCGCCGCGGCGCAGGGCCTGGGCCGCCAGGTGCACCGCGACCAGCGACGACGAGCACGCCGTGTCCAGCGTGACCGCCGGGCCTTCGAGGCCGAAGGTGTAGGCCACCCGGCCCGAGAGGACGCTCGAGATCGTGCCGGTCAGCAGGTGCCCCTCGAAGCCCTCGGGCGCACTGCCCAGCCGCGAGCCGTAGTCGTTGTACATCACGCCCGCGTACACGCCGGTCGCAGAGCCGCGCAGCGAAGCCGGGTCGATGCCACCCCGCTCCAGCGCCTCCCACGCGACCTCCAGCAGCACGCGCTGCTGCGGGTCCGTCGCCACCGCCTCACGCGGGCTCAGCCCGAAGAACTCCGCGTCGAAGTCCGCGGCGTCGTAGAGGAAACCGCCGCGGCGGGTGGACGACTTGCCGGTCTTGTCGGGGTCCGGGTCGAAGAGCCCGTCGACGTCCCAGCCGCGGTCGCCGGGGAACTCGCCGGTCGCGTCCCGGCCCTCGGCCACCAGCCGCCACAGCTCCTCCGGCGAACCGGCCCCGCCCGGGTACCGGCAGCCCATGCCGACCACGGCGATCGGCTCGTCCGCCACCGCGTCGTGGGCGGCCACCACCGGGACGCCTGCCGGTCCGGCGCCGCCGAGCTGCTCCAGCAGGAAGTCCGCCACGGCGGCCGGCGACGGGCAGTCGAACACCAAGGTGGCGGGCAGCCGCAGCCCCGTGGTTTCACCGAGCCGGTTGCGGAACTCGACGCCGGTCAGCGAGTCGAAGCCGGCGTCCTTGAACGCCCGGCCCGGGTCGACGTCGACCGCGGCGCCGTGCCCGAGCACGAGGGCGACGGTCTCGCGGACGGTGTCGAGCACGGCCTGCGCCCGGTCGTCCGCGGCGGCCATCCGCTGCGGCCAGGACGAGCCGGTGGCGGCGACGGCACCGGCCGCCGTCCGCCGTCGCGCCCGGACCAGACCGGAGTACAGGCCGGGCAGGCCGGCCCCCTCGGCCAGGGTGCGCAGCGCGCCCAGGTCCAGCTCGGCCGGGACCAGCAGCGGCTCCGGCGAACCCAGGGCGGCATCGAACAGTGCCATGCCCGCTTCCGGGCCCAGCGGGCGAATCCCGCTCCGCTGCCACCGGGCGACGTCCGCGTCGCCCAGGCTGCCCGCCATGCCTTCGGTGCTGTCCCACAGGCCCCAGGCGAGCGAGGTGGCCGGCAGGTCCTGCGCCCGGCGGTGCTGCGCGAGGGCGTCCAGGAAGGTGTTGGCGGCCGCGTAGTTCGCTTGACCGGCGTTGCCCACGAGCCCCGCGATGGACGAGAAGACGACGAAGGCGGACAAGGTGCTTTCACGCGTGAGCCGGTGCAGGTTCCACGCCGCGTCCACCTTGGGCCGCAGCACCTGCTCCAGGTGGTCCGCCGTCAACGAGCCGATGGTCGCGTCGGCCAGCACGCCCGCCGTGTGCACCACGGCGGTCAGCGGGTGCTCGGCCGGGACCCCGGCCAGCAAAGCGGCCAGTGCGGCGGCATCCGCCACGTCGCACGCGGCCACCGAAGCCCGCGCACCCAGTTCCGCCAGCTCCGCCACGAACTCCGCGGCACCCGGCGTCTCGGCGCCGCGGCGGCTCACCAGCAGCAGGTGCCGCGCACCGTGCCGTTCGACCAGGCGCCGGGCCACCAGCCGGCCCAGCGTGCCCAGGCCACCGGTCACCAGGACGGTGCCCTCGGGGGCCAGGCCCGCGAACTCGGCCGCCGAGGCCGTCGCCCGCGCCAGCCTCGGCACGAACAGCTCGCCGCCGCGCACCGCGACCTCGGGCTCGCCCGACGCCAGCACCGCCGGGAGCGCCGCCGCGCCGGTTTCGTCCAGGTGCGCCAGGACCAGCCGGCCCGGGTGCTCGGACTGGGCCGTGCGGATCAGTCCGGCGAGCGCCGCGGTGGGCAGCGCGCCGTCCGGCAGCGTGACGACCAGGCGGCTCCCGGCGAACTGCGGGGCGGTCAGCCACTCCTGCACGGCTGCCAGGCCGCGTGCCGCCGTCGTGTGGGTCTGCGGCAGCACATCGGGCGCAGCACCGGCCGCCAGTTCGTGGCCGTCGATGACGACGAACTCCGGTGCCGGACGGCCCGCGTCGACGGCGGCGCGCAGCGCGTCGAGATCGGTGTGCGGTGCCTCGCCCGAGCGGACCCACTGCTGCTCGCCGACGGGCTCGGCCGCGGGCACGGCCTCCCACGCCACCCGGTACAGGGACTCCGTGGCCGGGCCGGCCGGGGCGAGCTGGTCACGGCTGATCGGCAGCAGGGCGACGGCGTCGATCGTCGCCACCGGTGCACCGGCGCCGTCCGCGACGACCAGGCGCGCGGTGTCCTGGCCCGTGTGGGTCCAGCGGACGCGGAGCACGGTGGCACCGACCGCGTGCACGGCGAAGCCGGTGAACGAGAACGGCAGGCGGATCGTGCGGTCGTCCTGCGCCCCTTCGAGGACCAGGACCAACGGGTGCAGGGCGGCGTCGAGCAGTGCGGGGTGCACACCGAACCGGCCGGCTTCGTCGTGCAGCCTGCCGGGCAGCACGACCTCGGCGAAGAGGTCGTCACCGGCCCGCCAGGCCGCGCGGAGCCCGGAGAAGGCCGGCCCGTAGTTGTAGCCGAGGTCGTCGAGGCGGTCGTAGACGCCCTCGAGCGGGATGGCGACGCCGCCGGCCGGTGGCCACTGGTCCAGGGACACCCCGGGTGCGGGGGCGGCGGCCGTGAGCAGGCCGGCCGCGTGGGCGGTCCACTGCTCGCCGCCGGTGCTCGAGTACACCGTGAACCGGCGGTCGCCGCCCGGGCCGGCCGGGTCGACGGTCAGCCGGAGCGAGACGGTGCCGGTGCCGGCCAGGCTGAGCGGAGTCTGGAGGGTGAGCTCTTCGACGGCGGCGCAGCCGAGCTGTTCGGTCGCCTGTCCGGCCAGTTCGAGGAACAGGGTGCCCGGGACCAGGATCGTCCCGCCGATCGCGTGGTCGGCCAGCCAGGGGTGCGCCGTCAGCGACAGCGACCCGGAGAACTGGACCCCGGCGCCGTCCGGCTCCGCGATCACCGCGGCCAGCAGCGGGTGGTCCACCGCCGTCAGGCCCAGGCTGCTCGCGTCACCCGACCGCGGGGCGGTCAGCCAGTAGCGCTCACGCTGGAACGCGTAGGTGGGCAGGTCCACCACACCGGCCCCGGGCAGGAACCCCGTCCAGTCCACGTCCACGCCGTGCGCGTGCACCGCGCCCAAGGCGGTGAGGAGGGACCGCTTCTCGCTACGGCCCTTGCGCAGCACCGGAACCACGACGACACCCTCGGCCAGACATTCACTCGCCAGACCCGCCAGCGTCCCGTCGGGGCCCAGCTCGATGAAGGCCGTCACGCCGAGACCGGCCAACGTGGTGATGCCGTCGGCGAACCGGACGGCCGACCGGGCCTGCACCGCCCAGTACTCCGCCGTGAACTCCTCGACCACCTCACCGGTCACGTTCGACACCACGGGAATCCGCGGAGCCGAATACGTCAGCTCCCGCGCCACCTCGGTCAACTCCGCCAGCATCCCGTCCAGATGCGCGGAATGGAACGCGTGACTCACCTTCAGCCGAGTCGCCTTCACACCCTCCGCACGAGCCAGCTCCAGAACCTCGAGCACCGCGGCCTCGTCACCCGAGATCACCGTGCTCGCCGGGCTGTTGACTCCGGCAATGTCCACATCGGACCGACCGGCGAGCCACCCGGCGACCCGTTCTTCGCCCGCGTTCAAGGCCACCATCGCGCCGCCCTCGGCCACCGCGTCCATCAGCCGGGCCCGCGCGCACACCAGGCGCGCCGCGTCTTCGATGGACAGCACGCCCGCCACGTGGGCGGCCGCCAGCTCGCCGACCGAATGCCCGACCAGGTAGTCCGGGGTCACCCCGTGGTGGGCCAGCAGGCGGAACAACGCGACCTCGATCGCGAACAACGCGGGCTGGGTGAACGCCGTCCGCTGAAGCAGCTCCGGCTCACCCCCGATGACGTCGGCGAGAGAACGATCCAAATGTACGTCAAGGGCCGCAACGACTTCGTCGAACGCCGCCGCGAACACCGGTTCGCCCGCATACAGCTCACGGCCCATCCCGACGCGCTGGCTGCCCTGCCCGGAGAACAGGAACGCCACCGAACCGGCCGAGACGGCCACGCCCGGCGTCAGCGTCCGCAGCCCGGCCAGGAGTTCTTCGCGGGTCTCCCCCACGAGCACCGCGCGGTGGCCGAACCGGGCCCGCGCCCCGGCCAGTGAGCGGCCCACGGCCACGACGTCCAGCTCCGGCCGCGCCTCCACGAACGGCACCAGCCGGGCCGCCTGCTCGGCCAGGGCGGCACGCGACTTGCCCGACAGCACCCACGGCACCGGACCGGTCGACGCCGTCACCGGAGCTTCGGTCTCGGCGACCTGCTCGACGACGAGGTGCGCGTTGGTCCCGCTGATGCCGAACGACGAGATGGCCGCCCGGCGCGGCCGGTCCAGCTCGGGCCACACCTGCGCCCGCGTCAGCAGCTCCACCTTGCCCGCGGACCAGTCGACGTGCGACGTCGGCTCAGCCACGTGCAGCGTCGCCGGGAGAACACCGTGGCGCAGGGCCATCACCATCTTGATCACACCGGCGACGCCCGCCGCGGCCTGCGTGTGCCCGATGTTCGACTTCAGCGACCCGAGCCGGAGCGGCTCCTCGCGGTCCTGGCCGTAGGTGGCCAGCAAAGCCTCCGCCTCGATCGGGTCGCCGAGGCGGGTGCCCGTGCCGTGCGCCTCCACGACGTCCACATCGGACGCCGAAAGCCGCGCGTTCGCCAGCGCGGTCCGGATGACCCGCTCCTGCGACGGGCCGTTCGGGGCGGTGAGCCCGTTGCTCGCGCCGTCCTGGTTCACCGCGGAGCCGCGGATCACGGCCAGGACCCGGTGCCCGTTGCGCTGTGCGTCCGACAGCCGTTCCAGGACCAGCACGCCGACACCCTCGGCCCAGCCGGTGCCGTCGGCCGACGACGAGAACGCCTTGCACCGCCCGTCCGGCGAAAGCCCCCGCTGCCGGGCGAACTCGACGAACATGCCGGGCGTCGCCATCACCGACGCGCCACCGGCCAGCGCCATCGTGCACTCACCCTGCCGCAGCGCCTGGGCCGCCAGGTGCAGCGCGACCAGCGACGACGAACACGCGGTGTCGACCGTCACCGCCGGGCCTTCCAGGCCGAAGGTGTAGGCCAGCCGTCCCGACGCGATGCTGGCGGAGGTGCCGGTCAGCAGGTAGCCGTCGTGGCCGCCGGACGACTCGTGCAGCCGTGGCCCGTACTCCTGTGCCGTCGCGCCGACGTACACGCCGGTGCGGGTGCCGCGCAGCGCGGCCGGGTCGATCCCCGCGTGCTCGAACGCCTCCCAGCCCGTCTCCAGCAGCAGCCGCTGCTGCGGGTCCATCGCCGCCGCCTCGCGCGGGCTGATGCCGAAGAACCCGGCGTCGAACCGGTCCGCGTCGTGCAGGAACCCGCCCTGGGTGGTGTAAGTGGTCCCGGTGCTGTCCGGGGCGAAGAGCGCGCCGAGGTCCCAGCCGCGGTTGGCCGGGAAGCCGCCGACCGCGTCGACCTCGCCGTCGACCAGCCGCCACAGGTCGTCCGGGGAGGCGACCCCGCCGGGCAGCCGGCAGGCCATGCCCACGATCGCGATCGGCTCACCCGGGGCGGCGGCCTCGGGGGTTTCGTCCCCGCGGCCCTGGTCCAGGCCGCCGAGGTGACCGGCGAGGATGGCCGGGGTCGGGAAGTTGAAGAGGAGGCCGGAGGGCAGCGGAAGCCCGGTGGCCGCGGTCAGCGCGTTGCGGAGTTCGACCGCCGCGAGGGAGTCGAACCCGAGGTCCTTGAACGTCGTGTCGACGTCGACGTCCTGGGCGGAGCCGTGGCCCAGCACGGCCGCCACGTGCGCCCGCACCAGGTCCAGCCGGTCGCCGCGCGGCGCGGGCCGCTCCGGCTCGGCCGCCGCACCGTCCAACCAGTAACGGCGGCGCTGGAAGGCGTACGTGGGCAGGTCCACCAGAGCCGAGCCCGGCAGGAACCCCGTCCAGTCCACGTCCACGCCGTGCGTGTGCACCGCGCCGAGAGCAGCGAGGAACGACCGCTGTTCGGCTCGATCCTTACGCAGCACCGGAACCACGACGACACCCTCGGCCAGGCATTCGCCCGCCAGCCCCGCCAGCGTCCCGTCGGGACCCAGCTCCACGAACGCCGTCACACCAAGACCGGCCAACGTGGTGATCCCGTCGGCGAACCGCACGACCGACCGGGCCTGCACCGCCCAGTATTCGGCCGTGAACTCCTCGACCACCTCACCGGTCACGTTCGAGACCACGGGAATCCGCGGCGGCGAATAGGTCAGCCCCCGCGCGACCTCGGTCAGCTCCGCCAGCATCCCGTCCAGGTGCGCGGAGTGGAACGCATGACTCACCTTCAACCGGGTCGCCTTCACACCCTCCGCACGAGCCAGCTCCAAGACTTCGAGCACCGCGGCCTCGTCACCCGAGACCACCGTGTTCCCCGGACTGTTGAACCCGGCGACGTCCACGCCCGGCCGCAGCCACCCCGAAACCCGTTCTTCGCCCGCGTTCAGGGCCACCATCGCCCCGCCTGCGGTCACCGCACCCATCAACCGCGCCCGCGCGCACACCAGACGCGCAGCGTCCTCGAGGGACAGCACACCAGCGACGTGAGCCGCCGCCAGCTCCCCCACCGAATGCCCCACGAGATAGTCCGGGGTCACCCCGTGGTGGGCCAGCAGGCGGAACAACGCGACCTCGATCGCGAACAACGCCGGTTGCGTGAACTCCGTCCGTCCCAACAGCTCCGGCTCGCCCTCGATCACGTCGGCGAGGGATCGATCCAGATGGACGTCAAGCGCCGCAACGACTTCGTCGAACGCCGCCGCGAACACCGGCTCCGCCGCGTACAGCTCACGGCCCATGCCCACCCGCTGGCTGCCCTGCCCGGAGAACAGGAACGCCACCGAACCGGCCGCCACGCGACCCGACACCACACCGGCGGCGGGGAGCCCCGTGGCCAACGCCCCAGCACCCGCGAGCAGCTCCTCACGGGTCTCCCCCACGATCACCGCCCGGTGGTCGAAGCGGGCCCGGGACACCGCGAGCGCACGGCCCACCGCCGTGACATCCAGCTCCGGCCGCTCCTCCAGGAACGAAACCAGCCGCCGCGCCTGACCGGCCACGGCCTCGGCCGAACGACCCGACAGCACCCACGGCACCGCACCCGGGTCCGACCCGGCACCGGGCAGCGGCGCCGGCTCGGCCGTCCAGCCGGAAAGCACGACGTGGCAGTTGGTCCCGCCCATGCCGAACGAGCTGACCCCGGCGTAGAGCGGCTCGTCCGGCCGCGGCCACGGCCCGGCGTCCCGCTGGACGGCGAGCTTCCACTCGTCGAACGCGATGTCCGGGTTGGGGGTCTCGAAGTTCAGGCTGGGCACCAGTTCGCGGTGGTGGAGGCAGAGCGCCGCCTTCAGCAGGCCGACGATGCCTGCCGCCCCTTCGAGATGCCCGACGTTGGTCTTCACCGAGCCGACGCGCAGCTCGGCCCCGGTCCCGCGGCCGTCGCCGAGCACCGCGCCCAGCGCCGACGCCTCGATCGGGTCGCCCAGCTTGGTGCCCGTGCCGTGCAGTTCGACGTACTGCACCCGGTCCGCGGCCACCCCGGCGCGCTCGTACGCCTGGCGCAGGACGTCCTGCTGGCCGGCCGGGCTCGGCACGGTGAGGCCCTCGGTCGTGCCGTCGTTGTTCATCGCGCTGCCGTGCAGCACGCAGTAGACCGGGTCGCCGTCCGCCACGGCGGCGGACAGCGGCTTGAGCACCACGAACCCGCCGCCCTCACCGCGGACGTAACCGTTCGCCCGCGCGTCGAAGGTGAAGCTGAGGCCGTCCGGCGAGAGCGCACCGAACCGCTCCGCGCCGATCGTGCTGTCCGGCACGAGGTTCAGGTTCACGCCGCCGGCGATGGCCAGGTCGGACTCGCCGCGGCGCAGGCTTTCGGCGGCCAGGTGCACCGCGACCAGCGAGGAGGACTGGCCGGTGTCCACGGCCGCGCTGGGGCCGTGCAGGCCAAGGGTGTAGGAGATCCGGTTGGCGACGACCCCGCGGTTGAGCCCGGTCAGGGTGTGGCGGGTGATGCCGTCGATCCCCCGCTGGTGCGTCAGAGCGGCGTAGTCGTCGGCGATGACGCCGACGAAGACCCCGGTCCGGCTTTCGGCCAGCGAAGCCGGGACGATCCTGGCGTCCTCCAAGGCTTCCCAGGCGAGCTCGAGCATCAGCCGCTGCTGCGGGTCCATCGCCGACGCCTCGCGCGGGCTGATGCCGAAGAAGGCCGCGTCGAACCCGCTGACGTCCTCGAGGTAGCCGCCCGGCCGGGAGGGCAGTCCGGGACGGTTCGCCGGCGGCGCGCCGATCGCGCTGCGGCCTTCGCGCAGCAGCTGCCACAGCCGGGCGGGGTTCTCCGCCTGCGGCAGCCGGCAGGAGAGCCCGACGACGGCGATCGCCTCGGTCGATGTCGACGTGTCCGCTTGGAATTCCACCATGGTCGAGCTGCCCTACCCCTGTTGTCACGTACGAAGCCTGAGCGCAGGCGTAGCACCCGCAGCGGTGCTGCGGGCGCTACGCCGTTGTGCTGTTCCGATTGCTCGGCGGAGGTCGCGGGGGCACCGCCGGGTTCCCGCTACGCGACGGTCGTCGCCGCGTATTCCGCGACGAGCACCCGCTTGAGCACCTTTCCGCTGGACCCCGTCGGGAGTGCGTCGGTGAACTCGATCCGACGGGGGTACTTGTAGGCGGCGAGCCGCTGCTTGGTCCATTCGACGAGCTCCCCGGCCGAGCTGCCGGTGACGTCCTGCGGCCGGGACGGCACCACGACCGCCCAGACCTCCTCCCCGAGCACCGGGTGCGGGACGCCGATCACCGCCACCTGCGCCACGGCCGGGTGCCCGGCGAGCAGCTCCTCGATCTCGCGCGGGTAGACGTTGTAGCCGCCCCGCAGGATCAGGTCCTTCTTCCGGCCGACGACCGCGAGGTAGCCGTCGTCGTCCAGCCGTCCGAGGTCGCCGGTGCGGAACCAGCCGTCGCGCAGCACCTCGGCGGTGAGGTCCGGGCGGCCGAGGTAGCCGGCCATCACGCTCGGCCCGCGCACCACGATCTCGCCCACCTCGCCGACGGGCAGGAGCTCGACCGCTTCGGCGTTCGGCTGCGCGATCCCGACGACGACCCCGTTGATCGGCACCCCGACCGTGCCGGGCCGGAACGCCACGCCCGGGTAGTGGTAGGCCACGCTGCAGGACAGCTCGGTCGCCCCGTAGCCCTCGTACACCGGGCACCCGAACACGGTCCGGACCTCTTCGAGGGTCTGGGCCGGGAGCGGCGAACCCCCGCTGTACACGCGGTCGAGCCGGGGCACCGGCCCGCCCTGCGCCACGGCGTCGAGCAGCCCGAAGTACATCGTCGGCACACCCATGAACACCGTGCACCGGTGTTCCGCCATCAGGTCGAGGGCCTCCCGGCCGGAGAACTTCGACATCAGGACGAGGGTGATCCCGGCGCGGAAACCGGTGAGCATGACGCAGATCTGCCCGAAGCTGTGCGCCAGCGGCAGGCAGGCCAGCAGCACGTCGTCGCCACGGAACACGTACGGCGTGGCGACCATCCTCTCGACGTTGTAGAGGATGTTCCGGTGGGTGAGCATGACGCCCTTGGGCGCCCCGGTCGTGCCGGACGTGTAGAACACGACCGCGACGTCGTCGGGCGCCGGCTCGGCGAGGTCCTCGAGTGGCGCGGTGTCCCCCGCGGCGGCCACCAGGTCGACGGTGCCCGCGGGCCCGGGGCCGACGGTGAACAACGCCGTGCCGCGCGGCCCCGCCGCCTCGCTCGCCCGGGCGAGTAAGGAGGCGGAGCAGACCAGGACCGGCGCGTCGGCGTCGGTCAGCACGTGCTCGACCTCCGCCGCGGTCGACAGGACGTTCAGCGGGATCGCGACCGCACCGGCTGCCAGCACACCGAAGTAGACCGCGGGGAACTGCGGGGTGTCGACCAGGAGCAGGACGACCCGGTCCCCCGGCCGCACCCCGTTCGCCCGCAGCACGGCGGCGTACCGCCGGGCCCGGTCCCACAGCCACTCGTAGCTGACGGTCCCGGACTCGTGCACCACGGCGGGGTGGCCGGGCCGCTGTGCCGCCGTCTCGGCCAGCACGCCGGCGACTGACCTGGTCATCGCGGCAGCAGTCCGGCTTTCGCGGCGGTGCGGGCGCCGTCGCCGCGGAACTCCGAGGTCAGCCAGTCCCGCGCGCTCGCGGTCGGGATGCCGAGCTCCGTCCAGATGCCGTGCAGGGCGTCGGCGAAGCTTTCGACCTCCTTCTGCTCGTGCACGGCGGACGGGGCGATCCGCAGGATCTCCCGGCCCGCGGGCACGCTGGGGGCGTTGATGGACTGGACGTAGATCCCGTGCCGCTCGAACAGCAGCCGGGACGCCCGCTTGCACAGCTCGTCGTCGCCGATGAAGGCCGAAACGATGTGGGAGTCCGTGGAAAGGAACGGGATGTCGGCCTCGACCAGCAGGCGGTGCAGCAGCTTCGCGTTCTCCGACAGCAGCTTCCGCTCGACGTCGGAGGACCGCAGGTACCGGACCGACGCCAGCCCGCCCGCCGCGATCGCCGGCGGCAGCGAGGTGGTGAAGACGAACGAGCGTGCGTAGGTCCGCACCGCGTCGACGAGGGCCGCCGGTCCGGTGATGTAGCCGCCGACCAGGCCGAAGCCCTTGGCCAGGGTGCCCATCACGACGGTGAACCGGTCGGCGATGCCCTCCCGCGCGGCGATCCCGGCGCCCTGCGGGCCGTACATGCCGACCGCGTGCACCTCGTCGATGAAGGTGGTGGCGCCGTACCGCTCCGCGATGTCGGCGATCTCGGCCAGCGGCGCGACGTTGCCGGACATGGAGTAGACCGTCTCCACGACGATGAGCTTCGGGCGCTCCGCGGGCGCGGCCGCGATCAGCTCTTCCAGGTGGGCGACGTCGTTGTGCCGGAAGACCTGCTTCTGCGCGCCGCTGTGCCGGAGGCCGTCGATGATCGAGGCGTGGTTCTTCGCGTCGGAGAAGACGATGGTGTCCTTCGGCATGCTCGCCAGCACGGTGAGGGCACCTTCGTTCGCGGTGTACCCCGAGGCGAACAGGAGCGCGGACTCCTTGCCGTGCAGGTCCGCGAGCTCGTTTTCCAGCAGGACGTGGTAGTGGTTGTTCCCGCCGATGTTGCGGGAACCGCCGGAGCCGACGCCGTGGACGTCGATGGTGGCCTGCACCGCGTCGATCACCTGGCGGTTCTGGCCCATGCCCAGGTAGTCGTTGCTGCACCAGACACTCACTTCCGAATCCACCCCGTCGCGCCGCGCGCTGGCCATGGGGTAGTTGCCGGAACGGCGGCCGATCTCCAGGAACTCGCGCTTGCTTTCCGCAAGGTCGTGCGCGGTCTGCCCGCTCAGGTAGGAATCCAGGTGGACGTTCATTCACTCGCCTTCTCGACGTAGCAGCTGGTTTTGGTGGGACGAACCGGAAAGGTCAGTGCCGGGCGGCCGCCGACCGCAGGATCACCTTGTCCGGCTTGCCGTTCCGGTTCATCGGCAGCACTTCCAGGACGTTGATCGTTTCCGGTACGTGGATCGGGGAGAACGCTTCGGCGATGCTCGCGCGGATGTCGTCCACGTCGACCGCCAGCGTGGGATCGCATTCGATGGCGGCGTGGATGTGCTCGCTGCCGTCCTCGTCGCGCACGCCGTAGACGGCGGCGTGGCGGACACCGGGGTGGGCCAGGATCTCCGACTCGACCACGATGGGGTGCACCTTGACGCCGTCGACCTTGATCACGTCGGCCACCCGGCCCAGCAGGGTCAGGTACCCGCGCTCGTCGAGGCAGCCGATGTCCCCGGTGAAGTACCAGCCGTCCCGCAGCACGCGCGCGGTGAGCTCCGGGTCGCCGAGGTAGCCGTCCATCGTCTGCGGCGTGCGCACGCGCACCTCGCCGATCTCGCCCGCGGCCAGCGGGGCACCCGATTCCGAGTTGCAGACGACGACCTGCACCTCGGGGAAGGGCCGCCCGACGGTGCCCGCGAGGTCCGGGTCGCCGTGCTGCAGCGGGGTCAGCGTGGTGATCCGGCCGGACTCGCTCGTGGCGTAGCCCTGCGCCAGCACCGGGCCGAAGAGCTCGAAGGCCTGCGCGATCCGGGCGGGCGCCGCGGGGCTGCCGCCGTAGACGATCCGCTTCAGCGAGGACAGGCCCGCGGCCGCCACCGCGGCCCGGTCGCCGATGCCCTGCTCCAGCAGGTGGTCACTGAGCTGGAAGACGTGCGTCGTCGCCATGAACGTCCAGGTGATCTCCGGTTCCGCGGCGACGGTCTGCACGAACTTCGCGGCGTCGAAGCTTTCCTGCGCGTAGAGCGCCGAGCCCGAGTCGAGGACCGCGTCGGCCATCGGGGCGACGCCGTGGCTCAGCGGGGTCGACACCAGCAGCGACGTGCAGCCGGCTTCCCCGCCGAGGCCCTGCCACGCCCGGAGGGTGGCGTCCCACGCCCGGCCCGAAACCCGGATGCCCTTGGGCCGCCCCGTGCTGCCGCTGGTGAAGTTGATGAAGGCCAGCGCCTCGGAGTCCCACGCCGCGGCGTCCGGGACGTCGGCGCCTTCGCTGTGGCCGGCCTCGCCGCGCGTCACCGGAATGCCGTGGGCGGCCGCGATTTCCGTGGCCCGTTCCGCGCATTCGGCGTCGGTGAACACGGTCACGGCGCCGGTGTCCTGCAGGATCTGGATCTGCTGGTCCAGCGGCAGGACGGTGACCTTGGTGCCGGGGTTGGTGGTGCGCAGGTAGCACACGGCCCCGCCGAGCAGCTGGGTGGCGTACCGCGCGGTGAGCGTCTCGGGGCTGTTGGCGGCGACCAGGATCGCCACGACGTCGCCGCGGCCCACCCCGCGCTCGCGCAGCGCGAGGTAGGTGTCCGTCACCGACCGGATCAGGTCGGCACCGGTGAAAGCCGTGCCGCGCCAATGGAAAACCTCGCGCCCGGGCTCGGCCGCGAACAGCGAGAGGATCTCCGAGACGTAGCTTTTGCTGGCACTCCACCAATGCCCGGACAGGCTCATGGGAACTTCCTTCGATTTCGCCGGCTACCGCGATGTCGTCAAACAAGCGGTTTTCATCTTCGCCGTGCGATCGAGGAGCGCGGGAGCTCGTTCGACGGGCTACAACGGAGTGCCGGAAGGCATCCCGGCCCGGGTAGCCGATCGGGGCGCCCTCTCGGGGTAGCCGATCGGCTACCCCGAGGGCCCGGGCGTCCCGGAACGAGGAAGGGGAATGCGTGCGGGTGCGTCGGTGCGAGTGGTGCGGCCGGTTACCCGGAGACGGTGAAGTACCCGGCCGGATCGAGCGCGGTGAGCGCGATCCACCGCTGCGGGGCCGCCGCCGCGGGCACCCGGGTGTTCTCCGAGGAGGCGTGGAAGAACTCCTGGACCTCGAGGGCGATCCGCGGGTCGTCGTCGACGCGCCGGGCCATCTCGTAGAAGACGGCGAGCACGTGGATGCACCGCCCGGTGTCGTCCGAGCAGGAGCAGTCGACGCCGGCGAGGACCGGCGCGGGCGGGTGGCCTGCCTCGGTGACCACGCGGTGCACCTCGTCGGTGAGGATGGGCCGCGCCCCGCACAGCTGGCCGGTGATCCCGGTGATCGTCTCGCGGGCCATCGGGGCCACCTCGATGCTGGTCACCGAGGTGGTGCGGCCGCGCTGGACGGTCCCGCGCACGGTGCGGCCGTCGATCGTGAGCTGCACGCCGCCGAGGCGCGCCAGCTTGCGGGCGCGGGGCAGCGCCGGGTTGGGCAGGGTCTGGCGCAGCGGCTGGGCCAGCCGGACCCAGTCCCGCCCCCACGCCGTGTAGCCGAAGTCGTCGTCGGGCACGTCAGCTGCTCCGCTTCCGGCGCAGGGTCGCGATCAGGCGGTCGTCGTCCAGCTTGGCCAGTTCGGCGACGCCGGACATGTCGGCGATGTCGGAGAGCGCCGACTTGCGCGAGTGCATGGCCGCGATGTGCTCCTCGACGGTGGTGTTGGTGGTCAGCGTGGTGACGGTCACCGTGCGGGTCTGCCCGATCCGGTGCACCCGGTCGGAGGCCTGCGCCTCCACGGCCGGGTTCCACCACCGGTCGAAGTGGATGACGTCGGCCGCGCGGGTGAGCGTGAGCCCGGTGCCGCCGGCCTTCAGGCTGAGCACCAGCACCTTCGGCCCGTCGTCGGCCTGGAAGCCGCGGACGATTTCGGCCCGCTGGTCGGAGTTCAGGCCGCCGTGGAAGAACGGGACGGACACCCCGAACTGCTCGCCGAAGTGCCGCACGAGCAGCTCACCGGTCTTCCGGTACTGGGTGAAGATCAGCGTCGGCGAACCGGTTTCGAGGTTGTTGGCCACGATGTCCGTGCACAGGTCGAGCTTGCCCGACCGCCCGGCCAGTTCCCCGGCGTCGGGGTCGTCGGCGTCGGCAGGGCCGCCGGCGACCAGGGTCGGGTGGTTGCAGACCTGCTTGAGCGCGGTCAGTGCCGCCAGCACCCGGGCCTGGCGCTGGGCGCCGCTGCCGAAGCCGTCGTCGATCGCCTGCTCCAGCACGCGGTCGTACCGCCGCTGCTGCTCTTCGGTGAGGTCGCAGATCAGGTCGGCGTGGATCTTGGGCGGCAGCGAGCCGGCGACCTGGGACTTCTTCCGCATCAGCACGACCGGCTCGATCACCCCGCGCAGCCGGGCCGCGGCGGCGACCGAGCCGTCCGCGATCGGCCGGATGAACCGGCGGCGGAACTGCGTCTTGTGCCCGAACAGCTGCGGTGCGACCAGGTTGAGCAGCGCCCAGAGTTCTTCGAGCCGGTTCTCGACGGGGGTTCCGGTCAGCGCGATCCGCGCGTCGGCCGCGATGGTCCGCGCGGCCTTCGACACCTGGGTGCGCGGGTTCTTCAGCACCTGGGCCTCGTCGAAGACCGCGGTGGCCCACTGGTGTTCCAGCAGGGCCGGGCCGTGCAGCCGCAGCGTCGGGTACCCGGTGAGCACCACGGTCCGCTCGGCGATGGCTTCCAGCGGCTCTCCCCGCCACGCCACCGCCTTCAGGTCCGGGGCGAAGCGCGCGATTTCGTGCGCCCAGTTGCCGACCAGTGAGGTGGGACAGACGACCAGCTGCGGGCCCGCGTCGGCGCGCCCGACGAGGTAGCCGATGGCCTGCAGCGTCTTGCCGAGCCCCATCTCGTCGGCGAGCACCGCGCCACCGTGGGCGTCGACGGCCTCGCGCAGCCAGCTCACCCCGCGGACCTGGTAGGGCCGCAGCTCGGCGGTCAACGCGGTGCGCAGTTCGGCCGCGACCTCGGTGGTGTGCCGGAACACGGCCGCCGCGTGCTCCGCCGACGTCACGGCGGTGCCGGTGGCGTCGGGCACGGCGTGCGCGGCGATCGGCAGGGCGGCGTCGCCGCCCGCGATCCGCGTGCGCCAGGCCTCGACCGACGCGCCGGGCGAGTCGAGGGGCGCGCCGGCGAGCTTGTCCGGCTCGATCAGCGCGCAGTCGACCTCGGCCACCTCGAACTTGGCGTGGTCGGGTGCCGGGACGACCAGGGCGAGCCGCTCGACGTCACCGACGGGCGGCGGTGCCCCGGGCGCCCGCGACGCCCAGTTCCACAGGGCGAACATGTGCCGGTCCAGCAGATAGGTGGCCTGGCCCGCCACCTGGACACCGGCCGGGCTCGGCTCGGTTTCGCGCACTTCGGTGGCGGTCCGCACGGGCACCCCCGTCTTCACGGCCGGGGCGCCGGGGCGGCCACGGCCTCGGCGCCGCGGGTCTCTTCGTGCTCCGCGACCGGACCACGCTTCTTCCCGGCGGGCAGGGTGACCAGCAGGACGACCGCGCCGAGGAGCGCGATGGCCGCGATCCAGCCCGCGCCGGTGTGCATGGCGTGGACGAACGCGTCGTCGGCGGCCCCGGCCAGACCGGGCGCGGCGTGGCGCGCCTGCTCGGCGGACACCCGCGCCTGCTCCTGCACCGGGCCGGGCACGCCGACCAGCGCGGGTTCGATCGCCCGCCGGTACCCGATCGACAGGATCGTGCCGCCCACGGCGATCCCGATCACGCTGCCGGCCTGCCGCACGGTGTTGGTGACGGCCGAGCCGGCGCCGGCCTGCGCCAGCGGCAGGTGGCCGATCAGCGCGGCGGTGACCGGGCCGATCACCATGCCGATCGCGAGCCCCTGGACGAACAGCAGCACCTCGATCCAGGCGAGGGGGGTCTGCAGGTCCAGGAACGCGTACGCCCCGATGGTCAGCGCGGCCACGGTCAACGCCGGCACGGCGACCGGGCGCACCGACCGGCGGCGGACCAGCCGCGCGGCGAGCGGCGCACCCACGAGGGCACCGGCCGCGGTCGGGATGTTGGCCAGCCCCGCCGCCATCGGCGAGAAGCCGAGCGCGCCCTGCAGGTAGAAAGCGTTGTAGAAGGTGATGGCGGCGACCCCGAACAGCAGCAGCCCGAGCGCCAGGTTGCCGCCGCCGAAGGTGCGGTGCGCGAGCAGCCGCGGGTCGAAGCCGGGCGCCTTGACCCGCAGTTCGACGAGGACGAAGGCGGCCAGCAGCACCAGGCCGGCCAGGATCGGCGCCCAGACGTCGGTCCGGCTCCACGTCGCCACCTGCCCGGCCCGGATCAGCCCGTAGACCAGCGCCACCAGCCCGGCGATCGACAGCAGCATCCCGGCGGGGTCCAGCGGCCGCCGGGTGGGGCTGCGGAAGTTCGGTACCAGCACGGCGATCCCGGCGAGCGCCACGGCCGAGACCGGGACGTTGACCAGGAAGACCGAGCCCCAGTGGAAGTGGGCGAGCAGGAAGCCCGCCAGCACCGGGCCCGCCGCCATGCCGACCCCGGCCGACGTCGAGAAGATGCCGATGGCGGCGGCCCGCGCGGGGCCGGTGAAGGTCCACATGAGAATGGCCAGCATCGCCGGCGTGATCAGCGCGCTGCCCACGCCCATCGCGGCCCTGGCCGCGATCAGCTGGCCCGCATCGCTCGCGTACGCCGCCCACAACGAGGACGCGGCGAACACGACCACGCCGCCGAAGAACACCGTCCGGTGCCCGAACCGGTCGCCCAGTGCGCCCGCGGTGAACATCAGGGTGGCGAAGGCCAGCGTGTACGAACCGGTCGCCCACTGCAGCTCGCCGGGATCGGCGCCGATTCCCCGGACCGGGTCCGCCAGCGTCTCCAGCGTGGTGCTGAGGACGGTGTTGTCCAGCCAGATCAGCACCGAGCACAACATCAGGACGGCAAGAATCAGCCGCTGCCTTGATTTCGGCAGCGTCGGCGGCGCGTTCATGGACACCTTCGGATGGCGGTCGGCGGGAACCGGACCGACGATAAGCAAGTCCGCCCGCGATTGTCAACTTTGTGACATCGGCCGGACTTGTTGCTTCCGAACTGATTCTGTGCCCTCCTGCGGATTTGCACAGGAACCGAATTTGTGCCTCCGCAGGACCGCCGGTGAGAGATCCTATCAATGTTGGTGGCTTGCAATCGGACCGATTCCGTGCTTTCCCGCGCGCCGTGACCTGCGATCCCGAACCCGGCGCCGCGGGCCCGCCCGCCGTCACACCCGCTGGAACAGCGCATTTGACTCGCGCTTTACTCGGCACCAATGGACACTTAATCACCATGCCCGCCAGCACGGGGTGGACAGTTCCCGGCACCTCGTGCCATGCTCGATCGCACGGGTAGACCCCGTTATTCAGCATACACGGTATTTACGTGAGAATAGGCCTGCACAAAGAGGCGTCCACACGCCGACTGGGCCACATGGGGGCTGGAAAATGACAGAACAAATGACAGTGACATCCGGGGCGTCACCGGGATTCGACGGCGCGATCATCCCCGACATGCGCGACCGGCGGAGTTCCCCGTGGCTGGGGCGTTCCCCGCTGCCACCGGGCACCAAGGACACCAATCTGCAGATCATGCTGGTCGTCGAAGACGGCATTCGCCGGTACAGCGTCGAAGGGATGTTCCGCTCCCTCGACATCCGGCTGACCGCGCGGTTCAGCACGGACGTCGAGGACATCTCCACGTTCGGCAACGGCCAGTTGATCATTTCCTCCGGCAGCGCGCGCACGCCGATGCCCACCGGCATCGCCGAAAAGCTGCGGCGCCACCACATCGACGTCCTCATCCTGGTGGACCCGGCCGATGTCATCGACCAGTCATGGGCCGACCACGCGAACGGCTTCCTGGACTGGGCGGACCTGCGTCCCGAGACCCTGGGCGACGCGATCGTCGACGTCGCGGCCGGCCGGTTCCACGTCTCGGCCACGCTGGCCCGGCGCTCGGTGGCGGCCCCCGACCAGGCCGGCGCCGACGCCACCTCGAAGCGCGCGTCGATGATCGCCCTGACGGGGCGGGAACACCAGGTGCTCCGCCTGATCGCCGAAGGGCAGAGCAACCGGCAGGTCGCCCGCTCGCTGAGCATCTCCGAACACGGCGTCAAGCGCACGGTCGGCATCATCCTGGCCAAGCTCAACTGCCCGAACCGGACGCTCGCGGTCGTCCGGGCCATGGAGTCGGGGCTGCTGGTCATGTGAGGTGCCCGGTCCGCCTCGCCCGCAGTGCCGCGGGCGAGCAGACTGGGGCCATGCTCTCCCTCCCGCGCGAATCCCCCGGCCCGCCCGAGCGGGCGGTCGTCGCGCTGGTCGCGTCCGCGGGCGGCCTCGGGGCCATCGCCTCGGTGCTGAGCACGCTGCCGCCCGGCTTCGGGTTCGCCGTGGTCGTCGCCCAGAACATGGGCGGGCACGGCGGGAGGCTGGTCGACGTCCTGCGCCAGCGGCTGCCGCTGACCGTCGAGTGGGCCGTCGACGGCACCCCGCTGCGGGACGGCGTGGTGGCCGTCTGCCCGCCGCGGACCGTGCTGGAACTGCTGCCGGACGGGACGCTTTCGCTGGCTCCGGCCACCGGGCCCGGTTCCGGGGGCGTGCTCGACGCGCTGCTGACCTCCCTCGCCGGGTCCGCCGGCGAGCGCACGGTGGCCGTGGTGCTGTCGGGCATGGGCCAGGACGGCCTGGCCGGCGCGCAGGCGGTCAGGCAGGCGGGCGGAACCGTCATCGCGCAGAGCGAGCAGTCCGCCGAACACGCGTCGATGCCACTGGCCGTCACCGAAGCCGGCGTGGCCAACCTGGTGCTGGACCTGCCCGAGATCGGGCCGGTGCTGTGGGAGGTCGCCCGGCTCTCGCGGGAGGTCGACTGGAGCCAGACGCCGCTGGGTCTGGTCCGGCAGTGGCCCGCCCAGCTGGTCACCCTGGTGCGGACGGTGCTCGACAGCCCGGTGGGCATGTGCTTGCTGTGGGGCCCGGACCTGCTGCAGTTCTACAACGACGCCTACCGGCTGGTGCTCGGGGCCAAGCACCCCGCCGGCCTCGGCAGGCCCCACCGCGAGTGCTGGCCCGAAGCGTGGCACCTCAACGAGCCCCGCTACCGGCGGGCGCTGGCCGGGGAAGCCGTCTCGCTCGAGGACGCGCTCCACCCGATCACCCGGCACGGCGACACCGAGAACGCCTGGTTCGACCTGACCTTCAGCCCGCTGCGCGGCGACGGCCCGGCACCGGTGGGCGTGCTGGTCACGGCCATCGAGACGACGCGCGAAGTGCTCGGCCGCCGCCGGCTCGACCTGCTGAGCACCCTGGCGGGGTACACGCGGAAGTCGGCGTCCGGGCGAGCGGCGCTCGAGTCGTTCGTCGGGGCGCTCGGCGACGACGCCCCGGACATCCCCTTCGCCGCCGCCTACCTCACCGACCCGACGCGGCAGCGGGCGGAGCTCGTGGCGGCGGTGGGCACCCCGGCAGGCGGACCGCTGGCCCCGCACACCGCGTTGCTGTCCTGGCAGCCGCCGAAGTGGCCACTGGCCGAGCTGGTGGCGACCGGCGAGCCCGTCCTCGTCCCGGACCTGGCGCGGGTCTTCCGCGGGGTGACCGTCGGCGCGGACGGCGAAGAACCCGGCTGCGCGATGCTCTTCCCGCTCGGCGAGAGGTCCGCCCACGCGCCCGCCGGGGTGCTGGTCCTCGGCGTGAGTCCCCGGCTGCCGCTGGACGAGGCCTACCGGCACTTCCTCGTCCTGGTCGCGGCGCAGGCCACCGCCGCGCTCACCGACGCCGTGCACCGCCGTCGCCAGGGCGACCGGATCGACCAGCTCGTCGAGCTCGACCGGACCAAGACGCAGTTCCTCTCCACGGTCAGCCACGAGCTGCGTACCCCGCTCACCCTGCTGCTCGCCCCGCTCGACGACCTCGCCGCCCCGACCGCCGGCGTGCCCGCCGAGCTGCGGGAACACGTCGACGTCGCGACCCGCAACGCCCGCCGGCTGCTGGGCATGGTCGAAACCCTGCTCGATTTCTCGCAGCTCGAGGCGGGCCGCGTGCGGGCCAGGTCCGAACCCACCGACCTGGCCCGGCTCACCGAGGACATCGCCAGCACGTTCCGCGGCGCGACCGACCGGGCGGGGGTGGCGCTGCACGTCGACTGCCCCGCACTGAGCGCGCCCGTCCCGGTCGACCCGGAGATGTGGAAGAAGATCGTCGCGAACCTGCTGTCGAACGCCGTGAAGTTCACCTTCGCCGGCACGATCACCGTCACCCTGCGCGAGCTGCCCCGGCACGTCCAGCTCACGGTGCGCGACACCGGCGTCGGCATCCCGGAAGACGAGCTGGTCAAGGTGTTCACCCGCTTCCACCGCGCGCCCACCACCCGCTCGCGCACCCACGACGGCGCCGGCATCGGTCTGGCGCTGGTCCACGAGCTCGCCCGGCTGCTGCACGGCCGGGTCAAGGTGCGCAGCACCGTGGGCGAGGGCAGCGAATTCACCGTGTGGATCACGCGCAAGCAGCCCCCGGGCGCCGCGGTGGCCGAGCCCGGCCGCGTCCACCGCGCCACCGCCGCCACCCTCGCCGAGGCCGCCGAGCACTGGGACACCGACGACGTCCCGGGGCCCGCCCGCCCGGCCCGCGGGCGGCTGCTGGTGGTCGACGACAACCGCGACATGCGGGACTACCTCACCCGGCTGCTGTCGCCGAACTGGCAGGTGCACGCCGTCGGCGACGCGGTGCGGAGCCTGGAGTCGGCGCGCCGGGACCCGCCCGACCTGATCCTCGCCGACGTCATGATGCCGGGGATGGACGGGCTGGAACTGGCCCACCGCCTGCGAGCCGACCCCACGCTGCGGGAGGTGCCGCTGATCATGCTCAGCGCCCGCGCCGGCGAGGACGCCACCGTCGAGGGCCTCACCGCGGGTGCCGACGACTACCTGGTCAAGCCGTTCGCGCCGAGCGAGCTCGTCGCCCGCGTCGCCGCCCAGCTCGAGCGCCGCCGCGTCCGGGCCGTCGCCGACCGGCGCTTCCGCGCCCTCGTCGCCGCGGCGTTCGACGCGGTGTTCCGGATGAACCCGGACTGGAGCGAGCTGCGCGAGCTCGACGGCCGCGGGTTCATCGCCGACACCACCGCCCCGAGCCACTCCTGGCTGGACAGCTACGTCGCCCCGCACGACCAGCCCGGCGTGCTCGCCGCGATCGACGAGGCGGTCCGCACCAGGAGCGTGTTCGACTCGGTCCACCGCGTCAAGCGCGTCGACGGCAGCCTCGGCTGGACGCATTCCCGGGCCGTCCCGCTCTTCGACGACGACGGCGAAGTCGTCGAATGGGTCGGCACCGCCACCGAAGTCCCCGGTCCCGACGGCCGGCGCTGAGGAGCGGCATGCGCGACGAACTCGAGGAACGTGTCGCCGCCATCTCCCGGGCCGCGGCCAAAGCCGGCGAACTGGAGGAACGGGCGGACCGGCTGGCGGCGACCGCGAGACGCGCGTACGCCGAAGCCCGAGCCGCCCAGGAGCGCGCCGAACTGCTCGAGGCCCAGACCCGGGCGCGGCTGCGCCCCACCGGGCCGGAGCAGTGCATGGCGGAAACCGGCTAGGCGTCGTCGTCGCGCAGGGAGCGGATCATGCTCCGCAGGAGCCGGAAAGCGGTGGCCTGCTCGGTTTCGCTCAGGCCGGCCAGCATCCGGAGCTCGACGGACCGGACGGCCACGGTGGCCTTCTCCAGGCTCCGGCGGCCGCGGGGCGTGAGCCGCGTCGGCAGCACCTTCCCGACGGGCGCCTCCGCCGGCCGGGTCACGTAGCCGTCCCGTTCCAGGGCTTGGAGGAGCACGTTCATCGTCTGGCGGGTGACGAACGCGCCGCGGGCGAGCTCGGAGTTCGACAGGCCCGGCCGTTGCGCCAGCAGCTCGAGGCAGGAGTAGTGCGTCACGCTCATCCCGAGCGGCCGCAGCACCTCCTCCATGGCCACGCGCAGGGCGCTCGACGCCTCCTTCAGCAGGTAGCCCAGTGACGTCGGCAGATCGACCCCGGCTTGACTCATGTCAGCATTCTGACATAGAGTCGATCGTGTCAGAAAGCTGACACGAAAAGAAGGAGCAGCGCATGCCCGCCACCGGCCCCGACTTCATTTCCCTGCAGGCGCGCGATCTCGCCGCCTCGCAGGCGTTCTACGAGCGCTACCTCGGCCTGGTCCGGTCGCCGGCCGGACCGCCGCACGCGGTCGTCTTCGAGACGAAGCCGATCACCTTCGCCCTCCGCGACATCGTTCCCGGAACGGACCTGGACGCGGCCCCCCGCCCGGGCCTCGGCGCGGCGATCTGGCTGCACGCGACCGACGTGCAGGCCATCCACGACGCACTCGCCGCCGACGGCCACCCGATCGTTTCGGCCCCGATCGACGGTCCGTTCGGCCGGACGTTCACGTTCGCCGACCCCGACGGCTACCACGTGACGCTCCACGACCGCAGCTGACCGGCGGCCCGCGCACCGCACCGGCGGCCGCCGGATCCGGCGCCCCCAGCGCCGCCGAGCGGTCCGCCCAGCGGACTGCTTGAACGCGCAACTGAATGCGAGTAGTAGTGGCATGAGGACCGAACGCGGTCCGTTCACTCTTCAGGGGAGAAGCAATGCCACTTGGTTTCAGCCTTCCGGTGTTCGGCAAGGCGGCGGCCACGCCGGGCGGGATCGCGCGGTACGCGCGCGAGGCGGAGCGGGCCGGTGCGGCCGGCCTCTGGGTCGGTGACCGGCTGCTGTCGCCGGTCGACCCGGTGGTGTCGTACCCGGGCTACGACGGCATGCCGGAGGAGTTCAACACGGCGCAGGACCCGTTCGCCGCGCTGGCCATCGCGGCGGCCGTGACCGAGACGGCGGTGCTGGGGTCCAGCACGATCAACGCGACCCAGTACCAGCCCGCGAACTTCGCCCGGCTGCTGACCAGCATCGACGTGGCGAGCAACGGCCGGCTGCTGCCCGGGCTGGGCATCGGCTGGTCCCCCGACGAGTACGCGGCCGTCGGCGTGCCGATGTCCGAGCGCGGCAAGCGGCTCGACGACCTGCTCGACCTGCTCGAAACCTGGTGGACGAAGGACACGGTGACCCACGACGGCGTCGGCTACCGGATCGCGGAGTCGAACGTCGCCCTCAAGCCGGTGCGCAAGCCGCCGGTCTACCTCGCCGGCTTCGGCGAGAAGTCCCTGCGCCGGGTCGCCGAGCGCGCCGACGGGTGGCTCCCGGTCTGGTCGGTGCCCGAGCAGTTCCCGGCGGAGGTGATCACCTCGACGCTGGCCAAGCTCCGCGAGGACACCGAGCGGGCCGGCCGCGACCCGCAGGCGCTCGGCGTGGCCCTGCGCGTGAACGCCGACCCCGGCACGGCAGCGGAGGCGATCGCCGAGTCGGTCACCAAGATCGTCGAGCTGGTGGCGCCGGACCACACGTTCGTCGACATCACCTACCTGACGAGCAGCGTCGAGGAACACCTCGACCTCACCGGCCGGTTGCTCGACCTGACCGCCAAGCGCTGATCCCCCGGCGGGAGCCCCGGCGATCCCGGGGCTCCCGCCGGCTCACTGTCCGAAATGGACTACGAACGGCGGAAATGCGCGTGCCACGCTTTCCGCGACCGGCGGCCCCGAAAGTTTCGGGGCCGATCCCGGTATTTTCGAAAAGACGCGACAATGGCGGGGAATAACCCCAACACCGACTCGGCGTTTGGTTGACGTTTGTCCGGATCGCGCCTAAGCTGCTGCCATCCTGGGAGCGCTCCCATATGAACCACCACCGCTCGCTCTTTTCGAGAACGGAGGCTCATCCATGCGTAGGCGCACCTTTTCCGGGACCGGACGCCGCGGCCTCGTCGCCCTGGTCGTCGCCGGGCTGGCCTGCTTGTTCGCCGGGGTCCCGGCCGCCTCGGCGCACGGCACCATCGTCGACCCGGCCACCCGGGCCTACCAGTGCTGGAAGGACTGGGGCAGCCAGCACACGAACCCCGCCATGCAGCAGCAGGACCCCACGTGCTGGGCCGCCTTCCAGGCCAACGCCGACACCATGTGGAACTGGATGAGCGCCCTGCGGGACGGGCTGCACGGCAACTTCCAGGGCGCCACGCCCGACGGGCAGCTGTGCAGCAACGCCCTGTCGCGCAACAACTCCCTGAACACCCCCGGCCCGTGGCGGACCACCAGCGTCGGCAGCAGCTTCACGATGCACCTGTACGACCAGGCCAGCCACGGTGCCGACTTCATCCGGGTCTACGTCAGCAAGAACGGCTACGATCCCACCACGCAGCGCCTGGGCTGGGGCAACCTCGACCAGGTCACGCAGACCGGCCGGTTCGCGCCGGCGAAGGACATCACCTTCACCGTCCAGACCTCCGGCGGCTACCGCGGGCACCACGTCGTCTTCACGATCTGGCAGGCTTCGCACCAGGACCAGACGTACATGTGGTGCAGTGACGTGAACTTCGGCTGACGCATTCCGCACCGGGCCGCGGCGAAGTGTTCGCCGCGGCCCGGTGCGTGTTCTTTCCTGACCGATCGTGAGCGTTTCGCTTCGAAAGTATGGCCGCTTTCCGGGGCCGGGTGTTACCAGTGTCTCGGACAACCACGGCTGCGCGAGGATCCGGGAGGAACGAACCGATGAAACGCACCCCATCCGTGTTACGCAGGACGCTGTCCGCGGCATTCCGGTTTTCGGCGCTGGCCGCGCTCGCCGGCGGGTTGCTGACCGCCGTCCCGGCGCAGGCCCAGGCGGCCACGACCGGGTTCAAGGGCGTCAACTGGGCCGACACGCGGGACAACTTCGTCAACGGCACGCTGTACGTGTCCGGGCTCGGCGCTTCGGACACCTACGCGTCGGCGGCCACCGTGGCGGACCAGGTGGTCGGGCAGCTGTACTCGATCACCGGGGCCGACACGGTCCGGATGCCGATCAACGAGCCGACGGTGTCGGGTTACTGGGGCACCTACACCGGCGCGATCGACACCGCGCTCGCCAAGGGCAAGGTGATCCTGGCGTACTGGGCGTACACCGGCGGGAAGCCTGCGGACACCGGCCGGTTCCAGCAGATGTGGGACACCGTCGTCGCCAAGTACGGCAGCAACCCGAACGCCTACTTCGAGGTCGTCAACGAGCCGTACGGTTACGGCACCGCCGACCTGAACAACTTCTACAGCTCCTGGCTGGCCCGGTACCCCGGCGTGCCGCGCGGCCGGGTGATCCTCGACGGCGCCGGACTGGCCCAGAACGTTCCCGCGGTCGGCGGCGACCGGCGGCTCGACGGGACGCTCCTGGCGGCCCACGACTACTCGTTCTTCGCCGGCTACGAAAGCGAAAACGAGTGGGCGGACCACATCGGCGGCTACATCGGCGCGTACGCGGACCGGACCGTCGTCACCGAGTGGGGCGGCCCGATGTCGCCGGGCAGCAAGAACGGCGTGCACTACGACACCCTCGACTACAGCGTCCCGAGCGGGTCGTTCTTCGCCGACTACATCCGCGGTGTCAGCGCGAAACTGAGGAGCCTCGGCGTCGGCAGCGTGTACTGGCCGGGCCTGCGCGACGGCGACTGGTACAGCATGACGACGAAGACCGGCACCGGCGCGGGCATCCGCCTGACGCTGTCGAACCCCAGCGGGCTGACCCGCCTCCGGTACGCCTGGGGCCTCGGCGACGGCGGCGGCACGTACGTCCGGATCGTCAACGCGGCCACCGGCCTCTACATCGACGGCCTGGGCCGGACGTCCACCGGCGCCGGGACGGGCCAGGCCACCGGTGACCCGGGCGCGCCGACCAGCAGTGGATCATCGAGAACGCGGGGAACCGGGTGCGCATCAAGAACCGCGCGACCGGGCTGTACCTCGACGGCGCGGGCCGCACCACGAACGGCGCGGCGGTCGGCCAGTACCCGGCCAGCAGCAGCGGCAACCAGCAGTGGTCGGTGGTGACGGACGCGAACAACGTCCGCATCCGCAACAGCACCACGGGCGAGTACCTCGACGGCATGGGCCGCACGGGCAGCGGAGCGGAACTCGGCCAGTACGCCGACAGCGGCAGCGCCAACCAGCGCTGGCGCATCATCGCCGCCCCCTGACCCCACGACCGGACGGGTCGGCCAACGCACCCGGCCGGTCGACCCGCGCACTCGGCCGGTCGGCCTGCGCACCTAGAGGGTCGACCCGCACACCCGGACAGTCGGCCTGCGCACCTAGAGGGTCGACCCGCGTACCTGGCCGGTCGGCTTGCGTACCTGGCCGGTCGGCTTGCGTACCTGGACAGTCGGCTCGCGTACCTAGGCGGTCGGCTTGCGTACCTGGGCGGTCGGCTTATGCACCCGGGAGGTTGGCCCGTGCGGAGGGCGAGCCGACCCTCCGGGTACGCCAGCCGACCCTCCAGGTACGCCGGCCGACCATCCCGGTACGCAGGCCGGCCCTTCCGGTACGCGAGCCGACCCTCCGGGTGCGGGTTAGGAAGCGTCGGTTTTGCCGAAGGCGCGCAGGAAGGTGTCGACGATGACGTCCGCCGCCTGGGCGTCGCTCAGCTCGGGCAGTTCCCGGGTCGACAGGTGCACCAGTGACCCCAGGACGTTGCCCGGCCAGCGGTCCGGCAGGCCCGGCCGCAGGAACCCCTCGTCGGCCGCCCGCTGCAGGAACCGGTCCACCTCCTCGATCGCCCGCAGGCGGCGGGCCCAGATCTCCGGGTCCGAGCGCATCCGGCTCACCTCGGTCGGCCACGTGCGGTTCACCCCGACGATCCCCTCGACGTACCGGTGCAGGGCCACCGGCACCGGCGCCTCCCGCAGCCGGGCCGCCTCGATCGCCGCTTCGATCGCGTCGAGGCGGGCCTGGTAGACCGCCGCCAAGAGCTCCTCGCGGCCGGTGAACCGGCGGTACACCGTCCGGCGGTCCACCCCGGCCTCCGCGGCGATCGCCGCGATGCTCGTGGCCGGGTCCTCGGCGAGCATCCGGGCGCCCGTGGTGAGCAGCAGTTCCAGGTTGCGTGCGGCGTCGGCTCTCACCCCCGCACCATACCGCCACACCACTGAGGCACTCCGGAGAACTAACGCCCCTGTGCAGTGACTCACAAGCGAGCCCGTTAAGCGCCTCAAGTGCTACGTTGATGTGACAGATAGCGTGTCAGGAGGCAGCAGTGATCACCTACGAAGAACTCTTCATCGGCGGCACGTGGACCGCCCCGAGCAGCGCCGAGCTGCTGGACATCCGGTCCCCGCACGACAACGCGGTCATCGGCCGCGCCGCGCAGGCGCTGCCCGCCGACGTCGACCGCGCGGTCGCGGCCGCCCGGCGGGCCTTCGACGAGGGCCCGTGGCCGCGCACCTCGCCCGCGGACCGGATCGCCGTCGTCCGCAAGCTCGCCGCTCTGCGCGAGAAGCGCGCCGACGAGATCGCCGCGCTCATCTCCGCCGAGAACGGCTCCGCGCTCTGGTTCACCAAGGCGGGCCAGTCCAGCCTGACCCGCCAGGCCGACGCCTACCTGAAGGCGGCCGAGGAGTTCGGCTGGGAGGAAACCCTCGAGCCGTCGGATCCCGCGGCGCCCTTCCGGTCGGTCGTGCGCCGGGAAGCGATCGGCGTGGTCGCCGCGGTCATCCCGTGGAACTCGCCGTTCTCCTCGGCGTCGGCGAAGATCATCCCGGCGCTGCTCGCCGGCAACACCGTCGTCCTGAAGGTGTCGCCGGAGAACTCGCTGAGCATGAACCTCCTCGCGGAGCTGCTCGCGGAGGCCGGCCTGCCCGACGGCGTCATCAGCGTCCTGCCCGCCGACCGCGAGACCAGCGAGTACCTGGTCAAGCACAGGGGAGTCGACAAGGTCGCCTTCACCGGCTCGACCCGCGCCGGGCGCCGCATCGCGTCGCTGGCCGGTGAACAGCTCAAGCGGGTCAGCCTCGAGCTCGGCGGCAAGTCGGCGATGCTCGTCCTGCCCGACGCCGACCTCGGCGCGGCGATCCAGGGCGTCAAGTTCGGTTCCCTGCTCAACAACGGCGAATCCTGCATCGCGCAGACGCGCGTCCTCGCGCCGCGCGCCCGCTACGACGAGGTGGTCGCCGGGCTGAAGGACCTGGTGGAGTCCCTCGGCGTCGGCGACCCGGCCGACGACCGGACGTTCATCGGCCCGATGATCCGCCGCGATCAGCAACAGCGCGTCCTGGACTACATCCGCCTCGGCATCGAGGAGGGCGCGCGGCTCGTCACCGGCGGCCCGGAAGTCCCGCCGGGCCTGGAAAGCGGCAACTACGTCACGCCGACGCTGTTCGCCGACGTCGACAACACCATGCGCATCGCGCGGGAGGAGATCTTCGGCCCCGTCCTGGTCGTCATCGCCTACGACGACGAGGACGACGCCGTCCGCCTCGCCAACGACTCGGAGTACGGCCTCTCCGGCGGCGTGTGGTCGGCGGACCCGGCCCACGCGCTCGCCGTCGCCCGCCGCGTCCGCACCGGCACGGTCACCGTCAACGGCGCCCCGATCGGGTTCGACGGCCCGTTCGGCGGCTTCAAGGCCAGCGGCCTCGGCCGCGAGTACGGCGCCGTCGGGCTCGGCACCTACACCGAGTACAAGACGATCACCGTGCCCGCCCGCTGACCGCGCTCAGCCGCGGTCGGTCATGGCGGCGAACATCCCGGGCTCGTAGGACCCGCCCTTCTGGTGCACGATCACGGCGAGCCGGTTGGCGGCGTTGATCAACGCGACCAGCGACACCAGCGCGGCGACCTGCTCGTCGTCGTGGTGTTCGCGCACGCGCGCCCAGGTCTGGTCGGACACGCCTTCGGCGGCGTCGGCGAGCCGGGTGCCCTCCTCGGCCAGCGCGAGCGCGGCCCGCTCGGCCTCGGTGAAGACGGTCGACTCCCGCCAGGTGGCGACGAGCGCGAGCCGGACGGCCGTCTCCCCGGCCGCGGCGGCCTCCTTGACGTGCATGTCGACGCACCAGCCGCACCCGTTGATCTGGCTGGCCCGCAGGCTGACGAGCTCCCGGGTGGCCGACGGCAGCGGCGAGCGGTCGATGACCTGCCCGAGGCTCGCGAACCGCTTGGCGAGCCGGGAGCCGGTTTCGGTGCCGAACAGGTCGAGGCGTGTGTCCATGGTTTCGTACCTCACTCGTGTCGTCGGGGTGGAACGCCCTCAAGACACCGGTGCGGCGGAGTTCGTGACAGTCAGGGGCGCGGATCGGCCACCTGGAGTTCGACGCGGTGCCGCAGGTGGTCGTCGGCGGAGGTCCGTGCGAGGTGCACGGCTTCGGCGACCAGCGGGTGCAGTTCGGCCGGGCCGAGCGTGAGCCCGGGCAGGAGTGCCCGGTCCGTCGGCCCGGACGATCCCGTCGTCACCGGACGTATCACCGCCCGGTCCCGCGCGCTCGGAAGGGTGCTACGGATCGAGGAAGGAACCGATATGTCCACTACGTTTTCCGGGCTCCGGCGCCGTTGGGGCGGCGTGACCCTGGCCGCCGTCCTGTCCGCCGCGCTGCTGACCGCCACAGCGGGGGTGGCGCACGCGTCGCTGTCGCAGGTGCAGGACGGCTTCGAGGTCAACCCGCAGGGATCGTGGCTGGTGGCGACCGGCGGGGCGGCGTCGGCCGGGTTCGACGTCGGGGCGGGCACCGCGCGGTCCGGCCGGAACAACGGCTGGCTGTTCGCCACCAACGGCTGGGCGTTCGAGGGTTTCTGGGTGCCGACGAACTCGGTGCCGGGCTACGCCCAGTGCGCTTCGCAGTTCTACATGCAGACGGCGGGCGGGGCGCAGGTCGGCATCGAGATCTGGGACGCCAACGCGCACCTGCTGTACAGCACGTACCCGTGGCTCAACGGCAGCGGCGCGTACCAGGCGGTCAACACCGCCCGCTGGAACCTCAACGGCGTCAACCCGGTGTTCGTCAAGGCGATCATCGGGGCGAACGGCTCGTCGAAGTTCGTCCGGCTCGACGACATGACCACGCAATGCTATTGGTGACCGGGATGTACCATCACTGCCGATGAGCTGGGCGGGGTGGAAGGTGCGGTTGCGGGAGGTCCGCCCGGCGGATCACCGCACCCTGATCGGCTTCGACCGCGCGTCCGACCGCCAGCTCGGCGGCTACCGCCACTGGGCGACCCACCGGGACACCACGGGCGACGACTTCCACTTCGCGATCGAGACCCTGCACAACCGCACGCTGGTCGGGTCGATCTGGATCCAGGCCGACCCGGCCAGGGGCCACTTCAGCTACGGCATCGGCATCGGAGCCCAGTACCGCCGCTGCGGCTACGCGGCGGACGCGGTGACGGTGTTGCTGGCGTACATGTTCGAGCTGCGGCGGTACCGCAAGTGCGAGGTCAGCATCAACGGGAGCAATTTCGCTTCACTGGCGTTGCACGGGGAGCTGGGTTTCCGCGAGGAGGGCCGCCCGAGGGACACGGAGCTCAGCCGCGGAGAAGTCCGCTACCCGGTCCTGATGGGTTTGACGGCGGCGGGGTTCGCCGAGCACCAGCCGGCATTCATCGCGGCACGGGGCCCGGCGCGGCCGTTGCGGGGACGGCATTGGCGCACGCCGCGGCGAGGACGGCACTGGCGCGCGGATCACCTGCGGCCGGCCCGCTGAGCGGTTCCGTCCGGTTGGGGCTGCGCCGAATGCGGTAGCTCGCCATCGGAACACCACCGGCGGGTTGGGGCCACGCCGGTCCGGATGCGGTGGCCCGCCACGCGAACACCACCGGCCGCTAGGGCCGGCGAGGCCGTAACCGGCTCCTACCAACCCAACCCACTGCCCTGCCCGAGCCCGCCCTGCCCGGGCCCGGGCCGGGCAGGGCAGGGCAGGGCAGGGCAAGGGCTGGGCGAGATGAGGGAGGCGAGGCGGGGGCGGCAGGCCGGGGCGGGCTGACCGAGATGAAGCAGGGCAAGCCGAGGCGGAGCCGGGCGAGATGGAGCGAAGCGGGGCCAGGCCGGCACGCCGGGCCGGGCTGACCGAGATGAAGCAGGGCAAGCCGAGGCGGAGCCGGGCGAGATGGAGCGAAGCGGGGCCAGGCCGGCACGCCGGGCCGGGCTGACCGAGATGAAGCAGGGCAAGCCGAGGCGGAGCCGGGCGAGATGGAGCGAAGCGGGGCCAGGCCGGCACGCCGGGCCGGGCTGACCGAGATGAAGCAGGGCAAGCCGAGGCGGAGCCGGGCCGGGCGGAGCTGGCCTGGCCTGGGCTGACCCGCCCGGGACAAGGCTTGGCCGAGCTTGCTGGCGGCGGCCCCGAGCGGGCCGGCCCTGGGCTGGGGCCGGCTGAACTGAACTGAACTGAGCACGATGATCGACCGGCAAACCGGGAGGCCCCGCACAGGAGCCTCCCGGTCACCGATCAGCCGTCCGACTCCGCCGACGGCAGGAACGCGCCCGGCACCTGCTCCGGAGTGACCACCTGGCTCTCCCCCGGATAAGGCACCTGCCACCCGTGCGTCTGGTACCACGTGAAGTGGTTCATCTGCGCCGGGTTGGCGTAGTCGGCTACCGCGTCCGGGCCGGTCAGCTGCTGGTGCGTCGTCCACTCCTGCCACTGCGCCGCCACCTCGCGCTTGCCCGCCGGCACCGCGGACGACGGCACCGGCGCGGCCGCCGGGTCGGGCGGGGCCGGGGTGTCCGCTCCGCAGGGGGGCTGGGTGGCCAGGCCCGCCGTCAGGGATGTCCGGTTCGGGACCGCCGTGAACGGCGTGTAGTCCGGCTTCGACGTGAACGCCGCGCTCATCGGTGTCGCCGCGCTGTCCTTCTGGTTCATCGGCTTGACCCCGAGGATCTGCTCGATCGTGCGGATCATCGTGATCTGCGAGTAGTAGTGGCTGTCGACCACGCCGTGCCGCGCGTACGGGCTGATGATCTGCACCGGCGCCCGGTGCCCGTCGACGTGGTCCAGCCCGGCCTGCGAGTCGTCCTCGACGACGAAGATCGCCGAATCCTGCCAGTACGGGCTGTGCGAGATCTCGTCGACGATCCGGCCGACCGCGAGGTCGTTGTCCGCGACCTGGGCGGCCGCGTTCGGCGGGCCGCCGGTGTGGTCGCTGGAGAGCCAGAACATGTTCAGGTTCGCCGGCCCGTGCTTCTCGAAGTCGTCCTTCCAGATCTGGTAGCGGTAGACGTCCGGCACCGACGTGTCGAACTTCGGGAAGCCCGGCACCGAAACGTCGTTCAGCGAAGGGATCGGCGACGACGAAACCAGCGGGTACGCGCTCGGCTCCCCGGTCGCGGCCATGTTCTTGGCGTCGCAGTAGAGGTTCTGCCAGCTCGCGCCGGCCGGCTTGGTGAGGAACTGCTGGAACTCCCCGAAGTCCCGCACCGACTTCCCGGCCGCCTGCGCGCCGGTCCAGAGGAACCCCGTGCTCTGGTGGCCGAGCGCGTCGTCCTCGGTGTCGTAGCTGCGCAGGTACTCCCCCGCCGACGACTCGGTGTACTCGGGGTTGTCGGCCTGCATCAGCCAGTTGTGGCCCTCGGCGGAGTTCGTGCCGATGTCGTAGGTGTTGTCGTACAGCCCGAACTGGCGTGCCAGCGCGTGCTGGTTCGGCGTGACGTTCTCGCCGAACTGCGTCACGCTCGGGTCGCCGTTGCCGCGCGGGTCGTCGCCGAACACCTGGTCGTAGGTGCGGTTCTCCTTGACCAGCAGGAAAACGTGCTTGATCGTCGACGGGTCGCCGAGCCGCGCCGGGACCGGCACCGGACGGCGGTGGCCGTCGTCGTGGGCCACCTGGACCGAACCGGGCGTCCAGCCGTTCTGCCGGAAGACGCGGTCGGTGTACCCGCGGATCGCCGGGTCGGCGGGCAGCCGGAACTTCTGCAGGCTCGACGTCGTGTCGTGGGTGCCGTGCCCGGCCGCGGTGGTCGGGCGGCGGGCGTCGACACCGCGGGTGTTCGAGACCAGGACGTCCTGGCCGGCGGCGGCGATCGCCGTCGGGAAGTAGTCCGTCGGCAGCAGGCCGACGTAGCTCACCGGCTCCTGCGCCCGGTGGTAGCGGTAGACGGCGACGGCGTTGGCGCGCCCGAGCGTCACCAGCAGGTGGCCGTCACCGGTGAGGGCGACGCCGTCGGGCTCGTAGCCGACCGCCGCCTCCGGCCACGGCTGGGTCGCGATGGTCTGGACCACCTGGTCGCGGCCGGTGTCGATGACCGAAACCGTGTCGCTCGCGGTGTTGGTGACGAACAACGCGCCGTCCTTGGCGTACACCGCGGTCGGGTGCAGGCCGACATCGATGCTCTTCGGCGCGGCGGCCGGGTGCGCCAGGTCGACGACGCTGACCGTGCCGCTGGTGGTCGCACCGGTGAACCGGCTGGCGGGCACCTGGGTGTTGTAGGAGTTCAGCGTCGGCTCGCCGGGCCGCGCCTGCCGCCCGCCTTCGTTGCTGACGTAGAGCTTGCTGCCCACGCGGACCAGGTCGCGCGGGGCGTTGCCGACGGCCCAGCTCTGCTCGATCGCCCCGGTCACGGCGTCGAGCGCGACCACCCGGTTCTGGCCGTTGACCGCGGAGTACACAGTGGACCCGTCGGGCGAGAACACCGCCTGGGCGACCAGCGCGTGCTTCGGGCCGTCCGCGGGGATCTTGACCGCCACCGGGGCCGCGACCGTGCCGTCGGGGTTGACCGTGAACCGGGTGTAGCCGTCGGTCTGGGCCAGCCACAGCGTTTTGCCGTCCGGGGAGTACGACGGGCCTTCCTGGCCGACGTCGTTGCCGGGGATGCGCAGGTTCGCCGTCGCGGAGTTGCCGACGAGCTGCTGCACCTTCCAGCTCTTGAGGTCGACGACGGTGAGCGCGATCCCGCCGTCGGTGGTCAGCGCGGCGAGGTGGCTGCCGTCGGGGCTGACCGACGACGCCATGATCTTGCCGCCCGGCACGACCAGCCGGTCCCCGATCGGCTGGATGTACTGGTCGGCGGCGACCACCTGGCCCTGGCCGGTGACCTGGCCGACCTGGTCTTCGCCGAACTGCCGCGTCGACGCGACACCGACGCCGGTGCCGGTCGCGACCAGCACGAGCGTGACCGAGCCCGCCGTCGCGAACCGGAACCGGTGGTGGCGGCGGCGGTCCTTCCCGGGCCGCCGCCTGCGGCGTGTCACCTGCATGGATCTCATCCCTTCGGGTTGGCCGAGGCGAGCAGGTCGACGTCGGCGTCGAACTGCCAGAGCGGGTTGGGCTGGTCGCCGGCGGGGGTCCGCACCTGGAAGTAGCCGTTGACCTCCTTCGGCCCGTCGCCGTCGGCGACGTACCGGCCGTCGGCGGTGACGTCCAGCTGGTAGATCGCCGAGCCGGTGGCGGTGAGGCCGGGCAGGTGCCAGGTCACTACGCAGCGCCAGTCGTTGCCCGGCCCTTCGGGGGCGACCAGGCCGTCGCCCTTGGTGCACGCGGCCGTGGCCGCCAGCTGCGCTTCGGTGACGTCCGGGCGGTGCAGCTGGGCGGCCTGCAGGCGGTAGAGGTGCGCGAACGCGGTGGCCACCGACTGCTGCACCTTGTCCTGGGTGATCCCGGAGCCCAGCGCGGGCGTCGCCACGGCGACGATCCCGGCGGTGGCGCCGAAGAGCACGACCAGCGGGAGCGCGGCGAGCGCCCGGCGGCCCGTGCCGTCGTGCGCGGCGTTGGTGAAGTCGCGGCGCACGAACTGCCGGTACGCGAGCGCGGTCGCGGCCACGGCCCAGGCGAGGCTGACGCCGACGGCGACCAGCAGCGGCCCGAGCTGCGCGGGATCGGTGAACAGGCCGTTCCACGCGATGAAGGCGTAGCTGGGCAGGGCCAGGCGCACGGCGACGGGCAGCGGGAGCAGCTGGGCGAGCGCCATGGCGAGTGCGACGACGGCGGGCAGCAGCAGACCCATCGGCGACCGTCCCCAGAGGACGGACCCGAGCAGCCCGATGGCGGCCAGCGCCAGCGTGGGGGCGAGCACGCTCACCCAGGCGAGGAGGACCGTGGCGGCCGCGTCCCCGGGGGTGAGCAGGTGCCCGTCGAAGCCGACGAGCGCCCGGTTCCCGGCGGTGAGCAGGCCGCCGGCGGTGGCGGAGACGGCCATCCCGGCCACGAGCACGAGCAGGACGGTGAGGCTGGCCAGCGCTTTCGCGGCGAAGAGCCGTCCCGTGGACCGGACGGCGACGAGCAGGTGCCGCCAGGTTCCGAGCCGGTCTTCGGCGGCGAAGACATCCCCGGCGACGACGGAAGTGAGCAGTGGAAGGGCGTAGGTGCCGGCGAAGCCGAGCATCACGAGCGGGCCGGCCCACCCGGTGGCGTTCATCCACCGGCCGAAGAGGGTGTCGACGGGCAGCGAGCTCTGTTCACCGACGGCGGCGACGAAGACGGCGGGCGCGAGCCAGCAGGCGAGAACGAGCAGCCGGATGCGCCAGGCGGCGAAGAGCTTGACGAGCTCGAAGCGGTAGATGCGCGCGAGAGGGACGGGCCGGGTGGGTGCGGTCATCGGAGAGCCTCCTGCCGAGCGAGTGCAAAGAACGCCGCCTCGAGCAGCGACCCGAGCGCTGAGCAGCAGGAACGCGAGAACCCAACGGCCGGAGCGAGTGCGGTCATCGAAGGGCCTCCTGCCCGGTCAGCGCGAGGAACGCCGCCTCCAGCGGGGACACGACCGGCGCGAGCTCGCGGACCGCGATCCCCTCCCGGCCCAGCCGCAGCACCAGTTCGTCGAGCGCAGGCACCAGCGCGCGCACGACCACCCCTTCGCCGTCCCCCGGTGCGTCCACGAGCCGGATCCCCCGCATCTCCCCGAGCACCCGCCGCGCGGCCGCCGGGTCCGCGGTCCGCAGGCGGTAGGCCAGCTCGCCGTTCTCCGCCGAAAGCTTGGCCAGTGGTCCGGTGAACACCACGCGGCCGGTCGCCAGGATCGTCACCTCCGCGCACAGCGCCTCGAGGTCGTCCATCCGGTGGCTCGACAGCACCACCGCCGTGCCGCCGTCGGCCAGGCGCTCCAGCACGCCGTGGACGTGCCTCTTGCCCGCCGGGTCGAGGCCGTTGGCCGGCTCGTCGAGGACCAGGAGCCGGGGCGAGGTCAGCAGGGCCGCCGCCAGGCCGAGGCGCTGGCGCATGCCAAGGGAGAAGCCGCGGACCCGGTCGTCGGCGACGTCGGCCAGCCCCACCTCCTCGAGGACCGTTCCGACCGGGTGGCCGCCGAGCTTCGCCAGTGCCGCCAGGTTCTGGCGCGCGGTGAGCGACGGGTACAGCCCCGGCCCGTCGACGAACCCGGCGACGCCCTCGGGGGCGGCGAGCGCCCGGCCGACGGGCGTCCCCAGGATCTCCAGCCGTCCTTCGTCGGCGACGGCCAGGCCCAGCAGCAGGCCGAGCAGCGTCGTCTTGCCCGCGCCGTTCGGGCCGGCCAGGCCGTGGATCCGGCCCGGTGCCACGTCGAAGTCGATGCCGTCGAGGGCGACGACGTCGCCGAAGCACTTGGTGATCCCGCGGGCTCTCACTGCCAGAGGTGCGTCCACGCGAAGAAACTTAGGTACCGCAAATGACGGGGGCGGGGGACGGAAGTGAACGCTGCGGGAACGGCGGCCGACCGGCCGTCGCCGGACCGGTGAAATGTCCGAGTTAACCGGCACCTTGCCTTGGCGACGGCCGCCACCCCTGCCCGGCTTTGCCGTCAACCCCTATTTTCCGGCAATTCCAGAGCGACCCCGAATAGGAGGCGCGAATCTTGACACGCCATTCCGGGCTCAGGCATCGTCGAGAGACGAAGGACACATTTCCCGCGCCGACCGAATCACGGGAGAAGGAATCATGCCCCAGATCAAGGTGACGCTTTCCGGTGGTCCCGCCGAACTGACCGAACGCCACCGCGAGTGGACGGTCGCCAGCATCGGCGAAGTCGCGAAGGTGAGCTTCGGCGCCGGCTACGAGCACTTCTCCCACGACGGCGAGTTCACCACGTCCAGCAGCGGCGACCGCGTCCCGGTGTTCGCCTGGTGCGGCCGCACCCGCGTCGCCGAGTGATCCACCCGGGCGCCGGACCCGTTTCCTTTCCGGCGGAACCATCCGGAAACGAAAACCGGGAACGAAGCGCTCGTTTCCGCGCGTTCGCCATGAAGAAGCCACGCCGCGGGGCGGCCCGGCCGCGTCCTTTGTGGAGGATCAGTTGGTGGCGCGGCGGGGTGCAACCGCCGCGCCACCGCACCGTCAGCCCGGGGCGACCGCCCGCCCCGTCTGCGGCGATATCATCCCGGCGCAGAGGCCGCGGCTCGCGAGCGTCTGCGCGATGCGCGGGATGGCGGACAGGGTGTTGGCCGGCCACTCGTGCATCAGGATGACCTGGCCGTTGCCGAGCCGGGCGTTGGCCTGGACGATCGCGTCGACGCTCGCGTTGTTCCAGTCACCCGAGTCGACGTCCCAGATCACCTGGCGGAGCCCGTAGCGGGACGCCACCGACTGGACCGTCGCGTTCGTTTCCCCGTACGGCGGGCGGAACAGCCGGGGCGTGCCGCCCCCGGCGGCCGAAATCGCCTGCTGGGTACGGGAAATCTCCGAATCCACCTGCGCCTGGCCCAGCTGGGTGAGGTGGGGGTGGGTGTAGCTGTGGTTGCCGACCCACATGCCCGCGCTCGTCTGGGCGCGGACCTGCGCCGGGTACGCGGCCGCGTACTGGCCTTCGTTGAACATCGTCGCCCGCAACCCGTTCTGCCGCAACGCGTTCAGGATGGCCGGGGTGTGGGCGTTCGACGGCCCGTCGTCGAAGGTCAGGCCGACGTACCCGTTGCAGGCGGCCGCGTGCGCCGCCGGCGTGACGGCGATGGTGCTCGCCACGGCGAGGGCGGCCGTGGCCAGGAAAGTGCTCCAGCGGCGCATGGTCACCCCACCGTGATGTTCGAGTTGCCGCTGCTCTGGTAGCCCTCGGTCGCCAGAATCATGTAGTAGTTGAAGCTGCCGAGGGGCATGCCCGCGCGGCCCCAGGCGTCGAAGTGGTTGCCGGTGGTGATGCTGCCGCCGGTGCGGCGCTGCTGGCGGACGCTCCAGTACTGGTTGAACGTCTTGTTGCCTTCGACGGACGGCGCGTTGTAGCGGGTCGTCTGGTAGATGTCGTAGGTGCCGCCGTCGCTGGTGACCGAGCCCTTGTACGTCCCGGTCGGGCGCCAGCTGCCCCAGTTGTCGACGATGTAGTACTCGACGAGCGGGTTGGACGTCCAGCCGTAGAGCGCCAGGTAGCTGTTGCCGGAGGGGTTGAAGCTGCCGGAGTAGTTCACCGTCCGCCGGCTGCCGTTGCTCCAGCCCTTGCCGGCGACGAAGTTGTTGACGTTGCTCCAGTTGGTCCGGTAGTTGCCACCGGAAGAGAGCGTCATGGAGACCGAGCCACCGCCGGCGGTCCAGAACGAGTAGTAGTACCCGTTGTCGGTGCCCGTCCGGTTGGACGTGATGACCGTGTCGGCCCATGCGGTCCCGGGCAGGAACGCCGCGATCAGCGCGAGGACGGCGCCGCCGGCGAACATCCTGCTGCGGCCGCGTTTCTTGGTGAGCATGCTTCCTCCTCGTCGAGGCTGGCAGGCAAGCCAGGATGGCAAAAGCATGCGAGCAGGGCCGCTGGCCGGGCAATCACTTTCGGAAAGTTTCGATGCTCCCGCGGACCGGGATCCGCGTCAACCCCTAGGAATTGAGGGGCATTTCCGCACCCCGGAAAGCGCTAGCGTCGGTACCGCACTGTTTCACGCACAACGGGGGGTTCCATGAAACGCATTGCGGTGGCGGCCGTGCTCGGCCTGGCCTTGACGGCCGTGCCCGCGGGCACGGCGTCCGCGTCGGCGCAGGTCACCTGCGGCAACTACGCCACGCAGGGCGCGTCCGGCCCGAACGCGCGCGACTACTACTGGGGCAACTGCGGTTCCGCCGCCACGAAGATCGAGGTGTGGGGGCTGGCCTACGGCGGCGGCGTCCGCGCCAAGCAGGGCGAGACGTGCGTGCCCGCGGGCACGGCGGTGCTGATCGGACGGACGACCCAGTACCTGGTCACGTCCTTCGAAGGCGTGGACACCCACACGGCCTGCTGACCCGCGGGCGGGGTGGGCCGGCCCGGCCCACCCCGCTCCCGTCATTCGCGGACGCCGATCGCGTCGATCGGCCGGGCGCGCAGCGCCACCGACGTGGCCACCCCGATCGCCACCATCCCGAGCGCGGCCGCGCCGGCGATGATTCCCAGGTAGACGGACGGCGGGCCGGCCGGGACCGGGTTGCCCCGCAGGCCGAAGTTGAGCAGGGCCAACGGGATCAGCGCCACCAGCGTGCCGAGCACGAGCGCGATCCCGACCGTGGTCACCGCTTCGAGCCGCATCATCCGGGTCACCTGGCGGCGGGTCGTGCCGACCAGCCGCAGCAGGGCGAACTCGCGGCCGCGCTGCGCGGTGGTCAGTACCAGCGTGTTGGCCACCGAAATCGCCAGGTACCCGACGATCACGCCGGCCGCGACCAGGTTGAGGTAGAACTGCGCCTGGCGTTCGCCCCCTTCCGGGGCGGCGAGCACCGAGGCCGGTGCCAGCACCAAACCGGGGTAGGGCAACGCGCTCAGCGCCGAAGCCACCGCGTCCGCGTCGGCGCCGGGCTGCCGCCGGACCAGCACGGAGTCGTCCAAGCGGCCGCCGACGTGCTCACGGGCCAGCGCGACCGGCAGCACGAAGTCGCCGAAGGCCAGGTCGTGCGTGTAGGTGGCGACCAGCCGCACCTTCGCCGGGACGCCGTCCCCGAAGTAGAACTCCACTTCGTCGCCGAGCTCCTTCTCCAGCCAGTCGGCTTCCGAGCGGCTCAGCGCCACGGTGTCGCCGGTCAGGTCGGCGAGCCGCCCGGCGTCGACGCCCAGCTCGAGGGCGGCCCCGGCCCGGTCGCCCGCCAGGCCCTGCGCCGGGGTCCGCTGGACCTCGACGCTGTCGCCCACCGGCGTCGCGGTGATCACGGACGTGCGGACCACCGGCGTCGCCGCCGCGACCCCGGGCACCCGCCCGGCCGCCTCGGCCACCAGGGGCGAGACGCCGCCCGGGGCGCTCAGCACGTAGTCGGCGGTCGTCGACCGCGCCGACTCCTGCTGGGCGGCCGCGGTCATCGCGGTCGGCCCGTAGAAGGTGGCGAGCGCGAACGCCACGGCCAGCATCAGCGGGGTCACCGCCGCCGCGACCCGCCGGGCGTTGGCGTGCGCGTTCGCCCCGGCGAGGTAGCCGCTGATCCGCCAGACCCTCCCCAGCACCGGGACCAGAACCCGCACCACCAGCCCGGTCACCTGCGGCCCGACCACGGCCAGCCCGATGACGACGACCAGGGTGGCCATGGTCGAGATCGCGGCGGCGATGTCCCCGTGCAGGAAGAGCGGGACGAACGCGCCGCCGACGCCGGCCAGCACCAGGCCCCAGCCGGTGAGCAGCCGGACCCGGCCGAGCTCACGGCGTTCCACCGCGGCCTCGCCCAGCGCCTCCACGGGCCGGATCGACGACGGCCGCCGCGACGCCGCCCAGGCCGCCAGCCGGGCCGCGCCCAGGCCGAGCAGGACCGCGGCCAGCAGCGGGAGCGGACTGATCGCCAGCCCGAAGTCGGCCGGGATCACACCGATCGCGGCGAACGCGTCCCGCAGGCCACCGGCGACCGCCAGGCCCAGCCCGCTGCCCAGCAGGCCGGCGACCAGCGCGATCAGCGTCGTCTCGGTGCCGATGAGCTTGCGGATCTGCCGCGGGGTGGCCGCGACCGCGCGCAGCAGCGCGAACTCCCGGCGGCGCTGGTTGATGGTCAGCGCCAGCGTGCTCGCCACCACGAACACCGCGACGAGCAGCGCGAACCCGCCGAACGAGCCGGCGATGGCCAGCAGCAGCGTCCGGGTCTGGCTGACGTCGAGGAACTCGATGCTGCTGCGCTCGACGCCGGTGGTGACCTCGGCGCCGCCGGCGACGGCCCGCACCCGCTCGGCGAGCGTCCCGGCCGCCACCCCCGGGTCGGCGAGGACGCCGATCGCGTGCACCTGACCGGGCCGCCCGGCCAGCTCGGCGGCCCGGTCCGGGGCGAAGAACACCGCCGCCTGCCGCGCGGTGCCGTCGACGACCCCGCTCACCTTGAAGGTCGCCGGTCCCGACCGGGTGGTGATCCGCACCCGGCCGCCGATGCCGACGTCGGCCCGGCGCGCCAGGTCGGCGTCCAGCACGACCTCGTCGGCGGTCTTGGGCGCGTCCCCGCCGCGCAGGGTGAACGGCGCCAGCACGGCGGCGTCCCAGTTGTGCCCCAGTGACTCCCGATCGGCGAGCACCCGCCCGTCCCGGGCGACGACCTGCGCCGGGAAGCTCTGCTCGGCGATCGCCGCGCGCACGCCGGGCACCGCGGCGATCCGCCCGGCCAGCGCGGCCGGGACCGGCGGCTGCTCGCCGACCTGCTCGCCCGAGAGGATGTCGGCGCCGGGCGGGCGCACGGTCTGCGCCCCGCCGACGACGACGGCCGCGGCGGCGTAGCGCTGGGTCGGGACGCCGGCCCGCAGGCCGGATTCCATGAGGATCCCGCAGGCGGCGACCAGTGCGGTGCCGCACAGGATGGCGATGAAGGCGCCGGCGAACCCGCCGAGCCGGGTCCGGATCGTCTGCCACGCGATGGCCAGCACGCTCACCACTCCCCGAGGTGCGTCATCCGCTCCGCCACCCGCTCGGGGGTGGGGTGCGGGAGGTGGCCGGCCAGCTTGCCGTCGGCCAGGAAGAGGACGCCGTGCGCGGCGGAGGCCGCGACCGGGTCGTGGGTCACCATCAGCACGGTCTGGCCCATCTGCTCGACGATCGCGCGGAGCAGGTCCAGCACCTGCCGCCCGGTGCGGGTGTCGAGGGCGCCGGTCGGCTCGTCGGCCAGCACCACCTCGGGCCGGGTGACGAGCGCCCGCGCGATCGCCACGCGCTGCTGCTGCCCGCCGGACAGCTCCGCCGGGCGGTGTTCCAGCCGCTTGGCGATGCCGACGCCTTCGACGATCTCCCGCAGCCACTGCGCGTCCGGCTTGCGGCCGGCCAGCCGCAGCGGGAGCGTGATGTTCTGCAGCACGTTCAGCGACGGCAGCAGGTTGTAGGCCTGGAAGACGAACCCGATCCGGGTCCGCCGCAGCTGCGTCAGCTCGCGTTCCTTCAGCCTGCCGATCTCGGTGCCGCCGAGCAGCACCCGCCCCGACGTCGGCCGGTCCAGGCCGGCCGCGCAGTGCAGGAAGGTGCTCTTGCCGGAGCCGGACGGCCCCATCACGGCGGTGAACGTCCCCCGTGCCACCCCGGCCGACACCCCGTCGAGCGCGGTGACCGCGCCGTCGCCGGCGCCGTACACCTTCCGCACCCCGCTCAGTTCCAGCGCATACGCTGTGCTCATTGCCATCCCCTTCGTTGTCTCACAACGAAAACTAGGTCGCCGGGGGCGGCGGATCGATCCCGTGGGGAGGTGGATCGGGGGTAGCGCCAGCGCTACCCCGGTGGTGGGGTGGGACACTGGCGCGGTGACGACCCGCTTGCGCGAGTGCTGGTCGGCGGTTCGTTTCCTCGTGGTCGGCGCCGGCACTTCGCTGCTGTCGATGTTCGCCCTGACCGGGCTGTTCGCCGTGGTCCTGCTGTGCCCGTTCGGGATCGGGATCCCGTCGCTGGCCCCGATGATCCGGCTGGCCCGGAGGCCGGTGGGCGTCGACCGCCGCCGCGCCGCACGCCGGCTCGGCGAACCGATCCCCGAGCCCTACCGGGACGGCCACCCGCTGAAGGACCCGGCCACCCGCCGCGACCTCGCGTGGCTCGCCGTCCACGCGGCGACCGGCCTGGTCATCGGCGCGCTCGCGTTCGGCCTGCCGATCGGCGCCGTCCAGCAGGTCATCACCGTCCTCATTTGGCCGCTGGTGCCCGGCGGGATCGAAGGCTCGCTCGGGATCGTGGTGGATTCCTGGCCGCGGGCCGCGCTGGACCTGCTCGTGGCCGTCGCCATGGGCGTGGCGACGCTGCAGCTGCCGCGCGTGGCCCGCTGGCAGGCCCGCACCGCGCGGAAGCTGCTCGCGCCCGCTCCCGGCGTCGTGCTGGCGGACCGGGTCGCCGAGCTGACCGCGACCCGGGCGGCGGCGCTGGAGGCGCACGGCGCCGAGCTGCGGCGGATCGAGCGTGACCTGCACGACGGCACGCAGGCGCGGATCGCGGCGGTCGTGCTGCAGCTGGGCATCGCGGACCAGCTCTACGACCGCGACCCGGAAACGGCTCGCGACCTGCTGGTCAAGGCCCAGGACACGGCGACCGACGCGCTGGCCGAGCTGCGCACGGTCGTCCGCAGCATCCACCCGCCGCTGCTGAGCGAACGCGGGCTGGCCGGGGCGGTCCGCGCGCTCGCCGAGCGCAGCCCGGTGCCGGTCGCCGTCGACGTCGAGTACGAGGCGGGCCGCCCGGCCGCGGTGGAGGCGGCCGCGTACTTCGTCGTCGCCGAGGCGCTGGCGAACGTCACCAAGCACGCCGATGCGTCCCAGGTGGACATCACCCTCGGCGGCACGGCTTCGGTGGTGCGCCTGGAGATCCGCGACGACGGCCGCGGCGGCGCCGACGAGTCCGGCGGCAGCGGGCTGGCCGGCATCCGCCGCCGGGCGGAAGCCTTCGACGGGACCCTCACCCTGACCAGCCCACCCGGTGGGCCGACCGTGCTGAGAGTGGAGCTGCCATGCGGGTCGTGATCGCCGAGGACGACGCGTTGCTGCGCGAAGGACTCTCCCTGCTGCTGAAGACGGCGGGCATCGAGGTCGCGGCGGCGGTCGACAACGCCGAAGACTTCCTGGCGTTCATCGAGGGCGAGCGGCCGGACGCGGTGGTGATGGACGTCCGCATGCCCCCGACCCACCGCGACGAGGGCCTGCGCGCGGCCGTCCGCGCCCGCGAGATCCACCCGGCGCTGCCGGTGCTGGTGCTCTCGGCGCACGTGGAGACGAGCTACGCGGTGGAGCTGCTCGCCGACGGCGTCGGCGGCGTGGGGTACCTGCTGAAGGAACGCGTCGGCAAGGTGGAGCGGTTCCTGGACGCGCTCCAGCGGGTCGCCAAGGGCGGCACGGCGATGGACCCGGAGGTGATCGGGCAGCTGATGGCCCGTCGCCGGTCGGACCCCTTGGAGTCACTGACGGCCCGCGAGCGCGAAGTGCTGGGGCTGATGGCCGAGGGCTACAACAACAGCACGATCGCCGAGCTCCTGGTGGTCAGCGACGGCGCGGTGCTCAAGCACATCCGCAACATCTTCGCGAAGCTGGGCCTGCCGTCCGACGAAGGAGCGGGGCACCGCCGGGTGCTGGCGGTGCTGGCCTACCTCGGCCGCGATGCGGGGTAGCGCAGGCGCTACCCCGCATCCGGGTGCGCGCGGCATTACGGCTTTCCGCGGGGCGCCTTAGCGTTCACGACATGAACAACGACGAGGTTTCCACGCGTACTGCCGGCCCGATCCTGCTCTGGCTGGTCCTGGTGATCAGCGGAGCCGTCAACGCGGCCGGTCCCCTGCTGGGGCTGGGGTTGCCGGTCCGGATGGTCGCCGGAGTCATCGCCGTCGCGGCGATCGCCGGTCTGGTCGTCCACTACGTCCGGCGCAGGCAGGCGTAGGTCACCAGCGCCGCCGCGACCAACCCCGCGGCCGGCCAGAACGGGTTCGCCACCGTCCCGGCGAGCACCGGCCCCGCTGTCGCCCCGACGTTGAGCGCGGCGGTCGCGTAGGACCCCTTCATCGTCGGCGCGTCCTCCGCCAGGTGCAGGATCCGCGCGATGACCGTGCCCCGACCGCGAACGACAACGCGCCTTGGGTGCAGGCCAGCGCCACGAGCACCGCCGGGACGTGTGCGGTCGACGCCGCCGCGAGCCACCCGGCGAGTAACAGCGGACCTCCGACCGCCACCACCCGGCCGGGCCACCGGTCGGCGAGACGGCCGGCCGCGGTGATCCCGGCGAAGCACCCCGCACCGAACGCGCCGAGCACCACCGGCACCGGGGCGACGCCCGCGGCCACCGTGGCCAGGAACGTGAAGACGCCGAAGGTCGCCGCGTTGACCAGCGCGGCGACCGCGAGCACGCCGGCCACCGGCCGCAGGACCGCGAGTTCGGCCCGCAAGCCGGCCGGCCGGGTGCCCGCCGCGGTGTCGGGGATCCACCAGAGCGCGGCGAACGCGGGCAGGCACAGCAGGGCGACGGCCCAGAACGCCGGCCGCCACCCGAGCAACGACCCACCCGGGACGCCGGCCACGCAGGCCACGGTCGAGCCACCCAGCAGGACGGCAAGCGCCCGGCCGGCCGGGCCGAAAGCGGTCGCGGCCGTCAACGCGACCGCGAGGAACCCGGCGTTGGCGACGGCGGCCACCAGCCGCGTCCCGACCAGGACACCGAACGACGTCGTGAGGCCGCCGACGACGTGCATCGCGACGAAGACGGCGAGGAAGCACAGCAGCGCGGTCCGCCGCCGCCAGGACCGCGCCAGCGCGGCCATCACCGGCGCTCCGGCGACCATCCCGGCGGCGAAAGCGGAAGTCAGGTACCCCGCCTGCGCCGCCGAGACGTCGAAGGCGGCGGCGATCCCGGGCACCAGCCCGGCGAGCATGAATTCGGACGTGCCCATGGCGAACACGGCCAGGGCGAGGAGGAACAACGGCACGGAAGCTCCAGGAGAACACGAGATCGACAGGACGATTTCGTGGTCACCCGGCAACCCGGGAACGGGGGGTTATCGGGCCGCCGGGAAGACCGGCAGCCCGGTCCTGGACGCTTCGGGGCTCGACACGGTGCCGAGACTAGCCGATCTCCGGCTCTTCCGGCGCGGGCATGTGCCGGATGCTGGCACTGCCCTTGTGGTCGTGGGCGCGGTCGTACCGGGTCTCCAGCGCCCGCACCAGCTTGTGCGTCGCCCCGGTGTACGCATCGTCCACAGTGGCCGCGTGGTGGGTCACCGCCACCGGCTGCTTGCCGCCGGGCCGGGCCTCGATCACGCACTTCTTGTCTTCCGGCCCGGCGCCGCCGTCTTCGCCGAGGTGCACCTCCACCCGGGTCAACCAGCCGCCGAACCGGGACAGGCTCTCCTCCAGGCCGGTGGTCACGTGGGCGGCCAGCCGTTCGCCGCCGTGGACGTTGTGGTCGGTGTTGACCTGGATCTGCACGAGCACCCTCCCGTGTGGACAGCGGTTGATGCCGGTCAGTACCACGACCGCCGCCGCGTCAAACGGGTCAGGGTCGCAAGCTCCGCAGCATCAGGTCCGCGAAGTGCTTCCCCACCTGCTCCCCCGACAGCTCACCGTCGGCGTGGTACCACATCCCCAGCCGGTGGATCGCGCCGAAGTGGTAGTTGATCACCAGGTCGGCGGGGACGTCGGCGCGGAAGATCCCGGAACGCTGTCCCTCGGCGACCAGGTCGCGGACCCGCTCGTGGTAGGTCCGCCGCTCCGCGCGGACCTGGACCTGCTTGGACTTCTCCAGCAGCGGGAACGACTGGAAGAACACCGTCGCCGCGTCGAGGTCGGCGATGCTGGTGACCACGACGTCGGCGATGATCGCGTGCAGCCGCTCGGCCAGCGGGAGGTCCGACTCGGCGATCGTCACCATCCGCCGCGTCTGCATCCGCAGCATCGCCGCGTAGATCTCGAAGAGCAGGTCGTCCTTGGACTCGAAGTAGTGGTACAGCCCGCCCTTGGTGACGCCGGCCTCCTCGACGATCTCCCGGACCGTCGTCGCCTCGAAGCCCTTCTCGGCGAACAGCCGCACCGCCGCCCGCACGACGTTGTCCCTGACACTCATGCCGCCACCCTATGTGAGCGGACGGGCCGGCCCGCGGCGCCCACGAGCCGGCCCGGTCGTCACTTGCTCACCAGGTTCACCTGCTCCGGAGTGGCGCGCTCACCGGAGTACGGCGTGATCGCGCCGGTGCCACGGTCGGTGACCGCCGGTGGCTGGATCACCGTCGTCGTGGTGTCCGGGTTGATCTTGAACACGTACGCGCCCGTGTAGCCGGCGTGCGAGTCCTTCGAGAACCCGAACGGCGTCAGCCCCGGCCCCTTGAGCGCGCCGGAGCTCATCGCGTCGACGACCTTCTGCCGCGTCGGTTCCGGGCCGGCCGCCTTGAGCGCCTGGCCGAACGTGTACGCCTGCACCATGCCGAACAGCACGGTGTTGGTGAACGGCTCCTTCGCGATGTACTTGTCGTGGATGCCCTTGAAGTAGGCGACCCACGGGTCGGCGATCTGGGCGACGTCCGGCAGGTAGCCGGTGCCGATCAGGCCGGCCAGCAGCTGCCCGCTCGAGACGCTGGCGCCGCCGCGCTTGGCGAAGTCCTGCAGCAGCCCGGACAGCGTCGCCGGGTCGGCGCCGATGCTGCTGACCACGAACTGCGGTTTGTACCCGATCTTCGCCGCGGCCAGGATGGACAGTGCGGTGAACGCCGGGATGCACGCGCAGACGACGACTTCGGCGCCGGCCGCCTTGAGCGCGGACAGCTGCGGCGTCACGTCGGTGTTGGCGCTGTCGTAACCCTGCCGGACGACGACCTGGTCCTTGACGAACCGGTCGAGCCCGGCCTGGGTGTCACGGCCGACGTCGTCGTTCTGCGTGAAGTAGCCGATCTTCTTGCCCGCGAAGGTGTCCTTGACGTACTGGCCCTGGATCTTGCCCTCGCGCGTGTAGTCCACCTGGTACCCGAAGGTCATCGGGTCCTTCTGCGGGTTGTCCCAGGCGAGCGCGCCCGAGGACACCAGCAGGTCCGGCACGCCTTCGGAGTTGAGGTAGTCGACCACCTTCGAGTGCGTCGGCGTCCCGAGCCCGCCGACGATCGCGAACACCTTGTCCTGCAGCACCAGTTTCTTCACGACTTCGACGGTCTTCGTCGGGTTGTAGCCGTCGTCCTCGACCTTGTACTCGATCTTCCGGCCGTTGATCCCGCCGCCGTCGTTGATCGCCTGGTACACCGCGCGGGCGCCGACGGAGATCTTGCTGTACCCGGGCGCGGCCGGGCCGGTGAGCGGCTGGTGGGTGCCGATGACGACGGTGTCCTTGGTGACGCCGACCGCCGAATCGGCGGCCTGCTGCCCGCCCCCGTCGCTCTCCCCCGCGCCGCCGCACGCGGTCAATGCCAGGGCGAGGGCGAGGAACCCCGCGCCGTACCTAGTGGTTCTCATGGTTCTCCTTTTTCTCGGCGGGCTTGCGGAGAAGAGCGCGGAGCCGGTGGAAACCGCCCTGGATGCCGCGCGGGAAGGCGAGCACGACGACGATGAGGATCACGCCGTACACCGCGAGCGGGAGGTTGTTGGCCACGTCGGTGTTCAGGTGCAGGACGTCGGCGAGGTCCTCGGACCAGGCCTGGAAGTACACGAGCGCGACCGCGCCCCACAGCGCGCCCCACAGGGACCCGAGCCCGCCCAGCACCACCGCGGCCAGCAGGCTCAGCGACAGCGCGGGGGTGAACGAGCCGGGTGCGGCGGTGCCGAGCAGGAACGCCTGCAGGCCACCGGCGAGCCCGCCGCACACCGCGCTGACCAGGAAGGCGAGGATCTTCGTCCGCCCGACGGCGATCCCGCTCAGCGCGGCGGCGACCTCGTCGTCGCGGACCGCGCGGAAGTCCCGCCCGAGCCGGCCGCGGACGATGTTCGCCACCAGCACCAGCGCGACGAGCACGCTGAGCCAGACGATCCAGGTCTGCCAGCGCAGTTCCGGGACGCCGATCCCGGCCGGTCTGCTGTGGACGGTGAAGCTCAACCCGTTGCTGCCGCCCAGGAAGTCGGGGAACTTCCGGGTCAGCGCGGGCAGGCCGACGGCCAAGGCGAGGGTCGCCCCGGCGAGGTACGGGCCGCGCAGCCGGGCCGCCGCCGCGCCGGCCAGCAGCCCGGCGAGCCCGCCGGCGGCCGAGGCCAGCAGCAGGTCGGCCCACAGCGGGAACGACGGCACCCGCCGCACCAGCAGCGCCACCGTGTAGGCGCCGATGAACATGAACGCGCCGTGCCCGAGGGAAACCTGGCCGGTGAGCCCGGTCAGCAGGGTCAGCCCGGCCACCGCGATCAGGTAGTAGCCGATGGTCGCGAGGCGGAGGTTGGTGAACTCGTCGGTGACCAGGGTCAGCAGCACGACCACCGCGAACGCGCCCAGCGCGGCCAGCGCGTGGACGAGCAGCGGCGGCAGCGAGCGGCGCTGCTTCACCGGCGTGGCCGTGGCTTCCGCCGGTTTCGTGCGCACGGTCATACCCGCCTCACCTTGGCCCGGCCGAACAGCCCGCTGGGCCGCAGGGTCAGCACGACCACCAGGATGGCCAGCGCGGCGATCGTCACCATCTCCGGTCCGAAGTATCCGGACACATAGGACAGTCCGACGCCGAGGACGAACCCGCCGGCGATGGTGCCCAACGGGTTGTCGAGGCCGCCGAGTACCGCCGCGGTGAGCGCGTAGACGAAGACGCCGTCCAGCACGTTCGGGAAGAGGAACGGCGGGGTGGCCAGCAACCCGGCGAGCGAGCCGACGGCCGCGGCCAGTCCCCAGCCGGCGGTGAGCATCAGCCCGACCCGCACCCCGAGCGTCCGCGCCACTTCCGGCGCGAACGCGGCCGCGCGCATCCGCAGGCCCAGCGGCGTGTACTTGAACACCACCAGCACCAGCGCGGCGATGGCGAGCACCACCAGGACCACGAACAGGTCGTTGGCGGAGAACCGGCCGCGGAAGTCGAAGGCGTAGGGGAACGCCAGCGGCTCGTTGGACCAGATCATGCCCGCGACCGCCTGCAGCACGAGCAGAAGTCCGAGCGTGACGATGATCGAGCTCAGCTCGGAGCGGTGCCGCAGCGGCCGGATGAGCAGCCTTTCGGTGGCGACGCCCAGCACGGTCCCGGCGACGATGGCGACGGCGAACCCGAGCCAGTAGCTGCCGGTCGCCTTCGTCACCGAGTACGCGAGGTAGGTGGAGATGAGGGCGAGGGCGGGTTGCGCGAAGTTCACCACCCGGGTGGCCCGGTAGATGATGACCAGGGCGAGCCCGAGCGCCGCGTACACCGCGCCGGCCGAGATCCCGCCGAGGGTCAGGTCGAAGAAGTCCTGCATGCCGGACCGTTCACCTCCGTGTCGTTCAGAAACCCAGGTAGGCGTGGCGAAGGCCGTCGTCGGCCAGCAGCTCCGCGGCGGTGTCGACGGCCACGACCCGGCCGAGCGCGAGGACGTACCCGCGGTCGGCGATGGACAGCGCGGAGTGCGCGTTCTGCTCGACGAGCACGACGGTGAGGCCGGTGGCGGCCCGCAGGTCACGCAGGATGCCCATGATCCGCGCGGTGATCAGCGGCGCGAGCCCGAGCGACGGTTCGTCGAGCAGCAGCAGCGACGGACGGCTCATCAGCGCGCGGCCGATGGCCAGCATCTGCCGTTCGCCGCCGGAGAGCGTCGACGCGGGTTTCGCCGCACGTTCCTCCAGGGCCGGGAACAGCTCGTACATTTCCGCGCGCGCGGCGGCCCGGTCGGCCCGGTCACGCCGCCACAGCGCGCCCAGCCGGAGGTTTTCGTCGACGGTCAGTTCGGTGATGACGCCGCCGCCTTCGGGCACGTGCGCGACGCCGCCGCGCGCGATCCGGTCGGGCGCCAGCCCGGTGAGTTCCCGGCCGTCCCAGGCGATCCGGCCGCCGCGGGCGGGGTGCAGGCCGCTGATGGTGCGCAGCAGGGTGGTCTTCCCGGCGCCGTTCGCCCCGAGCACGGCGGTGATCCCGCCGCGTTCGACGGTGATGCCGACGCCGTCGAGCGCGCGGACGGCGCCGTAGGAGACGGAGAGCTCTTCGATCTCAAGCACCGGTCGCCTCCTCGGCGGGGTCGCCGAGGTAGGCCTCGGTCACGCGGGGGTCGGCCTGGATCTGCGCCGGCGGCCCGGCCGCGATCACCTCGCCGAAGTTGAGCACCACCACCCGGTCGCAGACCTGCATCACCAGGTCCATGTGGTGCTCCACCAGCACGACCGCCATGTGCCGGCGCAGCGAGAGGATCAGCGTCGACAGCTCCACCAGCTCGGCGGCCGACAGCCCGCTCGCCGGTTCGTCGAGCAGCAGCAGGTCCGGTTCGGCCACCAGGGCACGCGCGAGCGCCACGCGTTTGCGCACGCCGTACGGCAGCACGCCCGGCAACCGGCCGGCGAGGTCGGCGATGCCGAGCTCGCCGAGGGTTTCGCGGGCCCGCGCGGCCAGTCCGGCTTCGTCGCGCGCCGAACGGCCGGCGCCGGCGAGGGCCGGGAGCACGCCGGTCCGGGCGTGCCGGCCCGCGCCTGCCATGACGTTTTCGAGGACGGTCAGCCCCGGGAAGAGCCCGAGGCCCTGCAGCGTCCGGACGATCCCGAGCCGGGCGAGGTGCTCGGGGCGGTGCCTGCCGAGCGGCCGCCCGCGCCACCGCACCTGGCCCGACTGGGGCCGGACGAAGCCGCAGACGACGTTGAACAGCGTCGTCTTGCCCGCGCCGTTGGGCCCGATCACCCCGACGACGGTGCCGGCGGCGACGCCCAGGTGGACGTCGTGCAGGGCGGTGAGGCCGCCGAAGCGCACGGTGAGGCCGTCGACCACGAGCAGGTCTTCGCCGGGCAATGCCTCACCAAGAAGCGTCATCGATGACTCTCCGTCCCACCATGTGGACCTCGTCGTACCGCGCGGTCGGTATGAAGAGGGTGGGGTGCGGCGGCGGCGAAGTCAAGACCGGACCGAACGGGACTTTCTGCCCGACTCGCACGCAAAAGGGGACGCTTCTCGCCGCGAGGGCGAGGAGCGTCCCCTTCAGCTCACCTGGTGAGCGGCGCCGGGCTCAGCCGTTGCCGGTCTGGGGCGCGATCATCGAGGAGGCGTCGATCCGCGTCTGGACCACGCCCAGCTGCTGCAGCAGGTCCGGCACCCGCTGGATGCGGCGCGCGTCGAGGTTGGACCCGAAGGCGGGCATCACCATCAGGCTGGCGATGTCCTGGTCCACCTTGGCGTTGCGGACGACGAGCGGCTCGATCCGGGACCGGTCGACCGCGGCGCGGGTGGCGTTGAGCATGGCGCGCTGGAAGGCCCGCATCGTCTTCGGGTGGTCCTGGACCCACTTGGCGGTGGCGCCGTAGCCGGTGAGGGGGAAGCCCTGGGTGCTGCCGCTGGCGGCGTCGATGACCGGGTACGCGCCGACCATCCGGGCGGCCTGGGTCAGGAACGGTTCCGGCTGGTAGGCGGCGTCCACCCGGCCCTGCGCCAGCGCGGTGCCCATCTCCCCCAGCGACATCGGGACCCACTGCACCTTGCCGGGGTCGACGCCGTGGTCGCGCATCACCGACCGGGTCAGCACGTCCGACGCGGCGTTCTTCGAGCTGATGGCGATCCGCTTGCCCTGCAGGTCGTTGACCGTCTTGACCGGCGAGTTCGGCACGGTGACGACCTCGTTGCTCTGCGGGCTGGCCGACGTCCCGTCGGTGACCAGCTTGATGTCCGCGGCGCCGCTGCTCTTGGCCAGGAAGAACAGGGTGTAGGTGGACAGCGCGATGTCGTCCTGGCCGCCGGTCATCCGGCTCAGCGTCTCCTGGCCGCTGGTGCCGACGTCGGTCTGCACCTCGAGGCCTTCGGCCTTGAAGTACCCGCCTTCCTGGGCCAGCCACAGCGGCGCGAGGTCGACGGTGGTCAGGATCGCGACCCGGATCGACGGCTTTTCGACGGCACCGGCATCGGAGGGGCTCTTGAGCTGGCTGCACCCGGTCAGCAGGACGGTGAAGACCAGGGCGAGCACGGCGAGCCGGCGGGTCGAGGCGCGATGAAGCATGCCACTCCTCGGAGAAGATTACGGAGATCACGGAATACGGCTCGTTCGGCCGTGATCAGCCGGACTGTAGATGACGATTTCCCGGGCCGCAAACACGTTGCCGAGAAATACATCCCGTCAGGTTCACGCGAAAGAGTGACAACGGGGCGGACAGGTAAGCCACTGACAGGATGCCGGGTCACGCGGGAAAGAAACCGACGCCGGTCGTGCAGGTTTCGTGATCTTGCCACCGCTGGTAGAAGCCTCGGATTGCGCTGATCGTCGTAACGCCGGACGGTGGCGATGCGACTGCTCGGCGTAACCGCCGGTGCTGGACGGCTGAACCCCGCCGACGACGCGAGAAAGCGTTCGAAAAAAGGGGGATAATCCGGCACGCGCCCAAGGTGAGAAATTGATTCAGGTGGGGAATTCGTGGACACCGGAACTGTTTTTCGCGGATCGGCCGGTGCTCATCGGCTGTCCGCAGCGGGAGTGGCAAAGCGGCGCAGGCCGGGCGTGGCCGCACCGACAATCGCCACCGCCAGCACGCACAGCACGCCGCCGCTGAGCAACGCGAACGTCCCGGACGTCGCGCCCGCGACGAGCCCGCCGCGCAGGTTGCCGAGGTCCGGGCCCGCCTGGCCGACGATCTGCTCGGCGGCGGAAACCCGGCCGAGCAGGGCGTCCGGGGTGGCCAGCTGGACGAGCGCGCCCCGCGAGACGACCGAGACCGTGTCGGCCGCGCCCGCCAGGACCAGGCAGGCCAGCCCGAGCCACGGGTCCGGGGCCAGCCCGAACCCGGTCAGCGCCAGTCCCCACCCGGCGGAGCCCGCGAGCATCACCCGCCCCGGCCGCGGCAGCCGCGTGAAGGTCCCGGAGAAGACGGACGCGACGACCCCGCCGACCGCGACGGCCGAGAGGAACAGGCCCAGGGTGCGCGGATCGCCGTCGAAGCGTTCGGCGTTGACGAGCGGGAACAGGCTGACCGGCATGGAGAGCACGGTGGCGGCGAGATCGGTGAGCAGCGCCCCGCGCACGACGGGCGTCCGGACGAGGAAGGCGAGCCCGTCGAGCACCCCGCGCACCCCGGGCCGCGACGGCTCACCGCCGGGCCGCATCGGCGGGAGGCCGAAGAGGCCGTGGAAGGCGAGGCAGAAGGTGAGCGCGTCGACGAGGTAGCAGCCGCCGACGCCGGCCCAGCCGAGGACGAGCCCGCCGAGCGCGGGGCCGAGCAACATCGCGCCCTGGAAGGCGATCCGCCCCAGAGCGAGCCCGGCGGGCAGCTGGCCGGGCGGCAGCAGCCGCGGAACGAAGGTCCGCGCGGCGGGCCCACCACAAGCGACGAAGCACGATTGGACGGCAACGAGCCCGAGCACCGCGACGACCGGCACGTCACCGAGAAACCCCTGCACGGCGAGGAGGACCGAGCAGACGGCCTGCCCGGTGGCGGCGACGATGGCGACTTTCCGCCGATCGACCCGGTCCACGACGGAGCCGGCGAACAACCCGAGAAGGACGAGGGGAAGCGCTTGAGCCAGCCCGACGGCCCCGGTCCAGGTGGTGCTCCGGGTCTGTTCCCAGACCTGGAACATCACGGCGACGAGGGTCATCTGGCTGCCGAAGCCGGAGAAGACCCGGCCCAGCCAGAGCCGGCGGAAGGCGGGTGAGGTGCGGAGCGGGGTGAGGTCGACGAGCGCGCGGGTCAGGGGCATGGCCGGATCACGGGCGAATTGTAACAGCGCTTATGCAATTGGGGAGAGCTTACCGCTCGCCGCCGCGAAGGCACCGCGGCCGCCGGCCGGGCGGTCACAGCCTCACCAGCGCCGCAGCCCAGTCCCCATCCTGAGATTCACTGATCCCGCCCGACCGGCAGTCACCCGTGCCGGTCGAGGCCCTCGGGCGCTACGCCCCGGTCAGCTTCGGCGCCGTCGCCCGCCCCGCCGTCCCCTGGCCCGCCATCGCCGAAATCAGGTGCGCCGACCTCAGCACCGCATCCCGCAGCAGGGCCGCGCTGTCCTGGGCCCGCGCCGGCGTCAACACGAACCCCGCGCTGGTGTGCTCGCCCCAGCCCGTCATCACGTGCGGCTCACCGAACCCCCGCACCGGGCACGGCAGCGGCGGCGCCACCGGCAGGTGCGCGTCGCTCGCCAGGAGGCTCACGTCGGCGCGGCCCGCCTGCTCCGGCACCCGCGCGGCGCGGGACGGTGGCGCCTGGTGCGCCACGACGAGTGCCCGCGGGACCCCCAGTCCCGCGGCCACCCGGCGCTGGGCCAGCCGGTAGGCGACCAGGGCACCGAGCCCCGCGCCGAACAGCACGTGCGGGCTCTCGAGCGGCCCCGCCAGTTCCCCGGCCAGGGCCTCGACCAGCAGCCACATGTCCCGGTAGGGATGCTCGTCCCGGCGTTCGCCCCGCCCGGGCAGCTCCACGACCTGCACCGCGATCCGCGGATCGCGCCAGGCGCGGTAGCGGCCGGCGGCTTCCCCGGCGTCCGGGAAGCAGACGAACAACAGACGCTGGACGTCGTCACGGTCCACCCGTGGCCTCCCTTCCGACCTGCCCGGAGATAGGGTCGGCCACGGCACTTCCGTTTCGCTTCGGTCCGTCTTCCGGGGGTATCTCGTGCGCTACCGCCTGCTGGGACCGGTCACGATCCACGGCGACACGGGACCGATCCGCCCCGGCGGCCAGAAGCAGACCTCCGTGCTGGCCGCGCTGCTGCTGAACGCGAACCGCGTCGTCACCGAGGACAGGCTCATCGACCTGACCTGGGGCGAGAACGCGCCGCCGAGCGTGCGCGGGCGGCTGCAGGTGCACATCTCCGAACTGCGGAAGCTGCTCGGGCGGGACGTCATCGTGCGGCGGGCGCCCGGCTACCTCATCGAGGTCGCGCCCGGCGACCGCGACCTCGACGTCTTCGACGAGGAGGTCGCCAAGGCCAGGGCCACCTCCGGGGCGGCGGCCGCCGCGCACCTGCGGGCCGCGCTGGCGCTGTGGGAAGGCACCCCGCTCGGCGGGGTGAGCGAATCGCTGGCCGAGTACGAGGGCCCGGCGCTGGCCGAACGCCGGCTCGTCGCCCTGGAGGAGCTCTACGAGCAGGAACTCGTCGCGGGACGGCACGGCGAGGTCGTCGGCGAACTGCGGCGGCTCGTCGACGAACACCCGTTCCGGGAGCGGCTGCGGGCCGCGCTGATGCTCGCGCTGCACCGCTGCGGCCGCAGCCCGGAAGCCCTCGAGACCTACACGCGCGCGCACGAACTGCTCGTCGAGGAACTGGGCATCGAGCCCGGCCAGGCCCTGCAGGACCTGCGGATGCGGATCCTGCGCGGCGAGGGCGAGCCCGCCCCGCCCGCCGCCGCGCCGCGGCCCGCCGAGCTGCCACTGGACGTCCGCGGGTTCGCCGGCCGGGCGCCGGAGCTGGCCGCGCTCGACCAGCCCGGGGACGTCTGGGTGATCACCGGCACCGCCGGCGTCGGGAAGACCGCGCTGGCCGTGCACTGGGCCCACACCGCGCGGACGCGCTACCCCGACGGCCAGCTGTACGTGAACCTGCGCGGCTTCGACGCCGACGACGAGCCGCTCACCCCCGCCGCCGCGCTCGCGCAGCTGCTGCGGACCCTCGGCGTCGACCTGCGGGACGTGCCGTCCGGGGTCGACGACCAGAGCAAGCTCTACCGGTCGCTGCTGGCCGACCGGCAGGCGCTGGTGGTGCTGGACAACGCCCGGGACACCGCGCAGGTGCTGCCGCTGCTGCCGTCGTCGGGGCGGGTGCTGGTGACCAGCAGGCACCGGCTCGACGAGCTCGTCGCCCGCGTCGGCGCGCGGTCGCTGGGCCTGACGCAGCTGCGCGAGGCCGATTCTCGGGCGCTGCTGACCGCGCTGCTCGGGGACCGGACCGCCGCCGAGCCGGACGCGGCCGACGAGCTGGCCCGGCTCTGCGGCCACCACCCGCTGGCCCTGCGGATCGCCGCCGCGAACACGGGCGTGGCCAGCATCGGCGAGCTGGTCGACGAGCTGCGCGGTGACCCGCTGGCGCACCTGGGCTTCGACGGGGAAAGCGCCGTCGCCAACGCGTTTTCGGTGTCCTACCAGGCGCTGACGCCCGAGCTGCGTCAGGCGTTCCGGCTGCTCGCGCTGGTGCCGGGGCCTGACTTCACGGCGATCGCCGCGGCGGCCCTGCTGGAGGTGCCCGCCGAGGAGGCGACCCGGCGGCTGCGCGGGCTGATCGCCGCGAACCTCCTGGAGGCGCACGCGCCCCGGCGCTACCGCTTCCACGACCTGGCCCGCCGGTACGCCGAGCGGTGCGTCCGCGCGGAGGAGGACGAGCCCGCGCGTGAGGCGGCGTGGGAGCGGCTGTTCACCGGCTACTGCGCGGCCGCGGACGCGGCGGTCGCGCTGCTCGGCGCGCGGATCGTGGCGCTGCCCCGCGAGGACGCACCCTCGGCGCCGAGCCCGGTGGCCTTCGCGGACGCCGCCTCGGCGGTGGCCTGGCTCGACGTCGAGGTCCCGAACCTGTCGGCGGCCCTGCGGCAGGCGGCGGCGCGCGGGCCGTACCCGGGCGCCTGGTACCTCGCCGACGCGTTGCGCCGGTTCTTCCACGACCACGGGCGGCGCGCGGAGTGGCTCGAGCTGGCGCCGATCGTGCTGCGCGCGGCGCAGGACCACGGCGCCCGGCCCGCCGAAGCGCTGGTCCAGCTGTCCATCGGCGGGGCGTACTTCCGCGAGGGGCAGCACGAAGCGGGCATCCGCCACACGGAGAAGGCGGTGCTGGCCAGCCGGGCGTGCGGCTGGCGGCAGTGCGAGGCCACGGCGGTGGCGAACCTCGGCGCGATGCTGGAGTGGACCGGGCGGCTGTCGGAGGCCGTGGAGCACAGCCGGCGGGCGATCCAGCTGTTCCGCGAGCTGGGCAACCGGTCGGGCGAGGCGCTGGCGCTGAACTCGCTGAGCTGCCACTACCGGCAGCTGGGCCGGCTCGAGCAGGCGGAGGACTGCCTGGTCGAGGCGATCGCACTGGCCCGCAAGGAGGACCTGGCCTTCTGGGAGGCGGCCAACCTCGCCGACCTCGGCTGGGTCCTGCTGGCCACCGGACGGCTCGCGGAGTCCGGCGAGGTCCTGGACCAGGCACTGGGCGCGTTCCGCGACCTGAAGTCCAGCTTCGGCGAGGCAACGGCGTTGAACGTGGTGAGCGCACTGCAGATCGCCCGCGGCGACCACGCGGCGGCGGCAGTGACGGCGGAGGCGGCACTGGAGTGCGTCCGCCGCGACGGCGACCGCCAGGTGGAGGTGGCGGCGCTGATCGCACTGGGCCGAGCGGAGGAAAGCCGCGGCGACCTGCGCGCGGCGGAGAAGGTGCTGAGGGCGGCCCGGGCGCTGACGGAGGAGTCGGGCTTGCGAGGCCAGCAGGCCGAGGCGGCGGCCACGTTGGCCCGAGTCCTGGCGGCGGACGGCCGCCCGGACGAAGCGGGCGAACACGCCCGGACGGCGCTGGACGCGGCCCGGGCGGGCGGGTTCCGCCTGGTGGAGGCGCAGGCACTGCTGGGACTGGCGGCGGTCCAGGAGGCGGCGGGCCGGTCGATCCTGGCCGGCGGGACGGCCCGGGAGGCCCAGGCGCTGTACCGCGCGGTGGGGCACGCGACGGGGGAAGCCCTCGCGGGTGAGTTTTTGACCCGCCTCGGCGACCGGGCAAAGGGCTGAGCCGCCAAGCGCCTGCGCAAGCGGGCCGACGGGCGCCCGCGGCCCCCTGACCTGGGCGCGAACGGCCCCGCGAGCGGAATCGACCACCGGCCGAGCGGGCCCGGCGACCGTAATCGCCGCTGCCCACTCACACCTCCTCGGCACCCCGGCAGCGAAGCCACCTTTCCCCGCCCCCGCCACCGGGACCACCGGCCGAAGGCTGAACCGCCACCTGCCTCCGCAAGCGAGGCCGGCGGGTGCCCGCGGCCCCCTGACCTGGGCGCGAACGGCCCCGGGAGCGGAATCGGCCACCGGCCGAGCGGGCCTGGCGACCGGAATCGCCGCCGCCCACTCACACCTCCCCGGCGCGCCCGGCAGCGAAGCCACCCTTTCCCGCCCCCGCGCCCGGGACCACTGGCGGAGCAAGCTCACAGCGCGATCCCGAGCCACCCTCACCAAGCCACAACCCAGCGATCCACCCCCGCCGAACCCCCCTCAGCCCGCGGAAAAGCCGCCTTACCGACACTTTGCCCAGCCTCCCCCAGCCCTCAGGTGACCCGCTCCGGGTGTTACCCCGCCGGGCGGGGCGCGACATACTGAAGGCATGCCCCGTCCGAAACACGTCGCCGCGAGCGATCTGCGTCTGCCGGACGCGCTGCAGCCGGGGCGGCCGAAAGGCGATCAGCTCCGGGAAATCCTCGAAAGCGCCGCCGCGGAGGCCGGGCCCGGGCGGCTGATGCCGTCCGAACGGTTCCTCGCCGAGCACTTCCAGGTCGCCAGGGGCACCGTGCGGCAGGAGATCAACCGCCTGGTCGCCGACGGCGTCCTGTACCGCCAGCACGGCACCGCCACCTTCACCGCCGAACGGCAGGCCGCGCACATCGACATGCTGACCTCGTTCACCGAGGACATGCAGGCCCGCGGGGTCGTCCCGAAGACGAAGGTGCTGCACGCCGAGGTCGAGAGCGCCGGCCCCCGCATCGCCGGGCGGCTGAACGTGCCGCCCGGCGCGCGGGTGTTCCGGCTGGAACGCCTCCGCTACGTCGAAGACGAGCCGTTCGCCGTCGAGCGCACCAACCTCTCCGTCGACCGGTTCCCCGACATCGAGCTGTTCGACTGGGAGACCCAGTCCCTGCACCGCACGATCGAGGAGCGCTGGGGCGTGCGCCCCGAGTGGAACGACACGGCGATCTCCGCGGTCCTGCCCAACAGCCACGACGCCGCCCTGCTCGGCATCGAGGCCACCCAGCCGTGCCTGATCATCGAGGGCACGCTGCACGACCAGAGCGGCGGCGTGATCGAAGCGGGCCGCTCGCTCTACCGGGCGGACCGCTACACCGTCTTCACGCAGGCGCGCCGCAGCCCGGCCACCTGAACACCCCTAGCAGCGGCCGGCCTGGTGCGCCCGCAGCACCTTGAGGCAGTGCTCCACCAGCTCGTCCCCCGCCTCCGGCCGGAACAGCGTCACGTACGACTCGTAGATCCCCTCGCGGTGACCGTCCGCGTCCGGGAGGTAGCCGAGGTACCCGTCCGTGTAGCCGATCACCCGGGTGTGGCGGAACGGGCTGCCGCGCCGGATCCGCAGGCCGAGGGACGCGAACAGCTCGAACGGCGTGTGCAGCCAGGCGATCTCCCCCAGCGACACCACGCTCACCGGCACCTCCGCGCAGCCCGTCGGCCGCCCGCCCGCCGCCATCGTCGAGAGCATCGCGCAGCCCTCGTAGCGGGTCTGGGCGATGCGGACCGCCGGGTGGTCCTCGCCGTGGTGGGCCAGCTCGCGCTGCCACTCCGCCTCCGCCTCCTGCCGCAGCGCCAAGCTGTCCTCCAGCGACGGGATGTCGCGGTAGGGCAGGTGCAACGTCGAGCGGGTCAGCCGGATCGGGCCTGCCGTCGCGGGCGGGGCCGACACCGCCGCCAGCGCCTGGGCGATCGACGCCGCCAGGTGGCCGCCGAGCGTGCGGACCTCGGCGTGGTCGCGGCCGCGGCGGACGAACCGGGAGCTCGCGTCGCCCGCCGCGCCCTGCAGGAACGCCGCGACCGGCTGGCCGACCAGCGTGGCCAGCTCGCGGCGGGCCGCGCCCGGCCAGTCCGCCGACCAGGACAGGTTGTCCGGGCCGAGCACCGTGGGGTGGCTGGCGTAGTCGAACAGCAGCGCGGCCGGCGTGCCGTCGTCGCGACGCAGTTCGAGCACGCCGAAAGACGTGTCGTGCGGCCCGTCGGGCCGGTAGCGGTTGCCGCCGACGGCCTCGGTCGAGCCCGCGTGCCAGCGGGCCCGGACGCGGCCGCGGCAGGCCCGCAGCCGCAGCGCGGCCCCGGTGACCTTCTCCGCCATCCGGCCGACCAGCCCGGCGTCGCGCTGCCCCGGCAGCCCGGGGTGCAGCGGGCCGGTCCAGCCCTCGGGCCCGGAATGCGTGTGCGACGCGCAGACCAGCACCCGGTCCGGGTCGATGTCCACCGCCGCGGCGACCGCGTCGGTCAGGGTGCGGGTCAGGCCGGCGTCGACGGCGAGTGCGTCCAGCGCCACCCACACCACGCCGGGGTCGTCCTCGGTGGACAGCCAGATCAGCGACGCCTCGAGGTCGTCGTGCGTGCCGGTCGCGACACCGTGCCGGGCCAGGTAGCCGCCGAGCGGGTGCCCGGGCCCCGGCGTGATCCGGACGTCTTGCGCGGCGAGCAGGAGCGCGGCGGTCACCAGGTCGATTCCAGGACGTCGACGACGCCGTCGCGGCCGGCCGCGCGGGCCACCCCCGCGAGCTCGGTGACGTCGTCGGTCGTGTGCAGCAGGACCTCCAGCAGCATCGGCAGGTTCAGGCCCGAGACCAGCTGCAGGCGCGCGTGCCCGGCGGCGAGCGTGCGGACGGCGTTGAACGGCGAACCGCCGTGCAGGTCGGCCAGCACCAGCACGCCGGGGGCGTCGCCGGCCAGCGCGAGCACGCGGGCGCCGAACTCCTCCGGGCTGTCGCGCGGGCTCAGCTCGCAGACCTTCAGCCGCGACTGCGGGCCGAGGATCATTTCCGCGGCTTCCCCGACGCCGGAGGGCAGCCGGCCGTGGCCGGCGAGGATGATCGGAACGGACATGGCGGACTCCCCTAACTCTTCGCCGGGGCCGATGGCGCGAACCAGCCGAGCCACCCCAGGACGACCCCGGCCACGACGACGGTGCCGATGACCCAGACCGGCCGCAGCCGCGCCTTGACCGTCAGCAGGTACACCCCGGCGGTGACGAGCACCGGGAGCAGGGACGGGAGCAGCTCGTCGAGCCGGTCCTGGATCGCCACCGACTGCGTCACCGGCTGCCCCTGGACCGTGGTGGTCTGCCGGTAGGTCAGCGTGGTGACGACCTTGACGATCGACGGGATGAACCCGCCGAGGACGACGAACCCGAGCACGGTCGCCCCCTGGGCGACCCTGGCGAGCGCGCCGGCGGCGAGGTGCCCGGCCAGCCGCTTGCCCTCGCGGTAGGCGAACCCGAACTGCCAGCGCCGGATCAGCGCGTACGGCACGAGCACCATCACCGCGGCGAACGCGGGGCCGAGCCAGTTGCCCTGCAGCGCCCACGACGCACCCATGGTGAAGACGATGCTGTTGTACAGCGCGAAGACGACGGTGTCGCCGATGCCGGCCATCGGCCCCATCAGCGCGACCTTGGTGCTCGCCGCCGACTTCGGCGTGCCCGCCTCTTCGAGCGCGACGCTGGAGCCGAGGATCAGCGGGCCGCCGACGAGCACCGAGGTGTTGAAGAACTGCAGGTGCCGCTGGAGGCCGGCGACGTAGTCGGCCTTCTCCGGGTACAGCCGGCGCAGCACCGGCTCCATCGAGTACGCGAAGCCGAGCGCCTGCATCCGCTCGTAGTTCCAGGAGATCTGGCTCGACCAGAAGTACCGCCGGAACGCCCGCCGCAGGTCCTGCTTGGTCAGCCGCGGGTCCGGGGCGGGTTCGTCGGCGGCGGCTTCGGGGACGGCGAGCACCGGCTCGTCGCGCTTGAGCGTCACGAACAGCATCGCGACCGCCACGCCGATCAGCGCGATCCCGAGCACCGGCAGCTTCAGGTAGGCGAACCCGACGAACCCGATGAGCAGCAGGTACCAGTACCGCGACAGCTCCATCATCCCGAGCAGCAGCGCGAAGCCGACCGCCGGCAGCAGCGAGCCGGCCAGCGTCATGCCCTGGACGAACCCGGCCGGGATGCTCGCGGTGATGTCCTTGACCAGCCCGCCGGACGCGGCGAGCGCGGCGAGGAACGTCGGCACCGCGCGCACCGCCACCCACGGGACCAGGCTGACCCAGTGGATCATCGCCAGGCCGCGCGCGTTGCCGTCGGCGGCGTAGCCGTCGGCGCGGTGCACCAGCGCGGTGGTGACCATCTTGCCGACCGGGTCGAGCGCCGAGAGCAGGATGGCCGCGGGCAGCCCGACACCGATACCGATCGCGGCCTGCGCGGCCGGGGCACCGGCGGCGCCCGCGGCCAGCGCGGTGCCGACGATCGCGCCGGTCTGGTAATCCGGGATGGTCGCGCCGCCGTAGGTGTAGACGCCGAGGGCGGCGAGCTCCAGCGTGGCGCCGACCAGCAGGCCGAGCAGCGGGTGCCCGACGATCAGCCCGGCCACCGAGCCGGCGATCAGCGGGCGCTGGGCATAGATGAGGAACGGGCCGAGCCCGTCATAAGTGCAGTAGATCGCCCAGAGGGTCAGGGCCAACGCGACGAGCATGCGGGAGCTAGAGCCCTTTCCGGTCGAGCAGCGGGACGAATTCGGCGGGCTTGTCCTGAGGCAGCAGCTGGGTGACCAGCGGGACGCCCGCGGCGGCCAGCTTGCGGTAGGCGTCGGCTTCGTCCGCGGTGACCGCGACCGACCGGGTGACCATGGTGTAGGCGGGGCCCGGCCGGGGCGCGACGTTGCCGACGTTGACCACCTCGGGCCGCAGGCCGCCCTCGACCAGGCGGAAGGCGTCCGCCGGGTCCTTGACGACGATCATGACCTCCGCGCCGGCCTCGCCGGCCAGGGTGGCCTCGACCGTCAGCACGTCGGTGGGCAGTCCCCGCGCGGCCTGCGGGAGCAGCATCCGCTGGAGGTCGTCGGCGGCGACGTCGTCGTTGCAGACCACCAGCCGGCGCACGCCGAGGCGGCGGGTCCAGGCGACGGTGACCTGACCGTGGATGAGCCGGTTGTCGATCCGGACGTGTGCCCCCGCCATAGTTCTCCTCCCGGCCGGCAGGAGTCATACTGGTTCGTACCAGTATCTGTGTCAACACTGCCGGTGACCGGCCTTCGCGCGGCCGACGGAAGGACCCCTCAGACCTTCCGTCGGCCCACGAGCGCGAAGTCCCCCTGGATTTTTCTCCCGGACCCTCCCATAAAGGTATATACCAGTATGGACGGTCGTGATCGACTGTCAAGACCCTGCCCCGCGGAGAATCCGAAAAATTCTCGACCGGTCGGCCGACCGAAATTCGGGCGAACATTCCGGGAGAAACCGCGCAACCTCACCCGGTCACCGTCGTTAACCGCATCGTCCGTTCAGGGGAGGAAGCCATGCCGGCCGTCAGATCGAACATCGTCCCGCTCCGGCACGCACGGCCGGGCGTGGTGGCGTACGTGAAGAGTCCGGCCGAATGGTTCGTCGCGAACAGCGGCTGGATCCAAGGCACCGAAGGCGTCGTGCTGATCGACACCTGCGGCACCGAGCAGGCGACCCTGGAGCTGGTCCGCGACGTCCGCAAGTACGCGGGCGACCAGGAGCTCACGGTCGCCATCACGCACGCGCACGGCGAACACCACAACGGACTCGGCGTCGCCCTCCGCGACGGCGGCTCGGCACTGGCCGCGCCCGGCAGCCTCGACCTGGTCAAGGCCGGCCCGCAGACCTACGGCAACGTCTTCACGTACACGCGCTGGGGCGTGCTCGAGCCACCGTCGCCCGAGGCGGTCCACCCGGTGACCGGCTGGCACGAGCTGGACCTGGGCGACGCGAAGGTCGACGTCGTCGCGGTCCCCGGTGTCGCGCACACGGCGGGCGACCTGGTGGTGCACGAGCCGCGGTCGAGCACGCTGTTCACCGGCGACCTGGTGTACATCGGCGACACCCCGATGGCGGTGCACGGCTCGATCCCCGGCTGGCTCGACGCGCTCGACTGGCTCCAGGACACCTTCCGCCCGCGGACGCTGGTCCCCGGCCACGGCCCGGTGGCGACCCCGGCCCACACCGCGTTCCACGCGATGCGCGTCTACCTCGAGTGGCTGCTGGAGGCGACGGTCCGCCAGTCGAACTTCACGAAGCTGGCGAAGCAGGCGTCCCTGCGGTGGCCGTCGTGGCGCAACCCGGAGCGCCACATCGGGAACCTGATGCGCGCGTACGCCGACCAGCACGGCCGCAAGCTCGACGTCGACCTGGCGGTCGACGCGGTGCTGGCCGCGGCGGGAGGCCGGATCGACCTGGACTCGCTGCTGGACAGCGAGCCGGTGCGCCGGATCTCCTAGGAGACCGAACCGCCCAGGCTCTCCAGCAGCGTCCGCAACGTCGACGCCAGCTCCTCGCGCTCGCCGGTGCCCAAGGCGGCCAGGATGCGGTGTTCAGTCTCGACGTGCTCGGGCAGCGCGCGGTCGATCAGCTCCCCACCGGCCTCGGTCAGCTGCACCCGGACCCCCCGGCCGTCCGCCTCGTTCGGCGTGCGCTCGACCAGCCCCCGCGCCTCCATCTTGTCCAGCCGCTGGGTGATCGCCCCGGACGTCACCATCGCCGAGCGCATCAGCTCCGTCGGGGTCAGCCGGTACGGCGGCCCGCTGCGGCGCAGGGTCGCGAGGACGTCGAAGGTCGCGCGGTCCAGGCCATGGCGGGCGAACGTCCGGCGGAGCTCCGCGTCGACCAGCGCGCTCAGCCGGGACAGCCGGCCGATCACCGCCATCGGGGAGACGTCGAGGTCGGGGCGCTCGGCGTGCCACTGCGCCAGTACCCGGTCCACGTGATCGGCCATCGCCACAGCGTAACCGATGCCTTAGCGGTAAGCGAAAGGGTAGCCATCTACCTTAGCGCTGAGGTAATCTGCCTTAGTGCTAAACAAAAAGCTCCTCCTCACCGCCCTCGCCCCGGCGATCTGGGGCACCACCTACCTCGTCACCACCGAGTTCCTGCCGCCCGACCGCCCGCTGCTCGCCGCCGTCATCCGGGCGCTGCCCGCCGGCCTGCTGCTGGTCGCCCTCACCCGGCGGCTGCCGAAGGGCGACTGGTGGTGGCGCTCGCTGGTGCTCGGCACACTGAACATCGGCGCCTTCCTCGCCCTGCTGTTCGTCGCCGCCTACCGGCTGCCCGGCGGGGTCGCCGCCACCCTCGGCGCCCTGCAGCCACTGCTGGTCGCGGGCCTGTCCACCGGCCTGCTCGGCGAACGCCTGACCCGGCGGACGGTGCTCGCGGGCGTCGCCGGGGTGGCCGGCGTCAGCCTGCTGGTCCTGCAGTCGAGCGCGCGGCTCGACGCGATCGGCGTCGCCGCCGCGGCCGGCGGCGCGGTCGTGATGGCCACCGGTGTCGTGCTGAGCAAGCGCTGGACGTCCCCCGCGCCGCTGCTGGCGACGACGGGCTGGCAGCTCGTCGCGGGCGGTCTGGTGCTCGTGCCGGTCGCGCTGGCCGTCGAAGGCGCGCCGCCCGCGTCGCTGACCGGGGCGAACCTCGCCGGGTACGCCTACCTCGCACTGATCGGCGCCGCGTTCGCCTACGCACTGTGGTTCCGCGGGATCCGCGCGCTGCCGGCCACCCACGTGACGTTCCTCGGCCTGCTGAGCCCGGTCGTCGCCACCCTGCTCGGCTGGCTCGTCCTCGGCCAGCGGCTGACGCCGTGGCAGCTGCTGGGCGCGGTGATCGTGCTGGGCGCCGTCGTCGCCGCGCAGCGACGGCCGTTGGTCCGGACGGGGGCTGATAATTATCAGCCTTTGACAACCGCTCGCCGGGCCACCGACGCTGAAATGGTCTGAACAACTTGCGATCATCGGCCTCGACGAGGAGGCGCCCGTGCGCACGAAGACGTCCGTCCGGCAACGGCTTGCGGTGCTGGCCGCGGCACTCGCGGTGGCCGCCGCGACCGCCCCCGCCGCCGAAGCGGTCCCGGCCACGATCCCGCTGAAGATCACCAACAACTCCGGCCGCAGCGATCCGGTCTACCTCTACGACCTGGGCACCAACCTGGCGACCGGGCAGCAGGGCTGGGCCGACGCCAACGGCACGTTCCACGCCTGGCCCGGCGGCGCGGTACCGCCGATCCCGGCGCCCGACGCGTCGATCCCCGGCCCGGCCAACGGCCAGTCGATCACCATCCGGCTCCCCAAGTTCTCCGGCCGGATCTACTTCTCCTACGGGCAGAAGCTGGTCTTCAAGCTCGCCACCGGCGGCCTGGTCCAGCCGGCGGTCCAGAACCCGTCCGACCCGAACGCGAACATCCTCTTCAACTGGTCCGAGTACACGCTCAACGACGGCGGCCTGTGGCTCAACAGCACCCAGGTGGACATGTTCTCCGCGCCGTACGCGGTCGGCGTGCAGCCCGCCGGCGGCACGACGAGGAGCACCGGGCACCTGAAACCGGGTGGCTACAACGGTTTCTACTCGTCGCTGCGCAGTCAGCCGGGTGGCTGGGCCAACCTCATCCGCACCCGCTCCGACGGCACGGTCCTGCGTGCGCTGGCCCCTCCCACGGCATCGAGGCCGGCGCGCTGCCCGCGACCGTGCTGCAGGACTACATCAACCGCGTCTGGACGAAGTACAGCTCGTCGACGCTGACCGTGACGCCGGTGGCCGACCAGCCGAACGTGAAGTACTACGGCCGGGTTTCCGGTAGCACCATGAACTTCACGAACACCTCCGGCGGCTTCGTGACGGCGTTCCAGAAGCCGGACTCCGACAGCGTTTTCGGCTGCTACAAGAACCTCGACGCGCCGAACGACGTCCGCGGCCAGATCTCGCGCACGCTCTGCGCGGGCTTCAACCGCTCGACGCTGCTGACCAACGCGAACCAGCCGGACAGCAGCTCGGCGGGCTTCTACCAGGACGCCGTCACCAACCACTACGCGCGCTCGATCCACGCGCAGATGGCCGACGGCAAGGCCTACGCCTTCGCGTTCGACGACGTCGGCCACCACGAGTCCCTGGTCAACGACGGCAACCCGGCGACGGCCTACCTGACCCTCGACCCGTTCAACTAGAGCTTCACGACGACCGGTGCCACCGGGGTGTCCCCGAGCAGCTCGCCCGCGGACACGCCGGTGCGCACCGGCACCGGCACCGCCCGGCCCTCCACCTCCACGACCGGCCGTCCGCAGGCGACCAGTTCCACCACCAGCACGACGAGCACCACGATCCGCACGACCGGCTCACCCCGATCCGTCTCCACCACTCCCACCGGGCACACGGCGCTCGCCGCCCTGGTGGTTCAGGTATTTCCGGCGCTCTCACCGGATCGGCTGAGCGGGGGGAAGACGCGAAGGAGTCCCCCGATGGCGTACGGGTCCGAAGGGCTGCTGTTGGCTAGGCTGAGCGGGTCAAGGGGAGGTGAAGTGGACACCACGAGCCTGCTCGAGGCGGCCGCACGCGGCGACCAGGCGGCGTGGGACGCCCTCGTCGACCGGTACGCCAGCCTGCTCTGGTCGGTCGCCCGCGCCCACCGGCTGTCCGACGCCGACGCGGCCGACGTCGTCCAGACGACCTGGCTGAAGCTCGTCGAGAACCTCGGCCGCATCAAGGACCCGGAGCGGCTGCCCGGCTGGCTGGGCACCACCACCAGGCACGAGTGCCTGCGCCGGCTCCGCCACACCGACCGCGAGCGCCCGACCGACGACCAGGTCTGGCAGAACGAGCCCTCCTCCGGTGCGGGCGTCGACGCGGCCCTGCTGCTCAGCGAGCGGGACGCGGCCCTCTGGCGCGCGCTGGACAAGCTGTCGGACCAGTGCCGCCGGCTGCTGCGCGTGCTGATGGCGACGCCCCCGCCGTCGTACGCGGAGGTGGCGGAGGCCCTCGACATGCCGGTCGGCAGCATCGGCCCGACCCGCCAGCGCTGCCTCGGCCGGCTGCGCGAGCGGGCCGGCCAGGCCGGGCTCGGAACGGAGGACCGCACGTGACGACCGACGACGAGCTCATGGACGTCCTGCGCGCGGCCGCGGAGCAGGCGGACCCGGTACCGGACCTGGTGCTCCGCCAGGCCCGCGCGGCCCTGGGCACGCGCGACCTCGACGCGGAGCTGGCGGACCTGGCGTTCGACTCGGACCTGGCGGAAGCAGCCGCGGTCCGCGCGGACGGAGAAGACGTACGCCTGCTGTCGTTCGAGTCGGCGCGGGTGTCGGTGGAGCTGCAGGTGGAGTACGCGGGCGGCCGGGTGGCGCTGCGCGGGTTGATCACCGGCGCCACGGGCGAAGCGGTGATCGAGGTGGCGGGCGAGCGGCACATCCGCCCGATCGGCGACGAAGGCTGGTTCACGGCGGCGGGCCTGCCGAGAGGGGCAACCCGGGTGACGGTGACCGCCGCGGACGGCACGGCGGTCACCACCGGCTGGGCGAGCCTCTAGCTCACTCGCCCGGCTCGGGCACGCCCCGGACGAAGGGCCGCTCGAGCTTGCCGTTGACGTCCCAGACGCAGATCTTCTCGGCGTCGTTCAGCAAGGCGTCGGCCGCGGCGCGCGCCGAAACACGGGTCTCGTGCATCTTCGCCGCGATCTGCCCGGTCACGATGGCGGCCGAGAACGAGGTGCCGCTCCAGACCGCGTAGCCGTTGAAGTCCGGCTCGTCGGAGTGCCGCTGCGCCGGGCACCCCGGCCAGAAGTATGGCCCGGTCACATCGACACCGTTGGCGTAGGCGGAGATCCACGGCCCGAAGTTGCTGAAGTCCGCGACGGGCGGCTTGGCCGGGTCGTGCGACGTGTCGACGGAGCCGACCGCGACCACCTTGACGTGGTCCTCGTCGGGCCGGCCACCCACGGTGGCGGCCAGCTTGAAGCCCGCCGGGTAGACCCGCTGCCGGGTCCCGCGGTTCCCCGCCGAAGCCACCACAACTGCGTGCTGCGGTAACCGCCGCAAGGCGTCCTCGATCGCTTTCGGCGGCTTGTCTTCCCAGGTCGCGCCCGAGAAGGACAGATTGATCAAGGTGATGCCCTCGGCGTTCAGCGCGTCGATGGCGTTCGCGACCGCGAGGTCTTCGACGTCCCCGCTCTCCTCGTCGATCGCGCCCTTCATCCGGACGCCGACTTCGGGCGGCACCTGCTTCAGCACCACTCCGGCGACGAACGAGCCGTGGGCTGCCGAGCCGGCCGGATTGCCGTGCTCGTCGTACACCACGCGGGCGGTGTCCTCGGGTTCGAAGCACACGCGCTCCCGGAGGAACTCGTGCGGCACCTCGTCGCGCAGGACGATGCCCGTGTCGATCACGCCCACCCGCAGCGAGATGTCCCCCGCCGGAGTGAGGTCCAACGTGTCCCAGGTCGATTTCGGGCGCAGGTCGTTCCAGATGATGCGGTCGAGCCCGAACAGGTGGTTCGGGCTCGCGCCGCCGGGCCGAGGGCGGCGAGCACCTCGGGCACCGGACGGCTGCCGGTGAAGCGGCGCAGCGCGCCGGTCCCCCCGGCCGGGTGGTAGCCGAACTCTGCCAGTTCGGCGTGGATCGCGGCACAATCGTCGGCATGGACCAGCAGTTCGCCTGCTCGATGGCGGTATCGGGTCATGTGTCCCCCTCCGGGACCGGTCATGGGTGAACGGGTCGGTGACCCGATCCGCGAACCCCTCCATCTGATACTGCGTCGACGGGTATCGATCCGGCCACAGCCACGGCCGGGTGATTTGGCGAAGACGGTTCCGTGCCGCGTGGGGGCCGGCCTGCTTTCGGCCGGATCGGACGGGCACAAGCCGTGACCGGGCCGCTGGCCAAGGCCGTCGCGGCCGCCGATCTCGCCTTCACCGCACCCGCCAAGGCGCGGGCGCTGGCCGGGGCCGCGCTCGCCGAAGCCGACGGCCACGCCGAGGCCGCCGCCGTCGCCGAGCACGCGCTCGGCATCGCCGGCGTGGCCACCGGGCGGCTCGCCGAAGCCGAAACCCGGCTGCGCACCGCGGTCCGGCTGGCCGGCGGTGCCGGGCTGCGCGAACGGGCCGCCCAGACCCGCGGGGTGCTCGGTTACGTGCTGACGCTGACCGGCCGCACCGCCGAAGCCCTGCGCGAGCTGGACCTCGCGATGCCGGAGCTGACCGGGACGGCGGCGGCGCGGCTGCGCATGCAGCGGGCCGTCGTGCTCACCGAAATCAGCCGGTTCGGTGCCGCCGCCGCCGAGTTCGCGGCCGCGCTCGACACGCTGCGGGCGGCCGGCGGCGACGACCTGGTCGAGGCCACCATCCGCACCAACCGCAGCATCGTGCTGGCCCGGCTCGGCGACTGGCGGGGCGCCGAGGAGGACCTGCGCCGCGCCGAACTCGGCTTCGCCGCGACCGGCCACATCGGACGGACCGCGATGGTGTGGCAGAACCGCGGGCTCGCCGCCACCGTCCGCGGGGACGTCCCGGCCGCGCTCGCCGCGTACGACGAAGCCGCGTCGCGCTACGAAGAGGCCGGGACCGACCAGGGCCTGCTCCCGATCGAACGCGCCGAAACGCTGCTGTCCGTCCGCCTGATCGCCGAAGCACGCGAAGCCGCGACGGCCGCCGTCGCCGACTACGAACGCCGGCGCAACGCCGTCGACCTCGTACAGGCGCGGCTGCTGCTCGCGAAGGTCGCGCTCCTGGACGGCGACCCGGAAACGGCGTTGCGCGAAGCCTCGCTGGCGCAGCGGTCCGCGGCGCGCCAGCACCGGCCGGGCTGGGCCGCGCTCGGCGGCTACCTGGCCCTGCGGGCCCGTCGCGACAGCGGGCTCCGCACGACGGCGATGCTCCGCTCCGGGCAGCGCACGGTGGCGGCGCTGACCGACGCGGGCTGGGTGGTCCCGGCACTGGACGCCCGGCTGATCGTCGCGGCGCTGGCGCTCGAACTGGGCCGTCCGGCGATCGCGGCCGCGGAGCTGACGGTCGTCGGCCGGGCCGGGCGCGGCGGCCCGGCCGAGCTGAGGGCCCGCGCCTGGCACGCGACGGCGTTGCTGCGGCTGGTCGACGGCGACCGCCGGGGCGCGGGTGCCGCGGTGCGCGCCGGGGTCCGGGTGATCGGCCGGTTCCGGGCCGGGCTGGGCGCGAGCGAGCTGCGCGCCCACGCGTCCGGCCACGCGAGCGAGCTGACCGAGCTGGGGCTGCGGCTCGCCGTCGAAGCGGGCCACCCGGACGCCGTGCTGCGGTGGGCGGAACACCGGCACGCCGGTGCGCTGCGGCTGCGGCCCGCGCGGCCGCCGGACGACGAGGGCCTGGCCGCGGACCTCGCGGCGTTGCGCCAGACCGCCGTCGACCTCGCCGCCGACCCCGGCCAGGCGCCGGCCCTGCTGCGCCGGCAGGCCAGGCTGGAGAAGGCGGTGCGTGACCGCGCCCGGCACGCCCCCGGACTATCCACTGAGGACTCACACCTCCCTTCGCGCGCCGAGCTCGCCGCGGCACTGGGCCCGGCCACACTGGTGGAGTACCTCGAACTGGACGGGCGGCTGACGGCCCTCGTCCTCGGCGGCGGCCGGCTGCGGCGGTGCGCGCTGGGCCCGGTGGCCGAAGCCGCAGAACGCCTGGACGAGCTGCGGTTCGCCCTGCGGCGGTCGGCGTTCGGGCTCGGTTCGTTCGCCGGGCTCGCCGCGCGGACCGCCCGCCGCCTCGACGACCTGCTGCTCGCCCCGCTCGCCCTCGGCGACGGCCCGCTGGTGATCGTGCCGACCGGGCGGCTGCACGAGCTGCCGTGGCCGGCGCTGCCGGGCTGCCACGGACGTCCGGTGTCACTGGCGCCGTCGGCGGCGCTGTGGCACCGCGCGGCGACCGCACCGGGCGGGGGCGGCGGCGACCACGTCGTCGTGGCCGGTCCCGGGCTCCCGCACGCCGCCTCGGAAGCCGCCGCGCTGGCCCGCCGCTACCCCGGAGCCCGGCGGTTCACCGGCCGGAACGCGCGGGTCGAGCCGGTGCTCGCCGCGCTCGACGGCGCCGCGCTCGGCCACCTCGCCGCGCACGGGGTGTTCCGCACGGACAACCCGCTGTTCTCGGCGCTGCGGCTCGCCGACGGTCCCCTGACGGTGTACGACCTGGAACGGCTGGCCCGCCCGCCGCGCCAGGTGGTGCTGTCGGGCTGCGACTCGGGCCGCTCGGCGATCCACGCGGGCGACGAGCTGCTGGGCCTGGCCTCGGCCCTGCTGGCACTGGGCACGACGAGCCTGGTGGCCACGGTCCTGCCGATCCCGGACGACGCCGGCCGCGCGCTGATGGTCCGCCACCACCGCCACCTGGCATCGGGCCTGACCCCGGCCGCGGCACTGGCCCGCGCCCAGGCCGAGCTCCCGGACTCCCCGGCCGCGTTCAGCTACGTCTGTTACGGCGCCGGCTGAGCGGCCAGCACGGCCGCGAGTCCCTCCCGCAAGTCCTCGACGAAGTACCCCGGCACCTCCAGCGACGGGAAGTGTCCCCCGGCCTCGGGCGCCCGCCACCGGACGATCTGCCGGTACCGCTCCTGCGCCAACGGCCGCGGGCACTTCTCGATGTCGCGGGGTACATGGTGATCGCGGCCGGGACGTCGACCCGCAGGTCCGGGTCCAGTGCATTGTGGCTCTCGTAGTAGATCCGGGCCGCCGAGGCGCCGCTGCGGGTCAGCCAGTACAGGGTGACGTCGTCCAGGACGCGGTCGCGAGAGATCGTTTCGAACGGGCTGTCGGCGGTGTCCGACCACTCGGCGAACTTGTCGAGGATCCAGGCGAGCAGCCCGGCCGGGGAGTCGAGGAGCGCGTAGCCGATGGTCTGCGGCCGGGTCGCCTGCTGCTTCGCGTACGCCGCGCGGTGGCGCCAGAAGTGGTGGGTTTCCTCCGCCCACCGGCGTTCGGTCGCGGTCAGCCCGTCCGTGGCCGCCCCGGGCAGACCCGCCGCGAACGTCGAATGGATGCCGAGCACGTGCTCCGGGAACCGGCCGCCGAGGACCGTGGTGATGTTGCCGCCCCAATCGCCGCCGTGGGCGGCGAACCGGTCGTAGCCGAGCCTGCCCATCAGCTCCACCCAGGCGGCCGCGATCTTCTCCGTGCCCCAGCCGGTGGTGGCGGGCTTGTCGCTGTACCCGAATCCCGGCAGCGAGGGCACCACGACGTGGAACGCCGGTGCGCCGGCGTCCGCCGGGTCGGCCAGCTCGTCGACCACGTCGACGAACTCGGCGACGCTGCCCGGCCAGCCGTGCGTGAGGACCAGCGGCGTGGCGTCCGGCCGCGGGGACCGGCGGTGCAGGAAGTGGATGCCCAGGCCGTCGATGGTCGTGCGGAACTGGCCGATCCGGTCGAGCCGCGCTTCGAACGCCCGCCAGTCGTAGCCGGTGCGCCAGTACTCCAGCAGGTCGGTGAGGTCGGCGAGCGGGACGCCCTGGTCCCACCGGCCGCGCCCGGTGCCGCGGACCGTTTCGGCTTCCGGCAGCCGCGCCGCGGCCAGCCGCGCCCGGAGTTCGCCGAGGTCGGCGTCGGTGGCGTGGGCTTCGAACCGCTGCACGTCGCTGGTGAGACAGGGCATGGGACCTCCTCGTCGTCGCTGAACCGGCTAAGACGGTTCTAACACGACCCCGCCCCGTCGAGCAACCGGCTAAGCTGGTTCCATGCGCGCTGTGTTCCCCGACTTCCGCCTCGGCACCGAGCTGGCGACCAGCTTCACGGCGACGCTGACCGAGCGGTGCGGCGACGCCGTCGAGCGCATCCCCACGCCGCAGCGCCTCGCCGACTGGCTGGCGGTCAGCGGCCTCGCGGTGGACTCCTGCACCGCCGCGCAGCTCGACCTCGCCCGGGAACTGCGGGAGTCGATCCACGCCGCCGCCACCGCGGCCGCCCGCCGGGAACCTCTTCCGGCGACGGCGGTCCGGATCATCAACGACCGCAGCCTCGCCGGGCGGGCGTCGGCCGTCCTGACCCCCGACGGCAAGCGGGCGTGGCGGCTCGGCCCGGACTCCCCCGTCGAGGACGCCCTCGGCGTGATCGCCGCCGACGCCATCGCGATCCTCTCCGGCGAACGCGACGGCAAACTCGCCCTCTGCGCCTCCCCGACCTGCCAGGCCGCGTTCTTCGACACCAGCCAGAGCCGCACCCGCCGCTGGTGCGACATGAACACGTGCGGCAACCGCCAGAAGAAGGCCCGCTTCAACGCCAAGCAACGCACCCAGCAGTAACCCGCCCGCAATCACGCGAGATCCGGGCTCGCTCACGCGGATCCCGCCGCCGATCACGCGAGATCCGGCTTCCAGCACGCCCACCGAACGCGACCCGGGTCATCATGGAACCGTGCGGATCACGGCTTGGTGGAGCGGGCTCAGCCCGCGGCGGCGGCTGATGCTGAGCAGCGTCGCCGGTGCGGTGGTGGCCGTGGTCGTCGCGACCGTCCTCGCCACCTCCGGCGCGAAAGCCGCTCCCGAAGCCGGGACGCCGGACCAGAACAAGCCCGGTCCCGTCCTGCTCGTCCCCGGCTACGGCGGCGGCCGGGGCGCCCTGGAAGTCCTCGCCGAGCGGATCCGGCAGGCCACCGGCCGGTCCGCCGAGGTGCTCACCCTGGCCGGCGACGGCACCGGTGACCTCGGCGAACAGGCCGCCGTCCTCGCCGAAGCCGTCGAGAAGGCGTACGAACAAGGCGCACGCTCGGTCGACGTCGTCGGCTACTCGGCAGGCGGGGTCGTCGCGCGGCTGTGGGTCGGCCGGGAAGGCGGCGCGCACCAGGCCCGGCGGGTCGTCACGCTCGGCGCGCCGATGCACGGCACCGGCCTGGCCACGGCGGGCGGCGCGCTGGTCCCCGGCGGCTGTCCCACCGCGTGCGTCCAGCTCGCCTCGGGCAGCAGCCTCCTGCAGGAGCTGGCCAAGCAGCCGCTCCCGCCGGGACTGCCGTGGCTGTCGCTCTGGACCGAACGCGACGAGACGGTGACGCCGCCGGACTCGGCCCGCGTCGAGGGCGCGGTCAACGTCGCGCTGCAGGAGGTCTGCCCCGGCAACGCGGCCGGCCACGGCGACCTGCCCACCGACCCCGCCGTCACCGAGATCGTCCTGCAGGCCTTGGGCACCGCCCCGCTCGAAGCGCCGGCGGAGTGCCTCAGCTCGTGACGTCCTTGGTCGCGAAGTTCGCCCACGCGGCCCCGAAGAACACCACGATGTAGCCGGCCTGCAGCAGCAGGCCGTGGTCGATGTTGCGCCACAGCACGGGATCGCGGAAGAAGTCGATCCAGGCCAGCCAGTAGTGCGTCGGCAGGAAGGGCCGCACGGACGCGGCCGCGTCCAGGGTCTCCAGCACCGTGCTGGTGATGAGCACCGCCAGCCCGCCCAGCGCGGCCCCCAGCGCCGAGTCGGACACCGTCGAGAGGAAGACGGTGATCGCCGCGAACCCGAGCATCGACACGACGATGTAGGACACCGCGCCCAGCAGCCGCAGGCCCAGCGCGGACGAGCTGAGCGACTGCCCCGAAAGCGACGTCACGCCGGCCGGCTGCCCGCCCGGACCCGCGACGCCGGGGTTGCCGCCGGTGCCGAACAGGATCACCCCGAGCACCAGCGACGTGAGCACGACGATGACGATCGCGGCGGTGACGTACACGGCCAGCGCCACCATCTTGGCGCCGAGCAACCGGGTGCGGCCGGCCGGCCGCACCAGCAGGTAACGCAGGGTGCCGGTGGCGGCTTCGCCGGCGATCGCGTCGCCGGCGGTGACGGCGACCGCGATCGGCAGGAACAGCGGCAGCACCAGGGCGAGCGCGGCGGCCGGGAACAACGCGCCGTCGGAGACGACCGCCGAAAGGAACGCCCCGCCCTGCCCCGGCGGCGGCGCGAAGTCGGCCGTGGCCAGGAAGACGCCGACGATCGCGGGCAGCAGGCACAGCAGCAGCACGCTGAACCAGACCCGCGGCCGCAGCGCGAGCTTCCGTAGTTCGACGCCGATCATCCGGCGGCTCCGAACCGGTCCGAGCCCGGGCCCGTCACGTCGAGGACGACCTGTTCCAGCGTCCGCTGCTCGGCGTGGATCGACGTCACCCGCACCCCCGCTTCGACGAGCAGCGCATTCAGCGCCGCGGGGTCGCCGTGCCGGATGACCAGCCGGTCGCCGTCGCGGGCTTCGAGCTGCCCGTCGAGCACCGCGGCCGCCTCGGCCGGGTCCGGCGTGCCGACCAGGATCCGGCCGGTGGCCGCCCGCAGCGTGGCCAGGTCCTCCTGCAGCACGAGCCGGCCGCGGTCGACGACGCCGACGCGCGTGCACAGCTGTTCCACCTCGGCCAGCAGGTGGCTGGACAAGAAGACCGTGGTGCCGCCCGCGTTCAGCTCGACCAGCAGCTCGCGGATCTCCTTGATGCCCTGCGGGTCGAGGCCGTTGGTCGGCTCGTCGAGGACCAGCAGCCGCGGCCGCCGCAGCAGCGCACCGGCGAGCCCGAGCCGTTGCCGCATGCCGAGCGAGTACGCCTTGACCGGCCGCTGGTCGACCCCGCCCAGCCCGACCTGGTCGAGGGCTTCGTCGATCCGACGACGGCGCGTCCGCCGCCCACCCCCGCGCCCGGCGGCGTCGAGCAGCGCCAGGTTCCGGCGCCCGGACAGGTGCGGGTACGCGGCCGGGCCCTCGACGAGCGCGCCGACTTCGGGCAGCACCTCGGCGACCCGCTTCGGCACCGCTTTCCCGAGCACCTCGATCTCCCCGGAAGTGGCGTAGACCAGCCCGAGCAGCATCCGGACGAGCGTGGTCTTGCCCGAGCCGTTGGGGCCGAGAAAGCCGTAGCGGTCGCCTTCCCGGACATCGAGGTCGACGGCGTCGACGGCGACCGTGCGGCCGTAGCGCTTGGTCAGCGCACGCGTGACGATCACGGGCCGCTCCGGCGCAGCCGCGACAGCTCATCGGCCACGGACTTCAGCACGGCGGGCGTCACGGTCCCGGCCAGCAGGTAGGACCGGCGGGACACCGAAGACCGCACGATGCCCAGCGAAAGAGGCGTGATCGACAGCTGGACAACGCTCCCCGCGGCCAGCTTGACCTGCGCCCCACCGGCCTTCCCGGCGGCATCGCCCGCAGCGTTCGCCACCGTCCGGGGAACGGCGATCACGGCAAAGGCGGCCAACCCCCGGCCGTAGAGAGCGGCGCCCTGCACACCCCCGAAGTTCTCCGAAACCACGGGCCGCCCACCGAGCGAAGAGGGCAGCGGAACCTGGCTGAAGGCCCCGAGCGTGTCGGCGACGTCGGGAGCACTGGTGACGTTGAACCCGGACCCGAGAGCAGGCCGCGGCGCCTCCACGACCGGCATCGTCTGCTCGAGCTGCTGGAACTCGGTCACCAGGATCGGCGCCTGCTGCCCCCGGGCGGTGACTTCGACCCGCACCGCAACCCCGGTACCGGGATCCGCCCAGACATCAACACGGCCGATGGTGGTGTCCGGATCGGCGGGCACGAGCCGCACCCCGGACGCGGCGACACCGGCAACATTCCGCCCGGGCAGCGAGCTGACCGGATCCCCGGCGGCAGCCCGAAGAACCCGCCGGGCCAGCTCGGGCGGCAGCAGGTCCCCGGCCCGAGGCAGCCGAAGCCCGGGCTCGCCGATCAGCTCGGTGAGCGTGTTGTCGCCGTAGTCCCAGGTGTACTCCCCATCGGGCAACCGGTAGACATCGTGCTCACCGGCGGTCCCGAGAATGTCAACCCGATACCGATCAGGCCCGGCGTACCACGCACGCATCGGCGTCCGCATGGAGAAGAGGGCGGTGACGGCCCCGAGGTTCGGCAGCTCGGGGAGAGCGAGAGAGCCGGAGCTTTCGGCATAACCCTGGTACGGCTTGCCGGCGGAGGCCAGGACGAGATCGCGCAGCCGCTGCGGATCGACGGCGGCGCCAGCCGGGGCGAGGGCGGAGATCACGGAGGGAGCGGAGACGAGCACAACGGCAAGGGCGGCAACGACCGCCCACCGGCGCCGCATCCCGGGCCGCACCACCATCCGCCATCACCTCTTTCGTCCTTTGTACGCATGGTCATGGGTGGACAGCTAGGGGCGGAGGGGGCAAATCCCGTTCACGCTGAGGCCCGGCAGGTCACGCGGAGTCAGCCACGGCGGCAGCCCAAGCCGATCGCCAGGGTCGAATTCGTCGACAGGAACCGACAGTCGGACCCCACAACGCAAACCGTCGGCCGAACCCACGACGCGAACCGGCGGCCGAACGGACGGCGCGAACCGGCGGCCGGTAACGCAAGGCGACCACCCACCTCACCAGACCTCCCCCGCCCCTCATCCCTGCCGTCTGTTCAGCCGCCGGGTGGGTTTGTCAAGGCACGCTTTCCCGCCTTGACAAACCCACCCGGCGGCTGAAAATCCCACCGGAGGGGCGGGGGAGGTCGGACCCGCTCCCGAGCCGCGGCAGAGCGAAACCACGGCAGAAGAAGGAGCCGCGAAACCAGGTCTGCCGCGACACAGGAAGAAGCTGCGGCTCTAAAGAAAAAGCGTCCTCGCCGGACAGGCAGGCTCCGGGATGACCACAACTACCGCTCCCGGCCGCCGGTTCTGGAGTTGGGTCGCTGGGTGGTCATCCCGTCGCCTGATTGAGGCCTATCACTTTGAGCCGGGCCCGCAAGCTTGCGTAGTGACCCCACTTCGCGCTCTCGGTTGCGGGCCCGGCTCAAAGTGATTTGACGGCCTCAGGCGACGGGATGACCACCCAGCTGCTTTGCGTGGGTTGCTACCGCTTCCACCGCTTCTCTTGTTTCCCTCACGTTGTGTGCTCGGAACACCGCTGCTCCTGCCTTTGCCGCTATGGCCGTTGCCGCCAGGGTTCCCGGTAGGCGGTCCTTTGCCTCTACGTCCAGGGTTTCGCCGATCAGGTCCTTGTTCGACAGGGCCACCAGTACCGGCCAGCCCGTCTCCACCAGGCGGTCGAAGTGGCGTAGGAGCTCCAGGCCGTGGCGGGTGCTCTTGCCGAAGTCGAACGTCGGGTCGATCAAGATTCCTTCGGGTGGTACCCCGGCCGCCGCCGTGCGGGCAGCCGCCTCTGTCAGCTCCGCTGTCACCTCTGCGACTACGTCTTCATAGTGAGGCCAGAACGGTCTCTCCGGGGTCGGTGCCGGGTACGGGTCCGTGCGCAGCGGCATGCCTCCGACGTGGGAACACACGTATCCCGCTCCGAACTCCGCGGCCACCTCGACCAGCTTCGGGTCCGCTCCCGCCCACGTGTCGTTCAGCAGATCGGCTCCCGCTTCGCAGACCTGGCGCCCCACTTCGTGGCGCCACGTGTCCACGCTGATCACCAGCTGGGGGTGGCGGCGGCGGACCTCCGCCACGAACGGCACCACCCTGCGGCTCTCCTCGTCGACGTCGACGTCGGGGCCCTCGCCCGCCTTGACGCCGCCGATGTCCACGATGTCCGCGCCGGCCGCGACCGCTCGGTCCACCGCTTCGATGGCCGCCGTGTCGGCGAACGTAGCGCCCTTGTCGTAGAACGAGTCCGGTGTCCGGTTCACGATGGCCATGACCAGGGCGCGGTCGGCGGGCATACGGCGGCCGCGGAAGACCGTCCCCGGCCGGTTTGACGACGTCATGTCCCCCACCCTGCCAGGTCACGGCTGGGTCCGAAACGCTTCCCGGCGCGCCCGCGGCGGCTATTCTCGGGCGCGCGAACCGAACACGGGGGGACGAAATGAGCGAGGGACCGGCCCGCAGCGACGCCGAACTGATGATCGCCGAGGCCAAGAAGGCACTGTGGGCGATGGTCGCCCTGCTGGTGGTGATGTGGCTCGTGCAGATCGTCAACGCCGTCGAAGGCTACGACCTCAGCCGCGAGCTCGGCATCGAACCGCGGGACCCCTCGTCGCTGCCGGACATCCTGACCTCGCCGTTCATGCACGCCAGCTGGATGCACATCGAGGCCAACTCGGGACCGCTGTTCGTCTTCGGCTTCCTCGCCGCCTACCGCGGGGTGAAGAAGTGGCTCGGCGTGAGCCTGCTGATCATCGTCGCCAGCGGTCTCGGCGTCTGGTTCATCACGCCCTCCAACACCGTCACCGTCGGCGCCAGCGGCCTGCTCTTCGGCTACTTCGGCTACGTCATCGTGCGGGGACTGTTCGACCGGCACCCGATCGACATCGTGCTCGGGCTCGTGATGGCGTTGTGCTTCGCCTACACGTTCACCTCCCTGCTGCCCACCGACGAAGGGGTCAGCTGGCAGGGCCACCTGTTCGGCTTCGTGGGCGGCATCGTCGGCGGCTGGATCTTCCGCGACCGGCGGCCCAGGGTGGCCGCCGTCCCCGATCCGGCGACCGCCCTGCTGCCCAAGGACCTCAGCTAGGCGGCTCGAACTCCGCCTCGACGTCGATCCGCACGTACCGGCCGATCACCGCGCGCGGCACGCGCATGCCGAGCGGGGCCCGGTCCAGCGTCCCGGTCGCCCGCACGCGGGTGCCGGTGACCCGCTCGACGGTCAGCGTCAGCGGGCACGACGTCCCGCGCAGCCGCAGCTCGCCGGTCACTTCCCAGCCGTCGTCCTGCCGTCGCGCGCCGGTGGCGGTGAAGGTCATGACCGGCCGGGCGGCGCTGTCGAGCAGGTTCGGCTTGCGCAGGTCGAGGTCGCGGCGCTCGTTCTGCGTGTCGAGCGTCCCGAGGTCCAGCTCCGCGTGGACGGCGGTCACCGCGCCGTCGTGCACCTCGACGGTGCCGGTGCGGACGCCGATCGTGCCGCGGACGCGGTTGACGCCGAAGTTGCGGACCTCGAAGGCCGCCGTCGTGCGTCCACTGCGGACGGTCCAGGTGCCGGCGCGCAGCGCGGCCGCGGTGTGCGGGCTCATCGCGCACCTGCCGGGGCAGGCAGGGCGGCGTGCTGCACGCGGTGCAGGTCGACCCGGTCCGGGCCGGGCAGCAGCGCGGGGTCCTCGCCGGGCAGCAGCTCGGTGGCCATGATCGCCTGCTGGACGGCTTCGACCGTCGCCAGCGACGCGGTGAACCCGATGACGACCAGTGACCGGTTTTCGGCGAGCAGGGCGTAGGTCGTGCCGATGCCCTCGATGTCCCGGACGGCGGGCCAGATGCGCTCGCGGCCGGCGCGCTGCTCGGCGGCCGACTGCTCGGCGCCGCGCGGCCCGTCGAACCAGGTGACCTGGGCGTAGACGGCCGCGTCCGACGCCGACTGCACGTCGGCGACCCGGTAGACACCGGTGTCGAGCCAGGTGGTCCCGGCGGGCCGCCGGGCGGCGGCCTCCCCCGCCGCCACGGCGTCCGGCCAGAAGGTGACGACGGCGCCGGCCTGGCCGCCCAGCTGGGTGAGCGTGGCGGCGCCGAGGGCGCCCTCGGCGAGGTCGTGCGTCCCCAGCGGACTGCGGTACTGGTGGATGGTGGCGTGCATGAGATGCTCCTTTTCGCTGGTCACGGCGTTGGGAGTCACTCTCGCCGCGGCCGGCGTTCCGGACATCAGTGCCAGTACGGAGACCGGCGCGGAAACCGGGCACGGAGGGGATACTGCTCGGGTGACGCGCAGCGAGCCGTTCGTCGGGCGGGCCGGTGCCGTGGCCGACCTGCGCGCGTGGCTCGCGGCGGCGGACGGCGGCACCGGTGCGCTGGTGCTCGTCGGCGGCCCGGCCGGGATCGGCAAGACCCGGCTGGCCGAGGCGGTCACCGGCCCGGCCGCGGTCTGGGGCCGGTGCGTCGACGACCCCGGTGCCCCGCCGCTGTGGCCGTGGCGGCGGGTGCTGCGGGCGCTGCCGTCGGCGGACGCGGAGGTCGACCGGGCACTGGCCGACCTCGACGCCCGCGACGGCGCCGACCTGGTCGCGGCCCGCTTCCGGTTCGTCGCGGTGGCGGCCGACGCGCTGGTCGCGGCGGCCGAGCCGGCCGGACTGGTCGTCGTCCTCGAGGACGTCCACTGGGCCGACGACGCGTCGCTGCGCCTGCTGCGGCACCTGGCCGGGGAAATCCGCCGGTCACGGCTCGCCGTTGTGGCGACCTACCGGGACACCGGCGCGGCCGGCCCGCTCTTCGACGCCCTGCCCGAGCTGCTCGGGCGGCCGGGAACGGAGAGCCTGCGCCTGGCGCCGCTGACCGAGCCCGACGTCCGCGCCTACCTCGCCGAAGTCGGCCGGGCGGGCGTGGACGCCGTCGACGCGCTCCGGCGCTCGGGCGGGAACCCGCTCTACCTCAAGGCGGTCGCCCGGTCCTCGGCGACCGGCGGCGGCGAGGCCGAGCTGCACCACCTCGTCCGCACCACCGTGGCCGGGCTGGACGCCGGGACGCGGGAGCTGCTGGCGATCGCCTCGGTGCTCGGCGAGGAGGTCGACGCGCACGTCGTCGCCGAGGTCGCCGGACGGCCGGACGGCGAGGTCGTCGCGGCGCTCGACGGGGCGGTGCGCGCCGGCGTGCTGCGGCCCGCCGTCGCCGGCTCGCGGCGGTTCGCCCACGCCGTCGTGCGTGACGGCATCTACGCCGACCTCGACCAGGGCGTCCGCGAGGAGCTGCACGCCCGGACGGCGGCCGCGCTGGCGCACCGGGCCGAGCCGGGGGTGGTGGCCGGGCACTGGCTGCGGGCCGCGGCGACCCCGGACGCACTGGCCAGGGCCGCGGAGTGGGCCGAAGCGGCGGCCCGGGACGCCACCCGCTCGCTCGCCTTCACCGAAGCCGCCCGGTTCCTCGGCCTCGCGCTCGACTGCCGCCGCCGCGCGGGCACCCGCGAAGGGCTCGCCGCCCTGCTCGTCGACCTGGCCACCGCGGAGTACCGGGCGGGCCGGTTCGCCCGCAGTCTCGGCCACGCGCGCGAGGCCGCGGCGGCGACCTCCGACCCGGCGCTCGTCGCCGCGGCGGCGCTCGTCGTGCGGGACACCTCGGCGCCCGACCTGCTGCCGCAGCTGGCCGAGCTCGCGGCGGCCGCGCTGACGGCGATCGGGCCCGGCGCCGACCCGGCCGTCCGCGCGAAGCTGCTGGCCCAGTCGGCGGCCGTGACCGCCGACTACGGCCGGGCGACCGAAGCCGTCGGGACCGCCGACGAGGCACTGGCGCTGGCCGAGCGGTCCGGCGACCAGGAGGCAGTGCTCGACGCCGTCCGCGCCCGGATGAAGATCCGCCCGTTCGAGCTGCCGCTGCCCGAGCGGCTGCGGCTCGGCACGCTCGCCGTCGAGCTGGGCGGCACCGGACGGCCGCTGGTGGCGCTGTGGGGCCACAAGTGGCGGCTGGACGCGGCGTTCGAAGTCGGCACCGTCCCGGTCGTCGACGCCGAGCTGGCGGCGATCTCGGCGCTGGCCACGACCACCCGGCTGCCGCTCGTGCGCTGGCACGAGCTGCGGCTGCGGGCCTCGGTCGCGGCCTACCGCGGCGCGTTCGCCGAAGCCCGCGAGCACAACCGCCTGGCGCGGGAGCTCGCCGAAGCGGAGCTGGCCGAGGACCGGTCCGCGGTCGGGATGTCGTTCGCCTTCGCGCAGCAGCTGGCCGAGGCCGTCGGCGACCCGGCCGAGCTGCCCGACGGCTACGACGAGCTGCTGGCGATCGCCCCGCCGTTGCCCATCACGGTCATCTCGCGGCCGCTCTGCGCCCTGGTCACCGGCCGCCGCGACGAGGCGCGGGCGGCGTACGACGCCCTGCGGCCCCGCCTGCGCGACCCCGACTTCATCGGCCAGGCCCCGGGCATCGCGCCGAACCTCTTGCCGCTGCTGGAGGCGTTCGAGGACCTCGAAACGGCGGAGTGGCTCGCCAAGCGGCTGGCCGGGACGTCACCGGTCGGGTCGGGCGGGGCGGGCACGTTCTGCAGCGACTGCTCCAGCAGCTGGGCCGGCCGCCTGGCCGCGCTCCTCGGGCGGCACGCCGAAGCCGTGACGCTGTTCGAGGAGGCGATCGCCTGGGACACCCGGCTCGGCGCCCGGCCGTACGTCGTGCACAACCGCGTGCGGCTGGCGGCCGAGCTGGCCGGGCTCGGGGAGCAGGCCCGCGCGGAAACCCCGGCCCGGCAGGCCGCCGACGAAGCCCGGCGGCTCGGCATGCCCGGCTGGGTCCGCGACGCCACCGCGCTGCTGGACCGCATCCGCACCGACGCCGACCCGCTGACCGGCCGCGAACGGGAGATCGTCGCGCTGGTGGCCGACGCGCTGAGCAACCGCCAGATCGCCCACCGGCTGGTGCTGTCCGAACGCACGGTGGAAAGCCACGTCCGCAGCGTGCTGGCCAAGCTGGGCCTGGCGAACCGGACCGAAGTCGCGGCCTGGGCCCACCGCCGTGGCCTCAAGCCGGATCGAACGCGAACACCGCCTCGGTGAACTGGTCCGGGTCGAAGTCCATGGCCTGGTGGGCCTGGCCGCGCAGCGGCACGACGTCGGCGCCGGGAACCAGCTCCGCGACCGCGTGGACGGCCGATCGCAGGTAGGCCGGGCTTTCCGTGCCCGCGAACAGCCGGACCGGGACGGCGATCCCGGCGAGCCGCTCGTCGAACACCATGCGCTCGACGACGTCCAGCTCACGCGGGATCGTCGGGGCGGCGGCGACCCGGGCGGGCCAGACCGGCGTCGCGCGCATCGCTTCGATGGCTTCTTCCGGGAGCCGGAGGGCCTCCCGCAGGAAGATTTCGAGGATCTCCTCGGGGTTTTCCGCCGTCCGCATCCGGCTGCGCGCGTCCGGGCCCACGACGGCCCCGCCCGGCGCCGGCCGCGGCGGTTCGTAGGCCACCAGCCGCCGGACCGCCGTCGTGTGCCGGACGGCTTCCAGCGCGCACAGGGCGCCGTAGGAATGGGCGACGAGGTAGACGTCTCCCCCGGCGGCTTCGGCGACGGCGGCGATGTCCTCGCCCTCGCGCCGGAGGTCGTAGGCGGGTGCCTCGGCGCGGCTGAGGCCACGGCCACGCCGGTCGACGAGGTGCAGGCGGTAGCGGCGGGCGAGCCGGTCCTGCACCGCGGCCCAGCGCGTGTGGTCCGCGCCGGTGCCGTGGACGAGGACCAGCGGCGGGCCGTCGCCGAGGGTCTCGAAGCCGATGACCGTCCCGTCGGGCGAGGTGACCGATGCCGTCATGGTCCCGAGGCTAACTGCCGCCGTGCCCTCGGACCGCGCCTTCGGTGCTGCCTGTGCGGCGCTGTGCGGGCGCTATGAGGTCGCTGTGCATCCGGCCGCGCACACTGCGGAAGCGCCGCGGCTGTGGTGATCTGAAGTGGTGGCGATCGATCTTCCCCGCACCGCGCTGACGGCCGCGGCGGCGTTGCTGGTCATGGGGACCGGGCTGGTCCTCGGCACCGGCACGACCGCCGACGACGCCTACGCCGCGGGCGAGCCGGCCCCGGTCACCACCACTTCCGCCGCTCCCGTCACGCCTTCGGCCGCTCCCGCGGCTCCCGCGCCCGCCGCCGCTTCGGCGGTCGGGGCGCTGTTCGCGGGCGGCAGTCACTTCTGCTCGGCGAGCGTCGTGCACTCGGCGGCCGGCGACCTCGTGCTCACCGCCGCGCACTGCGTGCGGGACGGGATGAGCTTCGCCCCGGGCTACCACGACGGCGTCGCGCCGTTCGGCATGTGGACGGTGACCTCGGTGGCCGTCGCCGACGGCTGGAAATCCTCGGCGGACCCGGATCTGGATTTCGCGTTCCTGACCGTCGGGCAGACCGGAAACCCGGCTTCGCTGGAAAGCCTCACCGGCGCGAACGCGCTCGGCACGAACCGCGGTTTCGAGCACCGGATCACCCTCACGGGCTACCCCGACACGACCGATTCCCCGGTGGTTTGCGCCGGGAACACCACCCGTTCCGACACTTATCAGCTGCGCGTCGCCTGCCCCGGTTTCCCGGACGGAACCAGCGGCGGGCCGTGGGTGACCGGCGGCGAAGTCATCGGCGTGATCGGCGGTTACCAGCTCGGCGGCGACACCCCGGACGTTTCCTACAGCGCGTATTTCGACGACGACATCGCGAAGCTGTACGCGTCGGTCACGGCATAAGACGCGAAACCGGGCCCACGTCCCTGGCGGAGGACATGAGCCCGGTTCACCTCTCGGAACCTGTGACATCCGGGGCTTCGCCCCGGGCCGGGGGCTCCGCCACCCGGAACCCCCGAAAAGAACCTCTTAGCAGGTCACGATGAGCCCGGTGAGCGCCGAGCACGTCTTCGACGCGCTGTCGTTGGCGGGGTTGGGATCCGTCGGCGAGCTCGCCGTCCGCACCGCCGTCGTGGTGTACGAACCGAGCGCGAGCAGGCCGCCGTTGACCGAGAACTTCGGCGTCGCCGAAGCGCCGCTGGCCAGCGAAGCGACGTCACAGTTCACGGTCCGGGTGCCGGCGACGTGCGCGCAGCCGGTGCCGGAGGCGAACGACAGACCCGCGGGATACGTGGCCACCACCCGGGTTCCGGTCGCGGTGGCCGGACCGGTGTTCGTCACGGTGACGGTGTAGTCGATGCGCGCGTTCAGCCCGCCGCGCCCGGTGGCGCCCAGCGCGACCTTGACGTCGGCCTGCGTGGCCGGCTCGGCGACGGTGATCACGGGGCCGTCGAGCGTTTCGAAGGAGTAGTTGTCACCGACGAACTGGTGCTGCAGCGTGAACTGGCCGGGGGCCGCGGTGTCCTTGACGCGCAACGTCCACACCGTGGTCTTCGTGCCGCCCGCCTCGAGGTCGCCGAACGCGGCGCGGTAACTGCTGCCGGCCTGGAAACAGCCGACCGCCGTCGTGTTCGTGCAGGACACGATGTCGGCGACGTCGACGATGGCGGTCGGGGTGCCGTAAATGGCGCCCTTCGCGAAAGTCACCGTGAAATCGGTGGGGTTGTGAATGGTTTGCGTGATCGTGAACGTCTGTCCCGGAAGCACCGTGGTGGGACTGACTTCGACGGAACTGGTGGGCGTATCCGCCTGCGCGGCAGGGGCAATGGCGATGAACGCCGTGGCCAGTGCGGCCACCGAGGACAGGATCGTGGTCCTTCGCCAGCTTCTTCGCATAGTCGTCATCTCGCTGTTCCGGTCCGGGGAATGCCGCTCTGACTGATGGTGCATTGGGGTCTTTTCTGGACAGCCGACGCTGATCAGTCGTCGCGCTCGGAGAATTCGTTACCGCCATCCGGACGCGTCGCGGCACCGCCGTCAGGAGGGACGCCAGCGGCCGTTCATCTCACCCGGCTGCGGCGGCGGGCCCGGCAGATCCGGCCCTTTCGCGGACAACCCTTCGACGAGCAGGCCGAGGTACCGGTGGCGCAGCTGTGAGGTGCGCTCGGGTCGTCGACGCGGATGGCGGCGCAGCATTCGAGGATCATGCCGATGTCCTCGGTGACCACGTCCGGCCGCAGGCGGCCGCTTTCGTGCGCGCGCTCGACCAGCTTCCGCGTCAGCTCGCCCGCGCGCTGCGCGTCCCGGCCCATCTCTGGCGTGGGGGTGAACGTGCCGGCCAGGTGGACGGTCAGCGAGTGGACGTCGGCTTCGACGACCCGGGTGAGGAACTTGGTCAGCGCGTCCCAGCCGTCCTTCTCCTCCGCGGCGTACTCGGCTTCGCCGATGTAGAGCAGGAGCCCGTCGTGGCAGATGTGGCGGAGCAGGGCTTCCTTGCTCGGGTAGCGGCGGTAGAGCGCGCTGATGCCGACACCGGCCCGCTCGGCGACCTGCGAGATCGGCGCCTTCGGATCGCCGAGGAAGACGTGCCGGGCGGCGTCGAGGATGACGATGTTGTTGCGGGCGGCCTGGCCGCGGCGGCCGGGCAGGGCCGCGGTGTCTGTCTCGCGCATCCGCCGAGATTACCACTGGAACGGATCGTTCCGGTCTGCTACAGTTCGGAACGAAGCATTCCGTTCCACTCTCCGAGGAGCTCATCATGACGGTCCCCGCCCTCCGCCCGTTCCGCGTCGAGATCCCGCAGGCCGCCCTCGCGGACCTGGAGAACCGCCTGCGCGGGGCGCTGTGGCCGGACGAGCTGCCCGCCGAGTACGGCGTCACGAACGAGCGGGTCCGCGCGCTGGCCGAGTACTGGCTGGAGAAGTTCGACTGGCGGGCGTTCGAGGCGCGGCTCAACGCGTACCCGCAGTTCGTCACGGAGATCGACGGCGAGGAGATCCACTTCCTGCACGTCCGCTCGTCGCGGGCGGACGCGACGCCGCTGGTGCTGACGCACGGGTGGCCGGGCTCGATCGTGGAGTACCTGGACGTGATCGGCCCGCTGACCGAGCCGGCGTCGGCCGGGGAGCCGGCGTTCCACCTGGTCATCCCGTCCCTGCCGGGCTTCGGTTTCTCGGGCCCGACCCGCTCGGCGGGCTGGGGCACCCGGCGCACGGCGGCGGCGTGGGCCGAGCTGATGAGCCGGCTGGGTTACGAGAAGTACGGCGCGGTGGGCAACGACGGCGGGTCGATGATCTCGCCGGAGATCGGGCGGCTCGTGCCGGAGAAGGTCGTCGGGGTGCACGTCACCCAGCTGTTCTCGTTCCCGTCGGGCGACCCGGCCGAGATGGCGGACCTGAGCGAAGCCGACCAGGCCGCGCTCGCGCACCTGCAGTGGTTCTCGGAGAACATGTTCTCGTTCAACATCCTGCACAGCCAGCAACCGCACACGCTGGCGTTCGCGCTGACGGACTCGCCGCTGGGCCTGCTGGCGTGGAACGCCCAGCTGTTCGGCGAGCACCTGGACCCGGAGTTCGTGGTGGCGAACGTGGCGCTGTACTGGCTGACCCGCACCGGCGGCTCGTCGATCCGCTTCTACTACGAGAACGCGAAGGCGACGTCCCACCCGGAGGGCCCGACCACGGTCCCGACGGCCCTGGCGATGTTCGCGGGCGACTTCCAGTCGATCCGCCGCTTCGCCGAGCGCGACCACGCGAACATCGTCAGCTGGAACAGCTACGACGTGACATCGAACTCGGGCGGCCCCCGCGACGCGGCGGGCCACTACGCGGCGCACGAAGCCACGGAGGTCCTGGTCGCCGACATCCGCAAGTTCTTCGCTCGCTTGCACCGCGGTACGGCGTGGCCGCTCCTGGAGTCGGCGCACGAGGCCCTGCGATCGGTGCTGGCGGGCGTGACGGACTGGGCGGCCCCGACCCCGTGCACGGAGTGGAACGTGACCCAGGTCCTCCAGCACGCAGCGGGAGACCAGCTCGGCTACGCGGCAGCGATCACCGGAACGGGCGGCCCGGACTTCAACCCGTTCGCCCCCTCAGGCACCCTGCCGACCCCGCCGGCGGAGTTCCTGGAGCCGACCCTGTCCGCAGCATCCTCGGCATTCGCCACGGTCCCGGTCGGCGCGGCGGCGGTCCCGACACCGTTGCCGCAGGGAGCACTCCCGGCCGAGGTGGCGGTAGGAGCGGCGGCACTGGACGCGGCGGTCCACGCGTGGGACATCGCGGTGGCAACGGGCCAGAAGTCCCCGCTGACCCCAGAGCTGGCGGCAGAGCTCCTGCCGGTGGCCCGGCAGCTGGCCGAGCCCCTGCGAGGCTTCGCCTACGCGCCGGCGCTGGAGGCATCCCCGTCGGACAACGCAGCGGCGACGCTGCTGCGGTACCTGGGCCGCAACCCGGAGTGGAAGGCCTGACCCGAGGGCCGGAGCGCCGGGAGCCGCACGTGGCTCCCGGCATCGGCACAGGCCCACCCCGGCCGCCAGCGCACCGGCTACCGCCGGGCCCGCCCCCAGCAGGAATTCCCCGAACCGGTTCCGGGCACCAGCGGGACTTTCCCAGCCGCCCCGCCCAGCCCCGGGCACCGGCAGGCGTTACTGGCTGGACGCTGCCGCGGCCGAGCCGGAGCGGCCCGCGCCGTGCGGCGACCGGCTGAACCTGGTGCGGGCGCACGTGGCGGCCGTGCTGGGCCACAGGCCTGTCTCACCAACCGGCCCCGGCCCCGGCAGGCCCCGGCCGACACCGGCACCGGCCGCCCGGCTGCAGCCAATCCCGGCGGCCGCGGATCCCACCCGCGAGCGCCCTGATTCCTGCCCATCGCCGCTGTTGCCTGCGCTCGCAGGTCTTTCGACCCGCCGCCAACCCGCTTCCGCCGGCCGCACCCTTTCAGCCGGCCGCCACCCCAGCGCGCCACCGACCAGCCAGCCCGATTCCTTTCCCGCGGCGTCTCCCTGGCCCCCCGGTCGCCCGCAGCCTTTCGGTCCGCCTCCCTCGCGCCCGCAGCCTCTCCGCCCGGCACTGCCCGGCCCTCGCCGAACAGCTCCCTCGCCCGCCTACCCTCTCGGGCCGCCGCCGACCGGCCCCCTCCAGCCCGCAGCCCTCCCGCCGCCACCACCCAGCCCTCTCCCGGCCGCCACCCCCAGCACCGCCCGCCACACCCCCGTCCCCGCGACCGCACATCCCCTGACCTGCACTCCTGACTGTCCGCACAGGCCGACTACCCCACATTCGGCGCCTCCCCCAGCACCCACACCCTCGGTACGGTGACCGCATGATGCGGAAGGCCGTTGCCGTGCGGCGGGAGGAGATTGTGCGGGCCGCCCTTGCGCAAATCCGCTCCCGGGGCATTGCCGGTGTTCGGGCCGCCGATGTCGCCCACTCCCTCGACATCAGCACCGCGCTGATCTTCTACCACTTCGGGACCCTCGAAACGCTCGTCATCGAAGCCTTCCGGCAGGCCGCCGAACACGAACTCGGCAAGCTGGACCACGAACTCGCCAAAGGCGGCTCCCCCGACCAGCGGCTTCGCGCCGTCCTCGCTCTCTACGCCCCCGCGAAACACGACAACTGGCCTCTGTGGATCGAAGCCGGGGCCGCCGCCTTGCGGGATCCGTCCCTGCGGGCCGTGCTGCAGCGGCTTGATCTCCGGTGGCGGGATGCCGTGGTCGCCCTGATCGCGGAAGGGGTCGGCGCCGGGGTTTTCCGGTGCCCCGATCCTCGCGGCGCCGCCTGGCGGCTGACCGCTCTTCTCGACGGGCTCGCCGTTCAGGTCGTCGCGCGGGAAGGGACCGTCACCGCCGGGGACTGTGAGCGGTGGGTTGCCCAGGCCTTGGCGCACGAGCTCGGATGTCGACCGGGGGATCAGGAGGGGCGATGAGCGGAACAGCCTTGCTCGAAGTGGCGTGGACCGACCCTGTCACCGGGTGCCGCGGGTACCTGGTGATCGACCGGCTCGTGCGCGGCGTCGCCAGCGGGGGCCTGCGGATGCGCCGCGGGTGCTCGCTGTTCGAAGTCCGCGGCCTGGCCCGCGGCATGACCCTCAAGGAAGGCCTCAACTACGACCCCGACGGCCGCTACATCCCCCTCGGCGGCGCCAAGGGCGGCATCGACTTCGACCCCCACGACGAACGCGCCCGCGACGTCGTCGCCCGGTACCTGCACGCCATGCGGCCGCTCATCGAGCAGTACTGGACCATGGGCGAGGACCTCGGCCTGCGGCAGGACGTCATCGACGGCGTCATCGCCGAGATCGGCCTGCTCAGCCCGGTGCAGGCCGTCTACCGGCTGCTCGAAGACCGCGAAGAGGCGACCGCCCGGCTGGCCGACGCCTGCCGGATCGAGGTGGGCGGGCTCGGGCTCGACGAGCTCGTCGGCGGCCTCGGCGTCGCGCAGGCCACGCTCACCGGGCTCGAAATGCTCGGCCTCGAACACCAGGACAACCGGGTCGTGCTGCAGGGCTTCGGCGCGATGGGCGGCGCCACCGCCCGCTTCCTCGCCGACGCCGGGTTGCGCGTCGTCGGTGTCTCGGACGTCCGCGGGGTGGTCGCCAACCCGGACGGGCTCGACGTCGAGAACCTGCTCCGGCACCGCGACCGCTTCGGCGGCATCGACCGCGACAACCTCAAGCCCGGCGACGAGCTGCTGCCACCGGAAGCCTGGCTCGACGTGCCCGCCGAGGTGCTGGTGCCGGCCGCGATCTCCTACTGCGTCGACGCCGACAACCAGGCCAAGATCGGCGCCGAGCTGATCGTCGAGGCCGCGAACCTGCCGGTCACGCCGGACGCCGAAGAGCTCCTCGACGCCCGCGGCATCCGCGTCGTCCCGGACTTCGTCGCCAACTCGGCGACCAACTCGTGGTGGTGGTGGACGCTGTTCGGCGACGTCGGCGCGGACGCCGAGGAAGCCTTCGGCAAGGTCCGCACCCGGATGCGCGCCCTGGTGACCGGCATTTTCGAGGTCGCCACCCTCGACGGCCTCAGTCTCCGCGACGCCGCGCTGCAGCTGTCGGAGAAGAACCTCGAGGCCATCCAGGCCCGGTTCGGCTGAGGCACGAGGGCCCGAGGGAACGAATTCGCCCCCAAAGTAGTTGAGCGTTGTATGAAACTCGGCATCTACAGCTTCGGTGACCGCGCGCCGGACCCGCGCACGGGCGACCAGCCGTCCGTCGCGCAGACGCTGGCCAACACGCTCGAGCGGATCAAGCTCGCCGACGAGCTGGGCCTCGGCTTCTACGGCCTCGGCGAGCACCACCTCGACCAGTACGCCATCTCGAACCCCGGGACCGTGCTGGCCGCCGCCGCGAGCGTGACGAACCAGATCACCCTCAGCTCCGCCGTCACCGTGCTGAGCACCGAGGACCCCGTCCGCCTCTACCAGCAGTTCACCACGCTCGACCAGCTCAGCCACGGCCGCGCCGAGCTGCTCGCCGGGCGCGGGTCGTTCACCGAGTCGTTCCCGCTGTTCGGCAACGACCTCGGCGACTACGACGAGCTGTTCGAGGAGAAGCTCGCCCTGCTGCTGCGCATCGACCGCGAGGACCCGCTGACCTGGTCCGGCAAGTTCCGCCCGCCGCTGGAGAACGCGCGGATCCTGCCCCGGCCGTACGGCGAGCACCTGCGCATCTCGGTCGGCACCGGCGGCAACCCCGAGTCGTCGATCCGCGCCGGCCTGCTCGGCCTGCCGGTCGTCTACGCGGTGATCGGCGGGCAGCCCGAGCGCTTCGCCCCGCTGGTCGACCTCTACCGCCGGGCCGGGGAAGCGGGCGAACAGCAGGACCTGCACGTCACCATGGGCGCGATCGGCTTCATCGCCGAGAAGTCCCAGGACGCCAAGGAAACGTTCTACCCGTACTGGCTCGAGACGATGAAGTACGGCGCCCGCGCCCGCGGCTGGGCAGTCCCGACCCGCGCCGAGTACGACGCGTTCACCCGCGACGCGAACGCGCTGTTCGTCGGCAGCCCGCAGGAGATCGCCGAGCGCCTGATCTCGGTCGGCAAGCTCACCGGCGCGGACCGGTACGCCATGCAGATGGACTGGTCCGGTGTCCCGCACGCCGAGGTCATGCGGGCCATCGAACTGCTCGGCACCGAAGTGCTCCCGCTGGTGGAAAAGGAGTTCTAGACGTCGTTCCCGGCGATGTAGCCGAAAGTCATCGCCGGACCGATCGTCGACCCGGCGCCGGCGTAGCTGTGGCCCATCACCGCCGCGCTCGCGTTGCCCGCCGCGTACAGGCCAGGGATCACCGAACCGTCCGGGCGCAGCACCCGCGCGCGGGCGTCCGTGCGCATGCCGCCCTTCGTGCCGAGGTCGCCGGGGACCAGGCGCAGCGCGTAGTACGGCGCCGTCCGCAGCTGAGCCAGGCAGGAGTTCGGCGTCACCGACGGGTCCGTGTAGTAGTGGTCGTACGCGCTGGCGCCGCGGCTGAACTCGGTGTCCACACCGGACCGTGCGAAGCCGTTGAACCGGTCCACAGTGGACTTGAGCGTGGTGGCAGGCACGCCGATCTGCGTCGCGAGGCCCTGGACGGTCGAGGCCTTGAAGACCGCGCCCGCGGCGTACCAGGCGTCCGGAAACGGCAGCAGCGGCGCGATGTCGCGGAACAGGTACCGGTTGCGGTAGTTCTGGTCGACGACCAGCCACGCCGGGATGTCCGGCGCCGCCGGGTTCTTGTCGTACATGGTGTGCACGACGTCGCTGTAGGGCGCGGCTTCGTTGACGAACCGCTGCCCGGCCTGGTTCACGATCAGTCCGCCGGGCAGGGTCCGCTCGGCCAGGCAGAAGTACGGGTCGCCCGGGGTCGGGATGGCCGGGCCCCACCAGGCGTCGTCCATCAGGTCGAGAGCGGCACCCGCGCGCTGCCCGGCGCGGTGGCCGTCACCGGTGTTCTCCTTCGCCCCGACCGTCCAGTCGGTGCCGATCGGCTGCCGCTGGTACTGCGCGCGCATCGCCGCGTTGTGCTCGAACCCGCCCGAGCCGACGATCACGCCGCGCCGCGCCCGGACCAGCCCGTTCGGCGTCACCACCCCGGTCACCGCGCCGTTTTCCACGTTCAGGTCGACGAGCGGGGTGTTCAGCAGCACCGGGACGCCTGCTCGCTGCAGGCCCACGCGCAGCCCGGCGGCGAGCGACTGCCCCATGGTGAGCGGCTTCTGCCCGGCCAGCGCGGCGGCCGTGCCGCGGGCCAGGCACTCGGCGGCGACCGCGGCGCCCTTGGCGTTCACCAGGGCGAGGTTCAGCCACTTGTAGTCGGCGCTGAAGACGACGAGCCCGGCCGGCGTGGCGAGGTAGGGCGGGTTCAGGTTGGCCAGCTCGGCACCCAGCAGGTTCCCGTCGAACTGGTCCGGCTCGATCGACCGGCCGTTCGGCAGCCCGCCCGGCAGCTCCGGGTAGTAGTCGCTGTAGCCCTCCATGAACCGGAACCGCAGCGGGCTGTTGGCCAGCACGAAGGAGATCATCGCCGGGCCGTTGCGCAGGAACGCCTCCTGCCGCGCGACCGGCACGTCCGGGCCGACGACGGCGGCGAGGTACTGCGCGGCCTTGGCGGGCGTGTCCGGCACGCCGGCGGCGAGCAGCACCTGGTTGTTGGGGATCCAGATGCCGGCGCCGGAGCGGGCCGCCGACCCGCCGAACGTAGGCGCCTTCTCGAGCACGACGACGCTCAGCCCGCGCTTGGCCGCGGTCAGAGCGGCAGTCATGCCGGCCGCACCGGAGCCGACCACGACGACGTCGTACTCGGCCGTCGCCGCGGCGGCAGCGGCGGCCGGCGCGGCGAGCCCGGCGGTGACGGCGAGGCCCATCCCGGCGGCGCCGCCGCGGAGGAGCTGACGGCGGGTCAGGTCGGCATCCATGGCGACTCCTCGCTCGCGGGAACAGCGAGGGCCATGGTCTCCGGCACGCCGATAAACTGAAACAGGTTCTAACCAAGTGGAGTAGTCCAGCTCGACACGACTCGGCCGGTGGCGGCAATGTGAACCGGCGTTCGGCGCAGGCGCCAGCAGCGCCAGTTCACCGGCACCTCCTCGGGTTCCGCGCGCCGGCAGCGGTCACTGCGTTGCGTCCTTCCGGCAAGATGCCGAACGTCGTCACAAACGGAAACGCGTTCTCGTGCCGTTCATCCACCATCCCTTGTGGACATCCAGAGAAAGTTGACGCCACCCTCAACTTGTGGCTAAGTTGAGGATACACTCAACTTGAGGAGGTTCCCTTGCCGAAAGTGCTCGCCGTCCTGGGCGTCGGCCCCGGGCTCGGCTTGTCGATCGCCCACCGCTTCGGCCGCGAAGGCTTCACGACGGCGCTGGTTTCCCGCACCGACGCCCGGCACGCGGGTTACCGTGCGTCGCTCGCCGGCATCGACTCCCTCACCTACACGGCGGACGTGACCGACCCGGACCAGGTCCGTGCCGTGCTGGGCCGCATCAAGGCCGACGCCGGCGAGATCGACACGGTGTACTTCGGGCCGGCCGACGCCACGGCAGGCCCGGGCATCACCCCGCTCACCGAAGCCGGCGCGGGCACGCTGCGCGCGACGTTCGATTCGATCGTGGCCCCGGCGGCGAACCTGGTCGAAGCCGTGCTGCCGGGCTTCCGGGAACGCGGCTCGGGTTCCTTGCTGTTCGCGGGCGGCCTGAGCGGCAAGCACCCGATGCCGATGCTCGGCAGCCTCGCCCCGGCGTCGGCGGCGCTGCGGATGTACGTGCTCACGCTGCACGCGGCCCTGCGGGAGGAGGGCGTCCACGCCGGGATCCTGACCATCGGCGGCCTCATCGAGCGCGGCGACATCCACCGCGTGTTCACCGCGCAGGACCACGGCTTCACCGTGGGCACGCTCGACCCGGACGACATCGCCGACCGCGCGTGGCAGTTGCACACCGAGCGCGAAGCCGAGGCGGAGTTCAACGCGATGGCGGTGGCCTAGGCGAGGTAGGCGAGTTCCGGGTGCGCGGCCGCGTAGGCGTCGAGCAACCGACGGCCCACCGGTACCGAGCCGACCAGCGGGTGCAGGGCGAACGCCCGCAGCGCCGCCGCCCGGGATCCTGTCGTCGCCGCTTCGAGCACCGCGCGCTCGACCGCCTTCACCGTCGCCACCAGGCCCAGGGCGTGGTCCGCCAGCGGGGCCGTGGCCAGCGGGCGGGCTCCGTCCGCGTCGACCACGCACGGGACTTCCACGACCGCGTCGCCCGGCACGCCGGGGAGCGTGGAACCGTTGCGGACGTTGAGGATCAGTGTCGTGCGCTCGCCGTGCGCGAGGGCACGCATCAGGGCCAGCGCGACCTTCTCGTAGCCGCCGCCTTCGAGGTCGTCGCGCTCGCCTTCGCGCGCCTCGGCCATGTACGTCGCTTCGCGCTCCAGGCGTGTGCGCTCCCACGAGGCCAGCGACGGCTCCGCGTAGAACTCCCGTTGCTGTTCGAGGAGGAACTCACCGCGTGACTCCGCGGCCGCGTGGGGAAAGTAGTAGTAGTGCAGGTACTCGTTGGGGACCGCGCCGAGCGTGCGCAGCCAGTCCGCGCCGAAGAGCTTGCCCTCCTCGAACGACTCGCACGCGGCCGGGTCGGCGAGCAGCCGCGGCAGGACGTCTTCGCCGCCGACGCGGACCGAGCGGAGCCAGCCGAGGTGGTTGAGCCCGGCGTAGTCGAACTTCGCCGTCGCCGCGTCGACCCCCAGCGCGCGGGCGACGCGGCGGCACAGCCCGGACGGGGAGTCGCAGATGCCGATCACCCGGCCGCCGAGGTGCGCGGCCATCGCTTCGGTGACCAACCCGGCCGGGTTGGTGAAGTTGATGACCCACGCGCGCGGCGCCAGCTCGCCGACCAGCCGCGCGAGGGCGACCGCGACCGGGACCGTCCGCAGGCCGTAGGCGATCCCGCCCGCGCCGGCGGTTTCCTGGCCCAGCACGCCTTCCGCGTGCGCGATCCGCTCGTCCAGCTGCCTGCCGCGCAGGCCGCCGACCCGGATGGCCGAGAACACGAAGTCCACATCGGACACCGCGGCGCGCAGGTCGGTGGTGGTGGACACCCGGGGTGCGTTCGCCGCGCCGCCGGCCTGCTCGGCCAGCACCCGCTCGATGGCCGCGAGCCGCCCGGCGTCGACGTCGTGCAGGACGAGCTCGGTGACCTCGCCGCCGTCGAGCAGCGCCCCGTGCACCAGCGGCACGCGGAACCCGCCGCCGCCGAGGATCGCCAGCCTCATCGCCCAGAACCGATCGGGTGACAACCTTGCAGCATTCGCCGACCCTAGCAGCCGGGGGCGCGCAATCCGTGGTCGAAACGGTTCAGCTCTTGCGAATCTCGCGCGGCTGACGCAGGCTCGGGCCGTCCGCTGCGTGATCCCCTGGAGGCGCCTGTGCCGGCCGAGCCCGCACCCGAAGTCGACGTCTTCCTGTCCGGCCTGCTGTTCTTCGACCTGGTGTTCACCGGGCTGGAACACCCGCCGGCACCGGGCACCGAGGTGTGGACGGGCGGCATGGGCTCGGGCCCGGGCGGCATCGCCAACTTCGCCGTCGCGCTGAGCCGGCTCGGCCTGCGGACGTCGCTGGCGGCGGCGTTCGGCACCGACGTCTACGGGCGCTACTGCTGGGACGTGCTGGCCCGGCAGGAGCACATCGACCTGTCGCGGTCGCGGCGGTTCCCCGAATGGCATTCACCCGTGACGGTGTCGCTGGCCTACGCGGGCGACCGCGCGATGGTCACCCACGGCCACCCGCCGCCCGTCCCGGTCGCCGAGCTCGCCGGCTCGCCGCCGTCGAGCCTGGCCACGGTGGCGCACATCGGCCTCGACACGGCCGAGTGGGTGCACACCGCGCACCAGTCGGGCAGCCTGGTGTTCGCCGACGTCGGCTGGGACCCGTCCGAGGCGTGGTCGCCGGCGCTGCTGGAGCAGCTGGGGTGCTGCCACGCGTTCCTGCCGAACGAGATCGAGGCGATGCGCTACACGCGCACGGACACCCCCGATGCGGCGCTGGCCAAGCTGGCCGACCTGGTCCCGATCGCGGTGATCACCCGCGGCGGCGAGGGCGTGCTGGCGGTGGACGGGACGACCGGAGAGACGGCGGCGGTCCCGGCCCTCCCGGTCGACGTCCTCGACGCCACCGGCGCGGGTGACGTGTTCGGCGCCGGGTTCGTGGCCGCGACGCTGACCGGCTGGCCGCTGGCCGAGCGCCTCCGGTTCGCCTGCCTGACGGCGAGCCTGTCGGTCCAGCACTTCGGCGGCGCGCTGGCCGCACCGGGCTGGCACGAGATCGCACAGTGGCACGCGCGGACCCGCAGCCCCGAGTACGCGTTCCTGGACGAGGTCCTGCCGTCGGAGACGGTCGCGGGCATCCGCCGCGGCCCGGTGACCCTCGGCTTCGGCGACGACACCTGGCGCTAGCACCCGGCCCGGCCGATCTCGACCTTCCGGACATCCCCCGGCTTCGCCCCGCCCGGGCGCGAATCCGTGCCACGATGGGAAGAGCGGCGACGGAAGGAGGCACCCGGTGCCCAAGCGGGACGTTCGGGACCTGCCTCCGGCCGCGCGGGCGCGCATCGAGCGCTTCGAGGCTTCCGGGCCGAAGACGTCGCTGCTGAGCGTGCCGGGCGCGGTCGGCGCCGAGGCCGCCGGCTTCACGCCGGTCGGCGAGGTCATGGGCTGCGTCGTGCAGCAGGTGGGGTGGACCGCGTTGGGCCAGTGGGCCACCGACCAGGTCTGGCTGCTGGCGGACACGCTGCGGGAGGGCTACGCGACCGCGCTCGGCCGGCTCACCGAGGAAGCGAGCGCACTCGGTGCGGACGGCGTGCTCGACATCCGGTTCACGACCACCTCCCTCGACGGCACCGCCCAGGAGCTCGTGGCGATGGGCACCGCCGTCCGGGCCGAGACCGCGCAACGGCCCGGCCGGCTGTTCACCACCGACCTGCCGGGCCAGGACGTCGGCAAGCTGATGCAGGCCGGGTGGGTGCCGGTGCGCGTCGCGGTCGGCGTGGCCGCGCGCGGGCGGATCGACAACACCATGCAGCTCCAGACCGGCTTCTGGGCGGGCAACCTCGAAGTCGACACCCCGACCAGGGTCGTCAACCAGGTCCGGGCCGCGGCCCGCGCCGAGTTCGCCCGCGCGATCCGAGACTGCGGCGCCGACGGCGGTATCGTCTCCGACCTGCGGTTGCGGACGTGGCCGGTGCAGGAGGTCGCGGTCTACGCCATCGCCAGCGTCATCGGCACCGCGATCGCGCGCTTCCACGACGGCCCCGCCGCGCCGACCGGCGCGCTCAAGATCTTGCCCTTGAACCGTTCCTGAGGAGGCTTCGTGACCACCGCGGACCCCGCCGCGCAGCACATCCCCGAGGATGCGATGCGCCGGCTCGCCGAGATGAAGCCCGGGCAGAAGACCAGCCTGTTCACCTCGGACCTGAGCGTGAACGAGTTCCTCCTCGTGCGCGAAGCCGGCTTTCGGCCGCTCGGGCTGGTGCTCGGCTCGAGCATCTACCACGTCGGGTTCCAGCGGGGACGGTGGAGCGAGAACCAGGAGCTGGAGCGGCTTTCGCAGGCGATGTACCACGCGCGCGAGCTCGCGATGTCCCGGATGGAGCGGGAGGCGGACATCCTCGGCGCGGACGGGATCGTCGCGGTCCGGCTGGAGATCGAGTTCAAGGAGTTCGGCAGCGACCTCGCCGAGTTCATCGCCGTCGGCACCGCGGTGAAGGCCGACGAGCCCGGCGAATGGCGCAACAACACGGGAAAGCCGTTCACCAGCGACCTGTCCGGACAGGACTTCTGGACGCTGGTGCAGGCCGGCTACGCACCGCTGGGCATGGTGATGGGCACGTGCGTCTACCACATCGCGCACCAGCGGTTCCTGCAGAAGATGGGCAACATCGGCCAGAACGTCGAGATCCCGCAGTACACCGAGGCGCTGTACGACGCGCGGGAGCTCGCGATGTCGCGGATGCAGGCCGAGGCCGAGCAGTTGGAGGCGGAGGGCATCGTCGGGGTGCAGTTGCTGTCGCTGCCGCACCGCTGGGGCGGCCACACGACGGAGTTCTTCGCGATCGGCACGGCGGTGAAGCCGTTGCGGGCCGACCACCGGATCGCCAAGCCGCAGCTCGTGCTGCCCCTGACCGACTGATGGGCGGCGAGCTGGACTTCCACCTGGTGGCGGCGGCCCTGCGCACGTACCGCGCGGACGTCGAGTCCTACCACCGGGTCCTGGCGGAGACGCTGGGCAGCGCGCTGCCACCGGGGATGGTCGAGGTCGACCGGCGCCGCACGTTCGCCGACCGCGTGGCCGGCCGGGACGGGCAGGCGACGGCGGTGCGGGTGCGGACGCCGGACCGGGTGCTGGTGCTGAGCGCCGGGAAGCACGGCGGGGTGGCGGCGGAGATCCACCAGGTGGTGCGGGGTGTGGTGATCAGCCGGAAGGAAACCGCGGTCGACGACTGGCTGACGGCACTCGCCCGGGAGCTCACCGCGTTGGCGGAGAAGGACGCGAGAGCGCGGGATGCGCTCTCGCGTCTGCTCGGCGGCTAACCGTCCAAACGGGACCAGAACGCGGTCAGGGCGCGCGCCACCGGGTGCGGGTCCGTCACCGGCCACCAGTGCCCGGTACCGGGGAGCTCGGCGAGCTCGGCACCGGCCGCCTCGCCCGCGAACCGGTGCTGCGCCGGCGTTCCGCTGGCCTGGTCGACGTCCGCGAGGGCGATCAGGGCCAGCCCCGGCCGCTGCCGCGCCTTCGCGAGGTCGCGGCCCGCCTCGGCCATGGCGGGCTGGGCGGCCGACCGCAGCAGTGAAAGCACCGCGCGCCCCATGCCGTCGTCCATCCCGGCGGCCACGCGTTCCGCGACCGGGCCGGTCATCCCGAGCGCGGTGACGACCGCCAGCCGCTGCTCGAAGCTGCCGCCGAAGATCTCCTTCACCGAGGCCTCGCCCGCCCCTTCCTGCTGCCACACCTGCGCCCGCGCGTGCCAGACGTAGTCCGGTGCGAAGAGGCCGAGCGCGTCCGAGGCCCAGCTGCGGATCAGGTCCGGGCGGGTCATCGCGATCCGGGCGACGTGCGCGCCGCCCCAGTCGTGGCCGACGAGGTCGACCGGTTCCTTGAACTGCTCCAGCCGCGCGGCGAGCCACTCGCCGTAGCCCGCCACCGTGGCGGAGAAGCCGTCCGACGCGGGCACCCCGAAGCCGGGCGGGGACAGCGTCACCGCGTCGTCCCGGCCGAGGGCGGCGATCAGCGGTCCCCACACGCCTGAGTTCTCCGGGTTGCCGTGCACGAGTACCAGGGGAACAGCCATCTCCACTCCTAACTTGCGTGCATGTACGCAAGTAAGTGTAGCAGCGGGCGGCGCCGGACGGCCACGGCCGGAAAACTACGGCGTGACGGCGAACGCCGCGCGCACCGAGCGCGTCGCCTCGCGGATGAGAGTGGGGACGTTGCGCACCGGGGGCTGGGCGATGAGCTGCAGCCCGGTGCCCCGGACCAGGGCGACGACCAGCACGGCGGCCGCGGCCGGGTGCACGTCGGACCGGACGGACCCGTCAGCGACACCCTGGCGGACCACGTCCGCCAGCAGCTGCCGGAAGTCGGCGTCCCGGCGGGCGAACAGCGGCGCCAGCAGGGGGTCGGCCGCGATCGCCTCGCCCCACAGCTGCAGGAAGGCACGCGCGGACGGCGTCCGCCGCACGACGTTGCGCAGGTACGCCTCGACGATCCGCACCAGGTGCTCCAGGCCGTCCCCGTCGTAGGCGGGGACGTCGAACCGCTGCGCCGCGTCGAGCACGGCTTCCAGCAGCCGTTCCCGGCTGCCGAAGTGGTGGTAGACGATGCCGCGGCTGTAGCCGGCGGCCTCACCGACCTCGGCGAGGGTGACGGCGCGGGACCCGCTGCGCGCGATGAGCGCCATGGCCGCGTCCAGCACGCGCCGCTCGGTCTCGGCGCGTCGTTGCTCCTGCGTTCGCCTCGCCGGACGATCGGTCATGCGCGGTGCTCCCCTGCCGGGCGTAGTGGTCGACGAAGTGTGCCACGCTCCGCCGACCACCGTGCCGGCCGGACCTAGCCCACCGACACCCGCAGGATCTTGTTGTGGCTGTTGTGCGGCGTGCTGTCCTTGTCACCGTCCACGCTGGTCGCCAGCCACATCTGGCCGTCCGGCGCGGGCTCGACCGTGCGGAGCCTGCCGTACGTGCCGTTGAAGAACGTCTGGAAGTTGGTCAGCGAGCTGCCGCTGATCACCGCGCGGTAGAGCCGCGCCCCGCGCTGACAGGCCACGTACAGCGCGTCACGGATGATCGTGATCCCGCTGCAGGAGCCCTGCGCCACCGGGTAGGTCTTCTTCGGCGCGATGAACCCGTCGCACGAACCCGACGTCCCTTCGCAGGACGGCCAGCCGTAGTTGCCGCCCTTCACGATCAGGTTCGTCTCGTCCATGATGCTGTTGCCGAACTCCTGCTCCCACAACCGGCCCTGGGAGTCGAACGCCAGGCCCTGGACGTTGCGGTGGCCGTAGCTCCACACCGCGTTGTGGAACGGGTTGTCGGCCGGGATCGAGCCGTCCGGGTTGATCCGCAGCACCTTTCCGTTGAGACTGCTGGTGTTCGGCGCGTTGGCGCTGTTCTGCGCATCACCCGTACCGGCGAAGAGGTACTTCCCGTCCGGGCTGAACCGCAGCCGGCCGCCGTTGTGGAACTTGTTGCGGGCGATACCGGTCAGCAGGACCTGCTCGGTGCTGGTGGTCAGCGAGTCGGCGGCCGGGTCGTACTTGATCCGCACGATCCGGTTGTCGCTGCCCGAAGTGTGCATGATGTAGAGCCAGTGGTCCGAAGCGAACGACGCCGGGTTGATCTCCAGCCCGGTCAGGCCGCCTTCGCCGTCGGTGCTCTGCACGTTCGGCACGGTCCCGATCGTCTTCTTGGCGCCGGTCTTCGGGTTCAGGTGGACGATGTCGTGCGCGTCGCGCTGGTTGTAGAGGATGGTGCCGTCCGGCAGGGTCACCAGGCCCCACACGACGTCGTCGTCGGTGCCGACCTGGGTGGCGCCGCAGACACCCTGCGACGGCGTGCAGGTCGACCCGCCGGTGGTGGTGACGTCCAGGGCAGGCGTGCTCGGGTCGCTGAGGTTGCCGTTGGCGTCGAAGGCCCGGACCTGCAGGTGGTACGTCGTGTTCGGGGCCAGGCCGCCGAGCGTGGTGCTGGTCGTGTCCGACGTGCCGATCTGGGTGCTGCCGTTGTAGATCCGGTAGCCGGTGACGCCGACTTCGTCGGTCGACGCCGTCCACGCGAGCCCGATCGACGTGCTGTTCACCGCGGTGGTGTGCACGCCCGTCGGCGCGGACGGCGGTGTGTGGTCGTCGGACGGCGGCGTCTTCACCGTCAGCGTGCCGCTGGCCTGCGAGACGTTGCCGGCCGCGTCACGGGCGTTGACGTAGAAGCCGTAGCTGCCGTTCGGGCTGAGGTTGCCGCAGGTCGCGGTCAGCGCGCCGGTCGTGCTCGCGCAGAGCTGGCCGTCGCGGTAGACGTCGTAGCCCGCGACGCCGGCGTTGTCGGTCGCGGCGGTCCACTCGATCGTGGCGCTGGCCGGCGTCACCCCGACGAGCGTCGGCGTGCCGGGCGGTGACGGCGGCTGGACGTCACCGCCCGAACCGTAGACGCCGAACTCCTGCAGCGAGTACCCCTTCGACGCGTCGGTGCGGCAGCGTTTCGTGCCGTAGACCCGGACGTACCGGCCGGTGCCGTCCAGCGACGTCAGGTCCTCGACGCCGCCCTTGCCCGCGTCCGTCGCGTAGATCTTCGTCCAGCTGACGTGGTCGGCCGAGGTGTCGATCTCGTAGGCGGTGGCGCAGGAGGCGTCCCACTGCAGCCGGACCCGGTTGACGTGCACGGCCGCGCCGAGGTCGACGTAAATCCACTGTGGATCGACACCGGCCGCGCTGGCCCACCGGGTCGAGGAGTTCCCGTCCACCGCGTTCGCCGCCGGGCAGCAGCCGCCCGACGAAGAGGCCGTCACCGGTTTTCCCTGCGACAGCAACGGGTCAGCGGCCGCCGCCGGGGTGATCGTCGCGGCGGCGAGCGCGAGCGCGATCGCCCCCGCCCGAATCAGTCGACTCATACCGTCCTCCATGGGTGATGACGACGGCGGAGTTCGTCCCGACCCTACGAGCGGGCCGGGCCGGTGGTCAACCGGCGTCCCGGTCAACGGGCAGGACCCGGCCGAGGAAGCCGCGGATGTACCCGGCGATCGCGTCCAGGTGCGTCTCGAGGGCGAAATGGCCGGAATCGAGCAGGTGGATCTCGGCGTCGGGCAGGTCGCGGGCGTAGGCGCGGGCGCCGTCGGCGACGAAGATCTCGTCGTTGCCGCCCCAGACGGCCAGCAGCGGCACCCTGCTGGTCCGGAAGTACTCGTGGAATTTCGGGTACAGGGCGACGTTGTGGTGGTAGTCGGCGAGCAGCGCCTGCTGGATGGCCGCGGCGCCGGGCCGGTCCAGCAGCGCCTGGTCGTGGATCCAGACGTCCGGGCTGACCAGCGCCGGGTCGGGCACGCCGTCGAGGTACTGCGCCTTGGTGGCTTCCAGGGTGACCATGCCGCGCAGGTCGTCCTCGGTCAGCGTGCCGGCGGCGAGCTTCTGCGGGAGCCCGGCGCCGAGGCCGTCGACGTAGGCGTTGCCGTTCTGGGTGACGATCGCTGTCACCCGATCGGGGTGGGCGGTCGCGATGCGCAGGCCGACCGGCGCGCCGAAGTCCTGGATGTAGAGCGCGAAGCGGCCGAGGCCGAGCTGGTCGAACAAGCCGAGGGTGAGTTCGGCGAGCGCGTCGAAGGTGTAGGTGAACTCGCTGGTGGACGGGGCATCGGAGGCACCGGCGCCCAGGTAGTCCGGCGCGACGACGTGGTAGCGGTCGGCCAGCGCCGGGATCAGGTGCCGGAACATGTGCGAGCTCGTCGGGAAGCCGTGGAGCAGCACGATCGTGGGGGCGTCGGCGGGGCCGGCCTCCCGGTAGAAGAGCCGGTGCCCGTCGACGGTGGCGAAGCGGTGGTGCACGGCGACCATGGTGGTCTCCTCTCATGTTTATTTGCTCATTTATCCATGAGACGGCGTAGGCTGTCAACGGTCGGGGACACTTCGGGGACGGACTTCGGGAGGCGGACATGGTCACGGCGGCACCCGGCGAGGACCGCGCACCGGCGTTGGCGCTGGTCAACACCGAACGCGTGACGGGGGACGACCTCGCTTCGCCCGCTTCGGCGGTTTCGTGGCTGGGCTCGCACGGGCTGGCGGCTTCGGTACCCGACGCGGCGTCGCTTCGCCGGTTGACGGAGTTGCGCGGCGCGGTCCGGGAGCTGCTGGCGGCACTGGCGGCGGGCCGTGTCCCGGCACCGGCGGCGCTGGCGGCGGTGAACGCGGCGGCCGGCGCGGACGCGGCCGCACTGGCGCTGACCTGGGGCGACGGGCCGTCACGCGCGTGGAACAGCGCCCGGCCGGGCAGCCTCGACGCGGCGGTGGGGGCGTTGGCCCGGGACGCGATCGAGGTGGTCAGCGGGGAGCTGGGGGCACTGGTGCGGCCGTGCGAGGCGCACGGTTGCATCCGCTACTACGTCCGCGAGCACGCCCGCCGCCGCTGGTGCTCGACAACCTGCGGGGACCGGGTCCGCGCGGCCCGGCACCAGAAACTGGTGGTCGAGCAGCGCGAAGGGACCCGCTGAGGGTTCGCGGCCGCCTCGGTGGCGACGCTTCGGGCGCGCCGAACCTCGGGCGCAGGTGAGCCGACGCCCGCGGCGGTGGCACTGGGCCCGCTCGCCGTGAGCGCCTCCTCGGCCGCAAGCCGCCGCGGGCGCAAATGAACCCGGCGCCCACGGCGAGGTCGCACCGGACCCGCTCGCCGTCAGCGCCCCCTGCCACAAGCCGCCACGGACCCAAACGAACCGGCGCCCACGGCGAGGTCGCACCGGACCCGCTCGCCGTCCGTGCCCCCTGCCACAAGCCGCCACGGACGCAAACGAACCGGCGCCCGCGGCGGGGTCGCACTGACCCGCCCACTGCAAGCACCCCTCTCCCCGAAGCCGCCGCGGGCGCCCGGTGGGTTCGCTAGTCGACCAGGGCGCCGCAGCTGATGTTGACCGTGGCCGCCGTCATCGAGGCGGCCCGGTCCGAGGCGACGAACGCCGCCACCGCTCCCACGTCGGCCAGGGTGGCCGCGCGGCCGAGCATGGTCTTGCCCGCGATGTTCTCCTCCAGGTCGGTCCGGCCGGGGAAGTCCGCCGGGATCGTCTCCGGGATGCCGCCCGTCCGGAGGGTCACCGTGCGGATCCCGTGCGGGCCGAGCTCCGCCGCGAGCTGGCGGCGCATCGCCTCGAGCGCGTGGAACGCCACCTGCAGCCCGCCGACCGCGAACTCCCGCACCGGATCTCCCGCGCCCCCGAAGAACAGGATCGCCCCCGACCGCCGCGGGATCATCTGCCGGGCCGCCGCACGGGCGGTCAGGAAGTGGGTGCGCACGGCCGTCAGCACCGGCCGCTCGTAGTCCGCGAGCGGCATGTCCACCAGCGGGGTGCCCTGGACGTCGCCGTGACCGATGAGGTTGACCGACACGTCGATGGTGCCCACGGCCGCGGCGTGCTCGTCGACCGCGCGCTCGTCGAGGGCGTCGACCTCCGCGGTCTCGGCGCGGCCACCGGCGGCGCGGATGCGGCCGGCCACCTCGTCGAGCCGAGCGCGGGTCCGGCCCACGAGGAACACTCGCGCGCCTTCCCCGGCGAACGCGGTGGCGACGGCCGTGCCGATCGGCCCCGCGGCGCCGTAGACGATCGCGTTCTTGCCGTTGAGCAACGTCATGAAGACCTCCTGGGTGTCCGGTTACCCCTGCGTCGAACGGCAGGCCCCGGAATCGACGGTCAGGGCCGCGGGACACCCATCGGGTTCGGTACCGGGACGACACCGGCGTCGATCAGCGCCCGGCTCAGCGGCACGGCCAGCGTCAGCAGCCGCTCGACGTCGGCGCCCAGCGCCTCGACCGGCGCGGCCGCCAGGCGGTCCGTGTCCTCCTCGATCGTGCGGCGCAGCTCGCGGCCCGCCTCGGTCAGTCGTCCTTCGGCGTCGAGGACTCCGCGGGCCCGCATCCGGTCCACGGCCGCGTCCCACTGCGCGTCCGACCAGCCGCGGTGGGGCTGGATGTCGGAGCGGGTGATCACACCGTCACCGATGTGGGTGAGCGTGGTCTCGAGCCCACTCAGCCCGGCGTGGACCGCCGCGAGGACGTGGCCGTCTCCGCGGTGCTCGCGCAGGATGGTCGTCGCCAGCCACAGCCGGGCCACCGGGTCCGCGTGCCTCGGCACGGCCGCCCACGCCGCCGCGAGCGGGCGGCCGCCGAACTCGCACGCGTCCACCGCCCGCCAGAGCAGCTCGTCGAGTTCCGCGACGTCGCCGACGACCGGGCGCAGGGCCGCCGCAACGGCCTCGATCCGCGACCCGACGACGGCCCCGGGCGCGGCGAACGACCACGCGTCCGGCAGCGCCCGCGCCACCATCGCCGGCGCGAAGCCGAAGAGCATCGCGGCCGCGGGCTCGGGACCGACCGGGCCCAGCGGCGCCAGCCGGCCCGCGAAGTAGCCCATCCAGTAGCCACGCAGCCCGGCCACCTTCGCCGCTTCGGCCGTCTCGGGCGCGAAGTAGACGGCGGCGTGCAACGGTTCCACGGCCGCCCACAGGCGACGAGCTGTCATGGCCACTCCTCACGGGGTCAGCCGGTGCAGGTCACGCGGGAAGAGCGTGACGTCCCGGACGTTCGCGGCGCCGAGCAGCCGCGCGGTCCAGCGTTCCAGACCGATGGCGCACCGGCGCGCGCAACCCGCGCCCCTCACCCCCAAGCCACCGGCAGCTCCCGCACCCCATAAACGAGCGTGTTGTGCTTGAAAGCCAACTCCTCCCGCCCCACAGCCAACCGCAGGTCCGGCACCCGCCGGAACAACCCCGTCAGCGCCTCCTGCAGCTCCACCCGCGCCAGCTGCTGCCCCACGCACTGGTGCGCCCCGAAGCCGAACGCCACGTGCGTCCGCGGCGACTCGCGGGCGAAGTCCAGCTTGTCCGCCCCCGGGAACACCGACTCGTCGCGGTTCGCCGAGTTCAACGCCGCCACCAGCCACTCCCCCTCCCGGACCGATCGGGATCCGACCTGGGTGTCCGAAGTCGCGTAGCGCAACACGCCCCACTGCACCACCGACAGGTACCGCAGCAGTTCCTCCACCGCGCGCTCCGGTTCCGCCAGCGCGGGCGCCAGCAGGTCCGGGTTCTCCAGCAGCACCAACGTGCTCATCGCGATCATGTTGGCCGTCGTCTCGTGGCCTGCCACCAGGAGGCTCAGGCCGAGGACCACCAGCTCCTCCATCGTCAGCGGGTCGTCCGCGCCGTCGGAAATCAGCCTGCTGAAGAGATCGTCCTGCGGATTCCGCCGCTTCTCGGTGAACAACCCCGCCAAATAATCGGAAAGCTCGTGGTACGCCCGCTCGCCGTCCTCCCGGGTCGCGTCGGTGCTCACCATCGTGGCGCTCTGCCTCTGGAAGCGTGCCCGGTCGGCGTACGGCACCCCGAGCAGTTCGCAGATCACCAGTGACGGGATCGGCAACGCGAAGTCCCGCACCAGATCCGCCGGCGCCCCCTGCGCGAGCATCGCGTCCAGGTGGCTGTCCACCAGTGAACGCACGTATCCGCGCAGCGCCTTCATCCGCCGCACGGTGAACTCCGCGATCACCTTCTTCCGCAGCCGCGCGTGGGCGGCGCCGTCGAGCTGGATGATCGAACCCGGGCTGATCTCCTCGTCGAGGTCGGCGTTCGGGTTGACGTGCACCGAAGACGCGCCGCGCGAGCTCAGCGTGCGGTCGGCGAGCACCGCGCGGACGTCGGCGTAGCGGGTCACCAGCCACGCGTCCATGCCGGCCGGGCACCGCACCTTCGACGTCGGTGCCGTTTCCCGGCGGTCGGCGTACTCCCCTGGCGGGTCGTACGGGCAGCCGTCCGGCCGGGTCGTCGGGAGGGCCGGGGTTTCGGGAGCGGCCGTCACGGCGGATCACCTCTCTCTTCCGGTGGTTCCCACCCTTCCACCATGGAGAGAACGGCGGCCGCGCGCCGCCCCTTCGACCCGGATGGCCTAGCGGGCGCCGTACGCCCCGCCGTTGACGTGCACCACCTGGCCCGTCAGGTGCGCCGCTTCCGGGGCGGCCAGGAACCGCACCGTGTCGGCGATTTCCTCCGGACGGCCGGCCCGCTTGTTGAACGCCAGGGAAATCCGCGGCTCCAGCCACTCGTCGGTCAGCGTGCCGTGGAAGAACTCCGTGTCGAGGACGACGCCCGGCGCGACGACGTTGGCCGTTCCCCCGGCGCCCAGCTGCCGCGCGAGGTCGGTGTTCCACGCCTCGATCGCCGCCTTCGCCGCGCCGTAGGAGCCTGAACCCTGCTTCGCCGCGATGGATCCCAGCGTCACCACCCGCACGTTGTCCGGAAACCGCGGCTTCAGCGCCGCCGTGACGAGCACCGCGGAGAGCACGTTCGCGTCGAAGTTCGCCTGCCACGCGTCGGCGAGGCCCTTCAGGTCACCGGGTGCGGGCGCCTCCCGCACCCGGTCGGTGTTGCCGCCGGCGTTGTTGACCAGGACGTCGACCCGCGGAGGCAGGTCCGCCAGCGCGGCCTGCACCGCCGCCGGGTCGCTCGCGTCGAAGGCCACCGCCCGCGCGCCGATCTTTTCCGCCGCCGCTTCGAGGACGTCCTTGCGCCGTCCGGTCACCGTCACCCGCTCGCCCGCCGCCGCGAACCGGGCGGCGATCGCCAGCCCGATGCCGGTGCCGCCCCCGGTGACCACGATTTCCCGCTGTTCGCTCATGCCGCCATCTTCGCCGAGGAACCCCGGCGGCCACCGGATTTTCCCGCCGAGCGGGACACGAAACCGCGTTTGTTAGGAAACTTTACGAATAGGTCTTGACGGACCGGCACCCGCCCGGCGAACCTGGAGCCACGCCGCAGTCACCGTCCGCCCAGTCCTCCCGGAGGCAGCATGACCCGGCGCGCGCTCGTGCTCGTCGTGACCCTGTTCCTCGCCGTGGCCGCCGCGCTTTCCGGCGCCGCCACCGCGAGCGCGGCCACCACGCAGCCGACCTTCCTCACCTTCTACGGCTGGTGGGACAACACCCCGCCGGGCGGGGACATCTCCTACCCGCAGATCCACGACACCGCGGGCGGCAAGGGCAGCTACGCCGACCCGATCACCTTCGCCACCAGCAGCGACGAACTCAAGCCGGGCACCAAGGTCTGGGTCCCGCGGGTGAAGAAGTACTTCATCATGGAGGACGGCTGCGACGAGTGTTCCGACGACTGGAGCGGCCACGGTCCGAACGGCGGCCCCGGCCTGCGCCACATCGACCTCTGGCTCGGCGGCAAGGGCGGCAGCGCCTTCGACGCGATCGACTGCGAAGACGCGCTCACGCACTACAACCCCGACAACATGCCGGTGATGGAACCGGTCGTCGTCGACCCGCCGTCGGACGAACCGTACGACGCCACGCCGATCTTCAACACCGGCACCGGCGAGTGCTGGGGCGGCGCCAAGCCGAACACGACGGTCGGCCAGTACCGGAACACCTCCACCGGCACCTGCCTGGCCGCCCCGGACAGCGGCACCACGCTGAAGGTGGCCAGCTGCACCGGGACCGCCGAGCAGCGGTTCACCTTCCACGGCGCGTTCCTGGTGATCAACGACAAGTGCGCGGGCATCTCCGGCAGTTCCATCGTGCTGCAGACCTGCACCGGCGGGCCCGCCCAGCAGTGGTCGATCAACCCGGACGGCACCATCTCCGACATCCAGACCAGCAAGAAGTGCTTCCGCGCTTCGGGCACCACGCTCACCGCGGGCAGCTGCTCCGGTACCGCCGCCCGCTGGACGTTCACCGCGGCCGGCACCTCCTCGAGCCTCAGCGTGACGCCGTCGTCGATCTCGGTCGCGCCGGGCGCTTCGGCCACGGCCACCGTGACCAGCACGGACGCTGTCACGCTGAGCGCGAGCGGCGCCCCCGCGGGCGTGACCGTGTCCTTCTCCCCCGCGTCGGTGCCGGCCGGCGGGTCCTCGACCGTCACGGTCGCCGCCGCCACGACCGCGTCCCCCGGCTCGGCGACGATCACCGTCACCGGCGGGACGAAGACGGCGTCCCTCGGCGTCACGGTGACCGGTGGCGGCGGCTCGGAAACCCTGCTCTCACAGGGAAAGCCCGCGACGGCGTCCTCCACCGAGTCGTCGTCGTACCCGGCGGGCGCGGCCTTCGACGGCAACCTGACCGGCACCCGCTGGGCGTCGAAGGAGGGGAGCAACGCGGAGTGGCTGCGCGTCGACCTCGGCGCCACGAAGTCCGTCTCGCACGTCAAACTGACCTGGGAAGCCGCGTACGGGAAGGCGTACAGCGTCCAGATCTCGGCCGACGGCACGGCCTGGACGACGATCTACAGCACCACCACCGGCAACGGCGGCACCGACGACCTCACCGGCCTGACCGGCAGCGGCCGGTACGTCCGGATGAACGGCGTCACGCGCGGCACGTCGTACGGCTACTCGCTCTACGAGCTCCAGGTGTACGGGAACTAGTTGCCGAACCGGCAACGAAGTTTGCCTTCCCGGGGACGTCGTCCGCATGCTCGGAGGACGTCCCCGAGGAGGAACCATGCCCCACGACCACCCGATGACCGTCGACGCCATGCTCAAGCAGGACTTCTGGGAAGCGCTGTACCAGCGTGACGAGCACCGGATCTGGAGCGGGAACGTCAACGCCAACCTGCGCGCCGAGGTCGAAGGCCTGAAACCCGGGCACGCGCTCGACCTCGGCAGCGGCGAGGGCGGCGACGCGATCTGGCTGGCCAAGCACGGCTGGACGGTCGACGGTGTCGACATCTCGACCACCGCGCTCGCCCGCGCCGCCGAAGCCGGTGCCGAGGCGGGCGTGACGGTGAACTGGCTGCACCGCAACATCCTCGAGTGGCGGCCGGAAGCGCAGTACGACCTGGTGTCGGCGCAGTACATGCACCTCCCGCCGGACCTGCGCCGCGACGTCTTCACGGCGGCCGCGGCGGCGATCCGGCCGGGCGGCACGCTGCTGGTCGTCGGGCACTCGCCGAAGGCCATGCGGCAGTTCGACGGCGAGAAGCCGCCGGAGGAGTTGTTCTTCGAGCCGGAGGAGATCACCGGCTACCTCGGCGACCCGTGGCAGTGGGTGGTCGAGACGTGCGAGACGCGCGGCGAAGGCCACCACACCGACGCCGTCTACCGCGCGCGCCGGCTCGAAGCGTGACCCGCGATGGCCCGCTCACCTCCCCCGACGGCGGTGAGCGGGCCTTCGCCGGTCCTCAGGCGAGCTCGAGGCCGTAGGCCTGCAGCTCGAGGGTGAGCGGGTAGAAGTAGCTGGTCACGGTGTCGCCGCCGGACAGCGTGCCGAGGCCCGTGGAGCCGTCGTAGGCCGGGCCGCCGGAGTCGCCGTGGTCGGTGTGCGCGGTGGTGCCGAACTCGTGGTTGAGCACGCCGACGTCGAAGTTGACCGACTCGTCGACCGAGGTCACTTCACCGCTGCCGCCGCCGGTGGTCGAGCCCTGCTTCTGGATCTGTTCCCCGACGGTCGGGGCGGCGGCCGACGTGATCGGCTGGCCGGTGTTGATCTCACCGGGCCCGCTGCCGTTCGGGCGGGTCAGCAGGCCGGAGTCGGCGCCGGGGCAGTCGCTTTCGACGACCTGCGCACCGGAGACGTCACCACCGGACCAGGTGCCGCCGAGGTTGGTGCAGTGGCCCGCGGTCAGCAGGAACGGCGAACCGCCGCGCGTCACGTTGAAGCCCAGCGAACAGCGGCCCTGGCTGTTCTGGATCGCGTCGCCGTCGGCGATGTACAGCGACAGCTTGCCGGTGCGGTGCTCGACGCGGACGCTGTCGCCGTACTTCGCGGCGGCCGCGGACACCTTCTCCGCGGTCTCCTTGCTGGCCGCGTCGTACACCTTCACCACGACCTGGTTGGTCTTCGTGTCGATGCCCCACGCGGTCTGCGGCACGTTCTTCACCGCGTCCAGCTGGTTCTTGACGCCGGTGAGCGCGGCGAAGGTGTGCTTGACCTTCTTCGCGGTCAGGCCGGCGGCCTGCACCCGCTGCAGCCCGGCGTCGTCGACGACGTTCACCACGGCCTTGCCGTTTTCGAGGTAGACGCCGCCGGATGCGGCACCGAGCGCGTTCGCCACCTGGGTGGCGCTGGTGATCGCGTGGGCCTGCAGCTCGGCGAGGGCCAGTGGGGACGCGGTGGCAGCCGAAGCGCAAACGCCGCTGGTCAGCGCGGCCGCTGACAGGACGGCGAAGGTCTTGAGGGCGGTCTTCCGGGGAGTCATCAACTTCCTCCAGGTTTGCCGTTCGAAGCCGGTGCCGACACTTTCGTTGCCCGGCAACCAACGCACCACCGACGAAGGTTGGTTAATAACCAAGGGAACCGGACATACCGCGCAGACCACCCCGAACGGCGTAACCGGCCGCCCCGTCCGGCCTACTCGCGGGGCCAGCGGACGTGGTCCTCGTACCCCGGGTGCTTCCGCAGGTACCCGGCGATGAACGGGCAGACCGGCACGATCGTGCCGCCGCGGGCGACGACGTCGTCGAGCGCGCCCGAGGCCAGCACCTTGCCAAGGCCCTGCCCGGAGAAGGCGTCGTCGATCTCGGTGTGGGTGAAGACGGTGAGGTCGCCGCGGCGGTCGTACTGCGCGATGCCGGCCAGCTTCTCGCCGGCCCACAGCTCGTAGCGGTTCTCCTCCGGGTTGTCGACCACCCGGTTTTCGTCGGTCATCTGCTCTCCTCGCTCGGGGACGACCCCCATCGTGCGACGGCCCGCCACCGCGTGCCGATCGGGCCCGGCGGTGCGCTGGGCCGCCCGGGGGAAGCGCTCGTCCCGTTCGTGTGCTTCGCGGCTGTTCCCCTTGGCGGACACCGCGGAGGGCTGGTTGCCTCGCGGGGTGCCCGATCAGCCGTTCGTCCTCCCCGAGTTCTACCTCCCGTACCCGGCGCGCCTGAACCCGCACCTGGAACAGGCGCGCGAGCACAGCAAGGCGTGGGCTCGCGAGCTCGACATGATCGACGTGCCGCAGCACGGCACGGTGATCTGGACCGAGCACGACCTCGACGCCCACGACTACGCCCTGCTGTGCGCCTACACCCACCCCGACGCCGGCGCCGACGAGCTCGACCTGATCACCGACTGGTACGTCTGGGTGTTCTACTTCGACGACCACTTCCTCGAGCTGTACAAGCGCACCGGGGACATCGAGAGCGCGCGCGGCTACCTCGACCGGCTCGAGCTGTTCATGCCCGCCGAAGGCGAAATCACCGCGACACCGGAGAACCCGGTCGAGCGCGGCCTCACCGACCTGTGGCGGCGGACGGTCCCGCACCGGACGGCCGGCTGGCGGCGCCGGTTCGTCGCCAGCACGAAGGCGCTGCTCGACGAGTCGCTGTGGGAGCTGGCCAACATCAACGAGGGCCGTCTCGCCAACCCGATCGAGTACGTCGAGATGCGGCGGAAGGTCGGCGGCGCGCCGTGGTCGGCGAACCTGGTCGAGCACTCGGTGCACGCCGAAGTGCCGGACGCGATCGCCGCGTCCCGGCCGATGGAAGTCCTGCGAGACTGCTTCGCCGACAGCGTCCACCTCCGCAACGACCTGTTCTCCTACCAGCGCGAGGTGCAGGACGAGGGCGAGCTGTCCAACGGCGTGCTCGTGTTCGAGAAGTTCCTCGGGCTGGGCACCCAGCAGGCGGCGGACGCGGTCAACGACCTGATCACCTCCCGGCTGCACCAGTTCGAGCACACCGCGCTCACCGAGGTACCCGCCCTGCTCGACGACCACTGCGTCGACCCGGCCGCCCGCGCCGCGACGTTCGCCTACGTCAAGGGCCTGCAGGACTGGCAGGCCGGCGGGCACGAATGGCACCTGCGGTCCAGCCGGTACATGAACGAAGGCGCCCTGGCCGGCCACGGCGGCACCGACCTCGGCACGTCCGCGGCCCGCATCTTCTCCTCGGCGCTCGCCACCGCGCCGCAACGGCTGCGGGCCTACGGTTCGACACCGTTTTCCGCGGCCGGCCTGCCGCGGCCGTCGCTCGACCTGCCGTTGCCGCTGCGGCTCAGCCCGCACCTCGCCGAGGCCCGCGTCCGGAACGTCGACTGGGCGCGGCGCACCGGCCTCCTCGACGGCGTGGTCTGGGACGAGCGCAAGCTGCGGGCCGCCGACCTGCCGCGGTGCGCGGCGGGCATCCTCCCGGACGCGACGGCCGACGCCCTCGACCTCACCAGCGACTGGCTGACCTGGCGCACCTACGCCGACGACCACTACCCGCTGGTGTTCGGCGCGACCCGCGACCTCGCCGGCGCGAAGGCGGCCAACTTCCGCCTGCCGGCGTTCATGCCGGCGGACGGCGCACCGATGCCCACGCCGGCGAACCCGCTGGAAGCGGGCCTGGCCGACCTCTGGCCGCGGACCCCGGCGGAGCGACGGCCCACCGTGCGCGCGGCGGTCGAGGCGATGACGTCGAGCTGGCTCTGGGAGCTGGCGAACCAGGCCCAGAACCGCATCCCGGACCCGATCGACTACGTCGAGATGCGGCGCCGGACGTTCGGCGCGGACCTCACGATGAGCCTCTCGCGGCGCCACGCGGTGCCGCCCGAGCTGGCTCGCACGCGGCCGGTGCAGACGCTGGAGCACGCGGCGGCGGACGTGGCGTGCCTGGCCAACGACCTGTACTCCTACCGCAAGGAGATCGAGCACGAAGGCGAGTTGCACAACGCGGTGCTGGTGGTGCGGAACTTCCTGGACTGCACGGAGGAGCGCGCGGCCGGAGTGGTGACGGACCTGATCCACGCCCGCCTGGCGGAGTTCGAGCACTCGGCGGCGACCGAGCTGCCCGCCCTGTACCGCGACGACACGACCGAGGCGACGCTGCTCGGGTTCGTCCAGGAGCTGCGCGACTGGATGGCGGGAATCTTGCACTGGCACGAGATCTCGGCCCGCTACACGGACCCGGAGCTGGGCTGCCACCCGGCCCCGGTCCCCCCGCCCGGCGCGCCCTTCGGCGGCCCGACCGGCATCGGAACGTCCTCCCTTCGCATCTCCGCCCTGCTCCCGACCCCCTGACCGCCGCACCCCAGGGTCGACACGCGTGATCCCGGAGTCGACACGCGTGATCCTGGGGTCGACACACCGCCCCATCGCCGTGTCGACCCTCCAATCACGCGAGTCGACCCTTCAATCACGCGTGTCGGCTTCCGGATCACACTCCGGCGTTGCCCTGGCCACTCCGCCGGGCATTCCCCGGCGGCGGAGGCGATACTCGGGGGCGTGAGCGGCTTCAGCCTGCGGTTCCTCGGCCATTCGACCGTCCGCCTGGACATCGGCGGCCGGGTGGTGCTGACCGACCCCGTGCTCACGGCGCGGGTCGGCGGGCTCGTCCGGGTCGTGCCCGTGCCGCCGCCCGAAAGCTACGCCGGCGTCGACCTCGTCCTGCTCTCCCACCTGCACGGCGACCACCTGCACCTGCCGTCGCTCCAGCTGCTCGGCCGCGGCACCCGGATCGTCGTCCCGCGCGGGGCCGGGACGTGGCTGCGCAAGAAGGGCTTCCAGCGCGTCGAGGAGATCGCGCCCGGCGAAACCCTCACCGACGGCGACCTGACCGTCACCGCCACCGAGGCCGTCCACTCCGGACACCGGTGGGGACCGCGCCTGACCCACGGGCCGCAGAGCCCCGCGCTCGGGCACCTGATCAAAAGCGACGGCACGACGATCTACAACGCCGGCGACACCGACCTCTTCGACGGCATGCGCGAGCTCGGCCCGGTCGACGTCGCCCTGCTGCCCGTCTGGGGCTGGGGGCCGAACCTCGGGCCCGGCCACCTCGATCCCGCGCGCGCCGCGCAGGCCGCCGCGCTGGTCCGGGCCCGCGCAGCCGTCCCGGTGCACTGGGGCACGCTCGCCCTCCCCGGCGTCCGGCGCACGGCCCGGATGCGACGGCTGCTCGCCGACCCGCCGCGCGTGTTCGCCGCCGAAGCCAACGGCCACACCGACGTGCTCTTCACCGAACCCGGCGCCGACGTGACCCTGCCCGCGCCGAAGGATCGCCCGTGAACTGGACCGACCCCGCCGCCATCGGGTACCCCGCGGTCTTCGGCGGCGTGCTGCTCGGCTCGATCGTCCCGGTCGTGCCGACCGGCGCGGTGGTCGGGGCCGCGGCCGCGGTCGCGACGACCACCGGGCACCTGTCGCTGCCGCTGGTGATCGTCCTCGCCACCCTCGGCGCGTACGTCGGTGACGTCGTGACGTTCGGGATCCCGCGCCTGGGCAGCGAAGCCGCGTTCCGCTGGATCAGCCGCCGCCAGCCCGCCGAGCGGCTCGAGAAGGCGCGCGAGCAGTTCGCCCGCCGCGGCTGGCAGCTCGTGGTGATCGGCAGGCTCGTCCCGGCCGGGCGGATCCCGGTGCTGCTCGCCGCGGCCGCGCTGAGCTACCCGTGGCGGCGCCTGCTGCCCGCCGCACTGGTCGCGTGCGTGCTGTGGGCCTGCGCGTACGCCGTGCTCGGCATCGTCAGCGGCGGCATCTTCGACTCACCCGTGGTCGCGACGCTGCTCGCCACGGTGCTGGTCCTGCTGGTCACCGTGCTGGCCAACCTGATCGCCCGGTGGCGGCGCAAGACGAAGGAGCCGGTGTGACGACGACCGCGCCCAACGGCCGGCTGCTGCGCGGTGGCCGGGCCGTGGCCCGCGCGGTGGGCGTGTGGATCGCGGTGACCGGCGCGCTGCGCCTGCTCGACGTGCTGCTGCCCGGCTTCCGGATGACGCACTGGTGGCAGCCGACGGTCTGCGCGCTGCTGCTCGGGCTGCTCACCGCGGTCGTCTGGCCGCTGGTCATGCGGATCGCCTACCCGCTGGCGTTCTTCACCTTCGGCGGCTTCGGGTTCCTGCTGCTCGGCGCCGGCACCCTCGCGGTCTTCCGCACCGTGCCCGGCGTCGAGGTGGCCGGCTTCCGGACCGCGGTCATCGTCACGCTCGGCATGGCCGCCGTCGGGGCCCTGATTTCCAGCCTGCTCGCGATCGACGAAGACGAGATCTTCTTCCGCCGGGCCGCTCGCCGCCGCCGTCGCCACACCCCGGCCGACGCGGCCGCGGACCCGCCGCCCGGCGTGCTGTTCCTGCAGATCGACGGCCTCGGGTACGACACCGTCCGCCGCGCGATCCGCGACGGCGACATGCCGACGTTCGCCGCCTGGCTCGCCGAGGGCAGCCACACGCTGGAGCGCTGGCACACCGACTGGAGCTCGCAGACCGGCGCGAGCGTGTGCGGCATCCTGCACGGCTCCAACCACGACATCCTCGGCTTCCGCTGGTACGAAAAGGACCGCGACCACGTGATGGCGTGCGCGCACCCGGCGGACGCGGCCGAGATCGAGCGGCGGCATTCCGACGGCCGCGGCCTCCTGGCCGGCGACGGCGCGAGCCGCGGCAACCTCTTCTCCGGCGACGCCGCCCACGTCAGCCTCACCATGAGCTCGATCCCGGTGCTGGTGCCGAAGAAGCTCCAGCGACGGCACCGCGACCGCGTCGGCGCGGGCTACTACGCCTACTTCGCGAACCCGGTCAACGCGCTGCGCACGTTCGCCGTCGCGCTCGTCGACGTCTTCCGCGAGATCAGCGCGTCGGTGCGCCAGCGCCGCGCCGGCGTCGTCCCGCGGATCCCGCGCGGCGGCTGGTACCCCCTGGCCCGGCCGGGCACGACGGTGATCGCGCGGGACGTCGTCGTCTCCGCGATCCTCGGCGACATGCTCGCCGGACGGCCCGCGGTGTACGCGGACTTCCTCGGCTACGACGAGGTCGCGCACCACTCCGGCATCGAGCGGTTCGACACCCTGTCCGTGCTGCGCTCGATCGACCAGCAGATCGCGCGGCTGCACCGGGCTTCGCGGCTCGCTCCGCGCCGCTACCACGTCGTCGCCCTGTCGGACCACGGCCAGACCCAGGGCCAGGCGTTCTCGCAGCGGTTCGGCGAGACCATCGAGGCGTACGTCGGCCGGCTGTGCGGGGGTTCGCCGTCGCCGGACGCCGGCAAGCGGCGGCAGGCCGAGAGCTGGCAGATCAACGCGGCCCTGGCCGAGGCGACGAAGGGCGGCGGCCTGATCGCGCGCCGGCTGCGCGCCCGGGTGGAGGACGCGGAGTGCGCCGAAGACCGCCCGCGCACGACGTCCGGCTCGCCGGGCGCGGTCACCCGGGTGGCACCCGGCGTGGTGGTGGTCGTGTCGGGACACCTCGCGATGGTTTCGTTCACCGAGCACGACGGCCGCGTCGAGCTGGAGACGATCGAGCGCGAGTTCCCGGACCTGCTGCCGTCACTGGTGGACCACCCGGGCGTCGGGTTCCTGCTGGTCCGCAGCCGCGAGTTCGGCCCGGTGGTGCTGGGCCGCGACGGCCTGCACCGGCTCGCGTCCGGGGTGGTGATCGGCGAGGACCCGCTGCTGCCGTACGGCGAGCACGCGGCGGACCTGATCCGCCGGGTGGACACGTTCCCGCACTGCGCGGACGTGATGATCAACAGCCGCTACGACCCGGACTCGGACCAGGCGTCGCCGTTCGAGACGCACGTGGGCTCGCACGGCGGGCTGGGCGGGCCGCAGCAGCGCGGGTTCGTCGTGCACCCGCGCGAGCTGGCGTTCCCGGAGGAGGTCGTCGGGGCGGAGGCCCTGCACCGGGTGTTCCGCGGCTGGCTGACAGAGTTGGGCCACCCCGAGCCGGCCGGTGCCGGGGCCTCGGTTCCGGAGGTGGTGGCGTGAAACTGCTGCGGGAGCTGCCGTTGGGCACGCGGGTCGTGGTGCGCTACCGCATCGAGGGCGGCTTCACCGACGCGCTCGGCGATCTGGTGGCCCGCAACGACGTCTCCTGCACGATCGAGACCCGACGTGGCCCGGTCGTGGTCGCGTTCGACGCCGTCGCGCTGGCCAAGCCGGTGCCCCCGCCGCCGGTCCGGAAATCGGGTGGCGGGCCGCCGCCCGTTTTGTGATCATCGAAAGCCGTGTTCGACGACCTGGTGGCCGAAGCCGCGGCCGAGCCGGTCGAGGGCTGGGACTTCTCCTGGCTGGACGGCCGCGCCACCGAGGCCCGCCCTTCGTGGGGCTACCAACGCCTCCTGGGCTCCCGTCTCCGGGGCGTGCAGGCGGCGCTCGACCTGGAGACCGGCGGCGGCGAAGTCCTCGACGGCTGCCCGGCCCTGCCGCCGCTGATGGTCGCAACCGAGTCGTGGCCGCCGAACATCGCGAAGGCGTCGGCCCGGCTGCGGCCGCGCGGGGTCACGGTCGTGGCCACCGCGGGTTTTCCATTCCGCGACAGCGTGTTCGACCTGGTCAGCAGCCGCCACCCGGTGACGACCGACTGGCCCGGGATCGCCCGTGTCCTGCGTCCCGGCGGAACGTACTTCTCCCAGCAGGTCGGCCCGGCGAGCGTGTTCGAGCTGGTCGAGTTCTTCCTCGGCCCGCAGCCGGCGGACACCCGCACCAGCCGGCACCCGGACCACGCCGTGCGGGCGGCCGCCGAGGCCGGCCTCGAAGTGACGGACCTGCGCTCGGAGTCGCTGCGCACCGAGTTCTTCGACATCGGCGCGGTGGTCTACTTCCTGCGCAAGGTGATCTGGATGGTCCCGGGCTTCACGGTCGGGCAGTACCGGGACAAGCTGCGGGAGCTGCACGAGAAGATCGAGCGCGACGGCCCGTTCGTCGCCCACACGACGAGGTTCCTCATCGAGGCCCGGAAGCCTTGACGATCGCCGTTTCGACGCCGTCCAGGAGCAGTTCCAGGCCCGCCTCGAACGACAGCCGGGCCTCCCGCTCCAGATAAGGCTCCTCGGAATCGGAGGCTTCGTACTCCCCCTCCTCGCCGAGCTTGGCCACCGTCGGGAAGCGGGCCGTGAGGTCCGGCGCCAGCTCGCCGAGCAGTGCCGAGCGCGCGCCCCACCAGTCCTCTTCGGACTGTCCGGTCTCGCGGGCGGCCTGGCGGGACTCCGCCGCCGCCTGGACCGAGCCGCGGACGATGTTGAACAGCGCCGCCACCACCCAGCGCACCCGGGACAGCGGCAGGCCGGTCGACGCCAGGACCGACAGCAGCGTCTCCTGCACGTGGAACTCCCCCGGCCCGAGCACCGGGCGCGCCGGCGAGACCTGCAGCAGCCACGGGTGCCGCAGGTGCAGGTCCCACAGCGCGCCGGCCAGGGCCAGCGCGGCCGCGCGCCACCCCGCCGACTCCGGGAACGACGCCGGGAGCTCCCCCAGCGTGCGGTCGTACATCAGGTCGACCAGCTCGGTCTTGCCCGGGACGTACGTGTAGAGCGCCATCGCCGTGCGGCCGAGGCGCTCCCCGACCGAGCGCATCGACAGCGCCGCCATGCCCTCGGCGTCCGCGATCTCGATCGCCGCCGCGACGATCGCCTCGACCGACAGGCCCGGCTTGGGTCCCGGGCCGGTGCGCGGCGCCACCACCCGCGGCCCCCACAGCAGCTCCATGGACCGCCGGGCGTCGCCCTGACCCGCGAAGACGACCACCTTGCCGACTCCTTACACCCTAAAGTATTGTACGCTGGCAGATCACTTTACAGCCTAAAGTATCGAGAAGGACGGTATGACTTCACCCAGGCGGGCCGCCGACACCCACGACGTGATCGAGGTCCGGGGGGCCCGGGAGAACAACCTGACCGGCATCGACCTGGACATCCCGAAGCGACGGCTCACGGTGTTCACCGGTGTCTCCGGCTCCGGCAAGTCGTCCCTGGTCTTCGGCACCATCGCGGCCGAGTCCCAGCGGCTGATCAACGAGACCTACAGCGCCTTCCTCCAGTCGTTCATGCCGAGCCTGTCGCGCCCGGACGTCGACCTGCTGGAGAACCTGAGCGCGGCCATCGTCGTCGACCAGGAGCGGATGGGGGCCAACTCGCGCTCCACGGTCGGCACCGCGACCGACGCGTACGCCATGCTGCGGATCGCCTTCTCGCGGCTCGGCGAGCCGTACGTCGGCACCAGCGGCGCGTTCAGCTTCAACCTGCCCGAAGGCATGTGCCCGGCCTGCGAGGGCCTCGGCCGCGTCTCGGACCTCGACGTCGACGCCCTGCTCGACTTCGACCTCTCCCTCAACGAAGGCGCGATCCAGGTGCCGGGCTTCACGCCGGACACCTGGTACGTGCAGACCTACCTCTCCTCCGGCTTCTACGACCCCGACGCGAAGATCCGCGACTTCTCGCCGGAGCAGCTCAACGCCCTGCTGCACAAGGATTCCTGCAAGGTCAAGGTCGGGAAGACCAACGTCACGTACGAGGGCCTCGCGGTGAAGGTCCGGCGGCTCTACCTGCACAAGGACGTCGAGTCGCTGCAGCCGAAACTGCGGGCGTTCATCGAGAAGGCCGCCACGTTCGCCACCTGCGGTGAGTGCGGCGGCGCGCGGCTCAACCAGGCCGCGCTGTCGGCCAAGATCGACGGCAAGAACATCGCCGACTGCGCCGCCCTGCAGATCAGCGACCTCGCCGAGTTCGTGCGGAACCTCGACGCACCCTCGATCCGGCCGCTGCTGGCCAACCTGCGCGACACCCTGGACTCGCTGGTCGAGATCGGCCTCGGCTACCTTTCACTCGACCGCGAATCCGCAACGCTCTCCGGCGGCGAAGCGCAACGCGTGAAGATGGTGCGGCACCTGGGTTCCAGCCTCACCGACGTCACCTACGTCTTCGACGAGCCGACCGTCGGGCTGCACCCGCACGACATCGAGCGGATGAACAACCTGCTGCTGTGCCTGCGGGACAAGGGGAACACGATCCTGGTCGTCGAGCACAAGCCGGAGACGATCCGGATCGCCGACCACGTCGTCGACCTCGGCCCCGGCGCGGGCACCGACGGCGGCCGGCTCTGCTACACCGGCAGCGTCGACGGCCTGCGCGCGTCCGGCACGCTCACCGGCCGCCACCTCGACCACCGGGTCACCCTCCGCTCCGAGGTCCGGCAGCCCACCGGGCACCTCTCGATCACCGGCGCACGCCTCCACAACCTGAAGGACGTCAGCGTCGACGTCCCGCTCGGCGTGCTGACCGTGGTCACCGGGGTGGCCGGGTCCGGGAAGTCGTCGCTGATCCACGGCTCGCTGGCCCGCCGGGACGACGTCGTCGTGGTCGACCAGTCGGCGATCCGCGGGTCCCGGCGGTCCAACCCGGCGACCTACACCGGCCTGCTCGACCCGATCCGGGCGGCGTTCGCCAAGGCCAACGGGGTCAAGGCGAGCCTGTTCAGCGCCAACTCCGAAGGCGCCTGCCCGAAGTGCAAGGGCCTCGGCGTGATCTACACGGACCTGGCGATGATGGCCGGGGTCGCGTCCGTCTGCGAGGAGTGCGAAGGCCGGCGGTTCACGCCCAAGGTGCTCACCTACGAGCTGCGCGGCAAGAACATCGGCGAGGTGCTGGCGATGTCCGTCGCCGAGGCCCGCGAGTTCTTCGCGGGCGGCACCGCGCGGACGGTGCTGGACCGCCTCGCCGACGTCGGCCTCGGCTACCTCACGCTCGGGCAGCCGTTGACCACGCTGTCCGGCGGCGAGCGGCAGCGGCTCAAGCTGGCGATCCGGATGGCCGAACGCGGGTCGACCTACATCCTCGACGAGCCGACGACCGGGCTGCACCTGGCCGACGTCGACCAGCTGCTGGCGCTGCTCGACCGGATCGTCGACGCGGGCAACACGGTGATCGTCATCGAGCACCACCAGGCGGTGATGGCCCACGCCGACTGGCTGATCGACCTCGGCCCCGGGGCAGGCCACGACGGCGGCCGGGTGGTCTTCGAAGGCACCCCGGCCGCGCTCGTCGCCGACGCCTCGACGTTGACCGCCCGCCACCTGCGCGAATACCTGGGGAAGCCGTGAAGCCGGCCGGTCTGCTCGAAGTGACGGCGGTGCGGCGGGTGACGCCGCGCGTCGTGCGCGTCACCTTCACCGGCGACGGCCTGGCCGAGCTGGAGCCGTGGCCGGACCAGCAGCTCAAGCTCCTGTTCCCGCCGCCGGGCCGCCCGGTGCGGCTGCCGTCGGACGGCGACGACGTGCTGCGGTGGTACCAGGCGTACCTGGCGATCCCGGCCGAGGAGCGTCCGGTGATGCGCAGCTATACGGTGCGCGCGCGGGACGGCGACACGATCGACGTCGACTTCGTGCTGCACGCCGGCGCGGCGGGACCGGCCACCGCCTGGGCGTTCCGAGCGGCACCGGGTGACGTCCTCGGCCGGTACGGACCGGATCCGGCGTACCGGCGTCCACTGTCCACAGCAGACGCATTGCTGTGCGCGGGCGACGAGACGGCGATCCCCGCCATCGCTTCGATCTTGTCCGAAGTGGACGATGTGGTGGCGTTCGTCGAGGTCGCGGACGCGGCGGAGGAGCAGCCGCTGCCGGGCGTCCGGTGGCTGCACCGGGACGGCGCCGAGCACGGCAGCCGTCTTCTGGAGGCGGTGCGCGCGACGGCCCTCCCGGAAGCGGCGTGGCTGGCCGGGGAGGCGTCGACGGTCCGGGCGGTGCGCCGCCTCCTCGTCGGGCGGGGGCTGGCGAAGAGCGCCATCGAGTTCACCGGCTACTGGCGGCGGACGCTGACCCAGGACGACGCCCCGACGCCGGAGGACCTGGCCGACGCGGCGGAAAAGCTGGAAGACTCGGCCTCGTGGAAGGGCAGCTGACGGCCTCGGGCATCGACCCGGCGGCGGTGGTGTCGGCCGAGGACATCGGCGGCGGGACGTACAACCGGGCGGTGCGGTTGCGGCTGGCGGACGGACGGCGGCTGGTGCTCAAGATCGCGCCGTCCGGCCCCGGCCTGACCTACGAACACGACCTGCTGGCCACGGAGGCGGCGTACTACCGCCTGGCGTCCGGGCCGCTGCCGTCGGTGGTGGGCGAAGGGCCGGGGTTCCTGCTGATGACGGAGGTGCCGGGCGAGCCGTGGAACCGAGCGCCCGGCACCGGCCCGCACCTGCGCGCGGAGCTGGGCAAGATCGTGGCGGCCCTGCACTCGACGACCGGCGACGGGTTCGGTTACCTCCAGGACCCGTTGCACCCGACGTGGTTCTCGGCGTTCCGGGCAATGGTGGACGCAATCCTGGCCGACGCGGTGACCTACGGCGTCCGCCTGCCCCGCCCGGCGGCGGAGATCGCGCACCTGGTCCGTCGCCACGAGCCGCTGCTGGAGCAGGTCACGACACCGGTCCTGGTCCACTTCGACCTGTGGCAGGGCAACATCCTGGTCGACGGCGGCCGAGTGTCGGGCATCATCGACGCGGAGCGCGCGTTCTGGGGCGACCCGGTGGCGGAGTTCGTCTCGCTGACGTTGTTCCACGACCTGGACGAACCGCTGCTGGAGGGCTACGGCCGGGCGGCCTTCGACGCGCCCGCCCGCCGTCGGCTGACGTTGTACCGGGTGTACCTGGGGTTGATCATGCTGGTGGAGATGGTGCCGAGGCAGGACACGAACGCGGACCGGCAGCGGTTCGTCTCCACGTGGCTGGCGGAGAACCTGGACGCGGCCCAGCGGGCGATCTGATCACCACGTGACCGGCAGGCTGTGCACCCCGTACACCAGCATGTCGTCCTTGAACGCCAGGTCCCCCACCGGTACCGCGAGCCGCAGCCCCGGGATGCGGCGGTACAGCGTCCCGTACACCACCTGCAGCTCCACCCGGGCCAGCGTCTGGCCGAGACACTGGTGCACGCCGTACCCGAACGCCACGTGGTGGCGGGCCTCGCGGGTCACGTCGAGGCGGTCCGGGTTCTCGAACACCGCCGCGTCGCGGTTGGCCGCGTCGCCCGCCGCGATGATTCCTTCGCCCGCGCGGATCGTCTCGCCGCCGAGTTCGATGTCCGCCGTGGCCACGCGGCGGCGGCCGGTGTGCGTGATGTTCAAGTAGCGCAACAGCTCTTCGACTGCGCGGCGCAGCAGGTCCGCGTCGCCGGTGCGCACCAGCTCCAGTTGCGGGGGGTGCTCCAGCAACGCCACCGTGCCCAGCGCGATCATGTTCGCCGTCGTCTCGTGGCCGGCCACCAGGAGCAGCTGGCCCATCGAAGCGACCTCTTCGGCGGTCAGCTTCCCGGTCGCGTACTGCGTGACCGCCAGCTTGCTCAGCACGTCGTCGCCCGGGTCGGCCACCTTCCGCTTCACCAGCCCGCCGAGGTAGGCCAGCAGCTCTTCGGTGGCCTGCACCGCTTCCGCCGGCGTCGCCGTGCGGGACACCATCACCTTCGTGATGTCCTGGAACAGCTCGCGATCCTCGTACGGGACGCCGAGCAGTTCGCAGATCACCAGCGACGGCACCGGCAGCGCGAACGCCGTCACCAGGTCGACCGGCTTCGGGCCGGCCAGCAGCCCGTCGACCAGGTCGTCGACGATGCGCTGGATCGCCGGGCGCAGCGCCTCCATCTTCTTGACCAGGAAGTCGCCGGTCAGCAGCTTGCGCTGCGCGGCGTGCGCGGCGCCGTCCATGGTGATGAACGACTTCGCGCGGTGGCGGCGGGCCGCCGACGCCGCGCTCTGGTGCGGGTAGCCCGGGTGGTCGGAGTCGGCGCTGACCCGGGAATCCCGCAGCACCGCGCGGACGTCGTCGTAGCGCGTCACCAGCCACGGCGTGCTGCCGTTCCACAGGCGCACCCGGGAAACCGGGGGCAGTTCGCCGAGTTCGGCGGGCGGGTCGAAGGGACACCGCCGGGTCATCGGAAACGCGGGCACGCCGTCCACCGGATACCTCCCGGAGCCGCCGGAGATTTACATAGCTATGCTAAGCATCCTCCGGCCGGCCGCGCCACCGTCCGATCAGGCGAACACCAGGGACACCAGTTCGTCCACGAACGGCTCCACCAGCTCGGCCCCGGTCCGGTTCAGCGCGCTGTGGAACAACGCGACCCGGCCGTGCGCGCCGACGAACACCACCGCCGCCGCGCGGCCCGGCGTCACGCGCAGCTCGTGCCCCGCCTCGACGCAGCGTTCGAAGCCCGCCGTCAGCCGGTCGATCACGTCCAGGAGCGGGCCGGTCGGGCGGGTGCCGGGCTCCAGGTCGGACGCACCGTTCGCGAGCATCAGCCGGTAATGCCCCGGATTCTGCATCGCGAAGGCGCAGTAGGCGTGAATCTGGGCCCGAATCCGGCCGACGACGTCGGATTCGGGCCGTGACTGCTCCGCCGCGCGCATCGAATCACGCAGCCGGGCGTATTCGTGGTCGAGCAATCCGCGGACCAATTCCGCACGATCGGAAAAATGCTGGTAGATGCTCGCCGGGGCGATGCCGACGGCCCGGGCGACGCCGCGGATCGTCAGCCCGTCCTCGCCGCCGAGCTCGGCGAGGAGCCGTCCGGCGGCGGCCAGGATCTCGCCGCGCAACCGTTCGCCTTCGCCCCAGCGATTTCGTCTCCGGCCCATTCCCGCTTCGACGCGTTCCGCCACCCGCCTATTCATACGCCCGCGACGGAAGGGCCGGTATTCCGGGGTCCGGAAAACCGTTCAGGAAACCAGCGCGGGGTACAGCGCGGGGAGATCGCCGGCGAGCCCGGCCCGCACGTTCCGGCTCACGTCGTCGGCGAGCACCTCGAAGCGGCCTTCTTCGACGCCGTCCAGCGCCAGCTTCGCCACCAGGGCCGGGTCGACCTTCGGGCCGTCGACGTGCTTGGCCATGTCGGTGTCCATGTACCCGACGTGCAGCGCCGTCACCTGCGTCTTCTGCGGCGCGAGCTCCAGCCGCAGCGCGTTGGTCAGCGACCAGGCCGCCGACTTCGCCGCGGAATACGCCGCGACATGGGGCGCGGTGAACCAGGAAAGCACCGAGAGCACGTTGAGCACCGCGCCGCCGCCGTTGCGCTCGAGGACCGGCGCGAACTCACGCGTCACGGCCAGGGTGCCGAAGTAGTGCGTGTCCATCTCCAGCCGGATGTCCTCGAGGGACCCGCCGAGCAGCGACGCCCCGGTCGACGAACCGGCGTTGTTCACCAGCAGCGTGACGTCGCCGGCGGTCTTCGCGGCTTCCCGGATCGACTCCGGGTCGGTCACGTCGAGCCGCAGCGGGACCACGCCCGGCAGGTCGATCGACTCGGGGTTCCGCGCGGCGGCGTACACCTTGGCCGCGCCGCGCTCCAGCAGCTCCGCGGCGAACCGGCGGCCGAGACCCCGGTTGGCCCCGGTGACCAGCGCGACCGCACCCGTGATGTCCATGACGAACTCCTCTCGCACCTGGCTTGCTCGTTGCAAGCTAGCTGAAGCCGACAGTACGGCGTAAACTTGCTCCAAGCAAGTCAGCTCGAAGGGATCACACGATGAGCCGTCGCATCACCTGGGCGGACGCCGCCTGCCCGATCGCCCGCGCCGCCGACGTCCTCGGCGAGCCGTGGACGCTGCTGATCCTGCGCGACGCCACCGCCGGCACCACCCGGTTCGAGGACTTCCGCAGCCAGCTCGGCATCGCCGACAACGTGCTGACCACCCGGCTGGCCAAGCTCGTCGACCGCGGCCTGCTGACCAGGCTCCCCTACCGCGACGGCGGCCGGACCCGGCACGAGTACCGCCTGACGCAGGCCGGCTTGGACGCCCTGCCGGTGCTGCACGCGCTCGGCACGTGGGGACACACCCACACCTCCTCGGACGCCGGGCCGACGACGTTGGTCCACTCCCGCTGCGGGCAGCCCACCCGGCCGGGCCCGAAGTGCGACAGCTGCGGGAAACCGCTGGCCGCGACCGATCTGGCGTGGCGCGGATCGTGGCTCGGCGAGGACGACGTCCCGCTGGCCGAGCCGGTCGGCTGAGCCGAACGACCCCAAGCCGTACGAAAGTCGGGTCACAAACGCCGGGCGATTCCGTAAGTTCGACACCCAGCGCGCGCAGACCCGGTAAATTCCCCACGGCAAGGAGTCGTCCCGATGTCCAGGAAGTACCTGCTGCCCGGTGCCGCCGTCGCTCTGGCCATGATCGCGACCCCGCTGACGGCCGGCCCGGCCTCCGCGGCCCCGAAGGCGGCCACGATCGTCTACTACGACACCTCGGACGCCCCCAGCTTCCGCGCGGTGATCAACGCGGGCGCGGCCAACTGGAACGCGGCGGTGTCGAACGTCAAGCTCCAGGAGAGCTCCTCGGGCGCTTCGCTGCACTACACCGAGGGCAACGACCCGCGCGGCTCGTACGCCCAGACCGACGGCCACGGCAGCGGCACCATCTTCATCGACTACACCCAGGCCGGGCAGTACGACCAGACCCGCATCGCGGCCCACGAAACCGGCCACGCGCTCGGCCTGCCGGACCACTACGAAGGCCCGTGCTCGGAGCTGATGTCGGGTGGTGGCCCCGGCCCGTCGTGCACCAACGCCAATCCGAACGCGACCGAGGCGTCACAGGTGGAATCCCTGTGGGCCAACGGCTTCACCGGCGCCCGCAAGGCCGCGACCCGCGTCTACGAAGTGACGATGCCGGTCCGGTAGCACGTCCGGTCACCGCAGCGGGCCGACCACCGGCCGACGCCGGCGGCCGGGCCCGCTCGGGCGCCGCCGAACCGGATAGGTTCGGCGGCATGCTCACCACGCTCGCCGTCGCGAACTACCGCTCACTGCGTGACCTGGTCCTCCCGCTGTCCGGGCTGACCGTCGTCACCGGGCCGAACGGCAGCGGCAAATCGAGCCTGTACCGGGCGCTGCGGCTGCTGGCGGACGCCTCCCGCAACGGTGCCGTGGCGGCACTGGCGCGGGAGGGCGGCCTGCCCTCGACGCTGTGGGCCGGCCCGGAGAACGGCGTCCGGCGGGGCACCACGCGGGTACAGGGCAAAGTGCACACGAAGGCCGTCGGGCTCCGGCTCGGCTTCGCGGGCGACGAGTTCGGCTACGCGCTCGACCTCGGGCTGCCGGTGCCGGGCGCGACGCTGTTCAACCTCGACCCGGAGTTCAAGCGGGAAGCGGTGTGGTCGGGGCCGGTCCTGCGGCCGTCGGCGTTGCTGGCGGACCGGGCGGGCCCGTCGGTGCGCACCCGCGTGGCCTCCGGGTCGTGGGGCGACGAGCGGTTCAAGATCCGGCTGACCGACAGCATGTTGAGCGAGTTCGCCGATCCACGGGCCTGCCCGGAACTGCTGGTGCTGCGCGAACGCATCCGGTCGTGGCGGTTCTACGACCACTTCCGCACCGACATCGACGCCCCGGCCCGCCAGTCCCGCATCGGCACCCGCACCCCGGTGCTGGCCCACGACGGCGCCGACCTGGCGGCGGCGCTGCAGACGATCATCGAGGTGGGCCGGGCCGCGGAGCTGGCGGAAGTGGTCGACGCGGCCTTCCCGGACTCGACGGTGGAGGTGCGGCGCTCCGAGGACGGCCTGCTGTCGGTCGAGTTCCGCCAGCACGGCCTGCTGCGGCCGCTCTCGGCGGCGGAGCTCTCGGACGGGACACTCCGGTTCCTGCTGTGGGTGGCGGCCCTGCTGACCCCGCGCCCGCCGGAGCTGCTGGTGCTGAACGAGCCCGAGACGAGCCTCCACCCGGACCTCCTCCCGGCACTGGCATCGCTGATCGCGACGGCGGCGAAGGAGACCCAGCTGGTGGTGGTGTCCCACGCCCAGCCCCTGATCCGCGCACTGGCGGCGGTGACGGACGTGGGCACGGTGGAGTTGGAGAAGGAGTACGGCGAGACGAAGGTGACCGGCCAGGGCCGCCTCGACCGCCCCTCCTGGCACTGGCCCTCCCGCTAGCCCGCCCGGAACGCCGCCCGCGAACCCGAAGGGTCGGCCCGCGTACCCGGAGAGTCGGCCTGCGTACCGGAAGGGTCGGCTTGCGTACCTGGGGAGTCGGACCACGAGCCGACCGTCCAGGTACGCAGGCCGACCGTCCAGGTACGCGTGTCGTCCGTCCAGGTACGCGTGTCGTCCGGCTGGGTACGCGTGTCGTCCGGCTGGGTACGCGTGTCGTCCGGCTGGGTACGCGTGTCGTCCGGCTGGGTACGCGTGTCGTCCGGCTGGGTACGCGTGTCGTCCGGTGGGGTCAGCGGCCGCGGGTGCTTTCGCGGATCTCCAAGGCGAACGGGGTCTGGATGTCCTGCGGCGGGGACGTCTTGTCCCCGGTGATCCGCCGGTGCACGAGGTCCACCGCGGCCTCCGCCAGCGCCGTCTTGTCCGGCGCGATCGTCGTCAGCGAGGGCAGTGAGAATGCGCTCTCTTCGTTGTTGTCGAACCCGACGATCGCCACGTCCTCCGGCACGCGCAGCCCGAGTTCGGCCACCGCGCGCAGGGCGCCGATGGCCAGCAGGTCGTTGAAGCAGAACACCGCGTCCGGCGGCGAAGGCAGGGCCAGCAACGATTTCATCGCCGCCGCGCCCACCGAGCGGTGCCACTTCTCCGCCGGGGCCACCAGAGCGTCCGAATAGGACAAGCCGGCCGCGTCCAGCGCGGCCCGGTAACCGGCCAGCCGCTGGGACGACGTCCCGCGGGACGGGTTCCGCCCGATCGCCGCGACGCGGGTGCGGCCCAGCGAGGCCAGGTGCGACACCGCCGTGCGCGCCGCCAGGACGTTGTCGATCGCCACGTGGTCGATCGGCACGTCCACCGCGTGCTCGCCCAGCATGACCAGCGGGATCCCGCCCGGGTCGGCCGGGAAGTCCGCCGCCTCCAAGGCTTCCGGGTGCACCAGCGCGCCGTCGACCAGGTGCGGCCCCAGCGACGAAAGGGTCTCCCGCTCCCGTGACCGCGTGCCCTGGGTCTGTTCGATCAGGACGCTCCAGCCGCGCTTCTGGGCCGCCGTGATGACCAGGCCGGCCAGCTCGCCGAAGTACGGGATCGACAGCTCCGGCACCATCAGCGCCAGGAACCCGGTCCGGCCGCGGCGGAGGTTGCGGGCCCCGACGTTCGGCCGGTACCCGGTCGCCGCCAGGGCTTCCTCGACGCGCCGCCGGTTTTCCGGCTTGACGAAGGCGTAGCCGTTCACGACGTTCGACACCGTCTTCACCGACACTCCGGCAAGCGTGGCGACGTCCTTGAGCGTCACGGTCACGGGCGGTCCCTTCAGAGAGTGAGCACGAAGTGTAGCGAGCCGCTGCCGGTTTACAACGTTGTTCCAACGATGTAAAAAGTACCCCAAGGCTCCCGTGGTGACTCCGATCACCCCGGCGAGCGGGCCACCGACGACGCTGCCCGAGGAGTCACCGTGCTCTTGTCCTCCCGCCCCCGACTGGTCTTGGTCACCGCAGCCGCCGCCGCGCTGACCCTCACCTCCTGCACGAGCAGGGAAGAAACCCCCGCGGCCCCCGCCAGTGGCGCCGGGCCTGCCGCCTCCGCCCAGTCCGCCGCGCCGTCCGCCGACGGCTGCACGCTCGAGAAGACCGGTTACCCCAAGGTCGACCTGAAGACCGCGGTGGTGGGTTTCTCCCAGTCCGAAAAGGAGGCCAACCCCTTCCGGATCACCGAGACGCAGTCCATCCGCGACGAAGCCGCCAAGCTCGGCATCGCGAGCGACAAGCTGCTCGTCACCAACGCCCAGAGCGACCTCAACCGGCAGATCAGCGACATCAAGTCGATGCTCGACCGCGGTGCCCAGCTGCTGATCGTCGCGCCGCTGAACTCCGACGGCCTCCAGCCCGCCCTCGACGCGGCGAAGGCCAAGAAGGTCCCCGTCGTCACCATCGACCGCAAGGTGACGTCGCAGCCGTGCAGCGACTACCTGACCTTCATCGGCTCGAACTTCGTCGAACAGGGCAAGCGCGCGGCGCAGGCGATGGTGAAGTCCACCGGTGGCACCGGCAAGGTCGCGATCCTGCTCGGCTCGTCGGGCAACAACGTGACCACCGACCGGACCAAGGGCTTCAAGGACGAGCTCGCGAAGACGCCCGGCCTGTCCGTGGTCGCCGAGCAGACCGGCGAGTTCGACCGGTCCAAGGGCCAGGCCGTGATGGAGCAGCTGATCCAGAGCCACCCGGACATCACCGCCGTCTACGCCGAAAACGACGAGATGGGCGTCGGCGCGGTCAACGCACTCAAGACGGCGGGCAAGACGCCGGGCAAGGACGTCAAGATCGTCTCCATCGACGGCACCCGCAACGCCGTGCAGCTCATCGTCGACGGCAGCTACAACGCCGTGATCGAGTCGAACCCGCGCTTCGGCCCGCTGGCCTTCCAGACGCTGCAGAAGTTCGAGAACGGCGAGCCGATCCCGGCGAGCATCGTCATCACCGACGACCAGTACGACGAGACCAACGCGGCCCAGAAGGTGGGGAACTCCTACCAGTGACGGCCACCACCGAAGTGAGGACCGCACCGGTGCTCGAGGTGGCCGGGGTGACCAAGCGGTTCCCCGGCACCCTCGCGCTCGACGACGTCAGCTTCGCGCTGGCGCCGGGCGAGGTGCACGCCCTGGTCGGCGAGAACGGCGCCGGCAAGTCCACCCTGATCAAGGTGCTCACCGGCGTCTACCGGCCCGACGAGGGCGAGGTGCGCCACCTCGGCGAGCCGGTGGCGTTCAAGCGGCCGATCGACGCGCAGCGGGCCGGGATCTCCACGATCTACCAGGAGGTCAACCTCGTCCCGCTGATGAGCATCGCCGGCAACGTCTTTCTCGGCCGCGAGCCGCGCACCCGCGCGGGCCTGGTGGACTGGTCGAAGATGTACGCCGACGCCCGCGAGCTGCTCAAGGGCTACGGCATCGACGACGACGTCAAGCGGCCGCTGCACACCCTCGGTGTCGGCGCGCAGCAGATGGTCGCCCTCGCCCGCGCGGTCTCGACCGACGCCAAGGTCGTCATCATGGACGAACCGACGTCGTCGCTCGAGCCGCGCGAGGTCGAGACGCTCTTCGAGGTGCTGAACCGGCTGCACGCGCAGGGCATCGCGATCGTCTACGTCAGCCACCGGATGGACGAGCTGTACCGGGTGTGCGACAGCGTCACCGTGCTGCGCGACGGCCGGGTCGTCCACAGTGGACCGCTGAAGCCGCTGCCGCGCATCGAGCTCGTCTCGCTGATGCTCGGCCGGGAGATCAGGCAGATCCGCGAGGAAGGTGTCACGGCGTTCGGCGAGGAGCACGACGTCGAGCGCGAGCCGCTGCTCAAGGCGGAGCACCTCAGTGGCCTGCGGAAGCTGCACGACGTCTCGGTGAGCATCCGGCCCGGCGAGGTCGTCGGACTGGCCGGCCTCCTCGGCTCCGGCCGCAGCGAGACCGCGCGGGCCATCGTCGGCGCGTTCCCGCTCGACGGCGGCAGCGTGCTGCTGGCCGGGAAACCGCTCAAGAAGGGCAAGATCAAGGCCGCCATGCGGGCCGGGATCGCACTGCTGGCCGAGGACCGCAAGACCGACGGGATCATCCCGAACCTGTCGGTCCGCGAGAACATCGTGCTCGCCGCGCTGCCGACGCTCTCGCCGTTCGGCCTGGTCAGCAAGGCCAAACAGGACAAGATCGTGAAGATCTTCATGGAGCGCCTGCGGATCAAGGCGGCCAGTCCCGAGCAGAAGGTGTCGGAGCTCTCCGGCGGCAACCAGCAGAAGGTGCTGCTGGCCCGCTGGCTCGCCACCGGCCCGAAGATCCTGCTGCTGGACGAGCCGACCCGCGGCATCGACGTCGGCGCGAAGGCCGAGGTGCAGGCGCTGATCGACGAACTCGCGCAGGAAGGGCTCGGCGTGCTGCTCATCTCGTCCGAACTCGAAGAGCTGATCGACGGCTCCGACCGCGTGGTCGTGCTGCGCGACGGCTCGGTCGTCGGCGAGCTGACCGGCGACCGCATCACCGAGGAGAACGTCCTGACCGCGATCGCCACCGAGGGTGACAACGATGTCTAGCGCCACCCTGACCAGAACCCCGGACCGCGCGAAGGTCACCGCGTGGCTGCAGAACTACGGCGTCTACCTGGCCGTCGTCGTGCTGCTGCTGTTCAACGTGGTCTTCACCGAGAACTTCCTGTCCGCGGCCAACTTCCGCACCCAGCTGGTGCAGGCGGCGCCGGTCTGCATCGTCGCGCTCGGCATGGCGCTGGTGATCGGTACCGAGGGCATCGACCTGTCGGTCGGCTCGGTGATGTCGATCGCCGCCGCGCTCATCCCGCTCTACCTCGGCGCGGGTCCGCTGATGGCGGTCATCGTCGCCGTCATCGCCGGGATCGTCTCCGGCCTGTTCAGCGGCTACCTGGTGGCCTACCTGGGGATCCAGCCGATCATCGCGACCTTGGCCTTGCTGGTCGGCGGCCGCGGGCTCGCGCTCGTGATCGCCCACGGCCAGCTCGTCCAGCTGCACAACCGGGACTTCCTGGAGCTGGGCACCGGCGACCTCTTCGGCGTGCCGATCATGGTCATCGTCGCGGGCGTGCTGTCCGTGCTCGCCGGGCTCGTCGTGCAGCGCACGACGTTCGGGCGGCACCTGGTCGCCATCGGCGGCAACCGCGCCGCGAGCACCCTGGCCGGATTGCCCGTGAAACGCGTGCTCGTCAGCGTCTACGTGATCTCCGGGGCACTGGCGGCGATCGCCGGCGTGCTGGCGACTTCGCGGCTGGCCGCCAGCGACCCGAGCGACGTCGGCCTGCTGATGGAGCTGTCGGCGATCACCGCGGTCGTCGTCGGCGGCACCCCGCTGACCGGCGGCCGGGTCCGCGTCCTCGGCACCGTGTTCGGCGCGCTGCTCATGCAGCTCGTCCAGGCCACCCTGATCAAGCACAACCTGCCCGACTCGACCGCGCAGATGGTCCAGGCGGCCATCATCGTCGTCGCGGTCTACGTCGCACGTGAGCGGAGCAGCAAATGACCGCGACCCAGACCCAGGCCTCGCGCGCCGCCTTCGCCGGGGTCCTGCAACGCCAGGGCGCGGCCGTCGTGCTCGTCCTCGGCATGGCCGTGGCGTGGTTCGCGTTCCCGCACTTCGGCACCGCGGACAACCTGCGCAACCTGGTGCTGCAGGGCTCGTTCCTCGCCGTGATCGCGCTCGGGATGACGTTCGTGATCATCTCCGGCGGCATCGACCTCTCGGTCGGCTCCAACTACGCGCTCGGCGGCGTCCTCGCCGCGTACGGCGCCCAGTACGGGCTGGTCGTCGCGATCCTGCTGCCGCTGGCGGTGTGCTCGCTGATCGGGTTCGTCAACGGCCTGCTCATCGCCCGCACCGGGATGGCGCCGTTCATCGTCACGCTGGCGTCGCTGCTGTTCGCCAGGGGACTGCTGCTGGCCCTGACCTCCGAGGGCGCGACGACGTACAAAGTGGACCCCGGCTCGGCGTTCCTCTGGCTGGGCCAGGGCACCGTCTTCGGTGTCGGCGTCCCGGTGTACCTGACGCTCGTCCTGTTCGCCCTCGGCGGCCTGCTGCTGCGGCGCACCCGCTTCGGCCAGTCCGTGTTCGCCATCGGCGGCGCCGAGCAGTCGGCCGTGCTGATGGGCCTCCCGGTGGCCCGCACCAAGATCAGCCTCTACACGCTCAGCGGCGCCCTCGCCGGCTTCGCGGGCATCCTCACCGCCGCGTACCTGCAGTCCGGCGTCACGGTGATCGGCGTCGGCACCGAACTCGACGCGATCTCCGTCGTCGTCATCGGCGGCACGCTGCTCACCGGCGGGGCCGGCACCGTCATCGGCACGCTCGTCGGCGTGCTGCTGCGCACGCTGATCCAGAACGTCATCAACCAGATCGGCACCCTCGACTCCAACTACCAGACCGTGGTGAGCGGCGCCTTCCTGCTCGTCGTCGTGGTCATCCAGCGCCTGCTCGCGCGCTCCCGCACCCGCTGACCCCTGTCCCCTACCAGGAGGTTCGACGATGTTCCGCCCTGCCCGCCTGGCCGCCGTGCTGGCACTGGCCGTGACCGGACTCGCGGTCCCCGCCGCGCACGCCGCATCCCCGCCCCAGTGGCAGCGGCTCACCCCGCCGCTGTCCACCCCGTGGACGAACGACGTCTCCCCCGCCAACGCCCTGCCGGACTACCCGAGACCGCAGCTGACCCGCGAGAAGTGGCAGAACCTCAACGGCGTCTGGGAGTTCGCCAAGGCGACCACGGGTGAAGCCGCGCCCGTCGGCAAGACGCTGGGAGAGCGCATCCTCGTGCCCTACCCGGTCGAGTCCGCGCTGTCCGGGATCATGCGCCACGAAACGAACATGTGGTACCGCCGCACCTTCGAGGTCCCGAAGACCTGGCAGGTCGGCAAGAGCGGCCAGCGGCTGCTGCTGCACTTCCAGGCCGTCGACTACGACGCCACCGTGATCGTCAACGGCAAGACCGTCGGCCGCCACACCGGCGGCTACGACGCCTGGTCCGTCGACGTCACCGACGCACTGACCACTGCGAAGACCCAGGAGGTCGTGGTCGGCGTCGCCGACCCGAACGACCAGGGCGGGCAGCCGATCGGCAAGCAGCGCCAACCCGGGGACGGCATCTTCTACACACCGTCTTCGGGCATCTGGCAGACCGTCTGGATGGAACCGGTGGCGTCCGCGCGCATCGACCGGCTGGACGTCACGCCGGACCTCGGTTCGGTGACGGTGACCGCGGTGGTCGGCGGGCCGGTGAAGCAGCGCGTCGAAGCGGTGGCCTACGACCACGGCCGCCCGGTCGGGCGGGTGAGCGGTGACGCCAACCAGCCGTTGAAGCTCAAGGTGGACCGGCCGCACCTGTGGTCGCCGGACGACCCGTTCCTCTACGACCTGCGGGTCAAGCTCATCCCGTCGGGCGACGAGGTCGGCTCGTACTTCGGGCTGCGCACGATCGGCCTCGGCAAGACCGCCGACGGCAAGCAGCGGATGCTGCTCAACGGCAAGTTCGTCATGCAGGTCGGCCCGCTCGACCAGGGCTTCTGGCCGGACGGCATCTACACCGCGCCGACCGACGCGGCCCTGAAGTTCGACCTGGAGCAGGAGAAGGCGCTCGGCTTCAACATGGTGCGCAAGCACATCAAGGTCGAGCCGGACCGCTGGTACTACTACGCCGACAAGCTCGGGCTCCTGGTCTGGCAGGACATGCCGGCGATGAAGGACGACGTCGAGCCGTCCGCGGCGTCGCGGGTCAACTACGAGTCCGAGATGAAGCGGATGATCGACCAGCACCGCAGCTTCCCGTCGATCGTCACGTGGGTGCCGTTCAACGAGGGCTGGGGCGACTACGAGGTCGGCCGTATCGCCGACGAGGTCAAGTCGTGGGACCCCTCGCGGCTGGTGAACGCGGAATCCGGCGTCAACTGCTGCCGGTCCGAACCGGACAGCGGCCGCGGTGACATCTACGACGACCACACCTACACCGGCCCCGGGACGCCGGCGCAGTCCGGGACCCGCGCGGCGGTCGACGGCGAGTACGGCGGTCTCGGCCTCAAGGTCGCCGGCCACGAGTTCGACGCGGCGGGCAGCTTCGCCTACGAGATGGAGCCCGACAGCGCGACGCTGACCCGGCGCTACGGCGAACTGCAGCAGCGCCTGCTGCTGGTCGCCCAGCGGTGCGGGGTGTCCGCGGGTGTCTACACGCAGACCACCGACGTCGAGAAGGAGGTCAACGGCTTCTTCACCTACGACCGGCAGGTGAAGAAGATGGACTTCGCGGCGGTCCGCGCGGCGAACCTCGCGGTGATCAAGGGCGCCACCGGCACCCCGGCTCCCGGGCCGTCCGTTCCCGCCGGAACACCCGGGATCGACGGGATCGCCGCGTACCCGTTCGACGAGAACGCGGGCACGGTGGCGAAGGACGTCGCCGGCAGCCACGACGCCACGCTCGTCGGCGGCGCGTCCTGGACCGCGGGCAAGAGCGGTTCGGCGTTGGCCACCAACGGTTCCGGCCAGTTCGCCGACACCGGCGCCGCACTGGTGAACACCGAAGGCAGCTACAGCGCGGCCGCGTGGGTCAAGTTCAACGCGGTCGGCGACGGCTTCCAGACGATCGTCAGCCAGGACGGCGACAGCAACAGCGCGTTCTTCCTGCAGTACTCGGGCCAGGACCACCGGCTGGCGATGAGCTTCGTGGGCACGCGGGCCCTGGCGCCCACCGCCCCGGAGGCGAACCGCTGGTACCACGTGGTCGGCGTCCGCGACGCGGCCGCGGGCACGCTCAAGCTGTACGTCGACGGCCAGCCGGTGGCGACGAAGAGCGTCTGCCTCGGTGACGCCTCGACGGGCCACACGGTGATCGGCCGCGGCAAGTACGGCGGCGGCCCGGTCGACTTCCTCAACGGCGCGGTCGACCAGGTCCACGTCTACGACCGGGCACTGTCCGACGCGGACGTGAGCGCGCTGTACTCCAGCGGGAAGTAGGGCAACCGGGAACCTCGCCGGTGCGTGCTCGGCCCGGGGACCGCGATCGCGGTCCCCGGGCCACACGTTTGCCGGGGTGAGCCTCGTGGGCTCTCGAAGATCGGTTTTGCCAGCCAGAGTGGGCGTTCTCGCCGCCACCGCGGCGCTGCTGCCGGCCGGGACGGCGGTGCCGGCCTCGGCCACGCAGCTCACGTCGATCCAGTCGAAGTCGTGGTCGTAGGTCGACTCGGCGCAGCCGAAGAAGAGCTTTGCCGACCCGGCCGGCGACGCGCCCATCGGCGCGAAAGCCGACCACGGCCGGAGGACCAGCCCCGCGAGCCGACCAAGCCGGCCGGGCCGGGCCGTCTCGACGTCTGCCCGTCGGACTACCTCGACCGGGACGCCGGACCGGCGCTGCAGCAGGCGATCGACGTCACGGTTCTCAGCTGTGACTGGCGGCCTCCCGCCGTCCCTTCACCCGCCGGTAGCTCCAGATCAGCAGCGCGAACAGGATCACCGACGACAGGATCAAGCTCGACCCGGTGCTCCAGCCGCTGAAGGGCAGCGACTTCACCGTGCCCCACACGATCCCCGCCGCCAGCAGGGCCAGGCCGGCCAGCACCGAGCCGGCGATCCGCAGCGGTGAGGACACGCTGTCCTCGGCCGCCTTCATCGCGCGGTCGCGGACCGGGTCGACGTACCGCTCGAGCGCCGGGAACTCCGAGGCCAGCAGCAGGAGCCCGGCGAGCACCAACAGCAGCCCCGGGCCGGGGAGGACGAGCAGCACCACCCCGACCACCAGCAGGATCACACCCGCCACCGTGATCAGGATCCGCTTCGCCTGCTTGCCGATGCCCACTGGGCGTCTCCCCTCGTTTCACCCGATTCTTCCTGGTCCCGGCCTCGCGTGCCACTCACGAGGGCCCGCGCCCTGGCCACGGCCACGATCAGGCCCGCCAGCGCGACGACGCCGAGCGAGACCACGAGCCCCGGCCAGACGTAGAGCACCTGGGCGTAGGTACCCCGCCGTCCGGCGAATACCCATCCGAGCAGCTCGGGCAGGAACACCAGCGGGACGAGCGGCAGCAGCGGCGGCACGAGCCGCCACCAGTGCCGCTTCCGGGCCCGGCGCACGCCGAGCACCGCCAGGCCCACCGCGGCCAGTGCCGGCGCGCCGAGTACCCGGTCGGCCACGACCCCGGCGGGCAGCGAAGGCTCCGGAGACCCGCCTTCCAGGACGCTCGCCAGGTCCTGGGCCAGCAGTTCCGCTTCGTTGTCCAAGGACAGGCCGGTGTTCGCCACCACGGCGACGGCGTACCCGCCGGGCAGCAGCACCTGCGCCGCGGTGTGGGAGAACCAGTCGCCGGTGTGGGACGCCCGCCCGTCCCGGACGCGCCAGCCGAGCGCGTAGTCGCGGCCGGGCGCGGGCGTGTGGGCGCTCCGGACCGACGCCGGGCTCAGCACCCCGCCGCCGTCCTGCTGCGCGCGCAGCCACTTCGCCAGGTCCTCCGCGGTGGTGAGCACGCCGTGGCTGCCCCCGGTGAACCAGTCCGGTTCGGACACCGGCAGCTCGATCCCGAAGGCCCGCACGTACCCCTCGGCCCCGGCGGGCGGGGTGTCCACCGTGGTGCTCGCCGTCATCCCGAGCGGGGCGAACAGCCGCGTCTTCAGGTACTCCGCGAACGGCTGCCCGGCCACGACCTCGACGATCCGCGCGGCCACCTCGTAGTTCGGGTTGTGGTAGTGGAACTCCGCGCCCGGCTCGCTGGCCAGCCGCGCGTCCTTCAGCCGGGTGACGGCCTCGGTGAGGCTGTGCGGCTGCGGCAGCTTCAGGTCGGGGAACGCCGAGTCGGCCATCCCGGACGTCTGGTCCAGCAGCATCCGGACGGTGATCTTCGCGCCGCGGGGGTCGGCGAGCCGGAAGTCCGGGAGGTACCGCGTCACCGGTTCGTCGAGGTCGAGCCGGTGGGTTTCGGCCAGCTGCAGGGCCGCGAAGGCGGTCATGGACTTGCTCAGCGACGCGATCGGGAGCCGGGTCGACGCGGTGATCGGGGCGCCCGCCGCGTCGTGGCCGTAGCCGGCGACGCGGACGACGTCACCGTTGTGGGTGACGGCGATCGCGGCACCCGGGAGGCCGGTGTGGTCGAGGTAGGCGCGGACGTACCCGTCGATATCCGGCGGGGCCGCCGCGTGCGCCGGGGCCGGGGTGGCAGGCAGGAGGGCCGCGAGGACGAGGAGAAGCCTGATCATGCCGGGAAAAGTAGGCGCGGGCCACCCCCGGCGGCTGCTGCCGGAGGGCGGGCACCGCCCCCTACTTTCGGCACCCGTCCTGACAGGCGGCCTATATTCAACTAAAAGGTTGATAAACCAGATGGTTGCAAGAGAGGTGCGGCTCATGCCGGGAGTGGTGGCGAGCTTCTGCATGTCGCTGGACGGGTTCGCGGCGCGGCCCGACGACAGCGTCGGACCGCTCTTCGACTGGTACCGGGCCGGGGACGTCGAGGTGCCGATGATCGGCTACCCGATGACGTTCCGCGTGGCCCCCGCCAGCGCGGAATACCTGAGCGACTTCCTCGATTCGATGCGCCACAGCGCGTTCGTCTGCGGCCGCCGCGTCTTCGAGTACACCCACGGCTGGGGCGGCAGGCCGCCGGGCGGCGGCGCGGCGTTCGTCGTGACGCACCGACCGCCGCCCACCGGCTGGCCCGCGGACCACTTGGCGGCCTTCACGTTCTGCGCGGACGTCGAGAGCGCGATCGACCGCGCCAAGGCGGCCGGCGACGGGACGGTCGGCGTGTCCGGGCCGTCGATCGCCCAGCAGTGCCTGCGCCTCGGGCTGCTCGACGAGCTGCGGATCGACCTGGTGCCGGTGCTGCTCGGCGAAGGCGTGCGCTACTTCGGGGATCCCGGCACCGGGAAGTTCGACCTGGAGCGGACCGAGGTGGTGGCCGGGGCCGGCGTCACCCACCTGCGGTACCGCGTCCACCACCGCTGACGGGCGGCTACTGCGCCAGTAGCTGTTCGAACGGAACGAAGTCCGGCTCCTTCGGAGCGGCCACCCGCCCCTCGGCGGCCGAAGCCAGCTCCGCGCCCGCCTTCTCGATCCGCCGTTGCAACGCCCCCGAAGCCTCGCCACTGCCCCAGTCGGACGAAGCCGCGTACACGCCCGTCGCGACCGGATCCGCTTTCAGGTAACCGAACAGCGGCCGCAGCTGGTAGTCGAGCACCAGCGAATGCCGTTCCGTGCCACCGGTCGCCGCGAGCAGCACCGGCGTGCCCACCAGGGAATCGGTGTCCAGCACGTCGAAGAACGACTTGAACAGGCCGCTGTAGCCGGCCGTGAACACCGGTGTCACCGCGATCACCGCGTCCGCGCCGGTCACCGTCTCGATGGCCGTGCGCAGTTCCGGGCTCGGGAAGCCGGTCAGCAGGTTCTTCGTGATGTCGAGTGCGATGTCCCGCAGCTCCACCACGGAAACCTCGACCGGGGACCCGGCCGCGGCGACCGTCGCCGCGGCCAGGCGGTCCGCCAGCAGGCGGGTCGACGAGGGCACCGAAAGCCCCGCCGTCACCACTGCGAGCTTCATACTGTCGCCTCCACTGCGGCCGAAGCCGCCGCCTTCAGGGATTCGTGCGTCGGCGCGTCCGGGACGTGCGCCGGGCGCATCGCGTCCAGTTCCTTGCGCAGCACCGGGACCACCTGCTCGCCGAGCAGGTCGAGCTGCTCCAGCACGGTCTTCAGCGGCAGGCCGGCGTGGTCCAGCAGGAACAGCTGGCGCTGGTAGTCGCCGAAGTGCTCGCGGAAGGTCAGCGTCTTGTCGATGACCTCCTGCGGGCTGCCGACGGTCAGCGGGGTCTGGTCGGTGAACTCCTCCAGCGACGGGCCGTGCCCGTACACCGGGGCGTTGTCGAAGTACGGCCGGAACTCGTTCCACGCGTCCTGGGACTTGGGCCGGATGAACGCCTGGCCGCCGAGGCCGACGATCGCCTGGTCCGCCGAGCCGTGGCCGTAGTGCTCGAACCGCTGGCGGTAGAAGGAGATCAGCTGCTGGAAGTGCTCCTTCGGCCAGAAGATGTGGTTGGCGAAGAAGCCGTCACCGTAGTAGGCGGCCTGCTCGGCGATCTCCGGGCTGCGGATCGAGCCGTGCCAGACGAACGGCGGGACGTCGTCCAGCGGCCGCGGGGTCGAGGTGAAGCCCTGCAGCGGGGTGCGGAACTTGCCCTGCCAGTCGACGACGTCCTCGCGCCACAGCTTGCGCAGCAGCGCGTAGTTCTCGATGGCCAGCGGGATGCCCTGGCGGATGTCCTGGCCGAACCACGGGTAGACCGGGCCGGTGTTGCCGCGGCCCATCATCAGGTCGACGCGGCCGTCGGCGAGGTGCTGCAGCATCGCGAAGTCCTCGGCGATCTTCACCGGGTCGTTCGTGGTGATCAGGGTCGTCGACGTGGACAGGACGAGCTTGGACGTCTGCGCCGCGATGTAGCCGAGCATCGTCGTCGGGGACGACGGGACGAACGGCGGGTTGTGGTGCTCACCGGTCGCGAAGACGTCGAGGCCGACCTCCTCCGCCTTGAGCGCGATGCGGACCATCGCCTTGATCCGCTCGTGTTCCGTCGGCGTGGTTCCGTTCGTGGGATCGGTCGTGACGTCGCCCACCGTGAAGATTCCGAACTGCATGACCTGCTCCCTTCGCGAGCACCATCTTACATGCGCGTTCAACTACTTCCAAGCAAGAGATATTCCGGCCGACAAGCGCACTGGGGGCACCGGCTAAGGTCAAGGACATGGACGCGGAGCTCGCTCGGCTGGGTTTGGCAGAACGTTCGGTACGACTACTCGCCGGTCGCGACATCTGGGCCTCGATCACCCCCTTGCTCGCCCCGCGCCGGAACCTGGTGGCCGCCTTCGGTCACGTCGGGCCCGGCGCGGCGGCCCTGCTGCCCTTGCAACCCGGCGACACGCTGATCACGGACGCCAGCCTGGACACCGTGCTGTCCGGCGCGACGAGCCCGCACGCGCTGCTGCACTGGGTCAAGGCGGGTGTGATCGTGCACTCGCTGCGGGGGCTGAACGCCAAGCTGGTGATCGCGGAGGACGACCCGTCCTTCGTGGTGGTCGGCTCGGCCGACGTCACCGCGGCCGGCCCGCGGCAGCTGTTCGAGGCCGTCACCCTCTCCCACGAGCGGCACACCGTCGAGGAGGCCCAGGAGGCCTGGCTCGAGTGGTGCGACCTCGCCGGCCCGTCGCTGACCGCCGGTGACCTGGAGCCGCTCCTGGAGCAGTACGGCGCCGGCAAGCCGGTCACGGCCCGCCCGGCGACGCCCACCCGGTCCGCCGCCGCGCCCGCCCGGCCGGTGGTGACCAGCCGCCCGGCGACGCCGGTCCGGCCCGCGGCCGCGACGCCGCCGCCCTCGCCGGTGCGCCCGGCCGCGCCCGCGCCGTCGCCGGTGCGCCCGGCCACCCCGCCCGCTTCACCGGTCCGCCCCGGTGTGCCCGGCACCCCCGCCGCGGGCGCCACCACCGCGCCGGGCACCTCCGCAACCGGTTCCCCGGTGCCATCGCCCGCCGACCCCGCCCGCCCGGCGCAACCGGGCGCGGAGCACGCGGCCGCCGAAGCCGGCTCGCCCGCGGCGCGGCCCGAAACCCCGGCCACCACCGAGCCCGCGGCAGCGGAACCGGTTGCGGCCGAGCCCGAAGCCGCGGCCCCCGAAGCTCCCGAGGCCACCGACGTGCCGCGGCCGGCCTGGCCGCGCCCGGCCGAGCTGTACCTGGTCAGCCTCGTCGAAGGCGGCGAGCCGTCCGCCGAGGCCGAGTACCGGCTCGAAGAGCTGCAGCGCGAGTACAACCACCCCGGCGAAAACGGCGAATCGCCGTTCCGGGTCGAGCTGCTCTGGGCCGACGACGGCCAGGGCCAGGACCCGCCGCGCACGCTCCGCGCGGGCGTGCACGTGATCCCCGTCTACAGCCAGAAGCAGGGCCGTCCCCTCGTCGGGTCCCGCATCGAGGCACCCGGTCTCGTCCTGCAGGCGCACATCGACGAGTTCGCCTACCCGCGGCGCACGTACTGCTACGTCCTGACCCGGCAGTCGGGCGCCAGGCCGGCCTTCGGCGACCTCCGCAAGGCCCTCGCCGCGATCGGCGAGAAGCCGAACTTCCGGAACAGCTTCCAGGTCCCGCGGAAGATCGAAGCCCTGCTGGGCCTGTGGCCCGACCTGGGCTACGACCCCCGCTAGGAGGCGGCGCCCGCCACTCCGGGGAGGGCAGCGCGCGAAAGTTGTCGGGGTCGGCGGATATCCTGCACTACGGTGCAGGCGAGTCCGCACCACCACCAGCACTTTCGCGAGCCACGATCCGGGAGAACGACCCTGTGACTGCCGAGACCTTGTACGGGGCCGACGACCTGACGCATCTCGAGGGTCTCGAAGCCGTCCGCAAACGACCCGGGATGTACATCGGCTCCACCGACAGCCGGGGCATCAACCACCTCTTCTCCGAGGTGGTGGACAACTCCACGGACGAGGGGGTCGCGGGCTACGCGACCAAGATCGTCGTCACACTGCACGCCGACGGCAGCGTCCAGGTCGACGACGACGGCCGCGGCATCCCGACCGGCACCCACGCCAAGTCCGGTTTGTCCGGCGTCGAGCTGGTGCTGACCCGGCTGCACGCCGGCGGCAAGTTCGGCGGCTCCGGCTACAAGACCTCCGGCGGCCTGCACGGCGTCGGCGCTTCGGCGGTCAACGCGCTGTCGCACCGCTTCGACGTCACGGTGAAGCAGGACGGCAAGGTCCACCAGATGTCGTTCAAGCACGGCGTGCCGGGCACGTTCGACGCGCCGGGCCCGAAGGCGAAGTTCACCCGCCGGTCCGGGCTGAACGTCGCCGGCAAGATGAAGCGCGGCGAGCGCAGCGGCACGTCGATCCGCTACTGGTACGACGCGCGCTACTTCGAGTCCGGCGCGGCGCTCGACGTCGAAGGCGTGCGCACGAAGCTGCGCAACACCGCGTTCCTCGTCCCGGGCGTCACGTACGTGCTGCGCACGGCGATCGAAGACACGATCAACGAAGAGACGTTTCACTTCCCGCACGGCCTGGCCGACATGGTCGACTTCCTCACCCCGTCGGGCGAGAAGCCGGTCTGCGGCACGCTGCTGATCACCGGCGAAGGCACGTACAAGGAGAACGCGGCCGACGCCGCGGGCGTCATGCAGTCCAATGTGGAGCGGCACGCCGAGGTCGAGGTGGCGCTGCGCTGGGGCACCGGCTACGAGCGCACGGTCGAGTGCTTCACCAACACGATCCGCAACGTGCACGGCGGCACCCACCGCCGCGGCTTCGACCGCGCGGTGACGAAGGCGTTGCAGGAGGCCATCTCCAAGACCCGCGGGCTGCTCAAGCCCAAGGAGGACATGCCGACCCTGGAGGACGTCCTCGAGGGCATGACGGCCGTGATCCACGTCCGGCTGCCGGAGCCGCAGTTCACCTCGCAGACCAAGGACGAGCTGTCCACCGCCGGGATCACCCGCGTGCTGCAGGGCATCGTCGACAAGCACGTCAAGGCCTGGACCGAGGATCGCAAGACGAAGTCCGAGGCCAAGGTCGTGCTGCAGAAGGTCGTCGACGCCTCGCGCGTGCGGCTCACCCAGAAGCAGCAGAAGGACGCCGCCCGGCGCAAGACCGCGCTGGAGGGCGCGGCGATGCCGCCGAAGCTGGTCGACTGCCGCACCACCGGCGTCTCCCGTTCCGAGCTGTTCCTGGTCGAGGGCGACAGCGCGCTGGGGTCGGCGCGGATGGCGCGCGTGTCGGAGTACCAGGCGCTGCTGCCGCTGCGCGGCAAGATCCTGAACGTGCAGAAGGCGTCGCTGGGCGACACGCTGAAGAACGCCGAGATCGCGTCGATCGTGCAGGTCCTCGGCGCGGGCACCGGCCGCACGTTCGACCTGTCGACCATGCGCTACGGCCGGGTGATCCTGATGGCCGACGCCGATGTCGACGGTTCGCACATCCGCACCCTGCTGATCACGCTGTTCGCGAAGTACATGCGCCCGGTGATCGAGGACGGCAGGCTGTACGCGGCCATGCCGCCGTTGCACAAGCTCGTCACGAAGGGCCGCAACCCGGAAACGCACTTCACGTACACCCAGCAGGAGATGGAGACGAAGTTCGCCGAGCTGGAGCGGGCGGGCAAGAGCATCGTCACCCCGGTGCCGCGGTTCAAGGGTCTCGGCGAGATGGACGCCGACGAGCTGTGGGAGACCACGATGAACCCGGCCACCCGCTCGGTCCGCCGGATCACCATGGACGACGTCGAAGCCGCCGAAGGCGCGCTGGAGCTGCTGATGGGCGAGAAGGTCGAGCCCCGGCGCAACTGGCTGGTCGCCTCATCGGACCGGATCGACCGCGAAGCCATCGACGCTTAATTTTCTTAGCTACCAAGGAGTTCTGCCGTGGCACGCCGCAAGGGCACCACCACCAAGGTCGATCCCAGCGCGTTCGACTCCCCGGGTGCGCACGTCTTCGACAACTCGCTGAAGACCGAGATCGAAGACTCCTACCTGGAGTACGCGTACTCGGTCATCCACTCGCGCGCCCTCCCGGACGCGCGGGACGGGCTGAAGCCGGTCCACCGCCGGATCCTGTACTCGATGAACGAGAACGGCTACCGGCCGACGCACGCGTACGTGAAGTCGTCCCGCGTGGTCGGTGACGTGATGGGCAAGTACCACCCGCACGGTGACGTCGCGATCTACGACGCGATGGTGCGGCTGGCCCAGGACTTCTCGCTGAACGTCCCGCTCATCGACGGGCACGGCAATTTTGGTAGCCCAGACGATGGTCCGGCCGCCTCGCGGTACACCGAAGCCCGCATGTCGCCCGAGGCGATGCAGCTGGTCGGCGAGCTCGGCGAGGACACCGTCGACTTCCGGCCCAACTACGACGGCTCGCTCGAAGAGCCGTCCGTGCTGCCCGCCGCGTTCCCGAACCTGCTGGTCAACGGCACGTCCGGGATCGCGGTCGGGATGGCGACCAACATGATCCCGCACAACCTCGGCGAGGTCATCGCCGCGGCGCGGTGGCTGATCACGCACCCGTCGGCGACGCTCGACAAGCTGATGGAGTTCGTCCCCGGCCCGGATCTGCCCACCGGCGGCAAGCTGCTGGGCCTGGACGAGGTCCGCCGCGCCTACGAGACCGGCCGCGGCGTGGTCCGGATGCGCGCGAACGTCGAAACCGGGCCCCTGGAAGGCAGCCGCGGGCGGCAGGCGATCACCGTCACCGAGCTGCCCTACGGCGTCGGCCCGGAGAAGGTGATCGAGAAGATCACCGACGAGGTCAACAAGTCCAAGCGGCTCACCGGCATCGCCGACGTCAAGGACCTCACCGACCGCGAGAACGGCACCCGGCTGGTCATCGAGTGCAAGGTCGGCGTCAACCCGCAGGCCCTGCTGGCCGACCTCTACCGGCTGACGCCGCTGGAGCAGTCGTTCGGCATCAACAACCTGGTCCTCGTCGACGGCCAGCCGCAGACCCTGGGCCTGAAGGAACTCCTCGAGGTCTTCCTCCGGCACCGCTACGACGTCGTCACCCGGCGCACGAAGTACCGCCGCCGCAAGCGCGAGGAGCGGCTGCACCTGGTCGACGGCCTGCTGATCGCCCTGCTGAACATCGACAAGGTGATCCGGCTGATCCGCGAAAGCGAGAACGCGCAGGCGGCGAAGGACGGCCTGATGACGCGCTTCAAGCTGTCGGAGATCCAGGCGACCTACATCCTCGACACCCCGCTGCGCCGGCTCACGAAGTACGACCGCCTCGAACTCGAGTCGGAGCAGGAGCGGCTGCGCGAGGAGATCGCGGAGCTGTCCAAGATCCTCGACGACGAGTCGGTGCTGAAGAAGCTCGTTTCTGCGGAGCTGGCGAAGATCGCGAAGGACTTCCCGACCGAGCGCCGCACCGCCCTGATCGACGGCGACCTGAAGGAGGTCCTGGCCGCGTCGAAGCCGTCCGGGCCCCTCGAGGTCGCGGACGATCCCTGCCAGGTGATCCTCTCGGCGACCGGGCTGGTGGCGCGCACCGCGGCCGAGTCCGAAGAGGCGACCGAGACGCGCCGCCGCAACGGCCGTGTGAAGCACGACGCCGTGGCCGCCGTGGTCCACACGACCGCGCGCGGGCAGGTGCTGCTGGTGACCAGCCGCGGCCGCGCGTTCAAGACGGACGTGCTGCCGCTGCCGGTGCTGCCCGAGCAGGCGGGCACGGTCTCGCTGCGCGGCGGGATGGCGGCTCGCGAGCTGGTGCCGTTGGAGAAGGGCGAGACGGTGATCGGCATCGCCCCGCTGGGCGAGCAGGCGGCGGGCTCCCCGGGCCTGGCGCTCGGCACCCGGGCGGGTGTGGTGAAGATCTGTTCGCCGGAGTGGCCGGTCCGTTCGGACGAGTTCGAAGTGATCTCGCTGAAGGACGGCGACGAGGTCGTCGGCGCCACGTGGCTGACGGACGGCTCGGAGACGCTGGCGTTCGTGTCGTCGGAGGCGTCACTGCTGAAGTACGCGGCCTCGCTGGTCCGCCCCCAGGGCCTCAAGGGCGGCGGCATGGCGGGCATGAACGTGGGCGCGGGCTCGGTGGTGTTCTTCGGAGCGGTCCGCACGGACGACGACGAGCACGGCGAGCCACTGGTGATCACGGCGACGGGCCAGAGCGTGAAGGTGACCCCGTTCAGCGAGTACCCGGCCAAGGGCCGCGCGACGGGGGGCGTGCGGGCCCAGAGGTTCCTCAAGGGTGAGACGGCGTTGCGAGTGGCCTGGATCGGCCCCCGCCCGGCAGGCGCGGCCCGCAACGGCGACCCGGTGGAGCTCCCGGAGATCGACGTCCGCCGCGACGGCTCGGGCCACGCCCACCCGGGCCCGGACGTGGTGGGCCACCTCATCGAGCGCGACTGAGATCCGTGAGGGGCCACCCGGGAGGTGGCCCCTCACGGGTCCCGCTAGGCGACCTTGAACGACTGGGCGGCGCTGCCGTTGCAGGCCGCCTGGACCAGCTGGACGCTGTCCGCGGTGGACGAGCCCGGCACGGTCAGGCACTTGCCCGTGTGGCGGACGACGAAGTGGTAGTAACCGCTGCCTTCCGACACCGGCTGCCACTGCTGGTTGTTCCCGCCGCTGTAGGACCACAGCTGCAGGCCGGCGTTGTCGGCCGTCGACACGTCGGTCACGTCGATGACCTGGGCGGTGTTCGTGCGGTTGTTGATCCGGTCGTAGCCGCCGCTGGTCGGGGCGAACTGGTACTGCTGGGCCGTGGTGCCGTTGCACGTGTACTGCTGGATCACCGTGCCGTTCGCACTGCCCGCCGCGCGGGCGTCGACGCACTTGCCGGACGCCTTGTTCGTCACCGCGTACCAGGCCGCGGGGTCGATCGTGCCCGGGTCGGTCGGCCCGGTCGAACCGCCGCCGAGCCACTTCAGGCCGTCGAGCACGAACCGGTTCTGGTCGGCGCTCTCGAACGTCGACGACAGCGCGGTGTTCGTGTCGTAGTTCATCGCGTTGTGGCCGAAGTTGGCGTAGAGCATCTTGTAGTTCTTGTTCGTCCACGCGATCGGGTAGTAGCCGCTGTACCAGGTCTGGTTCGGGTCGGTGCCGATCGGGAACGTCGAGGAGTCCATCGACGCCAGGATCGAGATGTTGGCGTTCTGGCGCAGGTCGTTCTGCCAGGCGTACCACTCCGACGTCGACGACCGGATCGTCGCCGGCAGGTTCACCGTCGACGGGTGCGTGCGGTTCTCGATCTTCAGCGTCTCCGGCGTCGGGCCCCACGTGTTCGAGGTGAACCGGCCGGTGCCGAGGAAGTCGTTGTGGAACCAGTTCGCGTAGGACGGCGTCGAGCTGTCGTTGTAGGCGGTGACGTGGAAGCCGAAGAACCCGCCGCCGTTGGCCATGTAGTTCTGGAAACCCTGGAACTGGGCGGCCGACTGCGGCTGGTCGTCGAGGAACAGCACGACGTCGGCCGTGGACTTCGTCAGGCTCGTGAGCCGGTTCCAGTCGGTCGTCGCGGTGTAGGTGAACCCGTTGGCCGACGCCTGCTGGGGGAACCAGACGTTGGCCTCCTTTTCGAAACTGATGTGCGCGGCGTCGTAGGTGCCGCTGTAGAAGGCCAGGACCTTGAACGGCGTCGCGGCCTGCACCGCCGGGGCACCGAGCGAAAGCCCCAGGCAGGCGGCGAAGAACGCCAGGATCCGGATCAGCGGACGGCGGGATCTCATGGGCGGACCTTTCCGGTGGGGGACGGAAATCACCAGGGGCGGTGCGGGTACCGCAGGCCGAACCCGAACGGGAACAGCGCGGGCTTGCCGTCACCGGCGTTGATCGGCTGCTGGTCGGCGCTGCGCATCCAGGTCACCGGCAGCTTGCCGGTCGGGTTGTAGTCGCCGAAGAGCACATCGGCGACGCCCTGCCCTTCGCTGCCCGGCAGCCACGACTCGACGAGCCCGGCCCAGTCCGGCAGCTGCGCGGCGATGTCGAGCGGGCGTCCGGAGACGAGCACGACCACGGTCGGCACGCCGGAGTCCTTGAGCTTCTGCAGCGTGGCGAGGTCGGTGGCGTCCAGCCCCATCCCCTGCGGCCGGTCGCCCTTGCCTTCGGCGTACGGCGTCTCCCCCACGACCGCGACGGCGACGTCGTAGCTGCGGTCGATCCCGGTGCCGTCCTTGGCGTAGGTCACCTGGCCCGAGCTGTTCCGGATGCCCTGCAGGATGGTGGTGCCGGGGATGACGGGCCCGCTGGTGCCCTGCCAGCCGACGGTCCAGCCGCCGGACTGGTTGCCGATGTCGTCCGCGCTCTTGCCGGCCACGAAGATCTTGCTGCGCCGCGAAAGCGGCAGCACGTGATTCTCGTTCTTGAGCAGCACCTGGGATTCGCGCACGGCCTGCCGGGCGAGGTCGCGGTGCGGCTTGCTGCCGATGGTGGCCAGGAACCGCCGGTCGGTCAGCGGGTGCTCGAACAGGCCGAGCTCGAACTTCTTGGTGAGGATGCGCCGGTTGGCGTCATCGATCCGGCTCAGCGGCACGCGGCCCTGCTCGACGAGCGTCCGCAGCGTGTCGATGAACTTCTGCCACTCGAAGGGCACCATCACCATGTCGATACCGGCGTTGATGGCGGCCTCGACCTCGTCGGGGGTGAACCCGCTCTTGCCGTCGATCTTGTCGACGCCGTTGTAGTCGGAGACGACGATCCCGGTGAAGCCGAGCTCCTTCTTGAGGACGTCGTTGATCAGGTACGAGCCGGCGTGCATCTTGACGCCGTTCCAGCTGCTGTAGGAGATCATCACCGACCCGACCCCGCGCCGGACGGCGGCCCGGAACGGCGGCAGGTGGATCGCGCGCAGTTCCTGCTCGCTGATTTCGGTGTTGCCTTCGTTGACGCCGCCGGTGGTGCCGCCGTCGCCGACGTAGTGCTTGGCGGTGGCGAGCACCGAACCCGGCCGCTCGAGCTTGGTGCCCTGCAGCCCGGTGATGATCGACGCCATCTGCGTGGCGAGCTGCGGGACCTCGCCGAAGGACTCGTAGGTCCGGCCCCAGCGATCGTTGCGCGCGACGCACAGGCAGGGCGCGAAGTCCCAGTCGATCCCGGTGCCGGAGACCTCTTCGGCGGTGGCGCGGCCGATGCGTTGCACGAGTTCCGGGTCGCGGGTCGCGCCGAGGCCGATGTTGTGCGGGAAGACCGTGGCACCGTAGAGGCCGTTGTGGCCGTGCACGGCGTCGACGCCGTAGATGAGCGGAATGCCCAGAGGCGTGGCGAGCGCGGCCTTCTGGAAGCCGTCGTACATGTCGGCCCAGGTGACGGGCGTGTTCGGGGTGGGCTGCGAGCTGCCGCCGGAGAGCAGCGAGCCGAGCCGTCCGGTGGTGACGTCGGCCGGGCTTTCGACCCCGAGCCGTTCGGCCTGCATCATCTGGCCCAGCTTGTCGTCGAGCGACATCCGCGAGAGCAGATCGGCCACCCGCACCTTGACGGGGCGCCAGGAGTCCTTGTAGGCCGGGCCGTTCCCGGCGAGCGCGGGGGTTTCCGAGCCGAGCAGCAACCCGACGGCCAGCGCGCCGATGCCCAGCCTGCGTCCGAGGCGCATCCGGGTCCTCCTCGTCGAGAGACCAAAATTCACGCCTTGGATTAAGACACAGCGATACGCGGCTGGTCCAGACCTCTCAACGAACTCGGTTACCGCTCACCGGGACCGCCCGGACCGCGCTACCCCACCAGCCGGGCGCGAACGGCCCGCAGTTCGCCCCCGGTGACACCCGCGGCCAGCAGGTACCGCTCGACGTCGAACTCCTCGAGCGTCGCCAGCACCGCCCCTTCGGCCGTGGTGCGGTGCTTCGCGAGCGCGGCCCGGATGACCGGCCCCTGGTCGTCGGCGCCCATCGCGGCGACAAGATCCCCGAGGGCTTCGGCCGACAGGGCGTAGTCGGCGGCGATCGCCCGGGGTTCGACGCCGGCCAGTGCGAGCAGCAGGAGCGCCACCAGGCCCGTGCGGTCCCGGCCCATGCCGCAGTGGAACAGCACGCCGGAATCGGCGTGGGCCATCGCCTTGACGACCGCGGCGCAGCGGCCGGCCTTCCGCCGGAGGAAGACCGGGTAGTAGAGCGGCGTGCCGTTGAGCCCGGCGCCGTTGATGTGCTGCCAGAACGCGAGGTCGTCGACGTCGTCGAGCGGGACTTCGAGCCGTTCGATCCCGGCCGGGGTGGCCGGCCCGGCGGTGTCCGCGGTGAACTGCGCCGAACCCGCCTGCGCGGTCCGGGGTTCGGCCGCGGGCCGGATCTCGTCGGCGTTCCGGAGGTCGACGACGGTGCGGACCCCGGCGGCACGCGCCTGCGCCCACCCCGCCTCGGTGACGAACCGCAGGTCCGCCGCCCGGAAGAAGGCACCGAACCGGGTCGTCTTCCCGGACGTCGCCGGCAGCCCGCCGAGGTCCCGGGTGTTGTGGAAACCCGGCCAGGACACCACCCTGCTCGCGCTCAAATCGTCGGCCCCCTCCGGTAGCGTGGAAAACGGGGGCTGCTCAGCGATCCGAGCGCAGCGAAGCCGGGTCGAAACTCTCCCAGTAAGCGTCCTCGTCCTCAACGCTCGGGGCAGGAGAAGCAGCAGCGGGCGAAGCCCCCAACCGTTCCTCCCGCAACCGCTGGAACTCCTCGACCGTCATCCCCGGGTCGTCGTCCTCCGCACGGGCCGGCGCCGGCATCCCGGTCATCCGCTCGATCATGGCGGTCATGTCCTCGCCCACCAGCAAGGCCACCTTGTTGTACCCGTCCTGCGTGGCCTCGCGCATGGCCGCCTGGGCGATCTCCACCACCAGCGGCCCCAGCCCCTCGCCCAGCTCCACCGCCGACGGCGCCAGCCACAACCGCAGCAGCTTCCCGCGGGCATCGACCGTCACTTCGACCTGGCCGTCCCGGTCGTGAGCTGTCCCCGACGCCGACGCCAGCAGCTCCTCCACCCGCGCCATGGCCTCTTCGCGGGCCCGGGCCTGCGCGATCAGCTCGCGCGTCGTGATCACCGCCGCCCCCCTTCGTACGAATACGTCTCGGCGTCCGGGTCGTCGTCCGGGATCGGCTCGTAGCCCAGCGTTTCCAGCTGTTCCGGGGGAACCGCGGACGACAGGGCGTGGTACATCCGGTCGCCCGCCCGCCGGGTCGCGCGCTGGGCCAGCTCGAAGATCCGGTCGGCGAGCACCGCCGAGCCCTGCCGCAGCACCGAGCGGTGGATCGTCAGCCCGGTCAGCAGCCCGCCCGGCGCCACCTGGACCTCGATGCCGTCGGACGAAGCCTTGCCCACCACCGGACCCGAGCGGGCCAGGCGCGCGGACACCTCCTCGCCCGCCCGCGATGCCTGCTCGGCGATCCGCGCCGCCGCCAGGTCGACGTCGAAGTCAGACACAGCAAATCACCCCGTGGGCCGGTAGAAACCGATGAACGACTGTCCCGCGTTGGTGGTGCGGATCTTGCTGATCTGCACCGGGTCGCCCGCCTCGATCATCTGGCCGTCGCCGATCACCATCGCCACGTGGCCGGACCACACGACGAGGTCGCCCGGCAGCAGCTGGTCGATCGACGGCACCTCGGCCCCGACCGTCTGCTGCGCCGCCGTCCGCGGCAGCTGCAGGCCGGCGTCCTGGTAGGAGGTCATGGTCAGCCCGCTGCAGTCGAGGCCGACGCCGCGGGCGGTGCCGCCCCACACGTACGGCACGCCGAGCTGCGCGAGCGCGTTGCGCACCGCCTTGGCCGCCGTCTCGTTCGGCGCCATGACCTGCTTGCCGCCGGGGAGGTTGATCGCGACGCCGGAGCCGGGCTGCGGCGGGATCGCGACCGGCAGCCGCGGCTTGTGCACCGCGCCCCCGCCGCCGCCTCCCCCGCCACCGCCGCCCCCTCCGCCGCCGCCGTCCGAACCGCCGGAGTACCCGCTGTTGCTGTTGAACGACGACCCGACCTTGGTCGAGGGCGAGGCCGAAGAAGCCGACGTCGACTGCTCTTCGCCGCCGAGCCGGGTGCCGATCGCGGTCAGGTCGTTGATCGTCTGCTCGCTGAACGTGGCCGCCTGGCCGGTGAGCTGGCTGATCTTCGTCTGCAGCTTCATCAGGATGTCGCGCGAAGCGGCGCCGCGACTCTCCGGCGGCTGGATGGTCTTCACCGCTTCCAGCGCCTTCATCGAGGCCGCGATCTCCTTGATGATCTGGTCGCGGACCTGGTCGTTCTTGATCTCGCCGACGTGCAGCGTATCGGCCGCCTCCGCGACGGCCTTCTCGATCTCGGCGCTTTCGTCGAGGAGGTCCTGGACCTCCTGCTCGAGGCTCTGCGACGTCGCCGTGGCGCGGTCGGTCGTCGAGCCCGAGCTGGCCGAAGCGAGGTTGACGCGCTGCTCCGACGCGACGTCGCGGGTGCGCCCCACCGACGTCTGCAGGGCGACGTGCGCGTCCCGCGCGCCGCTGATGGCGACCGGGTCGTGGCGCAGCTTCTGCGCGAACTGGTTCGTCGTGTCCAGGTGGTGGCGGACGAGCTGGTCGGTGTGCTCGGTCACGAATCGCCGCCCAGCCGCCGGATGACGTCGCCGTGCTCGCCCTCGACCGCCGCGTAGTTGCGGTCGGTCTGCCGGGCGGCTTCGCCGACCTGCCGCCAGCCGCCGCCGACGCGGTGCATCTTCTCCTGCAGCGCGCGCATCCGGCCGCTGTAGGCCCCGGAGAAGCCGGACTCGCCGCCCATCTCCGAGAAGCCGTGGCCGCCGAGCGTCACGTGCGGGCCGACGTGCTTCTCGGCCGCGCCTTTGACGTCTTCGCCGAGCGGGTCGACTTCGCGCGCATACCGCGTGTACGCGCCCTCATCGACGTGAAACCCCGAACCGTCCACTGGTCCTCCCTGTCACCGACAGGTGCGACGTGCGCGCTACACCCCCGGTTCCCCTGCTCAGGGATCCAGCCTAGTCGACGGTCCGTACCCGGGTGGGCGAATTGCCGGGAGTCAGCCGGTCACCTTCGCGAGCCAGCTCGGGTCCTGCCAGGACACGATCGCCCCGTTCGCGGTGACCGTCGGCGTGCCGAACCCGGACTGCCCGCCACCGAAGTCCTGCGCCAGCTTCGGGTCGTTCTCGATCTGCTGGAACGCCGAGTTCAGCTGCTCGTCGTAGGTGCCGGCGTTGACCGTCCGGGCGAACGCCGGGTCGGTGATGCCGACGTTCTTGCCGAGCTCGATCAGCTGCGCCTTGTCGTAGCCGCGCTTGCCCTCTTCGGGCTGGTTGGCGAACAGCGCGTCGTGGAACTGCAGGAACTTGCCGGCGTCGGCCGCGGCGAGCGCCGCGTTCGCCGAGTCGAGCGAGTAGCCCGGCGGGCTGGAGCGCTGGTTGAGCAGCGGCACCATGTGGTAGCGCACCTGCAGCTTGCCGTCGTTGATCGCCTGCTCGACCTGGCTCTTGTACTGCTTCTCGAACTCGCCGCAGATCGGGCAGAGGAAGTCGGCGTAGACGTCGATCGACGCCTTGGCACCCGCCTTGCCCACGGTGACGACGACGCCGTCGCGCTTCTGCGTGACGTCGCCCGCCAGCGAGCTCGTCTTGCCGGCATCGATGATCTGGCCCTCGGTGCTGTTCCGGTCGGCGATCGTCCAGATCACGCCGCCGATCACGAGCGCGGCCACGACGACCACGGCACCGATCCCGATGATCCACTTGCGCCGGTCGCCGGAGGCTCCCCTGGCCTGCGCGACCACGTTCGAACCGGCCTGCGCCGCCTGACGGCGCTTCCGCGCGGTCCGTTCAGCTCCACCCACTGTGTATCAGTTCCCTTCCGCGATACCCGAGTAGTCGGGTTCGGGTTCGCCCGAGTTCCCGCGACCTCGCGCCAGCCAGCCGTCGAGCGACAGCCACGTGCGCGGCCGCACCACCAGCCAGACGGCGAGCAGCGCGAACCCCGTGTCGCGGAGGATCTCCTGCGGGTACTCGGTCTGCCCCGCCGCCACCTGACCGCCGCCGCCGAAACACCCGCAGTCGATGCTCAGCCCGCGGGCCCACGACTGGGCGATCCCCGCGATGAGCACCACGAGCAGCCCCAGCGCGGCCGCCGCGGCCCACCGGGTCGCCAGGCCCGCGAGCAGCAGCAGGCCGAGCACGAGTTCCACGAGCGGCAGCGCGACGGCCACCACGTTCGCGAGTGCGTCCGGCAACACCTGGTAGGCCTGCACGGCGATCAGCGTCTGACCGGGATCCGCCAGCTTGAGCGCACCGGAAACGAGCCAGACGGCCGCCAGCCCGAGCCGGGCGAGCGTGCCGACGGTGTTCAGCACGGGTTGGGACGGTCGCACCACGCACTTAGGCTAACGGGGGGACCTGAGAACAACGTGAGGCGGAGGGAGCGGCCGGATGCGGTGGCGCATGCTCCTCGGCTCGGCGTTGTTGCTGGTCACGGTGTCGGCGTGCGGTCCGGCGCAGGTGTCGCCCACCGACTCGCTCGTCACCCGGGCGAGTGCCGCGGATCACCTGACCATCGGCATCCGGTTCGACGCGCCGGGGCTCTCGGAGCACACGATCGACGGCCGGTTCGTCGGGTTCGACGTCGATGTCGCGACTTTCGTCGCTTCGGAGCTCGGCGTCGCGGCGAAGGACATCACGTGGCGCGAAACGACGTCGGCGACCCGGGAGACGGACCTCACTTCCGGCGCCGTCGACCTGGTCGTGGCGAGCTACTCGATCACCGACAAGCGGAAGGAGGTCGTGGCGTTCGCCGGTCCCTACTTCACCACCGGGCAGGACCTGCTGGTGCGAAAGACGTCGGCCGACATCTCCGGGCCGGAGGCGCTCAACGGGCGGCGGCTGTGCTCGGTCACCGGGTCGACGCCGGCGCAGCAGGTGAAGGACAAGTTCGCCCAGGCCGTCCAGCTGGTCGAGTACCCGCGGTACTCCGACTGCGTGACCGCGCTGCTCGCCGGGCAGATCGACGCGGTGACCACGGACGCGGCGATCCTGGCCGGCTACGTCGCCCGCGACCCGGAGCTGCTGAAGATCGTCGGGAAGCCGTTCTCGAAGGAGAACTACGGCGTCGGCCTGCGCAAGGGCGACACCCAGGGCGTCGCCGCGGTCGACGACGCGATCCGGAAGATGATCTCCTCCGGCGAATGGCTGCGCTCGCTCAACGCGAACATCGGCCCGTCCGGCTACCAGCTGCCCCCACCCCCCGAGGTCACCGAGAAGTGAAGCTGCCCGACCTGCCGGTCCGGTCCGTGCTGCCCGACGTCGTCGCCGCGCTGGAGCGGCGCGGCGCCGCGGTGCTCGTCGCGCCGCCCGGCACGGGGAAGACGACGCTGGTCCCGCTCGCCCTGGCGTCGGCGGGCGAGGGCCGGGTGGTGGTCGCCGAGCCGCGGCGGCTGGCGGCGCGCGCGGCGGCCGCGCGGATGGCGGCGATCCTCGGGGAGCCGGTCGGCGAGACCGTCGGGTACGCCGTGCGCGGCGACCGGAAGGTGTCCGCGCGGACCCGCATCGAGGTGGTGACGTCCGGGCTGCTGGTGCGGCGTGTGCAGGGCGACCCCGAGCTGCCGGGCGTCTCGACGGTGCTGCTCGACGAGTGCCACGAGCGGCACCTGGACGCCGACCTGCTGCTGGCGCTGCTCCTGGACGTCCGCGCCGGGCTGCGCGAGGACCTGCGGCTGCTGGCGACGTCGGCGACGGTCGCGTCCGGGCGCCTGGCGGCCCTGCTCGGCGACGCCCCGGTGGTGACGGCGACGGCGCGGACCTTCCCGGTCGAGTTCTCGTACGTCCCGCCGGCCCGTGGCGAGCGCGTCGAGGCGTGTGTCGCGCGGGCGGTGCGGACGGCGTTGTCTTCGGGCGACGGCGACGTGCTGGCCTTCCTCCCCGGGGCCGGCGAGATCGCCCGCACTTCGGGGTTGCTGCGTCTGTCCGATGTGGACGTCCTCCCGTTGCACGGCCGGTTGTCGGCGGCGCACCAGGACGACGCGCTGCGGCCGCGTTCGCGGCGCCGGGTGGTGCTGGCGACGGCGGTGGCGGAGTCGAGCCTGACCGTGCCGGGGGTGCGCGCGGTGGTGGACTCGGGGCTGGCCCGCGTGCCGCGCGTCGACCACCGGCGCGGGCTGCCGGGCCTGGCGACGGTGCGCGTTTCGGCGGCGGTGGCCGCGCAGCGGTCCGGCCGCGCGGGCCGGGAGGCGCCGGGGCGGGCGTACCGCTGCTGGGCCGAACACGAGCAGGCGACGCTGCCGGCGTACCCCGAGCCGGAGATCCGCACGGCCGAGCTCGCCCGGCTGGCGCTGGAACTGGCGTGCTGGTCGACCCCGGACGGCAGCGGGCTGGCCTGGTGGGACCCGCCGGGCGAAGGCGCGCTGGCGGCCGGCCGGGCGTTGCTGGTGACGCTGGGCGCGACGGCCGCGGACGGCACGGTCACCTCGCGCGGACGGCGGATGGCGGAGCTCGGCCTGCACCCGCGCCTGGCCCGCGCGCTGCTGGACGGTTCTTCGGAGGTCGGCGCCCGCAACGCGGCGGAGGTCGTGGCGCTGCTGGACGCGGGCGCGACGCTGACGGACGTGGCCGCGGAGCTGCGCCGCCTCCGCTCGGCGGCGGACGAGGGTTCGCGGCGCTGGAAGCGCGAGGTCCAGCGACTGGAGGGTCTGGTGTCCCGCAACCGGACCACCCGCTCCCCGTCCACCAGCAGTTCCGCCCCCGATCACGCGACTTCCGCCCTCGGCCACGCGAGATCCGCCCCCGATCACGCGAGCTCCGCCCTCGACCGCACGACTTCCGGCTCCGATCACGCGAGTTCCGCCTCTGATCACGCGAGATCCGGCTCCGATCACGCGAGTTCCGTTCCCGCGTCCGGCGGCCACCGCCCCGATCCCGCGCTGGTCGTCGCCCTCGCGCACCCCGAGCGGCTCGCCCGGCGGCGGCCCGGTGGCGCGCCCGTCTACCTGATGGCCGGCGGCACCGCCGCCGAACTCCCGCCCGGCAGCGGCCTCGACGCCGAGTGGCTGGCCGTCGCCGAAGCCACCCGCGACCCCGGCCGCGTCCACGGCACCATCCGCCTCGCCGCGGCCGCCGACGAAGCCCTCGCCGTCAAGGCCGGCTCGGTGTCCGAAGTGGACGAAGTGAGCTGGGACGGCGACGTCGTCGCCCGGCGGGTGCGCAGGCTCGGCGCCATCGTCCTGTCCGAGAAGCCGCTCAAGAACGCGGACGTCCACGATGCCCTCGTCACCGGGTTGCGCACCGAGGGCCTCGGCCTCCTCAAGTGGAGCCAGGACGCGACCCGGCTGCGGGAGCGGATGGCGTTCCTGCACCGCGTCCTCGGGCCGCCGTGGCCGCCGGTGGACGACACCGCGCTGCTGTCCGATGTGGACAGCTGGCTGGACCTCGGCACCGCGCGCCGGAAGGCCGACCTGGCGAACATCAACGCCGGCACCGCACTGAAGGCGCTGCTCCCCTGGCCGGAGGCGGCGAAGCTGGACGACCTCGCCCCGGACCGGCTCGAAGTGCCGTCGGGCTCGCACATCCGCGTCGACTACCGCGGTGACCAGCCGGTGCTGGCCGTCAAGCTGCAGGAGACGTTCGGCTGGACCGAAACCCCGGTGCTCGCCGGCGTCCCGGTGGTGCTGCACCTGCTCTCCCCGGCCGGCCGCCCGGCCGCGATCACCGCCGACCTCGCGTCGTTCTGGACGTCCGGCTACCCGGCCGTGCGCGCCGACCTGCGCGGCCGCTACCCGAAGCACCCGTGGCCGGAGGACCCGGCGGCCGCGGTCCCGACCCGCCACACCCGCCGCCGCACCTGACGAAAGTCGGGGGCGGCTCGCGACCGTCGTCCGATGCCCGCGCACCCCCGCGGACCGCAGACTTCGAAGCATGATCACACTTCGGGGACTCACGAAGCGCTACGGGGAGAAAACCGTCGTCGATGCCCTCACCTGCGACGTCGCGCCGGGCCAGGTGACCGGGTTCCTCGGCCCGAACGGCGCGGGAAAGTCGACGACCATGCGGATGACGGTCGGGCTCGACCACCCGCAGGAGGGCGAGGTCCTGGTCGGCGGCCGGCGCTACGCCGAGCTGCGGCACCCGCTGCGCGAGGTCGGTGCGCTGCTCGACGCCAAGGCCCTGCACCCCGGCCGCAGCGCCGGGAAGCACCTGCTGGCCATGGCCCGCAGCAACGGCATCGCGGCGGGCCGCGTCGAGGAGGTGCTGGCGACGGTCGGGCTGTCCGACGTCGCCGGCAAGCGGGCCGGGCAGTTCTCGCTGGGCATGGGCCAGCGGCTGGGCATCGCGGGCGCGCTGCTCGGCGACCCGGGGGTGCTGCTGTTCGACGAGCCGGTCAACGGCCTCGACCCGGACGGCGTCCGCTGGGTCAGGCAGCTCATGCGCGCACTGGCGGCCGAGGGGCGGACGGTGTTCGTGTCCAGCCACCTGATGAGCGAGATGCAGCTGACGGCGGACCACCTGGTGGTGATCGGCAAGGGCAGGCTGCTGGCCGACGCCCCGGTGCCGGAGTTCATCAAGGGCCATTCCCGCACCATGGTTTCCGTCCGCATCCCGGCCGAAGCCGAGCGCTCCACTTTGGACGCCCGGTTGCGCGCCGAAGGCGGGTTGACGCATCCGGGAGAGCCGGGCGAGCTGCTGGTGGACGGCGTCGACGTCACCCGCGTCGGTGATCTGGCGCACGAGCTGGGGATCCGCGTGCACGGGCTGGCGGAGCGGACGGCATCGCTCGAGCAGGCGTACATGGAGTTGACGGCTTCTTCGGTGGAATACGGGGTATCGGCATGACTTCACCGGTCGCACTGCACGGCGGCGGGCTGCCGGGAGCGGTGGCAGCGGAGTGGACGAAGCTCTGGTCGGTCCGGGCAACGTGGTGGTGCCTGGCGACGGGGACGGCGTTGATGCTGGGCTACGGAACGTTGTCGGCCATCGCCCAGCACTACGAAACCGACCCGCAGAGCGCAAACACCATCACCCTGGGCGGCGCGGTGTACTTGGCCCAGTTCGCGGTGATAGCGCTGGCGACGCTATTCGTGACGAGCGAGTACACGGGCGGCGGAATCCGCTCGACGTTGCTGTGGACCCCGGTACGCGCCAGGGTGGCGCAGGCAAAGGCGGCGGTGCTGCTGCCGGTGCTGTTCGCGTACGGAGTGCTGCTGTCGGGCGGGTCGATGGCCTTGGAGAGGGCGGTGATGGCGGGCCACGGCCTGCCGACCTCGGCTTCGGCGGCCTTCACGACGGCGGCGGGGATGGGCGGGTACTTCGCGTTGCTGGGGTTGCTGTGCACGGGGATCGGCTGGTCTTTGCGCAGTGCGGCGGGGACGTTGGTGTCGGTGATCGTGCTGCTGGTGCCGCTGCCGTTGATCGTGGCGTCGCTGGGCCTGCCGGAGGCGATGCCGTATTTCCCGGGGATAGCGGGGATCAACGCGATGGTGGAGTCGGGAAAGCCCAACCCGGTGACGATGGCGGTGGCACCGTATGCACCGTGGGTGGGGCTGGCGATCGACGCGGTGTGGGCGGGAGCGGCCTTGCTGGCGGGCACGGCAGTTTTGCGCCGCCGGGACGCCTGACTCGAAACTCCCCCACCCTCTCCGGGGGCCACCCAAGTCCAGTCTATCGGCCCCACCCGACAAAACCCGCCAAAAGCCGCGACCCGAGGCCGGTTGTCCACACACACGCAAGCATGTGGACAGCCGGCCCGAGGTCACTCCACCCCAAGCCCCGCCAGGATTTCCCGCGCACTCTCCACCAGCGACTCCAACGAAGGCGGCGCCAGCGACCCCGTCCCCGCCAAAGCCCCGAAGATCGTCCCCTCCATCCAGTCCACCACCACCCGCGCGTGCCTCTCGGCGGACGAAGACCCCGCCGCCTCCAGTGCCGAAGTCGCGAGCCTGCGGATCTGCAACCCGCCCTCGTCGTACACCGCGCGCAGCTCCGGCCGCCGCGTGGCCTCCAGCGCGAACTCGTACCGCGCCAGCATCCGCGTCCGCCCCGCCGTGATCGCCTCGAACGCGTATCCCGCGATGAACTCCGCCAACGACCCGGCCGGCCGCGCCGAAGGCTGGTCCAGCACCACGATCCGCGCGATCGTCAGCTCCAGCAGCGCCGCCCGCGTGCGCGCGTAGTACGACGTCGATCCCACCGGCAGGCCCGCCGCGCGGTCCACCGCCCGGTGCGTCAAGCCGCGCATGCCCTCCGCCGCGATCACCTCGATCGCTGCGTCGGCAATCACATCCAACCGATCCACGACGTCGCACTCTACAGGTGTAGAGTTCTCTACACCTGTAGAGGAGGCGCAATGCACGCGATAGCGGTCGGCGGCGGCATCGGCGGCCTGGCGGCGGCCGCGGGGCTGCACCGGGTCGGCTGGACGGTCACCGTCCTCGAGAAGGCCCCCGAATTCGGCGACGTCGGCGCCGGGATCTCGCTCTGGCCGAACGCCCTGCGCGCCCTCGACGAACTCGGGGTCGACCTCGGCGAGCGGCTGGCCCCGCAGCGGGACGGCGGCTTCCGCGACCGGCGCGGCCGCCGGATCACCCGCTTCGACGGCGCCGAGTTCGCCCGGCGGCACGGGCGGTCGCTCGGGGCGATCCACCGGCGTGACCTCATCGCCGCCCTCCGGGACGCCGTCCCGGCCGGCAGCCTCCGGACCGGCGCCGAAGTCACCGAAGTCCGCGAAGACGGCACGGTCCGCGTAGGCGGCGAAGAACTGCGCGCCGACCTCGTCGTCGCGGCCGACGGCATCCACAGCCGGGTGCGTCACGCCCTCTTCCCCGACCACCCGGAGCCGGTGTACTCGGGCAGCACGGCGTTCCGCGGCGTCGCGCACCTCCCCGGCACCCCGCTGAGCACGAGCTTCGACCGCGGCACCGAGGTGGGCGTCCTGCCGCTCTCCGGCGGCGACGTCTACTGGTGGCTCTCGACCCTCGCGAAGCCGGGCACCGGCAAAGCCGACCTCGAGCCGGCCTTCGCGAACTGGCACGACCCGATCCCGGCCCTCATGGCTGCCACCCCGCCGGAAGCCGTGCTGCACCACGACCTCTACTACCTCGGCACCCCGCTGCCCGGCTACACCCGCGGCCGGATCGCGCTGCTCGGCGACGCCGCCCACGCCATGCCGCCGTTCCTCGGCCAGGGCGGCTGCCAGGCCATCGAAGACGCCGTCGTGCTCGCCCACGCGGTGTCCACACAGGACATGGAGAACGCGCTCGAAAGCTACGACCGCACCCGGCGGCCACGCAGCCAGCGCGTCGTCCGCGAGTCCGTCCGGATGGGCAAGCTCGGCCCGCAGCTGAGCAACCCGGTCGCGACGGCCCTGCGAACAGCCGCGCTGAAGTGCCTGCCCGGAACGGTGACGGCCCGCGTGGGCGCGGGGATCACGGGGTGGACGCCGCCGCGTCTCCCCCGACCAGCCCCGCCTCGTACGCCGTGATCGCCGCCTGGACCCGGTTCTTCGCGCCGAGCCGGGTCAGGATGGTGCTCACGTGCGCCTTCACCGTGCCCTCGACGACGAACATCTTCGCCGCGATGTCCGCATTGGACAGTCCGAAACCCAGCAGCGTCAGCACTTCCCGCTCGCGCGGGGTCAGCACGGCGATCCGCTCGCGGGCCGCGGCCGCCCGCGCCAGCTGCCCGCCGGACAGCCGCGCGATCACCCGCTGCGCCACCTTCGGCGAGAGGAACGCGGCCCCATCGGCGACGGCGTGGACACCGGCCAGCAGCTCACGCGGATCACCCGACTTCAGCAGGAACCCGCCCGCGCCGAGGCTCAGCGCGCGCTCGATGTAGTCGTCTTCGCCGAATGTGGTCAGCATGATGACGCCGGTGGCGGGCAGCAGCCGGCGGATCTCGGCGGCCGCGCCCAGGCCGTCCAGAACCGGCATGCGGATGTCCAGCAGCACGACGTCGGGATGCGTGGCGAGGACCTGCGAGACCGCCGAACGGCCGTCGCCCGCCTCGGCGACGACCTCGATCTCCGCGTCGGCGGCGAGGATCGCCGCCACCCCCGCCCGCATCATCGCTTCGTCGTCGGCCAGCACGACCCTGATCACGGCGCCCCCTCGGTGAACCGGTCCTTGGCCACCAGTTTCCCACCGGCGAAACACAGCCGGTACGCGGCATAGTCGTCGACGAGCCACGATCGGCCGGTGCCGTAGTACTCGCACGCGACCCCGGGCACGGCCGGCTGCGGCGGCTCGGTTCGCCGCGGCCGGGCGCTGCGCTGGTTCGACGGCAGCTGCGGCGCCACCTCGGCCCGCGACTGCCCGATCCGCAGCTGTTCGTAGACGCCGGCGGGCAGCTCCGAGGAGTTCCACTGGTAGAGGAACACGATCCCGGCGACCGCGAGGACCACGGCGAACAGGCCGACCGGGACGGCGACGGCCTGGATCAGGCTGCGCCGCACGTCACGCCGGGCCAGCTCGAGAGCCTTGGCCGACGTCGACAACTCGACCTCGTCATCCGGAACATCCGAAGCGACCGGCTCACCCGGCGCGGCGCCGTGCGGCAGTGTCGCGGTGACGGCGAACCCACCGGCCCGCGGACCGGCCCGCAACGTCCCGCCGACGAGCCGCACGCGCTCCCGCAGGCCGATCAGCCCGACGTGCCCGGACGCGGCCCCGGGCAACGGCCCGGCAGGCGGCGGCGCGTTGACCACGCTGACATCGGTCTGCGCACCGACGCTGGTCACCCGGACCGTCACGGCGGCCCCCGGCGCGTGCTTCGCCACGTTGGTCAGGGCCTCCTGCACCACGCGGTAGGCGGCGCGGGCCACCATCGGCGGTGCGCCGTCTACGTCCACAGTGGACTCGATGAGCAGGCCCGACGCGCGCGCCCGGCCGATCAGCTCTCCGAGGTCGCCCTGCACCGGCTCGACCGGCGCGGCGTCCTCGCGCAGCACGCCGATGATCTCGCGCAGCCGCTCGGTCGCCGTCGCGGCGCTGGTCCTCAGCTGCGCGGCCGCGTCGCGCTGGGCGTCACCGAGGCCGCTGGCGACCTCCAGCGCGGCGGCGCGGACGGCGATCAGGCTCAGCTCGTGCCCCAGCGAGTCGTGCATGTCGCTGGCGATGCGGGCGCGCTCACGCAGCCGCGCCTGCTCGGCGACCAGCTGCTGCCGGCTTTCCATTTCCTCGGCCCGGCGCCAGCCCTTGCGGGCGAGCTCGCCGCGGACCCGCACGTACCGCCCGAGCAGCCACGGCGACAACCCGGCGAAGACGAGAATCGCCACCATCGCCGCCCAGTCCCCCGGCCCGTCGGGTCCGACCAGCAACGCAAGCGGCAGACCGACGATCGTCACGGCGACCCCGATCAGCACGCCCGGCCGGGCCCGCTCCATCCGCAGCCCGGCCTGGTAGGACATCGCGACCAGGACGAAGACCACCCAGACGGGCACGTGGTCGCCGAACGGGAAAGTCACCGCAAGCGCCCCGGCCAGCGCGATGCCCAGCGAGACGACGGGATACCGCCGAGCCGTGGCCACCGACCCTGCCACGACGGCGAGCCCGCCGGCGATTTCCCACCAGGACCGGGCGTTCACGGTGTCCGAGATGACGCTGTAGGCGAGGAACAGTCCCAGGAGCACGTCGAGCGCCACGCGCCACCTGCGCTTTGTCACTGTCCGCACGAAGTCGAAGCTACAAGCCGTGACGAAGGCCGACCACTGCCGAAAGTCAACCTTCGGCGCGCTCCGATACCGGGTTCGCAGCCTCCGAGAGCACTGCTCTGCAATGTGGACGCCGCTCTCGAGAACGAGAGAGCACCGCTCTTGTTTCGGAGCGCCATGCCAGACACAAGAGAGCAGTGCTCTCGTTTCAGAGCATCGCGCCCGGCGAGACGGGCGAGCAGGACAAGGTCAGGTCGGGCAGGGCAGGGCCAGGCGGGACGGAGCGGAGCGGGGAAAGCCCGGGCGGCCGAACGAGAGCAGCGCTCTCGAATCGGAGCACCGACCCCATCATCAGCGATGAGCATCGCTCACAACTGTGAGCAGTGCTCCACATCGCCCCAAACCACCGGCCAAGCAGGCCCATCTCCGCGCGGCCGTGCCCGCCGTGTTGCATGATGATCCACCATGGCCGACCGCACACTCGCCGACCAGCTGGGCGGCTACCTCCCCGCAGGCATCGAGGCCCTCGACGAGCACGAGCGGCAGGACCTCGCCGACGCACTCCGCGACGCGCGCAGGCGGCAAGCGAAAGCGCTCGCCGAAGCCGGCGAAGAAGGCCTCCGATACGTCCCCGCCCTGCTCCGCGGCGCAGTCCGGAAAGCAGTGGGCCTGTGACACCCCAAAGCCCCGCCACAGCCGGCAACTACGCCGCCGAGGGCGAGATCCTCAAGCTGGCCCGCGTCCTCGGCGTCGCACCCTCCCGGCTCGAGTACCTCGCCCGCGTCGACGCCGGCGATCTGCAGGCCTTCCGCGAACAGGTCACCGACACCCTCTTCGACGCCAACGCCGCCGCCCTGCAGCGGATGGCGCTGGCCGCTCGGGTTGTGCCCGTCGGGGTGCTCGCCAAGATCGCCGAGAAGGTGTTCGGCCCGCTGCTGTGCGCCCGGATCGCCGGGCTGGTCGACGTCTCGCGCGGCGTCGACGTCGCCAAGCGGCTCAGTCCCCGCTTCCTCGCCGAGGTCGCCGCCGAGCTCGATCCGCGGCGGGCGAGCGCGATCATCAGCCGGATCCCGCTGGACACCGTCCTCGCGGTCGCCGGCGAGCTGGCGCGCAAGGAGGACTGGATCACCCTCGGCCGGTTCGTCGGGCACCTGCCCGACCCCACCGTGCGGCAGGCGCTCGAGCGGATCGACGACCCGGCGCTGCTGCGGATCGCCTTCGTGCTCGACGACAAGGGCCGCATCGACCACGTCGTGGGCCTGCTCCCGGCGCACCGGCTCGGCCGGCTGGTCACCGCGGCGAGCGCCGACGAGGACCTCTGGACGCCGGCGCTCGACCTGCTGACCCACCTGGGCGAGGCGCGGCGCGCCACGCTGAAACCGATGCTGTCCGGGCTGCCCGCAGGGTTCCGGGACCGCGTTCAGGCGACGATCAAGTAGATCCCGTAGCCGACGATCGCCGCGCAGAGCGCGAAGCAGATGACCGCGCCGGCCAGCGGTCCGGAGCCCGAGCCGCCCGCGGCGCGGGCCGAGTCGCGCTGGGAGAGCCCGACCACGCCGAACGAGAACAGGCTCGTCAGCACGACGACCGCGCCCAGCGCGACGAGGAAGACGAGACCGAGGGAACCCCAATCGATGTGCACGGCGCTCCTCAGGCGTTGGCCGGCTGGGCGGCCGGCTCGGACTCGTTGACGGAGTGGGCGCTGACCGGGTTCCGCTTCGACGCGAGGTAGATGCCCAGCGCGACGACGACCCCGGCGAGGCCGACCAGCACGGTGCCCCAGGTCCCGAGCGTCGAGACCTCGGCGGCGAGCGCCCCGACGATCGCCGCGGCGGGCAGCGTCAGCGCCCAGGCGACGACCATCTTGCCCGCGACGCCCCAGCGGACCTCGGCGAGCTTGCGCCCGAGCCCGGAGCCGATGATGCCGCCCGAGCAGACGTGCGTGGTGGACAGCGCGAACCCGAGGTGCGCCGAGGTGAGGATGACCGCCGCGGCGCTCGTTTCCGCCGCGAACCCTTGCGGCGTCTGGATTTCGGTGAGCTTCTTGCCCATCGTCTGGATGATCCGCCAGCCACCGAGGTAGGTGCCGAGCGCGATGGCGAGGCCGGCGGTCAGGATCACCCAGACCGGCGGACCCGAGTTCGGCGCGAGCGAGCCGGAGGCGATCAGCGTCAGCGTGATGACGCCCATGGTCTTCTGCGCGTCGTTCGTGCCGTGCGCGAGCGAAACCAGGGACGCCGAGGCGATCTGGCCTGCCTTGAACGTCCGCCCGACCGTGTCCTGCTTCGCCCGTGCGGTGATCCGGTAGACGAGGAAGGTGCCCAGCGTCGCGACGATCCCGGCGACCACCGGCGAGGCGAGCGCCGGGATCAGCACCTTCTCGACGACCTTCCCGAAGTGGACGGCGTCGGAGCCGGAGGCGATCCAGGTGGCGCCGATCAGCCCGCCGAACAGCGCGTGCGACGAGCTCGACGGCAGCCCGATCAGCCAGGTCACCAGGTTCCACACGATGGCGCCGACGAGGCCGGCGAAGATGATCACCGGGTCACCTTGGTGTCGTCGACGATCCCGCCGGAGATCGTCTTCGCGACCTCGACCGAAAGGAACGCGCCGACGAGGTTCAGCACGGCCGAGACGGCGACCGCGATCTTCGGTTTGAGTGCGCCGGTGGCGATGGAGGTGGCCATCGCGTTGGCGGTGTCGTAGAAGCCGTTGGTGAAGTCGAAGGCCAGCGCGGCGACGATCACCACCAGCACGATCAGCGAGAAGTCCATGGGTGGCCCACTTTCGTTGCTGTTCGTTAGCAACGCTACTGATCGACAGCGGCCGCTCCGATCCCGGCGGCGTGACGGCTTCCTGAACTCTCCGTGAACCGGGGTGGGGCAGACCCCACCCCGGCCCGGGGGCGAAACCCAGTGCGCCCGCCCGCATCACCCGCAACACTCGAAATCGGGCGAAAGGGGGCCGTGGTGAACAAGCTGGGGTGGGCGGTCGTCGCGACGGTGGCGTCGGCGGTGTTGTTCTTCTTCGGCACCGGGCTGGATCCGGTGCCCGAGCTCGCCTGGGTGGCGCCCCTGCCGATCCTGCTGCTCGCGCCGCGGGTCCCCGGTGCCGCCGCGATGGCGTGCGCGTTCGCCGCCTACCTGGCCGGCAGCGCGGGCAGCTGGAGCTACTTCTGGCATTCCCTGGCCGTTCCGCGGCCCGCGGCGATCGCGATCCTCGGCGGCAGCGCACTGCTGTTCGCCCTGTCCGCCGGGCTGTTCCGGGTGCTGGTCCGCCGCGGCCACGGCTTGCCGGCAGCGCTCGCCGCGCCCGCGCTGTGGACGGCCGTGCTGTACGGCGTTTCGCTGCTCAACCCGACCGGGATCATGGACACCCTGATGACGACCCAGGCGGACCGGCCGGCCGTGCTGCGGCTCGCCGCGGTCACCGGTGGCTGGGGTGTCGAATACCTGGTCCTGTTCGTCCCGGCCGCCGTCGCCGCCGCGCTCGCCCCGCGGGTCCGCGGCCTCGCGCGGGTGGCCGGGCTGGTCGTGACGGCCGCAGCACTGACCGGGCTCGTCGTCTGGACCACGCCGCCGCCGTCCGGGCCGTCCGTGCGGGTCGCCCTGATCGCCATGGACAAGGGTCCGTGGGCGGCCGACGTCGGCACGTTCGAGGGCCGGACCACCGTCCAGGCCTATGTGGACGAAATCGAGCGGCTGCCCGGCGGTGTCCGAGCCGTCGTGCTCCCCGAGGCCGCATTCGCGGTGGACCAGACCAGCCGCCCGCGGCTCGTCGACACCGTCACCGAGGTCGCCCGGGCGCGCAACCTCGACGTCGTCACCGGTGTCATCGACACGACTCCGGACGGCCGGTTCAACGCCGCACTGGCGATCCCGCCGTCGGGTCCGCCGGTGGAATACCGCAAGTGGCACAACGGGGATTCGCCGAACCTCGGCTCCGGCACGCAGCTCGCGCACTTCGCCGGGATCGGGTTGATGGTGTGCATGGACGTCAACTTCGCCGACCCCGCCGGTGAGTACGGCAAGGCGGGCACGGGCCTGGTCCTCGTCCCGGCGTCCGACGAGGACGTCGACGGCTGGGCGCACAGCCGCACGGCGCTGATCCGCGGCGTCGAGAACGGCTTCTCGGTGGCGTGGAGCGCGGCCCGCGGGACGCCGATGCTGGCGGACGCGCAAGGACACGTGCTGGCCGAGGCCCACACCGGCGGCAGTCCGTTCACGGTGGTCGTCGCCGACGTCCCGATCGGTCCCGGCAAGACCCCCTACGCGCGCTTCGGCGACTGGTTCGCGTGGCTGTGCGGGCTGGTCGCGCTGACCGGTCTGGTGGTCGCGGCCCGCCGGCCGTCGTTGTCACCGGTCACAACGAACACCGGGCAACTCTGAGCGTTTTCCCAGGTGGCCTCCAGCGGCATGTGACCGATCATGATTCCCGTCACGTACTGACGGGTAACTGGAGGCAACGGAATGCGGGTCACCAACGGCGGTGTCAAGCGAACCCTGGCCGTGCTCGCCGCGGCGCTCACCCTCGGCGCGGTCGCGCCGTCGGCTGCGGAGGCGGCACCGGACGGCAGCTGGAACGACTGGGGCTGCCGCCCGTCGGCCGCGCACCCGGAGCCGGTCGTGCTGGTGCACGGCCTCGGCGCGAACGACACCGTCAACTGGTTCTTCCACGCGCCGAAGATCGCCGCGCAGGGCTACTGCGTCTTCTCCCTGACGTACGGCACGGGCGTCCTCGGGCCGGGCGTCGGCGGGCTGGCGTCCATGCGCGACAGCGCGGCGCAGCTCGGTCGGTTCGTCGACAAGGTCCGGGCCGTGACCGGCGCGGCCAAGGTCGACATCGTCGGTCACTCCGAAGGCAGCACGATGCCGGCGTACTACCTCAAGTACGGCGGCGGCGCGGCCGAAGTCGCGAACTTCGTCGGCTTCGGCGCGAACTACCGCGGCACCACGCTCGGCGGCCTCGACGCGCTGGCCAAGGCCCTCCTGACGACGGTCCCCGGCCTCGGCCCGGTGCTGCGCACGGCGTGCGGCGCGTGCTCGGAGTACCTGGCCCCGTCGGCGTTCCTGGACGACCTGGCCCGCGGCGGCGTCCACGTGCCAGGGCCGGCGTACACGAGCATCGTGAGCAAGTACGACGAGGTGGTGACGCCGTACACGAGCGGGATCCTCGCCGAGCCGGGCACGACGGACGTCGTCCTGCAGGACTTCTGCGCCTCGGACGCCTCGGGCCATCTGAGCCAGGCGGTCGACCCCAACGTCACCGGGCTGATCCTGCACGCACTGGACGCGACCTACGTGCCGACGTGCACGCCGTTCACCCTGCCACTCTGACCCCGGCCCGCCACACCGCCCGGGTCAGCGGCACGCCCGGCCGGTAGGCCAGGTGGGTCACCGAAGGCGCGTCGAGGACGTGGACGTCCGCCCGCGAACCGGGCCGCAGGACGCCCACGTCCTCGCGCCGCAACGCTTTCGCCCCGCCCGCCGTCGCGGCCCAGACCGCTTCCTCGACCGTCATGCGCATCTGGAGCACTGCGGTCGCGACGCAGAAGGCCATCGACGTCGTGTACGAGCTGCCCGGGTTGGCGTTGCTGGCCAGCGCCACCGTCGCGCCCGCGTCGAGCAGCCGGCGCGCCGGGGCCAGCGGCTGCCGGGTCGACAAATCGCACGCGGGCAGCAGGGTCGCGACCGTCTCGGACGCCGCCAAGGCTTCGACGTCCGCGTCCGAGAGGTGGGTGCAGTGGTCGACGCTCGCCGCGCCCAGCTCCACCGCCAGCCGGACTCCGGGGCCTTCGCCCAGCTGGTTGCCGTGCACGCGCAGGCCCAGCCCACGCTCGGCCGCGGCCTTCAGCACCCGGGCCGACTGGGCTTCGTCGAACGCGCCGGTCTCGCAGAACACGTCCGCCCAGCGCACGCTGCCCGCCACCGCGTCGAGCATTTCGCCGCAGACGAGGTCCACATAGGACTCCGCGTCGGCGCCGGGCGGGACGAGGTGCGCGCCGAGGAACGTCACCTCGTCGGCCACCTCCCCGGCGATCCGGGCGGACCGGGCTTCGTCCGCGACGGTCAGCCCGTAGCCCGTCTTCGTCTCCAGGCAGGTCGTCCCCTGCCGGGACGCTTCGTCGACGTGCCGGCGCAGGTTCGCCGCCAGCTGCTCGTCGGACGCCTCCCGCGTCGCGCCGACGGTGGTCGCGATGCCCCCCGCCGAGTAGGGCTTCCCGGCCATCCGCGCCTCGAACTCGGCGGTGCGGTCGCCGGCGAAGACGAGGTGGGTGTGGCTGTCCACCCAGCCGGGCAGCACCGCGCGGCCTTCGACGTCGACCCGCTCGTCGGCCGCCGGCTCGCGCGCCGCGGGGCCCACCCAGGCGACGCGCGAGCCGTCCAGCACCAGGGCCGCGTCGGAAAGACGGCCCAGCGCCGGGTCGTGGGTGGTGAGTTCGCCGATGCCCGTGATCAGAACCGCCACAGTACCTCGATCTCCTTCGCCAGAACGGTTTCCGGCCGGTCGACGAGCCGGTGCGCGCCGTCGCGCACCACCTCGCGGCCGGCCACGACGACGTGCCGGACGTCCGCGCCGGACGCCGCGAACACCACCCCGGACGGCTCGATCCCGGCCGTCCGCACGGAATCCATGGTCACGGTGACGAAGTCCGCGCCCGCCCCCTCGGCGAGCGCGCCGACCTCGTCCCAGCCGATCGCCGCGTGGTCCGTGCCCGCTTCGAGCAGCTCTTCGGCGCTGAACCGGCCGCGTTGCTCGCTGGCCAGCCGGTCGTCCAGCTCCAGCGCGCGGGTCTCCTCGAAGGCGTCGACGACGGCGTTGCTGTCGCTGCCGACGCTCAGCCGCACCCCGGCGTCCCGCAGCGCGCGGGCGGGGCCGATGCCGTCGCCGAGGTCGCGTTCGGTGGTCGGGCAGAAGCACGCCCGCGCGCCGTCGAGCCGGTCGATGTCCGACGTCGTCAGGTGCGTGGCGTGCACGGCGACCAGCCGCTCGGTCAGCACCCCGTGATCGGCCAAGAGCTCGGTGGGCGTGCGGCCGTAGGCGGCCCGGCACTGCTCGTTTTCGGCCCGCTGCTCCGAAAGGTGGATGTGCACCACCCGCGGACTGTCCACAAGCGACATCTGGTCGGCCGGGACCGCACGCACCGAATGGATGGCCGCACCGACGCGGAACAGCTCGTCTTCCTTCAGCCCGGCCACCCGGGAGGCCCACGCCGAAGCCGAGCCGTCGGAGAACCGCCGCTGGACCTCGTCGGGCTCGACGCCGATGCCGCCCGCGAGGTAGCAGGTGTCGAGCAGGGTCAGCCGGATCCCGGCGTCGGCCGCGGCCTGCCGCAGCGCGTGCCCCATGGCGTTCGGGTCGGCGTAGGGCTTCCCGCCGGGCGCGTGGTGCAAGTAGTGGAACTCCCCCACGCTCGTGTACCCGCCGAGCACCATCTCCGCGTAGACGCCGCGGGCCAGCCGGTAGTAGGTGTCCGGGTCGAGCCGGGACGCCAGCGCGTACATCCGCTCGCGCCAGGTCCAGAACGTGCCGCGCTCGTGGTGCGTCCGGCCCCGCAGCGCCCGGTGGAAGGCGTGCGAGTGCCCGTTCGCGAAGCCCGGCAGCGTGAGCCCGGCGAGCACGGTGCCGCCGCGCGGCGAACCCGGCGTCACACCGGTGATCCGGCCGTCGGTGACGTCGATCCGCACGCCGGCCGCGATCCCGCCGGGCAGCCAGGCCTGTTCGCACCAGAAAACTGTCGGTGCCGCGCGATAGGCTGGAAACGGGGGGCGCCCCCGCGGGCCGGGGGTCGGCTCGGGGGTCGGGCCGGGGGTCACTGCGCCAGCCGTTCCAGGGCCGTGGCCAGCGCCGCCGCACCGGCTTCGACGTCGCCGGCCTCGGCGAACTCCTCCGGCGAGTGGCTGATTCCCGTCGGGTTGCGCACGTAGAGCATCCCGGCCGGGACGAACCCGGCGAGGATGGCCGCGTCGTGGCCGGCCCCGGTCGGCAGCTCCGGCGGCGCGCCGAGCCAGCCGCCGAGGTCACGCCGCAGGGCGTCGTCGAACACGACGTCGCCGGAGTAGGACTCGCGGGTCACCTCGACCCGGCAACCTTCCTCCGCAGCCGCCTCCGAAGCGGCCCGGCTGATCTCGGCGACCAGTCCCGGGGTGCCTTCGCCGGGCACCCGCGCGTCCAGCCAGAGGTCCACTGTGGACGCGATGACGTTGGTCCCGCCGGGGGTCGGCACGAGCCGGCCGACGGTCGCCCGCGCATCCGGCACCTTCGCGGCCAGCCGCCGGACGGCGGTGACGGTCGCCGCGGCAGGCAGCATCGGGTCCGCGCGGTCGGCCAGCAGCGTCGCGCCGGCGTGGTTGCCCTGCCCCGCGAAGGAGAACCGCCACCGCCCGTGCGCGATCACGGTGCTGCCGACGGCCACCGGCGAACCGAGGTCGATCAGCCCGCGGCCCTGCTCGACGTGCAGTTCGAGGAAGTGCCCGATCCGGTCGAGCCGCTCGGTGTCCGGCCCCATCCGCACCGGGTCGACCCCCGCCTTCGCGGCCGCCTCGGCGAACGTCACGCCGTCGGTGTCCCGCAGGCCGCGTGCTTTGTCGGCGTCGATGGTGCCGGTGAGCAGCCGCGAACCCAGGCAGGGCACGCCGAACCGGCCGCCCTCCTCCTCGGCGAACACCACGACGGCGAGCGGACGGCGGGGCCGGAAACCTTTGCCCTGCAAGGCTTCGACCGCGGCCAGCGCGCTCACCACGCCGAGCGGGCCGTCGAACGCGCCGCCGCCGGGCACCGAGTCGAGGTGGCTGCCGGTGACCACGGCGTTGCGGCCCGGCGGCCCCCACCAGGCCCAGATGTTGCCGTTGCGGTCGGTCTCGACGTCCAGCCCGAGCCCCAGCGCGCGCTCGACGAACCACTCCCGCAGGTCGTGCTCGGGCCGGTCGAAGGCGTGCCGCGAGTAGCCGCCGCGCTTCGGGTCGCGCCCGACGCCGTCGATTTCGCCGAGGAGCCCGGAGGCGGTCACTCGGCCTCCCGCATGGGCACCCGCACACCCCGCTCGGCGGCGACGTCGGCCGCGCGGTCGTAGCCGGCGTCGACGTGCCGGATGACCCCCATGCCTGGGTCGTTGGTGAGCACCCGCTCCAGCTTCTGCGCGGCCAGCGGCGTCCCGTCGGCCACGCTGACCTGGCCCGCGTGGATGGACCGGCCCATGCCGACGCCGCCGCCGTGGTGGATCGACACCCAGCTCGCCCCGGACGACGTGTTGACCAGCGCGTTCAGCAGCGGCCAGTCGGCGATGGCGTCGGAGCCGTCGGCCATGCCCTCGGTCTCGCGGTACGGCGAAGCCACGCTGCCGGAGTCGAGGTGGTCGCGGCCGATGACGACCGGTGCCTTCAGCTCGCCGCTGGCCACCATCTCGTTGAACCGCAGGCCGGCCAGGTGCCGCTCGCCGTAGCCGAGCCAGCAGATCCGCGCCGGAAGCCCCTGGAAGGCAACACGTTCTCCGGCGAGGCGGATCCAGCGGGCAAGGGATTCGTTTTCCGGGAACAGGTCCAGCATCGCGCGGTCGGTCGCGGCGATGTCCTCGGGGTCACCCGAAAGCGCCGCCCAGCGGAACGGGCCGTTGCCCTCGCAGAACAGCGGGCGGATGTAGGCGGGCACGAAGCCGGGGAAGTCGAACGCGCGCTCGCAGCCGCCGAGCTTGGCCTCGCCGCGCAGGGAGTTGCCGTAGTCGAAGACCTCGGCGCCACGGTCCAGAAAGCCGAGCATGGCCTCGACGTGGTCGGCCATCGACTCGCGCGAGCGGTCGGTGAACTCGTCGGGCTTCTTGGCCGCGTAGTCGTGCCAGTCGTCGACGCTGATCCCCTTGGGCAGGTAGGACAGCGGGTCGTGCGCCGACGTCTGGTCGGTGACGATGTCGACCTCGACGTTGCGGCGCAACAGCTCCGGCAGCACCTCGGCGGCGTTGCCGACGACACCGACCGACAGCGGCCGTTTCTCCTGCTTCGCCTTGGTGACGCGGGCGATGGCGTCGTCGAGGTCGTCGGCGACCTCGTCGAGGTAGCGGGTTTCGACGCGGCGGTGCGCGCGCTGCGGGTCACACTCGATGACCAGCGCGACGCCGTCGTTCATGGTCACGGCGAGGGGCTGCGCGCCACCCATGCCACCGAGACCCGCGGTCACGGTCAAGGTGCCTTTCAAAGACCCGCCGAACCTCTTCTTGGCCACGGCGGCGAAGGTCTCGTAGGTGCCCTGGAGGATGCCCTGGGTGCCGATGTAGATCCACGAACCCGCGGTCATCTGGCCGTACATCGTCAAGCCCTGCTGTTCCAGGCGGCGGAACTCCGGCCAGGTCGCCCAGTCGCCGACCAGGTTCGAGTTCGCGATCAGCACGCGCGGCGCCCACTCGTGCGTCCGGAACACCCCGACCGGCTTGCCCGACTGCACCAGCAGCGTCTCGTCGACGTCCAAAATGGTCAGTTCACGGGTGATCGCGTCGAAGCTGGCCCAGTTGCGGGCGGCCTTGCCGGTGCCGCCGTAGACGACCAGGTCTTCGGGCCGCTCGGCGACGTCGGGGTCGAGGTTGTTGTGGAACATCCGCAGCGCGGCTTCGGTCTGCCACGACTTGGCGGTGAGCTGGGTGCCGCGGGCGGCACGGACGACGCGGGACATCAGACCTCCAGACGGGCGGCGTCGAGGACGGCGCCGGAGCGGACGAGTTCTTCGGCGGCCGCGATCTCGGGCGCCAGGTGGCGGTCGGGGCCGGGGCCCGCGACCTTCGTGCGGAGCAGGTCACGCACCGCGCCGGTGACCGGCGACGGCTCGAGCGGCGCGCGGAAGTCCAGCGCACGGGCAGCCGTGAGCAGCTCGATGGCCAGCACGGTGGTCAGGCCGTCGACGGCCTTGCGCAGCTTCCGCGCGGCCGACCAGCCCATCGAGACGTGGTCCTCCTGCATCGCGCTGCTCGGGATGGAGTCGACCGACGCCGGCACGGCGAGCCGCTTGAGCTCGCTGACCACGGCGGCCTGGGTGTACTGGGCGATCATGTGGCCGGAGTCGACGCCGGGGTCGTCGGCGAGGAACGGCGGCAGGCCGTGCGAACGCGCCTTGTCGAGCATCCGGTCGGTGCGGCGCTCGGCGATGCTGGCGACGTCGGCGATCGGGATGGCCAGGAAGTCCAGCACGTAGGCGACCGGCGCGCCGTGGAAGTTGCCGTTGGACTCGACGCGGCCGTCGGCGAGGACGACCGGATTGTCCACAGCGGACATCAGCTCACGCTCGCCGACGAGCTCGGCGTGGGTGAGGCTGTCACGCGCGGCGCCGTGCACCTGTGGGGCACAGCGCAGCGAGTAGGCGTCCTGGACGCGGTTGCAGTCCGGGCCGCGGTGGCTTTCGACGATCTTCGAACCCTGCAGCGCCTGCCACATCCGGGCCGCGGACTTCGCCTGCCCGGGGTGCGGGCGCAGCGCCTGGAGGTCGGCGGCGAACGCGCGGTCGGTGCCCAGGAGAGCTTCGACGCTCATCGCGGCGGTGATGTCCGCGATGTCGAACAGCCGGTGCAGGTCGGCGGCGGCGAGCAGGAGCATGCCGAGCATGCCGTCGGTGCCGTTGGTGAGCGCGAGGCCCTCCTTCTCGGCGAGCACGACCGGCTCGATCCCGGCGTGCTTCAGCGCTTCCGCCGCGGGCTTCAGCTGACCCGCGTGGATCACTTCGCCTTCGCCCATGAGCGCGAGCGCGACGGCGGCCAGCGGCGCGAGATCGCCGGAGCAGCCGAGCGAGCCGTACTCGTGGACGATCGGGGTGATGTCGGCGTTGAGCAGGGCCGCAAGCGTTTGCGCGGTGCCCGGGCGGACGCCGGTGTAACCGCTGGCGAGGGTCCGCAGCCGCAGCAGCATCAGCGCGCGGACGACCTCGGCCTCGACGGCGGGCCCGGCGCCGGCGGCGTGCGAGCGGATCAGGCTGCGCTGCAGCGCGGTCCGGCTCTCGACCGGGATGTGCCGGGTGGCGAGCGCCCCGAAGCCGGTCGAAACGCCGTAGGTGGGCGTGACCGCGTGAGCGAGGTTCTCGATGTGCTGGCGCGTCGCGGCGAGGTTCTTCTCGGCGGCGTCCGTGAGCCCGACCGGCGCGTGGCCGCGGACGACGTCGACGACCTGGGCGGCGGTCAGGGGTTCCGGGCCCAGGAGCACTTTTTCCGGCATGGGCTCATTGCACCCCCTCGGAACCGCTGGTGGGATGCCCCACGGAGTGGTTTTGTCTGGGATCCCAGACGTAGGCTCGGGGCATGGGCGAGAGCAGTGAGGTCCCCGCGCTGCGCCGCGGCCTGGCGGTGCTGCGCCTCCTGGCCGCGCGCCCCGGCCCGGTCACCGCGGCCGCCATCGCGCGCGAAGCGGGTCTCCCGCGCTCGACCACCTACCACCTGCTCAGCGAGCTCGAGGCCGCTGGGTTCGTCGTCCACCTGCCTGCGGAACGCCGCTACGGCCTGGGCATCGCGGCGTTCGAACTGGGCTCGGCCTACCTGCGCCACGACCCGCTGGAGCGGCTGGCCGGGCCGTTGCTGCGCAAGCTCGTCGACCGCGTCGGGCACACGGCCCACCTGGGCGTCCTGCACGGCAACGAATCGCTGTACCTGATCAAGGAGCGCCCGGCCCGCCCCGAGACGCTGGTGACGGAGGTCGGTGTCCGGCTGCCGGGCCAGCTGACCGCGTCCGGCCGGGCGATCCTGCGCCACCTGCCGCCCCCGCACGTCCGCGCGCTGTTCCCGTCGGCCGCGGCGTTCGTCCTCCGCACCGGCCGCGGCCCGCGCACGCTGGCCGAGCTGCGCCGCACCCTGACCGCGGAACGCCGCCTCGGCTGGTCGGTCGAGGACGGCCACGTCACGGCCGGCTTCGCCTCGGTGGCCAGCCCGGTCTTCGACCACGGCGCCCGCCCGCTGGCCGCGATCAGCGTGACCCTTCGCCACCACTGCGCGGCGCAGCCGTGCCCGGAGACCTGGCCGGACCTGGCGGCGGAAGTGGCCGCCACGGCCGCCGAGCTGACCACCCGCATCGGCGGCCACCCGGCGTGACGCTCAGCTCCCGGCCGCGTCTCGGATGCCCGCGCCCAGCGCAAGCATCGGTTGCGGCGCCCGGGGCGCCCGCGCGTCGGCGGCCAGCAGTCTCAACGTATCCTCGTCCTCAGCGATCTGTAGCAGTACCCGGCGGCCTTCTCCGTCGAGCAGTGCAGTCATCTGCGACCCGAGCAGCCAGGCACCGGCAAGCGCCGGGTCGTATTCGTTCTTTTCCAGCACTTCGGGTTCTTCATAAAGACGGTCGAAGCAGGCGCCCGACGAGTACCACGAGATCATTTCGGCGAGGTCGTCCGCGTCCCGGGTGGTCGTATTGCGCCGATCCCGCCAAGTCAGCAGCTTGAGCAGAGCCAACGCCGGCACTGCGGGGACGCGGACAGTGACCCCCTGGGGCAGGACGACGGTTTCGGCTGTCGGCGCTGCCTCGCTCAGACCGCGGACGTTCATCCGGTAGTCGTCCGGCCAGAGGATGGTGCGGTCTTCACGCTCGATTCCGCCGTAGGGCACCACGTCGACTTCCACCCCGTCGACGAGGAACTTGTGCACACCCCGGCCATGCCGTTCGAGCTGGCCGGTCAGCCGCTCGAAATCCTCCCAGCTGCATACTTCCACAGCGATGTCGACATCCCGGGTGGAGCGGCCGGGCGGCTGTCCGACCAACCCGATCGAGAGGATCGTGCGCGCCGTCGCGCCGACCACGAGGTAGTCCAAATGCGCCGCCCTGGCGGCCGCGTCGATGCGCACCAACGCACGAGCAGTAAGGGCGATCTCACGATCGGCCGAGGCTGACAAGTCGATCATCACTGCTCCGAATCCGGTCTCCGTGTTCACGCTGGCGGGGGTCTCCGGAGGCCAGCAGATCGGCATAAATCAGCGGGGAAGGCACTATCCAGGAGTCATGATCAGGCAAGTGCCAGAACCTTTCCCGGATGTGTACGTTCCCGCCGCCCTCCGCTCGGGCCATGCGATGCCGGCCGACGAACTGCGCCGGGAAACTTTCCACGTAAAGCGTGAGCGAGGCTGGCCGCAGGTGTGGGTCTATGAGACTGGCGCCGGCCTCGCCTCCCACCTGGATGTCCATCGACCGCATCTCGGTTTCCGAGTTCCGCCACCACGAGAGGTCGCCCACCGAGAATTCGCCGAGCGAGAGCGGGCCGTGCAGGGTGATCGAGTACGCCTCCGACCAGCGGTCGAGCAATTCGCCACCGCGCGCCAACCGGCGGCCCTCCGCACCGGCGTACAGGTAACCCGCCCCGGTGAGCTCGTCGATGACCGCCTTCACGGTTCCCAGCGAGGCCCCGCTGGCCTCGGCCAGGACTCGGTACGGGCGGGACACCAGGTCCGGCCGGCTGAGGAGGACGAACACCACGCGAAGACCCGACCGGCCGAAGGCACCGGCTGCCCGGGGGGAGGTTCTCGAACGTGGAATGACCGGATTGCGCCGCCCGCGGACGTCGACCAGAACATCGTCCCAGGCCAGGTGCGCATTGCCCGCCGTGTCCAAATAGTCGATTCCCCGGGCGCGCAGCCGCTCGGCGACCGGCTCGGTGACATAGGTCGTGACCAGCAACTCCGGGAGCTGCGTGGGCAGGGTGATGCTGGTGGCCAGTTCCGGCGTCAATCGTTGCTTGACCTCGGTGCCGTAGGTCCGGGTGGCTCCTGACCGCGTCGTGAGGCGCAGCACTGCGTCGAGCCGGCGCGCATCGCCGGGCTCGCCGTACTGCACCACGAGCACTTCGCCACGGAGGCCGAACTCGCTCACTTGATCCAGCGCCACCCGGATGAGGTTCTGCTCGTTCAGCGAGCGAGCATGTTCATTTTCATTGAACATGCTTTCATATTGAACGTCTTGCCTCTCCGCCGCAAGCGGACCCGCGGCCACCCGGCGTGACGGACTGGTGCGTTCGGGGCAACTGTCACCGAACGGCTCGATTCCACTCCGGTGGGTGATTACCTTGACTGAGGTTGCCGTTGCGAGGGGCACCGATGGATGACGCACGCGTGAAGAGGGCCGGCTTCGGTGCGGTGCTCGCCGTCGCCGAGTTCCGGGCGATGTGGACCGCCGAACTGCTGTCCGTCTGCGGTGACCAGCTCGCCAGGGTCGCGCTCGCGGTGCTCGTCTTCCAGCGGACGTCCTCCGCCGCGCTGACCGGCCTCACCTACGCGCTGACGTACGTGCCCTCCCTGCTCGGCGGCATCCTGCTGGCCGGCGCGGGCGACCGCTGGCCGCGCCGGGACGTGATGGTCGCGGCCGACCTGGCGCGGGCGGCGCTGGTCGGGGTCATCGCGATCCCCGGCGTCCCGCTGTGGGTGCTGTGCGTGCTGGTCGCGGTGATGACCGCGCTCGGCGGGCCGTTCAAAGCCGCGCAGCAGGCGCTGCTGCCGTCGGTCCTCGAAGGCGAGCGGTACCTCGTCGGGATGGCCCTGCGGAACGTGACGATGCAGGGCGCGCAGCTGGCCGGGTTCGCCGGCGGCGGCGCGCTGATCGCCGCACTGACCCCGTCCGCGGCACTGGCGCTGGACGCGGCGACGTTCCTGCTCTCGGGGTTGTTCCTGGTCACCGGCGTCCGGCGGCGGGCGCCGATCGCGAAGGCGGTCCGGCCCGCGTGGCTGACCACGACCGGCGCGGGCATCCGGCTGATCTGGCGCGACCCGGCGCTGCGGACGCTGGTGGCGCTCAACTGGCTGGCCGGGTTCTACGTCGTCCCGGAGGCGCTGGCCGCGCCGTACGCGGCGGGCATCGGCGCGGGCGCGACCCTGGTGGGGCTGCTGATGGCGGCGGACCCGGCGGGCAGCGTGCTCGGCGGCGTCGTGTTCGGCAAGTGGATCCCCGAGCGCGTCCAGCTCCGGGTGCTCGGCCTGCTCGGGATCGCGGCCGGGCTGCCGCTGGTCGTGTTCGTCTTCCGGCCGGGCCTGGTCGCGTCGGTGGTGCTGCTCGCGGTGTCCGGGCTACTGGCGACCGGCTACAACATCCAGGGCACGGTCTCGTTCATGCGCCGGGTGCCGGACGAGCACCGCGCGCAGTGCGCCGGGGTCAATTCGACGGGCCTGATCACGGTTCAAGGTGTCGGCGCGGCCGCGGCGGGCGCGCTGGCCGACGTGCTGGGCCCGGCGCACACCATCGCCGCGGCCGGGGCGGCGGGTGCCGCGGTGGCCGTGCCGATCGCGAGGGCGTGGCGCCGGGTCGGGCTGGAGGATCGATGACCTCAGTTGTCGCGTCCGCACATGGTGCGCCTCCCTCCGCAACGTCGGGCCGGACCGGCTCCGTCACCGGCCGGACACCATGAGTATGCGGACCGGGGGCGGGATTCCGCGCACCGGGCTGCGTATTCGTGACGTCCTCGTGGCACCGCGGCACTGGGCGCTGTGGCGCCAGGGTCCGCGGGTGATCGCGTACTGCCTGGTGACCGAGGCGGCGGCGGTGGCGCTGACGCTACGCCCGTCCCCGGTCGCGGTGGACCGCCGGACGCTGGCGATCCTGGTGGTGCTGCTGGTCCTCGGGGTGCTGCAGTCGGAGACGGGCCGGCGCGTGGAGCGCATCCGCCGTCGCGTGTCGGGGACACCGCACATCAACATGACGTCGGTCTGGACGTTCGCGGGCGTCCTCCTGCTGCCGCCGATCCTGCTGGCGGTGCTGGTCGGCGGCCTGTACGCGCACCTGGCGATCCGCAGCTGGTACCGGCTGCAGCGGGTACCGGCGTCCCGCACGGTCAGCAACGCGGCGATCATCGTGCTGTCGTGCTACGCGGCCCAGTCGGTGCTGCGGCTGTCGGGCCTCCCCGACGTCCGCGCGGCGACGGCCCACGGCTGGGCCGGGACGTTCGCGATCGCGGCGGCGGGCGTGACGTTCTTCGTGGTCAACGCCCTGCTGGTCCTCCCGGCCCGCCGCGAAGTCGGCCGGACACCGGAGGCCCTCTTCGGCACTTGGGCGGACAACGGCCTCGAAGTGGCGACGCTGTGCCTGGGTGCGCTGAACGCGGTGGCGCTGGCGACGCTGCCCGGCCTGGTCGTGCTGGTCTTCCCGCCGTTGCTGCTGTTGCACCGGACGGTGCTGGTGAAGCAGCTGGAGGTGGCGGCCCACCGCGACGAGAAGACGGGGCTGTACAACACGAGCGGCTGGCATGCGCTGGCGGAGCGGACGCTGGCGGCCGCGGCGCGCCAGCGGACGACGTTCGGGCTGCTGATGCTCGACCTGGACCACTTCAAGCAGGTGAACGACACCTACGGTCACCTGGCGGGCGACGCGGTGCTGAAGGCGGTGGCCCAGTCGATCATCTCGGCGGTCCGCGGCCGCGGCGACGCGGTCGGCCGCTTCGGTGGCGAAGAGTTCGTGGTGCTGTTGCCGGGCATCACGCAGCCGGACATCGGCGCGGTGGCCGAGCGCATCCGCCGGGCGATCAGCGCGTTGACGGTTCCGGCGGGCCAGTTGTCGATAACGGGCCTGACGGTCTCGATCGGGATCGCGGTGTACCCGAAGGCGGGGGCGTCACTGCAGCGTCTGCTGGACGCGGCGGACACGGCGCTCTACCACGCGAAGGCGACGGGCCGGAACAAGGTGGTCCACGTGGCGGACCTGGTGTAGCTCAGCCGCTCTTCTGCCACGTCCCGGCGTCGAGGCCGAGCATGGCGAGCAGTTCGGCGCACTCCTGCGAGTCGGACGAGTGCCCGGCAACGGTGAGGGCGGCTCGTTCGTGCGTCGCGGCGAGCCGAACGGCCTCCTCGGCCCGGATAACCCCCATCCGGCTGTCATCGTCGTGGGCGAGAGAGCTGCCACTAGGACGGGCCCAGGTCATCTGGCCACCTACTTCCGACCCCACGGGTGCGGAGCCATGGTCGGGCCCCCAGCATGACACTCACAAAAATTTCACCCACAAGTGGCCCCCACCACACACCCGAGTGACCCCCGAAACCCTCCCCACCCACGGCAGACAACCCTCCCGCCGGCAGCCACCACGCAAAACCAGCCACCCCAACTGCCCGGTCGGCGCAGCCGGCCAGGGCAAACCCAAAAACCCAGCTCACCCGTCCAAACTCCGGCAGCCCTCGAACCGAACCCGGCTCCGACCCCGGGAGCCACCTCAGTCCGGCCACCCACCCAACGCAACCACACCGGGGGTCCAGGGGGCGGAGCCCCCTGGCGGGGGTTTGGGGGTCCGACCCCCAAAGGACATGGCGAAACGAAGGAAGGCCCAGCCCCGAAGGGGCGTGGGCCTTCCGCAAAGTGAAGTGGAGGTGCCGGGAATTGAACCCGGGTCCTCTGGCGTATCAACAGGGCTTCTCCGTGCGCAGTCCGCTACGTCTCTGCTTGGCTCCCTCAGTCACGCGAACAAGCTGAGGTGACGAGCCCAGCCACTGTTTGCTTCACGACTGTTCCCCGTGGCCGGGACAGTCGCTGAGCCTCCTAGCTGATGCCGGTACCCGGGCCGGAGGCGAACCCGGGCCGACAGAGTCGCACTCGCTCAGGCGGCGAGGGCGAACTCGCGCTGACTGGAGTCGGCGCTTATTTGGTTGCGATGACGCTTACGGTGGTCTCTCGCCTGCACCGGCACGCTTCTCCTGAATCAACGTCCAAAGTCGAAACCGTTCACCCCCTTGTCGGGACACAACCTGTTCATCATAACGCCCGGCGCCACCGCTTTCTTCCGGGTGGGTGGGGCCAGCCCTACCGCCGGGATGCCCGCTCACACCATGTCGCGCGCGAGCGCGGGCCGCGATGCTGGGAGCCGTGGGAAGGAGCGCGGTCATGGTGAACGAGAGGCGGGATCCGCCGTTCGGTGGTTCGGTGGTGTTCTTGCTGATGAACCTGCCGCTGGGGGTGCTGGCGTTCGGGTTCCTCACGGCGTTCGTCTCGGCCGGGGCGGGTACCGCCGTGGTGTGGGTCGGGGTGGGGTTGCTCGCGCTGGTCGTGCTCGCGGTGCGGGGGGCGGCGCGGCTGGAGCGGGCGCGGGTCTACGCGCTGCTGGACCGCTACATCGACCTGCCGTACCTGCCGCTGCCGTCCGGCAAGCAGTCGCTGCGGTGGAAGGGGCGGCTGAAGGACCCGTCGACCTGGCGGGACTTCGCCTACTTCGCGCTGCTCTTCCCGGTGGGCCTGGTCGAGTTCGTGCTGGTGACGACGTTCTGGGCGACGAGCCTCGCGCTGGTTTTCCTGCCCGTCTACTTCCGGTGGCTGCCGGGCGGTGAGTACCGGTTCCCCAACTCGGAGGTGCCGTGGCTGACCGTGGACTCCACGGTCGAGGCGCTACCGTGGGCGGCGCTGGGGGTGTTGTTCGTCGCGTTGTCGGTGGCGCTGACCAAGGCGCTGGCGGGCACGCACGCCCGGCTGGCGAACGCGCTGCTGGGCCCGACGGTCGCGCAGCGCCGCCGGATGGAGCGCTGGTGGGAAAACGCGGAAGAGAAGAACCTGGTGGCGGGATGACCGAGGCGCAGCAACTGGACCACCCGCGGCCGCACCCGGCGCGCACGATCCTCTACATGATCGTCAGCTTCGTCCTCCGGCTGGTGCAGTTCGTGCTGATCGTGGTGGGCATCTCGGTGGGCGTGTCCACGGCGGTGATCTGGGTCGGGTTCCCGATCCTGCTGGCGACGACGAGTTTCGTCCGGTGGTCCGGCGACCGTGAGCGGGCCTGGGCCGGCCGGATGCTGAACGTGCCGCTGCCGCCGGTGCAGCGGCGGCCGTACGAAGAGGGGCAGCCGCTGCTGCGGCGGTGGATGGTCCGGCTGAGCGACGCGACGACGTGGCGTGACCTCGCCTACCTGACGGCCGCGTTCCCGCTGGCGTGCGCGGAGTTCGCGATCGCGCTGGCGTCGGTCGTGCTGCTGCCGATGGCGATCTGGGTGACGCCGTGGCTGGGCTGGCTGCACGCCGAGCTGGCGCTGGCGCTGCTGGGCCCGGACCGCACGAAACGGCTGGAGCAGAAGGCCGAGCGGCTGCAGGCGTCCCGGGCCCGCGGCGTCGACGCGGCCGAGGCCGAACGCCGGCGCATCGAGCGTGACCTGCACGACGGCGCGCAGCAGCGGCTGGTGGCCGTGGCGATGAGCCTGGGCCGCGCGAAGTCGAAGTTCGACCAGGACCCGCAGGCGGTGCGGGACCTGATCGACGAGGCGCACGCGGACGCGAAGCTCGCCGTGTCGGAGCTGCGGGACCTGGCGCGCGGCATCTACCCGGCCGTCCTGGGCGACCGGGGGCTGGACGCGGCGCTGTCGGCGCAGGCGGCGAAGTCGCCGATCCCGGTGGACGTCTCGGTGGCCGTCGAGCCGCGGCCGCCGGCCGCGGTGGAGACGACGGCGTACTTCATCGTCGGCGAGACGCTGACGAACATCGCGAAGCACTCCGGAGCGACCGAGGCGGGCGTGAAGGTGTGGCGGACCGACGACCACGTCGTCGTCGAGATCACCGACAACGGTCACGGCGGCGCGGAGGTGCGTCCCGGCGGCGGGCTGGCCGGCCTGGCCGACCGCGCCGCGACGATCGACGGCGTGATCACCGTGGTCAGCCCGGTCGGCGGCCCGACCGTGATCCGGGCTGACCTCCCCTGCCAGTGGTGAATAGGCTGGACCCCGTTCATCCACGAGCTTGGGGGCCGGATGCGGGTAGTCATCGCCGAGGACGCCGTGCTGCTGCGGGCCGGGGTGACCCGCCTGCTCGCCGACGAGGGCATCGAGACGGCGGCGGCCGTCGACAACGGGGACGACCTGCTCGGCGCGGTGAAGGAACATCGTCCTGACCTGGCGATCGTCGACGTCCGCATGCCCCCGACGTTCACCGACGAGGGCCTGCGCGCGGCCTTGGCGGCGCGCAAGGAGGTCCCCGGCCTGCCGGTGCTGGTGCTGTCGCAGTACGTCGAGGAGTCCTACGCGGTGGAGCTGCTCTCGGGCGGGGCCGGCGGGGTGGGCTACCTGCTGAAGGAGCGCGTGGCGGACGTCGCGGACTTCCTGGACGCGGTCCGCCGCGTGGCCGGCGGCGGCACGGCGATCGACCCGGACGTGATCGCCCAGCTGATGGCCCGCGGCCGCCGCAACCCGCTGGACGCCCTGACCGCCCGCGAGTCCGAAGTGCTCGGCCTGATGGCCCAGGGCCTGTCGAACACGGCGATCGCGAATTCGCTGGTGGTTTCGCACGGCGCGGTGGAGAAGCACATCGGCAACATCTTCTCGAAACTCGGCCTCGAGGCCAGTGCGGAGGAACACCGTCGCGTTCGTGCGGTGCTGACGTACCTGGGCCGCTGAGCAACGGACGGTGACCGGAAGTCCCGTAAAGTGGACAACGGGTCACCCGTTCCGCGGGCGGCACCCGTGTGAGCGCTCACCTACCATGAGCGGACCCAGCCGCGAGAGGAGCGCGCAGATGTCCGACGAGATCCGCTGCGTCCGCTTCTTCGGCGGCCCGCTCGACGGCCGCGTCCAGGAGCTCGGGGACGCCGAGCCGATCCCGGGCACCGTCATCCGGCACATCCACCTGCACGGCGGCCCGAAGATCGAGACCCGCTACGAGCTCGGCCTCACCGAGCACGGCTGGGAGTACCGCGTCGCCGCCACGCAGCACGAACCCGAGCCCGACGGCCTGAGGTAGGGGAAACCCCCGCACCGACCGGGGGTGAACAGGACCCCGAACAGACCGGGCAGCACCGCTGTTTCCCCAGGTCGAACCGGCCAGGCTGAACGGCATGCAGACAGCGGGCCGGGACAGGTTCCTCGACGTCGTCCGGGCGGGGGCCATCCTCGCCGTCATCGCCCAGCACTGGCTGATGCCGGTGCTGTCCTACTCCGACGGGCACCTCGCCACCGGCAACGCCCTCGCCACGCCGGGCTGGTGGGTCATCACGTGGCTCAGCCAGGTCATGCCCCTCGTCTTCTTCGCCGGCGGCGCGGCGAACCTGATCTCCTTCCGCCGCGCGACGTCCCCGCGGCAGTGGCTCGCCGGGCGGCTCAAGCGCCTGATGACGCCGGTGCTGCCGCTGATGGCGGTCTGGCTGATCGCGCCGGACTTCCTGCGCGGCCTGGGCGTCCCGCCGCAACCGCTGCAGGTCGCCAGTGCGATCGCCGCGCAGCTGCTGTGGTTCCTCGCGGTGTACGTGCTCGTCGTGCTCCTGACGCCGCTCATGGTCGCCGCGCACCGGCGGTGGGGCCTGAAGGTGCCGCTCGTCATGGGTGCGGCGGGGGTTCTGGTCGACGTCGCCCGCTTCAACGACTTCGGCTACATCGGGTACGCCAACGCGGTCTTCGTCTGGGTCGCCGTGCACCAGCTCGGTTTCCACTACGTCGAAGGCAGGCTCGGCTCGCTGACCCGCCGCGGCGCGCTGACGCTGTCCGCCGCCGGGTTCGGCCTCACCGCGCTGTTGGTCGCGTTCGGTCCCTACCCGGCCAGCATGATCGGCATGCCGGGCGCGCCGGTGTCGAACATGAGCCCGCCGACCGTGCTGCTCGCCTTCCTCGCCGTCGGCCAGGTCGGTCTGCTGCTCGCCTTCCGCCCGCAGCTCAACGCGTTGGCGGCCCGGCCCGGCGTCGGTGACGCCCTCAGCTGGCTGGGCGCCCGGTTCATGAGTGTCTACCTCTGGCACATGCCGGCGCTGGTCGTGGTGGCCGGGGTGACGGTGTACGGCCTCGGCTATCAGACTCCGGCGCCGGGCACGGTGTTCTGGCTGGTCATGGCGCCCGGGTGGTTCGCCGCGTGCGCGATGGTGCTGTTCGGGCTGCTGCGGCTGTTCGCCCACTTCGAGATGCAGCGCGACACCGGCGCGCTCACCGCCCGGACGCCGCAGCTGGTCGCGGCCGGGCTGCTGATCTCGGGCGGCCTGCTCGGCCTGGCGGCGCACGGGTTCTCCCCGCTCTCGGACGGCATCGCCCACGGCCCGGTGCCGTGGGTGGTCCTGGCGACGGCCGGCTTCCTCCTGGCGGGCAAGCAGATCCCGGTGACCGAGCTGCTCGGCCGCGCGGTCACCGTCAGCGAACGCGCAACGATCAAACGCTGAGCAGCCGCAGCGGCGTGTCGTGCAGCACCGCCCGCAGGAACGGCTCCCCCAGGCGATCGTCGGCTTCCGCCCAGCCGGCGATCGCCTGCAGCTGCGTCACGTACGGGTACGGGATGTTCGGGAAGTCCGTGCCGAGCACGACCCGGTCGGCGTGGCCGGACAGCCGGGCCGTCCAGTCCGGCGGCAGCGGCGACATCGCTTCGGCGAACGGCACGCCGACCATCGTCGTGTCCAGGTGCACCCGCGGGTACTTCGCCATCAGCTCGAACGCCGTGCCGAACTCCGGCATCGCCGCGTGCGCGAGGACCGCCGTCAGGTTCGGGTGCCGCGCCAGCACCTCCTCGAACACCGACAACCCGGTGAAGTCGCCCCGCAACGGACCGTGTCCACAGTGGACGACGACAGGGACGCCGGCGTCGGCCAGCGCGCCCCAGACCGGCTTCAGCAGGTCGTCGCGCGGGTCGTAGGCGCCCACCTGCACGTGCGCCTTGAACACCCGGGCGCCGGCGCGCAGCGCACCGTCCACAGCGGACCCGGCGCCGGGCTCGGGGTAGAAGGTCCCGGTCGGCACCGCGTCCGGGACCCGCGCGGCGAAGTCCAGCGCCCACTCGGTCAGCCACTCCGCCATGCCGGGCTTGTGCGGGTAGACCAGCGGGGCGAACCGCGTGACACCGAGCGCACGCAGGGTCTCCAGACGTTCCTCTTCGGACGTCCGGTAGAACACCGGCCACTCGGTGCCGTAGTGCGTCGAGGCCGCGTCGAAGTACGCCCAGACCTTGTCCATCACCGGCTTCGGCAGGAAGTGGACGTGCAGGTCGACCAGGCCCGGCAGGCCGAGCGACGCCGTCCAGCGAGCGACGTCGCCGTCGGAAGCCGGACCGGGCGTCACTCCGTGAACCGGCCCTTCAGCGCCCGGCCCATGGCCTTCCTGATGTCGCGGTCCGCGTCCCGCTTGGCGAGCGCCTGCCGCTTGTCGTAGGCCTTCTTGCCCTGGGCCAGCGCGATCTCGACCTTGACCTTGCCGTCCTTGAAGTACATCGACAGCGGTACCAGGGAGAGCCCGCTTTCCCTGGTCTTGCCGATGAGCTTCTCGATCTCGCGCCGGTGCAGCAGCAGCTTCCGGGTGCGCCGCGGGGTGTGGTTGGTCCACGTGCCCTGCGTGTACTCCGGGATGTGCACGTTGCGCAGCCACACTTCGCCGTCGTCGACCGTCGCGAACGCGTCCGCCAGCGATGCCTTGCCCTCGCGCAGGCTCTTCACCTCGGTGCCGACGAGCACGAGACCGCACTCGTAGGTGTCGAGGATGGAGTAGTCGTGCCGCGCCTTGCGGTTCGACACGATGACCTTCTGGCCACGTTCTTTGGGCATACGACCACTCTACGTGATTCCGACGGTGACGAGCAGCGGGTTATCTAGTGCCGGACGTACAGCCGCAGCGTGACGTAACCGGTGATGGCGGAGATCACCACGGACACCCCGAGCAGGATCGGCGCGACCGGGAACAGCAGCTCCAGCATGGTGATCTTCGGGAACACGTCGCCGGTGAACACCGAATCCAGGAAGCCGGCCTTCGTGATGATGAGCATGATGATCCCGAGGACCGCACCGACCGCGCCGGCGACCACCGCCTCCAGCAGGAACGGCAGCTGCGTGTACCACCGCGTCGCGCCGACCAGCCGCATGATGCCGACCTCGGTGCGGCGGGTGAACGCGGACACCTGGATCGTGTTGGCGATCAGCAGCAACGCGGCGACGGCCATGATGAGCGCGGCCCCGAAGGCCATGTTGCGGACACCGTTGAAGGCGTTGAAGACGCGGTCGAGGAACTTCTTCTGGTCGTCGACCTTCCGCACGCCCGGCTTGGTGCCGTACTCCTGCACGATCGCGTCACTGCGGTCCGGGTCCTTCAGCTTCACGTGCAGCGAAGCGGGCAGCGACTCCGGGCCGGTGAGCGCGATCAGCTCCGGCTGGCTCTCGAAGATCTTCTTGAACCGGTCGAAGGCCTGGTCGCGGTTCTCGAAGACGACCGACTCGACACCGTTGTTGCTCTGCAGCGAGGTCCGCAGCGTCTGGCACAGCGACTGGGTGCAGTTCTTGTCGTTCGCGCTGATGTCGTCGGTGAGGTAGACCGAAACTTCGACGTCGGCGAGGAAGTTGGACTTCATCTTGTCGATCGTCCGGACGGCGAGCAGGCCGCCGCCGAGCATGGCGAGCGACACGGCCGTGGTCAGCATCATCGCGATGGTCATCGTGACGTTCCGGCGCAGGCCGGTGACTACCTCACTGAAGACGAAACTGGCGCGCATGGCGGGTGCAGGTCCTTGGGGTCGGGGGCGGTGCGGGGTGGGCGGGTCTCAGCGACCGATGCCGTAGACGCCGCGGGCGTCGTCGCGGATCACCCGGCCGAGCTGCAGCTCGACGACTCGGCGCCGCATGGAGTCCACGATGGAGTGATCGTGGGTGGCCATCAGGACCGTGGTGCCGGTGCGGTTGATCCGCTCCAGCAGCAGCATGATGTCCTGGCTGGTGTCGGGGTCCAGGTTCCCGGTCGGCTCGTCGGCGAGCAGCACCAGCGGGCGGTTGACGAACGCGCGCGCGATCGCGACGCGCTGCTGCTCACCACCGGAGAGCTCGTTGGGCAGCCGGTCGGCCTTGCCGTCGAGGCCGACGAGCTCCAGCACCTCGGGGACGACCTTCTTGATGGTCGGGCCGGGCTTGCCGATGACCTCGAGGGCGAACGCCACGTTCTCCGCGACGGTCTTGTTCGCCAGCAGGCGGAAGTCCTGGAAGACGCAGCCGATGGTCTGCCGCAGGCGGGGGACCCGGCGGCGGGCCAGCTTGGCGACGTCGAAGTTGGACACCATCACACGGCCCTTGCTCGGCGTCTCTTCGCGCAGCAGGAGCCGGAGGAAGGTCGATTTCCCCGATCCCGAGGGACCGATGAGGAAGACGAACTCACCCTTTTCGATGTCGACGGACACCCGCTCGAGCGCGGGCCGCGTCGAGGTCTTGTAGACCTTGGAAACCTCTTCGAGCCGGATCACGATTCGGCATACTACCCACCGGTCTCGTGAAGCCCCGGTTGCCCGGTCCACCCGAGTGGAGCAAGGGGCGTTTGCGTACGGTGAGCGGTCGCGCAAACACCCCTTGCGCCGATCAGGCGGTCTGCTTCCGCCAGCGGATGCCCGCGTCGAGGAAGCCGTCGATGTCGCCGTCGAGCACCGCGGTCGGGTTGCCGACCTCGAACTCGGTGCGCAGGTCCTTCACCATCTGGTACGGGTGCAGCACGTAGGAGCGCATCTGGTTGCCCCAGCTGGAGCCGCCGTCCTTGAGCGCGTCCATCTCCTTGCGCTCTTCTTCCTTCTTCCGCTGCAGCAGCCGCGCCTGGAGGACCTTCATCGCGGCCGCCTTGTTCTGCAGCTGCGACTTCTCGTTCTGGCAGGAGACGACGATGTTCGTCGGGATGTGCGTGATGCGCACCGCACTGTCGGTGGTGTTCACGCTCTGTCCACCGGGGCCCGACGATCGGTAGACGTCGACCCGGATGTCCTTTTCCGGGATGTCGACGTGGTCGACCTCTTCGACCTCGGGCAGCACCTCGACGTGCGCGAACGACGTCTGGCGGCGGCTCTGGTTGTCGAACGGCGAGATCCGGACGAGCCGGTGGGTGCCCTGCTCGACCGAGAGGGTGCCGTAGACGTAGGGGGCGCTCACCTTGAACGTCGCCGACTTGATGCCCGCCTCTTCGGCGTAGGAGATGTCGTAGACGTCGGTCGGGTAGCCGTGGCGCTCGGCCCAGCGCAGGTACATGCGCAGCAGCATCTCGGCGAAGTCGGCCGCGTCGACGCCGCCCGCCTCGGACCGGATGGTGACGACGGCGTTGCGGTCGTCGTACTCGCCCGAGAGCAGGGTGCGGACCTCGAGGCCGTCGATGGCCTTGCCCAGGTCGGCGAGCTCGGTCTCGGCCTCGGCGAGGCTGCCGGAGTCGCCTTCGGCCTCGGCGAGCTCGTACAGCACGCCGAGGTCGTCGAGCCGCTGGCGCAGGTCGGACACCCGGCGCAGCTCGCCCTGCCGGTGCGAGAGCTGGCTGGTGACCTTCTGGGCCGCCTCCGGGTCGTCCCAGAGGGTCGGGCTCGATGCCTGCTCCTCCAGGTCGGCGACCTGCGCGCGCAGCGAATCGAGGTCCATCACCGACTCGATCTGCGTCAGCTTGCCGGCCAGGTCCCTCAATGCCGCGTCGAACTCATCACTCACGTTTGTCAAGGTTACGGCAAAACCCACGACCGGTTGCGAGGACCGGTCGTGGGCGCGCGAACCTCAGGCCGCGGGGATGGCGTCGAGCAGCTTGAGCGCGGCCTTGGCCTGGGCCTGGGCGAACTCGGCGACGGCCTTTTCGTACGGCCCCTCGGCCGCCTTGGTGGCCGCCTTGGCGTCGTCGAGCTGCTGGCCGTAGCTCGCCCTGGCCGAGTCGAGCAGCGTCTGGCGCTGCTTCGCCGTCAGCGACCCCGCGTGCACGAGCCGCAGGATGAGCGGGCTGCGCAGGTGGTCGGGGCCGGCTTCGGACGTCAGCCAGGCCTTGAAGGCCTTCTTGCCGGCGGCGGTGATCAGGTACTGCTGGCTGGAGCGCGGGCCCTGCTTGCCGAGCCGGACGAAGCCTTCCTTTGACAGCGCCGGGAGCTCCCGGTACACCTGGCTGCGGGTGACACTGAAGAAGGCGCCGAAACGCTCACCCGCTCCCGCGACGAGCTGCCCGCCGGTGGCGGGACCGTCGTGGAGCAGACCGAGCAGGGCGGCGGCTGTTGCATTCAATTCGGACACGCCCCCTAGATTCCCACTTATCGGCCGCTGTGTCCACAGTGGTCAGCGTATCTGTCCATTGTGGCTAGACAGATCCCCTCGTTCGGCCCAACGCGAGCCGGTCCACTGTGGACGTGAACACGCTCTGCAACCGCTCCCAGGAATCTTTGGGCCAACCAGACGCATCGAGGCACGCCCGGCAACCTCCAGGCAGGTGAGTTCGGCGGGCGGCACTCCCCGGCTTGGCGCACCGCGGACACGCACCGCAACCGGCCGACACCGGTGTCCATATCGCGAGATTCGTAGCAAAAGGCGACCACAGCGGGGGATCCAAGGAGGCGAAGCCCGCCTTGGCGGGGGTTTGGGGGTTCGACCCCCAAAACAAAGCGAAAGAGGCGTGGCGAACGCTTTCCGTTCGCACACGCCTCTTACCTCTGTAGCGGGGACAGGATTTGAACCTGCGACCTCTGGGTTATGAGCCCAGCGAGCTACCGAGCTGCTCCACCCCGCGCCGTTGTGGTACTTGAATAGATTACACGGGGTTGCCAGGGGCTTTACACCGGGGTCCCTAAACGCTCTGACCTGCCGTTACGCCGTCTCCAGCCACTGGCGGGCTCCACTGAGGACCATAGCGAGCCCGTCCTCGAACCGCGCGTCGGCGTCACCCAGCACCGCCTCGCCCGCCGACCCGCGGTAGCGCTCGTCGAACTCACCGGGCATGGGCCGCACGGCCTGCTCCTCGATCACGTAGCCGATGACGAAGCAGTAGACGGTGAACACCGCCCGGTCGGCCAGCCGCTCGTCGAGGCCGGCGTCGATGCTCCGGCGCAGCGGGTGCGGGCCGACGAGACCCAGGTCGCCGAGGTAGGTGCCGGCGAACACCTTCCCGCCGTCGCGGTAGGCGAGCATCATCCGCCGCAGCGCGCGGGCCCCGTGCGCTGCGGCTTCCCACTCCCCCAGCGAAGCCGGCGGCCGCCGATCGGCCGCGGAATCGCGGTACATCTGCGTCGCCATCTCGTCGAGCAGCTCCTGTTTGTTCTTCAGGTGCCAGTACAGCGCGGGCGCCTTGACCCCGAGATCCGCGGCGATCAGCCGCAGCGTGAGCCCGTTGAGCCCGACCTCGTTGAGCAGCTTCAGCCCGGACCGAGCAATGTTCTCCCTGGTCAGAGCCATCTCTGCGTTACTCCCCACGATCCCCGCTTGACAGTTTAACGATGTTAAGGCCATCCTCGGGGCAGGTCAATTTAACGTTGTTAAGGAGCTGGGGAGATGACGGAGCTGACCGCGGAAGTGGTCGTGGCCGGCGCGGGCCCGACGGGCCTGATGCTGGCGAACGAGCTGGCACTGGCCGGAGTGGACGTCCAGGTGCTCGAGCGGATGCACGAGCGAACGGGGTTGTCGAAGGCCCTGAACCTCCAGCCGAGGACGGCGGAGGTGCTGGACCTCCGCGGCCTGCTGCCCCGGGCGAAGGACCGCGCGTTCGCGACTGTCGCGGACGGACACTTCGCGGTGATCCCGATCCCCTACACGGGCTGGGACACGCGCCACCCGTACCAGCTGGGCATTCCCCAAGCCGAGGTGGAAGCGACCTTGGAGGAGCGCCTGGCCGAGCAGGGCGTGAAGGTGAGGCGAGGCCACGAACTGACCACCTTCACCCAAGACGCCGAAGGCGTCACGATCACCGCGGGCGAACTGCGGATCCGAGCGAAGTACCTGGTGGGCTGCGACGGCGGCCGAAGCACGGTCCGCAAGGCACTGAACATGCCGTTCGAAGGCATTGAAGGCCAGGGCCACGGCGTAGCGGCGGACGTCCTGTTCGAGTCGGCGCCGCCCGGGGCCCCGACCCAGTGGCGTTCGATGACGAACATGGTGACCTCGGGCAGCCCGGGCAAGTTCATCGGCGTGATCCCGCTGGGCGAGCGGAACCTCTACCGGATCAGCTTCGGAGACCGTCTGAACCGCCCCCGGAACCTCCGAGCCGAGGTGACCCCGGACGAAGTGCGAGCAGCGGTCACGGAACGCTTCGGCGAAGAGGCCGGGATCGCCGAAATCCGCTGGGCGAGCCGCTTCTCGGACGACAGCCGCCTGGCGGAGAACTACCAGGTGGGCAGAGTCCTGCTGGCGGGCGACGCGGCCCACATCCATTTCCCGGCCGGGGGCCAGGGTCTCAACCTGGGGATCCAGGACGCGATGAACCTGGGCTGGAAGCTGGCGGCCGAACTCCGCGGCCGAGCCCCGGCGGGACTCCTGGAAACGTACGAAGCAGAGCGCCGTCCAGTGGCACAGCAGGTGTTGGACAACGTGGCGGCCCAGAACGCCCTGATCCCCACCAACCCCAACCAGCTGGCGCTACGAGCTCTCTTCCGAGACCTGGCAGCGATCCCCGAAGTCCAGCACCGCCTGTCAGGGATGGTCTCGGGCCTGAACATCAAGTACGCCAACGAAGATCCCCACCCGGCAGCAGGAACCCGCCTCCCCGACTTCCCCACCCGCGACGGTCACGCAAGCACGCTCTTCCACAAAGGAACCTGGGTCCTCCTGACAAAAACCCCACAACCAAAGCCCCACAAAGAGGTACTCGTAGCAGAAGTCCCCGAACTCCCCTACCCGGACGCAGAGAGGCTCCTGGTCCGCCCAGACGGCTACATAGCAAACACAACAGGAGAAACAAAACCCTGGCTGACCTGACAACACCGGCTAACTCAAGAACGCTGGCTCCCTCGAGAACGCCGGCCAACTCAAGAACGCAGACTCACTCGAGAACGAAACCCAACGCAGGGGGGTCCAGGGGCGGCGAAGCCCCCCCTGGCGGGGGTCTGGGGGTTCGACCCCCAGAACAAATGCGAAGGAGGGGTGTGCTCGCCGATCTTGGCGAGCACACCCCTCCCAACCTCTGTAGCGGGGACAGGATTTGAACCTGCGACCTCTGGGTTATGAGCCCAGCGAGCTACCGAGCTGCTCCACCCCGCGTCGTGGCACCTACCTTACGCCTGCCTTTCGGGCGGGTGCAAAGCAGGTGCCGTCCGGGTGCTCGACGTCACCCTCCGGGCTGGCTGGTGGGTGGTGCCGTGCTGGTTCCCGGTGCCGCGGTCTTGGCTGCTTCGTAGGCGCGGGCGGCCGCGTCGAGGGCGGCGAGTGCGGCGCCTTGGTCGGCGAAGTTGCCGGATTGCTGGGCGGCTTTGAGCCTGGCGATGGCCGACTGGATGTCGGTCACGGCTTTGTCGAGGGCCGCGTTGCCGCTGCCGTTGTTGGCGGGCGGGGTGGTGGTGGGGTTGGTGGAGGTGGGTGGGTTGGTGGTCGGCTGGCCGGCTTGGGGCGGCGTCGTGGTGGCTTCGCCGGTGCCCGCGCCGAAGACCTGGTCGAGGGCTTCCTGGAGGGTGGCGCCGTAGCCGACCTTGGGTCCGTAGGAGACGAGGACGCGGGCCAGCTGCGGGTAGCTGTTCTGGTTGCGCTGCCGGATGTAGACGGGTTCGACGTAGAGGAAGCCGTCGGCGACCGGGAGCGTGATCAGGTTGCCGTAGATGGGGGTGACGTTGGGGTTGTTGAAGAGGGTGCGGTCCTGGGCGACGCGGGAGTCGCTCTGGAACCGGTTCTGGACCTGGACGGGCCCGTCGACCTGGGTGGCTCCGGTGGCCGCGCTGGGTAGCTGGAGGACGCGGATCTTGCCGTAGTCGGTCGGGTCGGACGACACCGACATCCAGGACGCGAGGTACTGCCGCTGGAGGCCGGTGAGCGAGCTGGTCAGCTGGAACGTCGGCTTGGTCTGGCCCGGGGTGTCGGCGAGGACGTAGTAGCCGGGCTGGTTGGCCGCGCCGGCCGCGGCCGGGTTGGAGCCGCCCTCGGCCGTCGGGTCCTGCGGGACGCTCCAGAACGCCTGCTGCGAGTAGAACTCCTGCGGGTTGCTGACGTGGTAGCGCGACAGCAGTTCACGCTGGATCTTGAAGAGGTCCTCGGGGTAGCGGAAGTGGGCCCGCAGGTCCGGGGAGATGTCGGAGCTGGGCTTCACGAGCCCGGGGAAGACCTTCTCCCAGGCGTTGAGGACCGGTTCCTTGTCGTCGATCGAGTACAGCGTGACGGTGCCGTTGAAGGCGTCGACGGTGGCCTTGACCGAGTTGCGGATGTAGTTGATGGAGCTGTTGGCCTGGCGGGCGACGCCGTTGAGGGAGTCGTTCGTGGCCGCGCCGAGCTGGGTCTGCTGGGCGTACGGGAAGTTGTTGAGCGTGGTGTAGCCGTCGATGATCCACTGGATCTTGCCGTCGACGACGGCCGGGTACGGGTCGCCGTCGAGGGTCAGCCACGGCGCGACCTTGCTGACGCGGTCGCGCGGGTCGCGGTTGTACATGATCTTGGAGTTGTCGCCGATGGCGTCGGAGAACAGGATGTTCCGTTCGCCGTACTCGGCGGCGAAGGCGAGGCGGTTGAACCAGTTGTCGATCGAGACGCCGCCGGTGCCGGTGTACTTGTAGCGGTCGGTGGCGGTGTCGTACTCGCCGGGCGCGTTGCCGGTGGTGCCGCCCACGATGGCGTAGTCGGATTCCGCGGCGGACAGCTCGCCGTAGTAGATGCGGGGTTCCTTGACCTCGATGCCGGGCTGGCCGGTCGCGGGCGCGCCGGCACCGGCCGGGTTCTGCGTGTCGCTGGTGGTGGCGATCGGGTAGCCGCCGTCGGAGTTGGCGTCCTTGACCGCGCGGTCGATCGTGTTGGCCGGCGCGACGACGAAGCCGTTGCCGTGGGTGTAGACGAGGTGCTTGTTGATCCAGCTGGTCTGGTTGCCGGTGAGGCCTTCGGTCTTGATCTCCTTGGCCGCGACGATGTAGTCCTGCGTCACGCCGCCGACGGTGTAGCGGTCGATGTCCAGCTTGGCCGGGAAGCCGTAGAAGTTCTCGCGGCCGACGCGCTGGGTGAAGGTGTCGGAGAGGATGTTCGGGTCGAGCAGCCGGATGTTCGACATCGTCCCGTTGTCGGCCTTGATCTGGTCCGGGGTGGCGTCCGACTTGCCGGTGTAGGGCTGGTACTGGACGTCGGTGAGGCCGTAGGCGCGGCGGGTGGCGTCCATGTTGCGCTGGATGGACGTCGCTTCCTTCTCGTTCGCGTTCGGCTTCACCGAGAACTGGTCGAGGATGGCGGGCCAGGCGACGCCGACGAGGATGCCGGAGAGGATCAGCAGCACGAGCGAGATGGCCGGCAGCTGCAGGTTGCGCAGGAAGGCACCGGCGAAGAAGGCGATCGCGCAGATGACCGAGATGCACAGCAGGATCAGCTTGGCCGGCAGCACCGCGTTGAGGTCGGTGTAGGTGGCGCCCACGAACAGCGGCATGCCGCGGTCGGACAGCAGCAGGTTGTACCGGTCGAAGAAGTACTCGACCGCCTTCAGCAGCACGAAGAGGCCGACGGTGATGGCGAGCTGCGCGCGGGTCGGGCCGGCGAGCTGGCCGCCCTTGCCCGCCAGCCGGATGCCGCCGAAGACGTAGTGCGCGATCAGCGCGCCGAAGAAGGAGATGACGACGGTGATGAACAGCCAGCCGAGCAGCCAGTTGAAGAACGGGAGGTCGAAGGCGTAGAAGCCGACGTCGTTGCCGAACTCGGGGTCGGTCTGGCCGAAGGAGGTGCCGTTGAGGAACAGCTGCACGACCTGCCAGTCGCCCTGGGCGGACAGGCCGGCGATGAGGCCGGTGAGCACCGGGATGCCGACGCCGAAGAGGCGGATGCGGGCGACGATCGCCGAGCGGTAGCGCGCCAGCGGGTCGTCGGCGCCGGAGATCGGCACGAAGACCGGGCGCGTCCGGTAGGCGATCATCAGGCTGATCGCCAGCGCGCCGCCGACGAGCAGCCCGACGGCGAAGAAGAGGATCACGCGGGTGATCAGCTGGGTGGTGAACACCGGCCGCGCGCCGACTTCGCCGTACCACAGC